>JBIJCF010000005.1:0-116555 GCA_044344795.1 Bacteroidia bacterium | reverse complement strand
TCCCGAAGCTTCGGGACAACACAAGGCAACTTCTCCTGCTGCAAACCTTTTGCCGGCACTTTAAACATCCCACAAGCGCACAATTTAACAAGTAATAAAATATGCAATTTAGACCAACAACGGTTCTCGGGCTATTTGACAGTTCGCAAAAACATTTTATCATTCCAGTGTACCAGCGCGCCTACTCTTGGGACAAGGACCAATGGAATATATTTTTAACCGACTTGCAAGAACAAATTGAAGGAGACAATAACTACTTCTATGGAAACTTATTACTTGAAACTGTCAAAAAAGACATTCAATACGAAATCATTGACGGGCAACAACGTCTAACGACATTGACAATTTTAATTCGTGCGTTACTCGATGTTTTGAAAAAACGTAGCGCAACGGAAAAAGAAATTGAAACTAAAATCGACCTCGATTCAAAAGAAAAAATCTATTTAAAAAATGGCGGAAACACAAAATTGAGGCCGGTTGAATATGACAGGGCTTGTTTTGACACTTTAATTATTGAAGGAAAATCAAATTTTGAAACCGCTACGCCATCTCAAAAAAGAATTGAGAACGGCAAAAAATTCTTTACGACAGAACTCGACAAACTGACCACCGAAGTCTTATTGAAGATATTTCAAAAGCTGGAATCAACAGAACTTACTTGTATCGAATTACGCGGTAAAAAGGATTCCGCTTTAATGTTCGAACTGCAAAATAATCGTGGTAAAGATTTGACCAATATGGAAAAAATCAAATCTTACTTTATGTATCAAATGTATGTTTACAGTCCAGCAGATGAAACTGAAACAAACATTGAATTTGTCGCCAGAGTATTTGAGTTGATTTATCTAATCATAAACGATTTGAAAATAAATGAAGACAGTGTACTAATTTATCATTGCAATGCTTTCATTAAGGGCTATCCATATAGGACAATAGACGATATAAAGGACGTGTTTAAAGGTTCGTCAGACAACCAGAAAGTAAAGTGGATTAAAGATTTTGTAACGGAGTTACACACATCCTTCTCCATCATCAAAAAGATGGAAAATTCAAAGTTGCCGTATTTGCAAGATTTGCGAGAGCTATCAATGCCGGCGTTTGTGTATCCTTTCGTGATTAAAGGCTATAGATACCACAATGGCAATGAAGATTATTTAAATACCCTCTACAACATTTTAGAAGTTGTTGTATTTCGTTACACATTAATTAGCAGTCGTGCAGACTTTGTAAGCAGATTAAATGAAATTTTATTGGCCTATAATGGCGACCTTGACGAATTGAAAATTCATTTCAAAACAAAATTAAATGACTCTTACTATTGGGGCGATAATAGAACAAAAGATTTTTTGAACGGATATATGTATGAAAATCCCGTTTTGCGTTATTTGCTTTGGAAATATGAAGAGTTTATACAAGGTAAGGGTTACAGCATTGGAAATGGAGCAATAGAAAGGGAGCAAATTGAACACATTTCACCGCAAAACCCAACGAATGGTGAGCCGATTGCAACAGGATATGATGTTGACGTAAACAATAAATATCTTGAAGGCTTTGCCGAGAAAGAGTTGAACTGTTTGGGAAATCTAATGCTTATTTCAGGTTCACATAACGCGTCTATTGGAAACAAGCCATTTTCAGAAAAGCTTATTTCCTACAAATCAAATCCACTTTTAAGGCAACAAGCAGAAATAGTTGACTTTACGGACAAAGACAAAAAACCTAATACATGGGGAAAAATTGAAATAGGTAAACGACACGAAAAAATTGTAATGAACTTTGCCTTACCTAAGTGGAGTTTTGATAACATAAAGACAAAATAAAAACCAACCGCCAATACGGGTTTCCTGTGAGGCCGGGCGACGTGTAAACATGGAGTTTTGTCCCTCTATTGAACTTTAGCGACAAATTGCAACTTTATCCTCCGAAACCCGCCCGAAAGTACAGCGCCGACCATTTAGAGTGCAGCACACACGATAGATATCATGAAGGATAAAGTTAGAAAATGGATTGGAAATGTTTTAATTCTATTAAGTGTTATTGCCATACTTTATGTTTATTTAGATCTATATAATAGGGGACATATCCAATGCGCCAAATCTGATTTGGGAAATAGAACATTTTTAATCTCAACATTTGGATATGCATTGTTATTTGTGATTTTTGGCATTAGATTATCTTCTTCGAAAAAACTCGAGAGTAGTCTTCGAAAGATTAGAATAAACAAAAAATTATTGGTCGGAATTGGTTCAATAATAGGAATGTTCTCTATGATTATTTATTTGCTAATTGGCTTTCGAATTCAAAGTTTTATTGAGGACAAGGTAGATGATAAGATTAACTCTCAATTAAAAATTGATGGAGTACCGATTGTCGGAATCGTTGAACGCTCACATTCGAAATATTATAATCGCAGACATTCCAAAATTAAATATGATCAAATCGATATTAAATATGAAACTTCAAATGGAACACTCCATACTTGCTATTCCCTTAGGGACTATACAATAAAAAACGTAAATGTCGGCGACACTTTAAATTTTATAATTTCCAAATCCAATCCTGACTATATTTTGCTTAAAAAATGAATGTACTTTGACAGTACTCCTGCGCGCAGCCCTAAAATCGCACTTCGAACGATTGATGCTTCGAAGCTATAATTTAATTAAAGAGTCCGGCCGTTCACCTGGCTGCGAAACTTGTGAGACATGAATCAATCCTCCATTAAACAGATGATAGAATACTGTTTAACTGGCGAAGGTGTTATGGGTTATTATAACAGGTCTTCCAATGACGCCTTTCCGGAGGAGGGCACACTCACTAACAAAAAATGCTCCAAAGCGGAGCATTTTTTATTTCGTAAGCACGGTTAGTATTAATCCCACTTTTCGGGACGCATTTGCGGGAAGAACAAAACGTCTTGTATGGATGCGTTGTTGGTCATGATCATAGTTAAACGATCGATGCCAATGCCGATACCGGCCGTTGGTGGCATGCCGTATTCCAACGCGCGTAAAAAGTCGTGATCGATGTACATGGCTTCATCGTCGCCGCGTTCCATGAGTTTTACTTGTTCTTCAAAACGCTCGCGCTGATCAACAGGGTCGTTCAACTCGCTGTAAGCATTCGCCAACTCTTTGCCGTTGACCATTAACTCAAAACGTTCTACGAGTCCTTCTTTGCTGCGGTGCTTTTTGGTTAACGGACTCATCTCCACGGGATAGTCGGTGATGAACGTAGGCTGCACGTAAGTGCCTTCGCACTTGTCACCAAAAATGGCGTCAATAATTTTACCGCGTCCCATGGTGTTGTCGATATTGCAACCGAGGTTACGTGCTGCAGTTTTCAGCTCTTCGTCGTTGAGTGCAGTAACGTCAATGCCGGTGTGTTCTTTGATGGCATCGAATAAGGTAATACGCTTGAAAGGCGCAGCGAAGTTGATGGCTTTATCGCCCATAGGAACTTCGGTGGTGCCGTGCAATGCCAGCGCCACTTTTTCCAACATGGTTTCGCAGGTTTTCATCATCCATTCGTAATCGCGATACGCCACGTAAAATTCCAACACGGTAAACTCCGGATTGTGCGTGCGGTCCATGCCTTCGTTGCGGAAGTTGCGGGAGAATTCATACACGCCGTCGAAACCGCCAACTACGAGACGCTTCAAATACAATTCGTTCGCGATACGTAGATAGAACGGCACGTCGAGCGCGTTGTGGTGCGTAACAAACGGACGCGCCGCTGCCCCGCCGGGAATAGGTTGCAACACGGGCGTGTCCACTTCGAGTAGTCCTAAATTATTCAGGTGCTCGCGAATGGCATTCATCATTTTTGTGCGCTTCACAAAAGTGTCCTTCACGTTAGCGTTGATCAACAAATCCGCATAGCGTTGACGGTAGCGGAATTCGGGATCAGTAACCGCATCAAACGTATTTCCGGATTCGTCGGTTTTTACAATCGGCAATGGACGCAAGGCTTTGGATAACAACTTCAAAGAAGTGACGTGAATTGAAATTTCACCAACTTGAGTCGTGAACACATAACCTGTGATGCCGATGATGTCGCCGATGTCCAACAGTTTTTTGAATACCGTGTTGTACATGGATTTATCTTCGCCGGGACAGATGTCATCGCGACGCACATAAATTTGAATGCGTCCGGTTTGATCTTGAATTTCCGCGAAAGACGCATTGCCCATCACGCGCACACTCATGATGCGTCCTGCGATGGAAATGTCTTTGTAGTTGGTTTTATCGCGTTCGTAATTTTCGTGTATATCGGCCGCGGTGGCGTTGATGGTAAATTCTTCTGCAGGATACGGATTGATACCTGCTGCGCGGAGTTGGTCGAGCTTTTGACGGCGAACAATTTCTTGTTCTGAAAGTTGATGAGTCATAAATGGAAAATGTGGCGTAAAGATAGGCATTCCCGCGTTTCTAGGAACGTGGAGAGTCGGGCTGTTGGAAGTGCTTGACTACCAGTTGCGCTTTTGCAGGACCAACGACTGCGGCGAGTTCATCCGCGTTGGCATTTTTAATACGTTGCACGGAACCGAATTCGCGCAGGAGCTTTTGAGCCGAAGTATCGCTGATGCCCGCAATTTGTGTGAGTTCGGTTTTAATAACCGATTTGCTGCGTTTTTTACGGTGTTTGGTAATACCAAAGCGGTGCGCTTCGTCGCGTGCATGTTGAATGATGCGCAAGGATTCCGATTTTTTATCGAGGTACATCGGGATAGAATCGCCGGGATAATAAATTTCCTCTAAGCGTTTCGCAATACCGATGACCGCCATTTTTCCGCGCAAGCCCAATTCCTCCAGCGCGTCCATAGCGGCAGAAAGTTGACCTTTGCCTCCGTCGATAATGACGAGCTGCGGAAATTCCAATGCTTCTTCCGAAACGCGTTTGTAACGACGGAAAATAACTTCGCGCATGGTGGCGAAATCATCAGGACCTTCGACGGTTTTCACATTAAAAATGCGATAGTCCTTTTTGCTCGGTTTCCCGTCACGAAAAACTACCATTGCCGAAACAGCATCTGTTCCCTGAAAGTTGGAATTGTCGAAACACTCGATGTGGCGCGGTTCTTCGGACAAGCGCAAATCTTTCATCATCGTTTGCATGATGCGATTGGTGTGCCGTTCGGGATCAACCAGTTCTTCCTTTTTCGATTTTTCCTTGATATAGTAATCGAGGTTACGTTCGGAAAGTTCGAGCAATTTCTTTTTGTCTCCGCGTTGAGGCACATGAAAAGAAACTTCCGGCAATTGCACTTCGGGAAAAAATGGCACGATTACTTCATCCGCATGACTCTCGAAGCGTTCTCGAAATTCAACGATGGCCAACTGCAACAATTCCGGATCGGATTCATCGAGTCGCTTTTTCATTTCAATGGTATGCGCCTGAACAATTGCGCCGTCCACCACTTTCAAGAAGTTGGCATAACCGCTTTTGTCGTCGGAACGGAACGCGCACACATCCACGTTGGTAATGGTAGGTGAAACAACGGTAGATTTACTTTGATACGATTCCAGCGCATCAATTTTTTCTTTCACGCTCTGTGCCCGTTCAAATTGTAACTCGGCAGCGTAAGTGTGCATCAGCTCCCGCAACTGTTTATTAACCGCGGTTAGGTTTCCTTTTAAAATGTCCTTGATTTGGCGAATAGCGGTGTTGTAGTCGTTTTCGCTTTGATGATTTTCGCACGGTCCGAGGCAGTTGCCGATATGATATTCTAAACACACTTTGTACTTGCCGGCATCAATGTGTTGTTGCGCAAGATTCAAGCGACAATTACGTAACGGATACATCGCTTTAATCAGATCCAATACGGTGTACATCACTTTCACATTGCCATATGGTCCGAAATATTGCCCTTGTTGTTTGTCCACGTGCCGCGTGGGAAAGATACGTGGAAAGCGTTCGTTACTGATACAAATCCACGGATACGTTTTGTCGTCTTTGAGTCGGATGTTATACGGAGGCTGATACTTCTTGATTAAATTGTTCTCCAGCAATAACGCATCCAGCTCGCTTTCCACCATGATAAATTGAAGCGAATGAATTTTTTTTACCAGCACCTGCGTCTTGCCCGAGTGTTTGTCTTGCGCCGTGAAATAGGAGGAAACGCGCTTTTTTAAATTCTTCGCTTTGCCGATATACAGAATGGCTCCAGCTGCGTCATAGTACTGATACACACCGGGTGCATCAGGCAAGGAAAGGATAGACTCTTTTAACGGAACGTTATCGGACATGAGCGGATAAAGATACGTTACACAAGACGTTCCTTTTTAACGGGAATAATTTCAGTATAATGCAAAAAAGAAATCCGCCGCAACACCAAGCAGTTACGACGGATCACACCTAACTAATCGAACAATCACCAGCTCGGGCAGATGCCCGGACGATATTTTTTACTCGGCATTTTGCACGAGAATTGATAACCGAGCGAAATTTCATGTGCACCTGCAGATGCATTCGTCAAGCGAGAAACCGTAACGTCATAACTGTATCCGATACGCATGCGTTCTTTTTCCAAACCGAGAAACACAATAAACGCATCGTTGCCGCGGTACCACAAGCCACCTACAATAGATTCGCGTTTTAAATACACGCCTAAATTGAATTGCTGGAAATTGCCTTGTTGACGATACATGATGTTGGGTGAAATGTAAGAATCACCATCATGACTTTTCGAAGTACGAATAATGCCGCCGGCATGCACCGTATATTTACGCGGCAACGGACTGTTGCCTTCGAGAAAACTTTCGTTCGGTTCAAGAATATGATGCACTGCACCGCCGACAAAAAAATGTTTCATGGTGAGTACTGTTCCTGCAGAGAGGTCGAAGTTGCCTACAGCAGCCGATTGTAGCTGCTCTTGCGTATTAAAAATATAACCGCGGTGAGGATCAATCTCATCACCGAAGTTCAAATTTTCTACGTTCAATGATTTTTGCCAGTACCCCGCTTGAAGGGCGACAGTCCACGTCGTATTGCGATTAATTTTAACATGCGGTGCATAAATTAAACCAACGCCTGTAGTATTCAGCGTTCCTTTTCCTGCGCGGTCGTGCATAGCAACAAGGCCGATACCGCCTTTAACCTGGTGCACTAATTTGTCGATGTAAAAACCTGTTGTGTTGTACGTACCGTGAATGTTGGGCCATTGAGCGCGGTAGTTGATACCGACGCGCGTACAAATTTTATTTCCCGCTAATGCAGGATTGAGATACAGCGGATTCGCATAAAACTGCGTGAACTCCGGATCTTGTGCGAATATTTTGGTGGATAGCAACGTGCCGATCAGACACAGCATTGCCATGTTGTACATGTGTTTCATGAGAAGAGTGTTTAGCCGATAATCAGACGACGGGTTTGCCTACGCGTTGCCTGTGGCGATGTAATAATGCTTATTGACGATCGTCGCCGAATGCAGCGCGACCTTCACTGGCGGGACCTACAGGAGCATCCTTCGGTGTCACGTCGTCGGTAGCGTTATCCTTTTGAGGAACAACAATTGGAGTGACTTTGCCATTTTCAATGTCGTAGTACACTTCAATTTTCTTTCCGCTATCTACTTTGCTGATCACAGTCGGGTCTTCATGTGTTGGTTTCACGAATCCTTTTAATGGATCGATCTGATCACCAAAGCGAAGATCGGAGCGGCTTTCCGGCGACTGCTTTTTTGATGTGTTCACAACGGAAGGAGTTGTCGCAGCAACTGTTTCCGTTTCGTTAACCACATTGTGGTCGGTTGTTGTCGCCGGCGCATTCACCGTCATGGCCGGTGCAGAAGAAGTTGTATTGAATGCCGCTTCTGAAGCCGGGATTGGCGCTTGTTGCTCTACACCTGCACTGGATTTGCCCACGAGATATCCGGTAATGGATAAGCCCGTAATGCCCAATACAATCAGGATGTTATTCAATGAAAATTTCCATCGAAAGCGGTTTGACTTAGGCAGTTGATCCAGCGAGCGATTCATAGCGTCCCAGTCAGCCGCCTCATAAGGAGCCTCGTAGTCACCCAACCGTTCGTTCAACTGCCGGAAGAGCTGGTCATCGTGTAAATGTCTGTTCTCCATGCGATGTTCGAATTTTTTGATACAGGATTTTTTTCAGTTGGTAACGAGCTTTTGCCAAGTTGGATTTAGAAGTTCCTTCGCTGATGCCCAGGCGTTCGGAAATTTCCTTGTGCGGAAGATTTTCCATCACATACAAGTTAAACACCGCACGGTATGCAGGGCTTAACTGCTGTATGCAGGCGATCAGTTGCTCTTCGCTGAGTTGAAGCAATTCGTTTTCATCGGCTTCTTCAATAGCATCGGGCAAATCGCCGTCGCGGGAATGAACGGTGGATACAATCATGTACTCGTGTTTGTTTTTCCGAAGATGATCAATGGACGTGTTGACTACAATTCTTCGCACCCATCCTTCAAAAGAACCCTTTCCGGAGAAGTTGGAAATTGATGTAAACACTTTAATGAACCCTTCCTGCAACATGTCACGAGCCTCATCGCGATCGCGAGCGTAGCGCATGGTTACACCCAGCATCTTGCCGTAAAAACGCTTGTACAGCGCCTCCTGACAAGTTCTGTCCTGACGTAAACACCCCGCTATCAATTCGTGATCGGTCATAAACCTGATTGGTTGTTCGTTACCTTTTACGCTATGATGACGGTAAAAGGTTGCCTAAGTTGCCCGAAAATTGTGGATTTCGTGTTAAAAAATCGCTAAATCTGTTTAGGAGAGGCGATCTAAACAATGGCCGGCCGCTTCCTGCTCGGCGCGTTTTTTCGAGGTATGACGGGCTTCTCCGTAGGCTTCTCCATCAATGGTAACCTGCACTGCGTATAGCTTCTGGTGTCCTGTGCCTTCTTCGTCCACCAAACGAAAACGCAGCTCTTTTTTGTTTTTCTGCGCCCATTCAATCAGTTTCGACTTGAAATCCGTGTCCGTATTTTCAATTTCGTCGATATCGAGGTGGTATTTCAGAATGGTGCGATTGATGAACTTGGCGGTGAATGCATAGCCTTTGTCCATGTAGATAGCGCCAATTAAAGCTTCAAAAACATCGCCGTTAATGGAATGGCTTCTTCCCGCTAATCCGCTTTCGGCAGAAATAAAATCCTGAATACCGAATTTCACGGCCAATTTTCCTAGCGTTTGCCTACTCACAATGCGCGAGCGCATTTTCGTTAAAAAGCCTTCGTCTTTAAAAGGAAATTTCTTGAAAAGATAGTCGGCAATGACAGCGCCCAAAACCGCGTCACCAAGGAATTCCAGGCGTTCGTAACTTTCTACGGGTTGCCCTGAAATTTTGGACAAATTCGCCGCCGAACTGTGCGTGAAAGCCTTGCGATAAATACTGAGATTGCCGGGACGAAATCCTAACAAGTTGCTTAACGATCGGCGCAAATCCTTATCGCGCCCGTTCTCGAATAAGTCTTGTAAGGTTTGGATCAAAGCGATTAGCCCTTGTACTTCTTAACTACCACTGCAGCATTGTGCCCGCCAAAACCGAACGTATTGCTGATAGCAGCATTCACGGTACGGTGTTGTGCTTTATTGAAAGTCAGGTTAAAGCGCGGATCAACTTCCGGATCATCATTCACATGATTGATCGTTGGAGGAATGATATCGTTTTTAACCGCCAGTACAGTTGCCATTGCTTCCAATGCGCCTGCTGCACCTAACAAGTGGCCGGTCATGGATTTGGTAGCGCTGATGTTCATTTTAAAAGCATGCTCACCGAATACGGCAGCAATCGCTTTCAATTCAGCAGTATCACCCAATGGCGTAGAAGTGCCGTGGGTGTTGATGTAATCAATTTCTTCCGGCTTCATGCCCGCGTCTTCCAACGCATTACGCATAACCAATGCAGCGCCCAAACCTTCCGGATGTGGAGCCGTGATATGATGCGCATCTGCACTCATGCCGCCGCCAACAACTTCTGCATAAATTTTCGCACCACGAGCCTTAGCGTGTTCAAGTTCTTCGAAAATCAAACAAGCACCGCCTTCACCTAACACAAATCCGTCGCGTTCTTTGTCGTAAGGACGAGAAGCGCCTGCAGGATCATCGTTGCGTGTACTCATGGCTTGTGCTGCGTTAAATCCACCAATACCGGCTTCATTAATTGCAGCTTCAGAACCACCGGTAACAATAACATTGGCTTTCCCCAAACGGATGTACGTAAACGCATCAATTAACGCGTTGGTAGAAGAAGCACAAGCACTTACCGTGGTGTAATTGGGCCCGTGATAGCCGAACCGCATAGAAATATGACCGGCGCAAATATCGGCGATCATTTTAGGAATGAAGAACGGATTAAAGCGCGGAGTACCGTCGCCTTTTGCAAATCCGAAACATTCATCCTGAAAAGTCTTTAAACCACCAATTCCGGAACCCCAAATAACACCAACACGAGTTTTATCGATGTTGCCGTTTTCCAGTCCGGCATCGCCTACAGCCTGAACAGCTGCGGCGATGCCGTAATGGCAAAAAGGATCCAGCTTTCGGGCTTCTTTTCTATCAAAATACTCTTCCGGATTGAAGCCTTTGACTTCGCACGCAAAACGAGTTTTGAATTTAGAGGCATCAAAATGCGTAATGGGCGCAGCGCCACTGACGCCGGCTACCAGATTAGTCCAGAAATCCTGTACATTGTTACCAAGCGGCGTAATTCCGCCCAGCCCGGTAATAACCACCCGCTTTAATTGCATGCCCTGAAAGTTTGGTGAAAGGTCGAAGAATTACTTCGCGTGTTCCTGAATGTATTTAACCGCTTCTCCAACGGTGTTGATCTTCTCGGCTTGATCATCAGGAATTGCAATGTTGAATTCTTTCTCGAATTCCATGATTAATTCAACTGTGTCGAGTGAGTCAGCGCCCAAGTCGTTGGTGAAGCTGGCATTTTCAGTAACTTCTTTTTCGTCAACGCCTAATTTGTCAACGATGATCGCTTTCACTTTTGTTGAAATGTCTGACATTTTGTATTGTTTTTAAGTTAAAAGTTGCATGCAAAGATATAGGGATGCGGACAAAAACAAAAAATTAATTAAAACACTGATTAATAGTGGGTTACAATTTCATTTAGCGACTTTCTGTGTAAATCGGGGACTTCGCAGTCCTCTGCAGCATGTCCGACGGGGATTAACAAATGCGGTTTTTCATTTTCAGGACGCCTTAACAATTGAGTGAGAAAGTTCATAGGACTTGGCGTATGTGTTAGCGAAACCAATCCTGCCTGATGAATGGCCGCGAGTAAAAAACCGCATGCTAATCCAACGGATTCATTCACGTAATAGTTATTCTTCTTTACTCCATCAACCAATTCATAAGGCTTTCGAAAAACAACAATAAGCGCAGGAGCAATTTCTAAAAATGGTTTTTGCCAATTGGTTCCCAGCGGCTGCAAATCGCGCAACCATTCCTCCGTCATACGCCCGTTGTAACTTTCGTATTCTTCTTTTTCCGCGGCTTCACGTATTTGTCGTTTCATGTCCGGATCTCGAATAACACAAAAATGCCAGGGCTGTTTGTGTGCGCCTGAAGGAGCTGTGCCGGCGGTAAGAATAATATGGTCGAGCACTTCATGGTCAACCGGACGATCGGAAAAGTGTCGCACACTGCGTCGTGTTTGCATTTGCGTGTAAAACAATTTCGATTGCTCCAAAATTTGTTCGTCGGTAATGACAGATCGCGCGAAAGGAATAAATGAAGAACCACTCATAGCTACTAATGTACAACATATCCTCTCGTTGTTATCGGAATCGTACCTTCGCAGCGTGAAACGCATAGCCATATTTGCATCTGGAGCCGGTACTAATGCGCGGGAAGTGATTCGTTATTTTGAGTTGCATCCGCACGCGCAAGTTACATTAGTGGTGTGCAACAAACCGGATGCCGGTGTTTTGCAAGTGGCAGCAGAGTTTGGCGTAGAAACACTGATTATTGATAAGTCAATGTTTCAGGAGGAGAAGAAATTTCTTTCTGAATTAAGCGAACGGGGCATTGAACTTATTGTGCTCGCCGGCTTTTTATTGCTAATTCCTTCTTGGTTGGTGCGGGAATTTCCGGACGGAATAATAAACATTCACCCTTCTTTATTGCCCAAGTTTGGCGGTAAAGGTATGTACGGCATGCACGTGCATCGAGCGGTAATTGCGGCGGGAGAGAGGAAATCGGGGATTACGATTCATTTGGTGAACGAACATTTTGATGAAGGGCAACACCTTGCGCAGTTTGAAGCGGACATTCCGGAAGGAAGTACGGCGGAAGAATTAGCACAACGCATCCACGAATTAGAACATCGTCATTTTGCTGAGGTGATTGATGCGTACATCGGGCAATAAACAGCACGACATATACATATTCTCCATTGCACTGTTTTGCGTAAATATAAAAAGCTGTCTGTGAAGACAGCTTTTGTGGGCCCAGCAGGACTTGAACCTGCGACCAACGGATTATGAGTCCGCTGCTCTAACCACTGAGCTATAGGCCCCGATTGCTTGCACAATCCCTCGCGAGGAGTGCGCAAAAATATAAAAACATCGGCACAGTGATGAGGCTAAACACTTTTTGAGCACGTATGTTACAATAATTATCGGCTTTTAAACGACCACCTTCCCGTAACTTTGCCCGCGCTATGCGAACAGGACCATCCTTTATTGGCATTATTATTTTTTTCGGAATCTTGTTTCTGGTGGACTGGTACGTCTTTTCAGGAGTACGAACCGTAACCTCAGGATTTGAAGCACGCACACGCCGCATCATTCATTGGGCGTATTGGTTGGTCAACATTGCTTTGTTTGTTTGGGCGATAGCGTTATTTTTTTTCTTACCCACCGAGAAGGGAATGCCACGTGCCTTCATGACGTTCATGGGCGTATGGATTATGTTCTTCGTCCCGAAGCTCCTGTTCTTATTGGTGTTGATGGGCGAAGATGTGTATCGTATTTTAAAAAGCGGTTATCAGTTGGTGCAAAACTGGATGTCGCCATCGGTAGAACATGTTACGGATAATTCGAGAAGGAAGTTTATCAGTCAGGTGGCATTAGGTATTGCGATGATTCCGTTGTTGGGCGTGGCACATGGCGTGTTGGCGGGACGTTTCCGTTTTCGTGTACGTAAAGAAACGTTGTGGTTTCATGATTTGCCGGATGCCTTCGACGGGTTCACCATAACACAACTCTCCGACATACATATTGGAAGCTTTGATCCTGAAAGCGATCGCGAAGCTGTGCGTCGAGGTATTCAATTGGCCAACGATCAACGCTCCGATTTACTAGTGTTTACCGGTGATTTGGTTAATAACATGGCGGCCGAAATGTTGCCGTGGAAATCGGAGTTAGCACAACTGAATGCCAAGGAAGGCAAGTTCTCTATATTGGGTAATCACGATTACGGCGATTACATTCGTTGGGATTCCGCTGCAGAGAAGCAGCAAAATTTCAGCAATCTTTTAGCAACACACGAAGAAATCGGATTTCGTTTGATGCGCAATGAGCATCATGTTATTGAACGCAACGGCGAAAAATTGTATTTGGTGGGTGTAGAAAATTGGGGCACGGGAGGATTTGTACAACACGGCGATTTGGACAAAGCACTGGAAGCTGTTCCGCAAGACGGATTTAAAGTGTTGCTTTCTCACGACCCATCACACTGGGACAACATCGTGAGTAAGCATCGCACTCAAGTGCATTTAACGTTGGCGGGTCACACACACGGTATGCAGTTTGGCGTAGAAATTCCCGGAATAAAATTTAGTCCGGTTCAATTCCGTTATCCGCATTGGGCAGGATTGTATCATGAAGTACAACGTCGTTATTTGTACGTCAACCGCGGCTTTGGTTTTCTGGCATTTCCCGGACGCGTAGGTATTTGGCCGGAGGTAACGGTGCTGGAGTTACGCAAAGGCGGAACACCCGGAATATCGCAGGGGTAGAAGGCTGTACATACTACCGAAACTTACAATCTCCTGTAAATAAAATGCGCAGACCAATCTTACACTCTAATAACTGAATTGGTGCGGTGTACACGTAACCTACGTGATGCGCATGCACTACCTGAGTTTGCGTATTGATAAAATCCGCATAAATAGGATCGCGTCCGTTTTTCGATTCGCCGGCTCCGTGATTGTGCGGTGTGTTGTTTTGCTGTGGCTGTGCATTCGGATCTAAGTCTTTATCTACGTTCATATAACTTACAGGACCGCCCATGTGCATGCCGACAGACAAAAACAAATAAGAAATGGAATTGCCACAGGCGTTGCTGAGGTTAGTCAATCGGTAATCTAACCCTCCTCCAACATAGCCCGTGAGTGCTTTGTCTTTTTGCAGCAGGTCATTAACCAGCGGACGACAATTATCTGTATCGGCAGGATCTGCAATCACCAAATTGGTATTGTAAAATGCACCGCCTAAACGAACATCGGCGTATGGAATCAATCGTGCTTCTGCGGGTGCAAATGCGTAACGCAAATACATGCCGGTATTGATGAAGGAATTGTTTACAGAAAGCGTGGTGTTGATTTGGGAACCGTCTGTAGCGTTAAATAAAAAGTTGCGCGTGTGCATACCGTAAGCGTTATACGCGAACGTAAGTCCCATACTGATGGGCAAGCGCGTGGGCGCGTAGTAGTAATCCATGCCGAAACCGTGTGCGTTGTTCAGCGATTTGGCCATCATGCCTTGAGGAGCGCTAAACGCGTAGTTCATGGTCATGCCGAATTGAGCGGAAACCGCAAATGGAAGGCAAAAGACCGCAGTAGCAAGTAGGAGACGTTTCATGGGCTTTGTATTGATTGTACACAAGTTACTTCGACCAAATAAGTGCCGCAACAATTATTTGTTAATTGTAGTGAAACGGCGCGTAAGTGGTCGGTTTTGACGATTGCGGAGTATGCGTATTTTCGCGCCATGGCGAAGCAAATCATTTTCGATCTGGGCGGTGTTTTAATTAATCTCGATTTCCAAGCGACTTCCGATGCATTCAAAAAGTTGGGCGCAGCAAATTTCGATGCCGCGTACACCCAATTGAAACAAAGCGATGTGTTTGACCGTTTGGATCGCGGTGAAATTTCTGATGAAGATTTTAGAAATTACTTGCGGGAATTTATGCCGCAGTCCGTTTCAGATGAGGCATTGGATGCTGCGTGGAATGCTATGATTCTTGATTTTCCGGCAGCACGTTTACAGTGGTTGCTGGAATTGAAAGAACGTATGCCCATTTATTTGCTGAGCAATACCAATCACATTCATGTGCGTCACTTTAGCACTTATTTGAGCGCAGCGCAAGGCGTAAACGACCTGAAAACATATTTTAACCGCGCTTACTATTCGTGCGAAATCGGTTTGCGCAAGCCGGATGTAGCGGCATTCGAGTTCGTACTGCAAGAGAATAATTTGTTGCCGCACGAAACGTTATTTATCGACGACACACATCATCATGTTGCAGGAGCTTTGCAAGCAGGACTACAAGCAACGTTGCTGGAAAAACATCAGCGCGTAGAAGACGTAGTAAGGCAAATCCTGCATTAGTTTATGGGCGTTCTTGGCACAATTCGATCAGCACACCGTTGGTGTCTTTCGGATGCAGGAAACAAATGAGTTTATTATCAGCACCGAATTTCGGTTGCTCATTGAGCACAGTGAAACCTTCCGCCTGCAAGCGTTTCATTTCGGCATGAATATCTTCCACGTCAAAAGCAATGTGGTGAATGCCTTCTCCGCGCTTTTCGATGAATTTGGCAATGGCACTGTCTTCGCGTGTTGCTTCCAATAATTCGATTTTAGTTTCACCCATCATGAAAAAGGAAGTAGCTACGCCTTCACTTTCTACACGCTCTTCTTTGTAGGGCGTTCTGCCGAACAGTTTGGAGAATAACTCATTCGACTTCTGAAGGTCTTTTACGGCAATGCCTAAGTGTTCAATTTTTCTCATGGGATGAAAATAAAAAAACCCCGAATAAATCGGGGTTTTCGTGTGGTTTATCTTTTGATTTACTGCTTAAAGAATTCTGCAGTTTTGTTATCGTAGTTGAGGAAGTACCCGCCTTTTGCAAGACCAGTAACATCAATCTTTGTTCCGAAGCCTTTCTTCACGATGTTACCAAACTGATCGTAGATTTCGTACATCGTTTCACCGCCTTCGAAAGTAATTTCTGTTTTCGCTTTAACAGGGAAGAACTTAATTTCAGGCTTGTTGCTCGTTACTTTCGCAACAGGGCTGGTGCGCGCCTGCCCCGAGTAATCTACTTGCTTCACGCGGAATTGATTTTCGCCGGAGTGCAATACAACTTTAAACTGATACATGTTTGGTCCTGCAGTTCCGGTTCCTTCAACTTCACCCACCTTCACCCACTTGTTCCAACGGAATTGTTCCACAACGTAAGTCAACTTTCCGGATTCTGCTGTGGTTGTCCACTTGAGCATTTCAGAACCGCCGTCGCATGTAATTGAAGACGTAACGAAAGTAGATTTTGGCTTTAATACTTCCGGATTCAATACTTTCGGTTTGCAATCGTCTTTGTGAAAAATTTTGACGCTCACTGCATCTCCGTTTTTCAATTGGAACTGACGCAAGTCGATTTCGAAAGCACTGGAACCAATTTCATCCGTTGTAATTTTATCATTCACACGGACTTCATACACACAGAAACCAACGCCATTGCTTGCGAATGGATTCTGCACGTAAACATTCTTGCCTTGATAGGTGCCTTCAATTAAAATCATTGACTGACCGAAGCCGGTAAGGCTGATCAGCATTGCAAACACCATATATACCGTAAACTTTTTCATGTCAATCGTGCAGTGTGGGGTTCCACCTTCTATTTTCGACGGGCAATATTATGTTTTTCAGCGCCAAAATCAAAATAAACCCGCGTTTTTTTTCGATGAAGCATGAAAATAAAGGGATTGCCACTATTTTCGAGAAAAGTGCGAATTCGCCGAATCCCTTGTGAAGCGAGATCAATAGCGGTATTTATTCGTCAAAACGGACAAATAAATTAGTGGGTTACACCAAAATTAAGTAACCTTGCAGGATGATCTGGGTGAAAACTCGGTCACATACTTGTTACTACAAACATCTATGAAAAGGTTATTACTGTTAGCATCAATTGCCTCATTCGTAGTTTCTTGCGGAGACGGGGAAGGCGAGAACACAACCTCGACGGAAGGGAAGGGCGGGCGTAAATACGGAGGAACATTGCGTTTCAACGAAGTCGATAAGTTTCAAAGCTTATTCCCGAGCTCCGTTACTGACCAAATTTCCAGCCACGTTGCTTCTCAGATTTATGAAGGTTTGGTGAAGTTCGATGTGCGTACCATGAAGATGTTGCCGGCTCTGGCGGAATCCTGGGAAATGGATGCTACGGGAACAAAGTATACATTTAAGTTGCGTAAGGGCGTTAAGTTTCACGATAACGATTGTTTCGCAGATGGTAAAGGACGTGAAGTAACCGGAGAAGATGTGCGTTACTCGTTGGAGTTGTTGTGTAAGAACGACGGCATCAATCAAAATTTCGGAACAACTTTTAAAGGCCGTCTTGCAGGTGCTGACGAATATTATAATGCAGGCGCGGAAGCGAAAGCAGGATCCTTAAGCGGTGTTAAAGTTGTAGATGCAACTACTGTGGAGCTTACATTGGTTGAGCCGAATATTTCCTTCTTATATATTCTTGCAAACAGCGCGTGCGGTATCGTTCCGAAAGAAGGCGTAGAAAAATACAACGCTGCAAATACTGTTGGAACAGGTCCTTTTAAAGTAGCATCTATTGCCGGCGATTCATCATTGGTGATTCTTGTTAAGCATAAATATTACTACGGAAAAGACACTTTGGGCAATCAGTTGCCTTTCCTGGATTCCATTAAGATTTCATACGTAGATAATAAGAAAGCGGAAATTGATCTGTTTGAAAAAGGTGAATTGGATTTTGTTTGGGGATTGAGTGCTGATGCAGTGAAGACATTCCTTCCGGCTCAAATCGCGAATTTCGAGAACAAGCCTCCGAAGTTTGTGTTGGATCACTCTGCGGAATTAGTAACGCAATATTATTCTTTCAATACAGCTAAGGCTCCGTTTAATGATGTACGTGTTCGTAAAGCGTTCTCTTTAGCGATTGATCGTCGTTATATTGTGGATGAAATTTTAGCAGGAGAAGCTTTCGGTCCGGGGTTGAACGGCATTTCACCTCCTGCATTACCGAGTTATAAAGCCAACGAAATCAAAGGTTACGAGCAATTGGGCGATAATGAACAACAGACTCGTCAGATCCGGAACAAGAATCGTGAAATGGCTAAAAAATTATTGGCTGAAGCAGGATTCCCGAACGGAAAAAATTTCCCTGTTGTAAAGTTGGTTTTGAATAGCGGCGGTGGGCGCAACACACGCGTGGCAGATGAAATTCAAACACAATTACGTGAAGTATTAAACGTGAACATTGAAATTGCAAACATGTCTTATCAGCAGAAATTGAATTACGAACGTTTAGGTCGTGCAGATATTTTCCGTGCGGCATGGGTCGCAGATTATCCGTCTCCGGAAACTTTCTTGTCATTGTTTTACGGAGCCGATGTTCCGGATAGCTTGAGTCAGCCTTCTTATCCGAATTCGGCGCGGTACAAAAATCCACGTTTCGATTCCTTATATCGTGCTGGGCGTACAGCAAAAACAATTGAAGAATCACACAAGTTCTTTTTTGAAGCTGAACAATTGATGATGTCTGAATCGCCTGCATTAATTTTGTGGTACGATGAGAATTATCGTTTGAGCCAAGCTCGTGTAAAAAATTTCTACACTAATCCAATGCGTTACCTCGACTTCTCGCAAGTGTATATCGACAACATAGAGAAGAAGAGTGACAATGCCGATGGCAGTGCAAAACCGGAAGCGCCAAAGGGTGATGCTAAACTCGAAGAAGAAGAAAAGAAATAATTGACAACACCAAAAACCCTGTCAATCGGCAGGGTTTTTTTATCCCCTCCAACGTATGAAAACACTTGCAGTAATCCTCGCTTTGGTTTTCGCAGGAAATGTATTTGCCGGAGATGACGAACAAAAAGTGCAACCCGAAATCAGTTCGGTAATTGTGTATTTAACCGGAGCAGAAATCATGCACAAGCAATCGGTGATATTAAATCCGGGAAGGAACGAATTGGTTTTTGTGGGTTTGTCTTCGAAGCTATTACCGAAGAGCATTCAATTCACTGGATCAGGAGATGTTTCCGTTTTGGCAATTAGTAATCGTGTCGATTATTTATTCGGACAAAAGAAAAGTGATGAGCGCGTGAAGCAGCTGAATGATTCATTGATATTAATGCAAGATCAATACGACGTTACGCAGGGACAAATTGAAGCATTGGAAGGTGAGAAGCAATTGCTGAATGCGAACCATCGCATCGGAGGATCGGAAAAAGGTGTTACCGCAGCGGAGTTGAAACTGAATGCAGATTTTTATGTGGCGCGCGTTGCAGAGATTAACGCAGACCTAGTTAAGATGCGGAGAAAAAATGTAAATCAACAAAGCATTATTACGCGCATTCGTTTACAGTTGGCAGAAGCCAATCGTGCCACGAATCCACCAATGGGAGAAATTCGCGTGTTGCTGAATAACGGCGTTGCAGCGAAAGTTACTTCACAAATTGAATTGCGTTATGTAGTGAGCGATGCAGGTTGGGCGCCGAGTTACGATTTGATTTCGGAAGATGTGAGCAAGCCGGTAGAATTAAAATACCGCGCAAAAGTTTTTAATAATACGCTAGTAGACTGGAAGAACGTGAAGATGCGTCTGTCTACTACAGATCCGATGCGTAGTGCTTCAGCGCCGGAGTTGGCTCCATGGACATTGAATTTTGAGTCGGATAACAACCGCAATAATTACAACTACGACAAAGGATATAACGACAACGCACCGGCATCGATTTCCGGACAGAATCTTTACAACCAGCGCGCACCGGCGCCTGTTCAGGAAGGACAAGTGTATCAGCAACAGCAAAAGCAACAGCCGCAAGTGCAATACGATGCGATTCAGGTATCGGAGTTAAGTGCTGAGTTTGATATTAAACAGCAGTATGATATTCCTGCAGACGGAAAGCCTTACATCGTTGATGTTACCGCGTACACATTGAATGCAACATATCAATATCGTACAGTACCGAAGATGGAAAAAGAAGCGTTTCTGATGGCGCGTATTACCGGTTGGGAAGAACTGGATTTAGTAGAAGGTCCGGCGAATGTATATTTCGGAGGAACTTATGTTGGACAGTCCTACATTAATACGCGTACGGTAGAAGATACCTTGGATTTATCATTAGGTCGCGATCAGAAGTTGGTCGTAACACGCACGAAGCTTAAAGAGTTTAACACGGAGAAGAGTACGAGCAGCATTAAGAAAGAAACGTATTCGTATGAAATTGTAATTAAGAATACGCGTAAAGCCGCAGTGCAAGTTGATTTGCGTGATCAGATTCCGGTGTCGCAGAATTCGGAAATTATTGTAGAAAAAACAGAACTTTCCAAAGGAGAATTAGATCCGGCGACAGGAGAAGTTAAATGGATGCTGACGATTCCTCCGGGCGAAAGCGTCAAAGTAATTTTGACCTATTCGGTGAAATATCCGAAGAACAAAAAAGTGAATACGCGCAAGTACAAAACACGTTCACGCGCTGCGTTCTAATGAACGACAACAACCGGTTGAATTAAACTTTGTAATACGGACAGGTCGCAATGATCTGTTCGTATTTTCGTATTATTGAATATCACATGAGTTGTGTTGCGTGAAAGATCACTACCGAACATTAGGATTAACAGACAAAGCCAGCGATCAGGAAATCAAGTTGGCTTATCGTCAATTGGCGAAGCGTTATCATCCTGATGTTAATCCCGGCAACTTGTATGCAGAAGAACGTTTCAAGGAAATTTCGGAAGCGTACAATATTTTAAGTGATTCAATTCTGCGCAGTGCGTATGATGCACGCAGATCGTATCGCGCATTTGTTCCTCCTCAGTATCCATTCAAGAAGAAAGAGCCGGAGAATAGAGATCGTCGTAAGCGCACCTACAATCCGGAAGAGCTGGAACGTGTTCGTGGACGAAATAAAATGCGCACGGAAGCCGTGATGCAAAAGCGAAAGAAATTGTTCAAAGGCATGATTATCACTTTTGCGTTGTATCTCATCGCAACATTTTCTTTCGAAGTGTGGATTGAGCATAAGCGTCAGGAAGAATCGGAGCAATTCAAACGTGAATTGTTGGCGAAGTTGAATACACCTGCAGAGCAACAAGGACCGTATCAAATTAAAAATCTCGATTCGCCTTACGATCGTATTTTCGGAAGTGCTGTAACCATGGAGCAGTCGCCGAATTCATTGATCATTTTAAATAAGTTTAAGGCGTCGGTGATTTGCGTGACATTAAGCAATGATCTGCAACGAACCATTCGTAATGAATATATAGAAGCCGGAAATGCATTTGCTATGCGCGAATTACCGAATGGATCATACTTGATTAAAGTGTATGCAGGAGATGTTTGGGACACTTCTCGTTTTATGTTCAATCAAAAACAAATCGGGGGTTTCAGGAAAGAAGAAGGTTATTATTTGGTTAATGATGGTCCGTTTGTGTTGCAGAAACCGACGTACGAAAAACCCAACAGCAATACCTCCGATACGCTTATTATCACAGGCAAAGAAGGTCAGTTTATCGAATTGACTCCGCAGCAGTTCTTTGGTACAGACATGAAGTAGATGTGTATCAACGGTTTTCGCACCGTCAAAAGCACTATCTTTGCACCTTTCAAAATTAAATCATGAGTCAAATTCGCAACATTGCGATCATCGCGCACGTCGACCACGGCAAAACAACGTTGGTAGACAAAATGCTTTTACAAGGAAAGCTATTCAGAGAAAATCAGGAATCAGGAGAATTGATTCTCGATAATAATGACCTGGAACGGGAACGTGGAATCACTATTCTCGCTAAAAACGTATCTGTAACATACAAAGACGTAAAGGTTAACATCATTGACACGCCCGGTCACGCCGATTTCGGTGGTGAAGTAGAACGTGTATTGAATATGGCTGACGGAGTATTGTTGTTGGTAGATGCCTTCGAAGGGCCAATGCCACAAACACGTTTCGTATTGCAAAAAGCATTGCAACAAGGAAAGCGTGCCATTCTGGTAATTAACAAAGTGGATAAACCGAACTGTCGTCCTGATGAAGTACACGATCAGGTTTTTGATTTGTTTTTTAACCTTAACGCAACAGAAGAGCAATTGAACTTCCGCACTGTGTATGGTTCTTCAAAACAAGGCTGGATGGGTCCGGATTGGAAAACACCAACTACGGATATCAGTTATTTGTTGGATACTATTTTAGATTATTTCCCGAACGCACCAATGCACGAAGGCACTTTGCAGTTGCAGGTGACATCATTGGATTATTCTTCTTTCGTAGGACGTATTGCCGTAGGTCGTGTGTATCGCGGAGAAATTCGTGAGAACATGCCGGTAACGTTGATGAAGCGTGACGGAACTCCTGTGAAGACACGAGTAAAAGAACTTTTTGTTTTCGAAGGATTAGCTAAGAAAAAGGTTACATCTGTTTTTGCAGGTGATATTGTAGCGGTTACCGGTGTAGAAGGTTTTGAAATCGGAGATACGATTTGTGATTTCGAAAATCCTGAAGCGTTACCGAACATTACCGTTGACGAACCAACAATGAGCATGTTGTTTACGATTAACAACTCTCCGTTCTTTGGTAAGGAAGGAAAATTTGTAACGTCGCGCCATTTGCGTGATCGTTTGATGAAAGAATTGGAGAAGAATCTTGCGCTGCGTGTGCAGGAAACGGACTCTCCGGATTCATACCTGGTGTACGGTCGCGGTATTCTTCACTTGTCAATTTTGATTGAAACCATGCGCCGTGAAGGATATGAATTACAAGTTGGACAGCCGCAGGTAATTATTAAAGAGATTGACGGAGCGAAACACGAACCTGTGGAATTGTTGACGATTGACACGCCTGAAGAAAGTTCAGGAAAGGTGATCGAATTGGTGAGTCAGAAGAAAGGTGAAATGATGGTGATGGAGCCGAAAGGCGATTTGATTCACATGGAATTTGAAATTCCTGCTCGTGGTTTGATTGGGTTGCGTAACAACATTCTGACAGCAACAGCAGGTGAAGCTATTATGGCGCATCGTTTCAAAGGCTATGAGCCTTGGAAAGGTGTTATTCCGGGACGTATTGCCGGCGTATTAATTGCTAAAGACAAAGGACCTGCAGTTGCATACTCTATTGATAAGTTGCAGGACCGTGGACGTTTCTTCGTTTCTCCGGGAGATGAAGTTTATGGCGGGCAGGTAATCGGTGAACACATTCGTCCGGATGATTTGGTGGTTAACGTAACTACTGAAAAGAAGTTAACGAACATGCGCGCATCTGGTAGCGATGATAAGATGGCTATTGCACCTGCCATCAAGTTTTCTTTGGAAGAAGCGATGGAATACATTCAGGCCGATGAATATGTTGAGGTAACTCCGATTTCGATTCGTATCCGTAAGATCTATCTTGAAGCTAACGAGCGTGATCGTATGAAGAAGAAGATGGCTGCAGAATAATTTTGCAACTGTTGTATAACAAAAGAGGCGATTCATTTTGAATCGCCTCTTTTGTTATTAAGCGCGTGTGATTATTCCGCTTTTGGTGCAGCAGCCAAGCGCAACGATTTAGCAGATTCCACCATCTTCTCAATTTCTACTTTCTTAAATTGATTTTCCGGATTGGAATTATTGTCGCGCACATAATATGCATCAGTTCCGCGCTTCAAAAGATGGAAGAAATGATACTGTGCGAGATCGCCGAATTTAGTTTCCCAAACTAAAGTTGTAGAATCGCTAACAAGGAAGTTGGTTTCACCAACGTCAACAGAAGCTTTGATGATTTCTTGTTGCTTTTTCAAATCTTGTTCTTCGGCACCTGCTGTATTAACGAGTACGTCGTATTTATTACCGACACGAATCTGAACACCGGTTGGCGTGTTCATAGTATCCAGAACACCGATGCTTGAATCGGGAACATTTATCTTAACGGTGAAGCCCATTGGTTTCAAATCAACGGCGCGCATACCTTGTGGTACTATATCTTCTTTTTCAGCAGGCGTGTCGCCGGAGCAAGCGGTCCACAATAATGGTAACGCACAAGCTGCGATCAGGAGTAATTTTTTCATGAGAGTGTTATTAGTGTTAGACGATCAAATATACGATTTCAAAAATTTTTGAGTAGGAACGGGGATGTGTATAAAACGAAAAAGCCTCCGGGAGGAGGCTCTTTCTAAGAAGTTCAGAAGAATTACTTCTTCTTAGCAGCTTTCTTAGCAGCTTTCTTAGGAGCAGCTTTCTTAGCAGCTTTCTTAGGAGCAGCTTTCTTAGCAGTTGCTTTCTTAGCTACTTTCTTAGCAGCTTTCTTTGGAGCTGCTTTCTTAGCAGCTTTCTTCGGAGCTGCTTTTTTTGCGGTTGCTTTCTTCGCCATGGTTTAATTGGTTTTTAGAAATTGATTTGCAGACGAAGTAACAAAAAAAATTATTCACATAAAAAATTACCAACATCGTTTTTATCAACACAAATTTGTTAATAAGGGCGATTTAATTTTTTCGATGAATTTTTTCGTTGCATGTTTTTAAGAGATGATGAAGTTGTGTTTTGTAAGAGAAAAAATATTGAATCGATACACGCCTTTATTCATAAATGTTTCAAAGCATCACAAAAATTTGCGCGAATAAAAAAAATTAGTGCACACAAAAAAACTAATTCGCAGATTTACGTTTATGAAGTGTTGCGATATAGAAGCCATCCCCCGAAAATTTATCGGATGGATCTATCTTTTTTTCTGAAAGCAACTCCCAATCAGGGTGATTTTTCAAAAAGAGAGCAACTTGTTCTTCGTTTTCATCTTTGAAAATGCTACACGTTACATACATCATGATACCTTTTTCATTCAACATTGCAGCATAACGATCCATGATGTTGCGTTGTATGCTTTTCAGTTTTTCCAATTCGGAAGGTGACGTGTTCCATTTCAATTCCGGATTACGACGAATCACACCGCTGCCGCTGCAAGGAACATCCAGCAATAAACGATCGGCGTAGTTCTTCAGCTGTTCCATGTTGCCGGCGTTGGCAGGATATACTTCAACAATGTCAACGTTGTTTTTTGCAGCACGTTTTTTCAGGTTAAGTAATTTCTTTTCGTCATTGTCTAGCGCAACAATTTTTCCTTTGTTCTTCATCAACGATGCCAGATGAAGTGACTTGCCTCCGTTTCCTGCGCACGCATCAATGATTTTCATTCCCGACTTCACCTGTAGCAGATGGGCTACCAACTGCGATGAACGATCTTGCATTTCGAACCAACCTGCGCGTGATGCGGAAGTACGGAACAAACGTTCATATCCGTGAACGATTTCATATCCGCCGGGCAAATCTTCAATGGGAGCAGCCTGAACACCTTCTGACTGTAATGATGCGAGCAAATCGTTTTCGCTTTTGCACAGCAGGGTATTAATACGAATGTCGTGAGGCGCATCTTCGTTAAGCGATTCCGCTATGGTTTGCCAACGGTCGCCATATTGTTCGTTGCCTTTCTCGTACATCCAGTCGGGCATACCTGCTTGCATTTTTGGTAATACATGATAACGTCTTAAGCGATCAGCAGTTTGCTCGTGTTTGATTTTTACTTTGGGATTGGGTAACTGTTCCCAATATTGCAATGCGTTTACAAGTAAGCGAGTATCGTATTTGCTTTGCGGATTTTCGATGCGTGTCGCTTCAGACAGGGGTCTCCACCAGCGAATCAATCCTTTTATTGCGTGTACAATTTCGCCACGTTCCCTGTCATCGGTTAAGCGGTTGGAACGAAACGTATGGTGTATTGCCTGATCAGCGTGACCCGATGCCAGAAACGATTGAAATGTTTCATGAATCAGTGTTAAGGTATCTTTTTCTTCCTTCATGCAGTAAAGGTAACGGCGGATGTCATTACTTCAGTATTTTTAAATCGTGATCGGCGCATTTATCATTCTTTATCTTTTGCTTTCGGTGCTTATCGGATTGTGGGCAGCGCGTAAAGTGCGCAACGAGGAAGACTTTGTGTTGGCCGGTAAACGACTACCGATGTACATGTCGGTGACATTAGTTTTCGCAACATGGTTCGGTTCGGAAACAATCTTAGGATCAACTGCAGTATTTCTCGAGGAAGGTTGGGTTGGTGTTGCGGAAGATCCTTTTGGTGCCGCGTTGTGTTTGTTTTTGGTGGGGTTATTTTTCGCACGACCGCTGTATCGCATGAACCTTTTAACGTTCGGCGATTTTTACAGAAACACATTCGGAAAGCGCGCAGAACTTATCAGTGGAATATTTTTAGTTATATCCTATTTAGGTTGGGTGGCTGCACAGTTGGTGGCCATGGCTATTGTATTGACCACAATTTTTCCGGCATTAGCCTTTTTTCCGGCATTGATCATTTGTACGTTAATTGTAACAGTGTATACAGTGAGTGGGGGAATGTGGTCGGTATCTGTTACAGATTTTGTACAAACGATTGTTATTGTAATCGGTTTAATAGCTGTTGCTATCGCCGCAACTGATCAGGCCGGAGGATGGAATGAAGTGATCAATAACTTGCCGCAGCAATTTCATACCTATACGCCACATAAAAGCTGGGAAGCGTGGTTAAGTTATATTGCAGCATGGATGACAATAGGTTTGGGGTCGATACCGCAGCAAGATGTATTTCAACGTGTGATGTCAGCAAGAAGTGAAAAAGCTGCAGCACGATCGTCGATTTGGGGAGGTGCGATGTATTTAACTGTTGCAATGCTTCCGTTATATATTGTGTGGTGTGCACTGAAGACGGGAGGAGATGTTTTGCAAGGTGAACAAACGTTGCCGTTGTATATCGTTCATCATCTGTCACCGTGGATACAGGTGTTGTTTTTCGGGGCGCTCTTATCAGCGGTAATGAGTACTGCCAGTGGAGCTTTACTAGCGCCGGCTGTTATTCTGAGCGAGAACATTATTCAGCCGATGATGAAACGTCGGA
Organism: Bacteroidia bacterium; assembly: GCA_044344795.1. GTDB lineage: Bacteria > Bacteroidota > Bacteroidia > Palsa-965 > Palsa-965. The sequence continues at coordinate 89,460 of JBIJCF010000005.1, read as the reverse complement.
ATCAAAAAGTGAATGCGTTGTTCGTTACGCGAGTGAGTGTGATCGTGCTGTCTTTGTCATCACTTTTACTTGCATTGGATGGAAGCAGTGTATTTGCGTTGGTGCGTCAAGCATCGGAAATTAGTCTGGTATCGCTGTTTGTGCCGTTGTGTGCGGGATTATTTTTAAAATATAAAAACGAGACGGGTGCAATTTGGAGTATGATCACCGGCTTTGCGATTTGGATGATGGGTTCGTGGATGGAGTTTGTTATTCCTCCAATGCTTGTCGGGTTAGCAGTATCGGCGCTAACGCTAGGTTTGTTTTACGTACTTTTGCCACGCGGCAATGATCAAATACAGCACTGAGATAGATGTAGCGGGTTTAATAATTCGCGATCCGGTAACAGCATTAACCAATGTTTTAATTTTTGCAACTGCCCTTTGGTGGTTTCGACATTTGCAAAAACATTCCGGTAGTTATGCGCATTCACGATTCTGGGCACGATTTGCGTTGGGAATCGGAAGTGCATCGTTAATTGGTGTTATCGTACACGGCTTTTCGTATTACACCGACGAGCATCAACACCTCATTGTCTGGTTAATCATGTGCATTGTGCAAGGCATTGGCGTGAGCATGGCGCAAGTAGCGGTTTTTTCTACAGCGTCAGAACGATGGAAAACAGGATTGTTTGTATTTACCGTCACGCAGTTCCTTTTGTTCGTTATAGGAATGCTGGTTATACAATCGTATGAAATTGCGAAGCTACATGTGGCCGTAGGATTAGTTCCGATACTGATAGCGTATGCTCTGCGAGGTTTGCGTGGAGAACGGGGTAAAATATGGATTGCTGCAGGAATATTGGTTTCTGCATTAACGGCTGTGGTGCACACCTTTAAGTTATCGTTCTCGGTATGGTTCAATTATAATGACATTGCTCATATGTTAATTGTCTCCAGCATTATCCTGATCGGGAACGGTGTGAGAATGACCGGTGATGAACATTTTGCTAATCTAAATCCAAAAGCATGTTGACCGCGCTGCGAAACAAATGGTCGTGGTGGGTGTTTCTGTTTATTGCGATAACGATAGTTTTCGTTAAAGTTCGTCAGGTTCGTCAGGTTGAACCATTCATTCGGGAGTCGTACGCTATATCATGGGACATTTACGGATACTACTTGTATTTGCCGGCTACGTTTATATACGACGATATAGGCATGCACGATCACTCCTGGTATGATGAATTAAATGTCAAGTACCAACAAGGACGACCTGATTATCAAACCTGGCAAGGTGTTGACGGGAAACGCGTGAATGTGTATCCGGCGGGCACGGCTATTTTTAACTTGCCGTTCTTTTTAGTAGCGCACGTAATCGCAAACGCCGGACTTGCTCCCGCAGATGGATTATCAGCTCCGTATCAATGGGCGATCATCTTCAGTGGTTTGTTTTACGGAATACTTGGCATGTATTTGCTGCGACGCTTGCTATTACATTATTTCTCAGATAACATAACAGCCCTTATTCTGTTTCTCGTTTTTTACGGCACCAATTTATATTGGTATGCTACGTATGATTGTACGATGCCGCATGTCCATTTGTTCGCGCTAGACGTGGGCATTATACTTCTAACGAGACATTGGGTTGTTACACGAACGTGGCGATCATCATTGTTATTGGGCGCAATGTTAGGGCTTGGAGTTATTACGCGTCCGTCGGAAATTGTGTGGGTAATGATTCCGCTTTTGTGGGAAGTATATTCTGTCAAAACCTTTCGCGAACGTATTGTTTCTTTTTTCAAACTGTGGTCAAGTGCAATTATGCTGATTGCGGGTGCTGTTGCAGTAGGCAGCATTCAATTAATGTATTGGAAATTTACATCAGGTAATTGGATGAGTTACAATCACAGTGAAGGGTTCGATTTCTTCTGCCCGTTCACATTACAAGCCTTGTTCAGTTTTAAGAAAGGATGGTTGTTGTACACGCCAATGGCCATTTTATTTGTGGCGGGCATTTTACTCTTACGAAGAACACAACGTAGCATGTGGATTGCGGTAACAGCATTTTTTGTTTTGAATTTATGGTTCATCACGAGTTGGGAATGCTGGTGGTATGCCGCAACGTACGGTCAACGACCATTTATCCAGTCGTATGGTTTGATGTCGCTGCCATTCGGATTCTTAATTGTTAGCGCAATTAACAGCAAATGGAAGTCGGCTTCGCTTGTGGTTCTATTTATTCTGCTGCTGTACAATCAATTTCTGATGTGGCAATTTAAGACGGGCATTATGCATCCGGAGTTTGTAACGAAGGAATACTGGCAATCAGTTTTTCTGCAAACAGAACAACCGAGGGAAGAACAATTAAAGTTGTTGGAGATTGATCGAAACGCTTTGCCTCCAATTGATTCGGTGAAGGACGAATACGTGGGTAAGTTAGTATATGAGCTTACATTTGAGGACGACACTAAACGCGCCATGAACGATCGGTGCATAGATAGCTTGGCGTTTAGCGGTAAGTATAGTGCTGTAACCGACTCTTCGGTTGCATTTGTTGGAAGCTATAGGTCGGCGTTTAATGCGCTAACATCAAAAGATCACATGCGCGTTAAAGTATCCGCGCGTGTTTGGATGACGCGTCCAACAGATAATAAACCCTTGCTTGCCACTTTTGGTGTTTTGGGAAGAAGAGGTCAGGTATATGCATATCAAACTATTCCGGCACGAACAGACAGCTTGAATACCTGGCAGTATGTGGAACAAGAATTTGTTACTCCATTCATGTTACATACTTCAGATGAAATTATCATCAGCTACTGGAATATAGGCGGCACTACCGTTTTTGTTGATGATCTGCGGATTGAGGCATATGAACCCAAAAGGAAACGCAGCTCACCGTGGTAAGCTGCGTTTAAATCATGAGTTCTTTATCGTTTGATCTGTACCCGCATGCCTGCGCTGTGTGCTGAGAATTCGGGAGCATACATGCATTGCACGCGTGTGATACCATTGGAAAAACTTCCGGCATGCGCCACGACCAATGGATATTCGAATACATGAGTTCCTTTTGGCAAGTAATGGAAGAAGAAATTCGTGGAGGCATCGCGTGTGCTTTCGTAATAACCTAAACCTCCCTGGTATTTATATTGTGACAATACATTCACGGGTTCAAACCCTCCTGCGCGCATATCCTGCATGTGCACATATTCCAACTGACGATCTGTTTTCAATTCAATGCGAACACGAATCTTATCTCCCGGTTTTAAGACCATTTGTTCTGTAACAGGTTCAATAACGTCTCCCGATGATGTGTTTTTCACACGGAATAGTTTTTTCGAAACGTTGAGTGATGTTTGCGCTGCGGTAATCTTATCAATGTCTTCAAAGTACTGCCAGTACATTGCGCCCCAGGAAATACCCGGCCCTTTTTTGGCCACTTTCACTGTTCCCATTGCGGGATCAATATCACTTCCGGTCCACGATGTTTTGAAATACCCGGTTCCGGCTTCTTCTTTAATACCGGTAGCTTTGGGATCGATCTGTTGTGCCCCGATAAAAATGGTGACATCACTTTCGGTGGCGAGCCAATCCGTTCCGCCCAACAACAGAGCATAACATGCATCTGCTGTTGCTTTGGTTGTTTTCCAATCGTTGGTTTGTTTATTCTTTAATAACCACACTCGCATTTCATCCACCGACTTTTTGTCTTTGCTCACTTCATCAAATGCTTCAATGAGCAAAGATTGAGTTTCGATAGGATGTTGATACCAATACCAACCTGCAGTAACATCTTTCCAATACATGCCTAGTTCTTCATGATGCAAAGCAGTTTCGTTTAACGACTTCATAATGGAAGTAGCCGTTGTCGGGTTGTTGAACCGATGATTTGCCAAAGCCAACATTCCTTGCATATAGCGCGATTGGTTCAGCCAGTATTTTTTGCCTTGATCAAAGAAATAATCAAAAGCTATCTGGTTATGTTTGGACAAGGGAACATCTTTGAAGAAACTACGCGCGTATAAATACTGTATCGCGATATAGCTGAGATGATTTTTGTCTTTGTTTGCAGCGTCATGTTTCATGATCCAGTCGTAGTCCTCACGAATACGATTATCCAAATATTGAACTGCGTTGGCTGTCATGCTCCAGGTGTTACGATCATCGCGAATGGATTTTACACCGAGATGATCGAGTTTACCTAAACCGGTAACAATGTATTGCGTCATGTAACGATCGTCAGGCATTCCCGGGAACCAGGTCCAACCTCCGTTACTAACTTGTAGCTGCTGCAGTTTTCGTAACGCACGTTCTTGCTCACGCGACATGCGATTCAAATCAAACAACAGTGCGACACGGCGTTTGCGTTCCGATTCGTTCTGAGCATCCAAGACCCATGGTGTTTCTTCAAGTATCACATTTTTCAGTTCCTGATTCTTCTCGAGGTTGGATAAAAATGCATCGGGTTGAGAATTGCCCCACGCGTTAAATACGTTCTGAATTTTTGGAGATGAATTCGCAATGTGAGAAGCAATAGTGTTGGAATAAAAACGGTTGAACGTTTGCTCGGCGCATTCGTACGGATATTCCATCATGTAAGGCAATGCCTGAACAGCATACCATACAGGATTCGCGGTAAACTCGAACGTCAAACGATGATGGGTCAACGATTTTGATCCGGATCCTGAATTGATGAGTTTTTCCATGCGGAAGGTTTTGTTTTGACCTTCGCGCACCCAAACAGGCATAGTTTCCGTTACCATCATTCTATTCGATAAAACTGGAACAACATTTTCTTCTCCATCGCTGAAATTGCCGGCAGAAGCTACCATTTTGTAGTTCACAGGACCTGTTCCGACAGGAATAGTTACTTCCCAGTTTAATGCAGCACTTTGCCCCTTTTTACATTCGAACGGAACATTTTTATTGGTGATGATGAGTTGTTGCAAGGACGCGCCGCTTGCGGCATCAGTCAATATCAATTGTGCATTACCACTCAACGGACCTTCTGACATATTGCTGATTTTCCCGCTAATGATCACACGATCGTTTTCGCGGAAGAAGCGCGGTGTATATGGCATTACCATCAATTCTTTTTGCGTAATGACTTCGCGCGAGCTTTGGGCGTACTTCAAATCCTGCGTATGAGCAAACAACATGAACTTCCATTTGGTTAATGCTTCGTTCATGGTAAATTTCAAAACCACGTTTCCTTCAGCGTCGGTTTCCAAATCAGGGAAGAAGAAAACGGTTTCTTTCAAATTCGCTCGCGCTTTTATTTCTTGTGTGCCTTCATCACGTGCTACGGTATTGTCTTCATCCTTTGTTGCCTTCTGCTCAGCTAGTGAATCTTCCAATCGAGCGCCACCGGCTGCTTCTATATTTTTAGTGGTATTGCCGGAGACGGTAGTTGATGCGGGTTTATTCGCTTTATCTTTTTTACTGGGGATGGCTTCTTCCTTTTCCATGTCGCCTTCAGACGCAGGAGCACTATCATAAACCATGTCCGGAGCTCCACCACGATAATAATAATGGTAATCATAACCGTGATAGTCGAACCAATTTAAATAATCGTAAGTACGAGTTGCGACATTGGAGTACGTCGTCGGATATTTCCACCACGACACCGAGGTTTCGTCGTTATTCGTTTGCATTCTCCAGCTCGTAATGCCGTATGATGCTTCGTTGAGCCAGAAAGACCAATAGTGTCCGCGGAATTCGTCGAGTGATGCATCATACATAGATGCTAATACTTCCGCAGCAACTTTTTCGCCTTTGGGACCTTTGATCTTGATCTTCCATTCTTCTTTAGAACCGGGTAGCATTTTATTGCGGAATGTTTCATACGTAACATCTAATTGTCTCGACTCACGCGGGACATAAATAGGAAGATCTAAGTTCGTCCCTTTCCCGTTTTTAAACAGTACAGCGTGAACACCCAATCCTTTGCGGTGCTCCACTGTAACGGGAATGTTGAATGTTTTGTAGTTGTTGCTCAACTTAACCCATTCGCGGGAAATAATTTTATTCTCCAGCTCTACTTCGTACAAGACCAATGCATCTTTGTGAGAAGTGCCGATTTTAATGTAGGCCGTTTCTCCGGGTTCAAAACTTGATTTTGGCGTAAACGACTTTTCTGTTTTCTGCAACAAGTCAATAGACAATTCGGTATGTGTTGCAGGTGCATTATCGGTTGAGCTATACACGGTAAAGTATCGAACGTCTTTAATGGTATTGCCGAATTTATCTTTGGTTGTCGCCTCTACAACGTACTCTCCACTTTGCCAGGATGCGAAGTCGGCGGGTCGAAAACGTTTGTTTTGATTGGTGACAAAAGTTTCTGAGTATACCTGAACATCTTTTTCGCGCTTGGTAATATCATCTTCAAACTTGTACGGTGCATTCGGGAATAATTTTTCCCATTCTTGCTGTGTGTACAAGAACATATCCGGTTTGTTCCAGGTTCTTGGATGTAAAATGCGGGAAGGCTTTTTCAAACGATGAATAGTAAGCGAGACATTCTCGCGTTCCGGCTGATCGGAAAGGTTGGTCAATCGAACATTCATCGAGTCATTATTCTGACGATCCCATTCGCTTGGCGGCGTAACGGTCAATTCTAACGCATCATAACCAACATGTATGTTACTAACCGCGGAATGCGTTTCGCCTGTGATGTCGGTGACGTCAATGGTTACGAGATAATTAAAGATGGGTTTACTTTCAGCGGGAACTGTTGGGTCGGCCGTGGCCTTAAAGCGAATTACGTAGCCTCCGGTATCATTAGTAATTATTGTACCGTTTGCAATTTCAACTGCAGCGCTGGTTGGATAGTATCCGCGATAGCAATACCACCACCACGGGAAACGCGCTGTGCGTTGAATGCGATATTTTACTTGAGCACCATCAACAGGCGATCCCGCGAACATCGTGGCATTACCTTTAACCTCTACACTATCGTTTAATCGGTATGCGCCTTTAACCGGAATTGGTTGCACTTCAAACTTCGGTCGTTTGTACTCTTCAACAGAAAAATAAACTGTACCGCTTTCATTACTAATGCGCATTTGGCCTGTGAGACCTGATGTCGGCGCGACAAACGAACCATTAAACGAACCGAATTCATTAGTTGTAAGTTCCAGCTGAGAAACTTTTTGATAATTGACATCATAAAATGCGACTGTCGTTTTTCTGTTTTTCATCAACACATTGGAGGTGCGATCCGACTCAATGGTGATCCCTTTGAAATAAACAGTTTGTCCCGGTCTGTAAATAGCGCGGTCTGTAAAGAAATGGGTGCGTGTGGTTTTGCGATTTTCTTCTTTGTAACGCTTGTATTGGTATCCGTAATCGGAATACAAGTGATCGCCTTTCGGTAAAAATTCCAGTATGTAGTTTTTGTAATTTCCTACAGCAGGCAAAGTCAGTATGCCGTCTTTGTCTGTTCGCGGTGATTGATCTTTTTTCAAAGTATAACCGCCTTCGTTGTATTCATACACTTCTATCCAAACTTGCACGGCGATATTCGATAGCGCTTCTCCACTTTCACGATTGTATACTACGTATTGTTCACGACCGTCGTTTAAGGAGCGATGTACATATCCTATAGCGGAAACCCAATAGGAAACGTAAGTCAATTCATTATTCTCCATGTTGAACAACGAATCCTGTGAACCTATAACAGCATATTGTCCGGCGGGTAATGCGGGAATTTTTATTTCCGCACGATGCGTTTGCAAGTCGCCTGCGTTTGGAAGTTTTTGCTTCCACGTTTGCAACGGTGAAAGTTTGAGATAGTTCTTCAAACGGTCTTCTGAACTTTCGTAACGATAACGTTCTTGAGGCGTTTCAGGGAGTTTTATAATTCTGAAAAACACCTTGTCCGTATTCTTCCACGACAACAATGCAGGTGTCGGTTGATTCGGTGCAACCTGATCATGAAGTGTAAGTTGCGTGCTGACGGATCGTAAACTCTTCTTTAGATTAGCTGCGCGATCGCTGCCTTGTGAAAGTGGATATTTAGCGGTAACGGCATCGCAAATTTCAATGGCACGTTTTAGTCCCCAACGGTATTTCTCGTCGGTGCCGGCGACATATTTTTGTCCGCGCTGCACGTGCCAGTTGGCTAAATCGCATAACACTTCTCCGGTAAAGGAAGCATCGGGATAATTTGCAGCAAGACGAGAAAGCGCTTCTCCATACAAGGTGTCTTTGTCGGGATGTATAGACTGTGCATGCACGAAATGAATTCGCTTCAGGCTGACATCAACCAACGCATTTTTGTTAGTGTCGGTGAGGTGAAACAACTCCAGAGCTTGCAAATGTTTCAGTGCATAGAACGAAAACGCAAGAGTGTCGTTAGTTTGAAGCGGAACAGCCGTAAAGTTTCTTGGAGTGCCATAGTATTCCGGTTTGTCCACATAAAACTGTTCTGCAGGACGGGAAATAGATGGTGTATTAGAATAGTAAAAATCAATCGCACGATGCGCTAAAAAATCGAAAAGTGTTGGACGCAAATATTGTGTGTTGGATCCCTTTACAATAATTGGCTCGAGATTGTTTAATGGCGTGCGTTTCAGCGAGTCGGAAAGTTTTAGTGAAAGTTCGTAATGCTTAACGGTTTCATCAACAAGACGTGTTAAGTCCCAGGTAGCAATGGAGTCGTTTGCAAAATTTTGCGTTTGCGAACGATTTTGGAATAACCACATGTTGTTATTGTAGTATTGCCAATATAATTCAGCCAACATGGAGTGTAAAACCGGTTGTGCAGGGTAAGGAGCCGTTTTAATTTCTGCACGCAACTCATAAATAGCTTTTTCAGAACTTTTCTCTTCGATATACGCATTGAATTTGAAACGATGAATTAACGCTTTGATAATCTGCGCATTGTTTTTTTCTGCCTTCGCTTTCGAATAAATGACATCACTGAGTTCTCGCGCTGATTTGTACAAACCCTGATTGGCGAGTGAATCGACTCGTTTCCATTGTTGATCGTACGTCCCGCCTTTCGGGAAGCTAAATTTGGGTTCGGCCTGAGCATTTTTGTACCAAGACAAGCATAGCAATGTTGCTATTGCCAAAATGGAACTGATAACAAGAATTCGTGGATTTAAGGAAGCTGATTTCCGCATAGCATTTAAGTTCATTCTAATTGAAGATGAAATTAGTCCTTAATTTCCATAAGGATTGGTGAAATTTATTAGCCGCGATTAGCAATTCGGCAGCATTTTTGCTTCTAACGAGGCGTTTATCGGGACTTTAATTGGGCTATTTTTGCCAAAGAACAAGGAATATGAAGAAGAATTTACTTTTTACAGTTTATAGTGTGTTGGTCGCCTGTACAATGGCGTTCGCCGGAATGCGTCAAGGAGATTATCAGGGCCGTTTAACAGCCAATGACAGCATTCAAATACCGGTACGCATCTCATTTCTGCAAGCCTCCAAGTCGGGAGTTCCGATGATCGCATTTATCAACGGTGATGAACGAATCGTTGTGGATCCGAACGATATTAAGGAAAGCAAGGACTCTCTAAACTGGTTGATGCCGGTTTTTGATTCGGAGTTTAAGTGTAAAAAAGTGGGCGATTCCATCTTATCCGGTGTTTGGATTAACAGATCACGAACAATCAAAAACAAATTAGCATTTCGTGCGGTTCTGATTAGGAATATTGTGGAAACTGCGTCACCACTGCCAACTTCTTTTGCAGGTGATTTTTTTGCAGGCCATTGGGAAACAACGTTCAGCCCGAATTCTAAAGATTCCAGCAAAGCAATCGGGATATTTCGACGCGGTAAAAATCCATATCAATTGATTGGTACTTTTTTAACTGAAACGGGAGACTATCGTTTTTTGGAAGGCACATATAATCCAACAACAAAAAGATTTTGGTTGTCGTGCTTCGATGGTTCTCATGCATTTTATTTTGAAGCAGTAAAAGGAAGTGACGGGATGCTACGAGGAAACTTTTGGTCGGGCGCGCATTGGCAAGAATCGTGGGTAGCTAAAAACAATCCGTCTTTTGCCTTGCGAGATCCGGAGCAATTAACATTTGTAACAGACAGTTCGAAGATTGGATTCACCTTTCGAGACTTACAAGGCAAGGAAGTTTCTTTATCTGATGAACGATATAAAGGCAAAGTAGTGATTATCCAGATTATGGGCAGCTGGTGTCCGAACTGCATGGATGAAACAGAATGGCTGAGTAAATTGCAGAAACAATACAAACACAAGGGACTTGAGGTTGTGGCGTTGTGTTATGAAAAATCGAAAGACACGGCCGTTGCGAATCGTAACATTAGGAGGGTACGCGATCGTTATCAGGCAGAATACACATTTTTAAATACGGGAAAATCCGGTAACAAAGAAGCGTCGGAGTCTTTACCGTTCATCAATGGAGTGAGCGCATTTCCAACAACGATATTTATTGATCGCGAAGGAAAAGTTCGGAAAATACATACCGGCTTTACAGGTCCCAGTACCGGAAAAGCTTACGAAACGTACACATTCGAAACGATGCGATTCGTGTTAAGCCTGCTTCGTTAGGGTCGTTTTTGGTTTAATCGCTCGAATTCCACCTTTTATCGACGCGTTTCTGATTATTGGAAATATTCCTCTGTATTATTTGATTATTGTCTTAATCCTATTACCTTAGACTCTACTCTAATCCAGGGGATTAACCTTCCAATTTATCAGATGAAAAAACTTTTACTTACAGCAATGGTTGCCTGCAGCGCCTTAATGGTTTCCGCTCAGTGTACAACTACCAACGCAACAACGTGTCAGTGCGATAGCGTTGGCGATACCGATTGTGATTTGCTTCCGGACATTACAATTTCATGGCAAGGCATTTCCAATGGAGGATACACGGAGTATTCTCAAATATCTACAGATGTTACGTATAACCAAGGTCCGAATGCAGGGCGTTTGCGTGTAACCGGCTCTACTCCTAATATTGGTCATGGTCCGTTAACAGCGCGTGGCGTTGATGCACAAGGTTATCGTTGGTTTATTTGCGGAACGGATACTTTTAATGTGTACGATCCAAACTCCAGCCAACAGTTTACTTGTCCTAATGGTAATCCGAACGCGCATCAGATTATTTTCCAGCGCATTTATCACAAGACAGGAAACCAAATGTCTTATTACGAGCGCATGGCAGGAACGATGACGTATCATCCTTCTCACGGACATAACCACGTGGACCAGTGGGACGTTCATACATTGCGTATCGATAACGGAGATCCGAATCCTTTGAACTGGCCGATTGTTGGTACAGGACAAAAAATGGGATTCTGCTTAATGGATTATGGTCAGTGTGGAGCAAGTTCTTATGTCGGACATTGTCGTGATGACAATACCGTTTACAATCAAGGAAACATTTTAATTAATAACAGCTTCCCGAATTTCAATTTGGGTGGTGGTCAATATAACTGTTCTCAGGTTGAGCAGGGTATTTCTTCCGGTTGGACAGATGTTTATGGGAAGCATTTGGATGGAATGTGGATTGATATTCCTCCGGGAACGTGCAATGGTAACTACTATATCGTATTTGAAGTAGATCCTCGAAACAACTTTGTTGAAGAAAACGAAGGCAACAACTACACTGCAGTTCCTGTTACACTAACACAGCAAGTTTCCGGAAACCCAATCATTACTATTGCAGCAGATCGTAATCCCGTAATTTGCCCGGGAGAAAACATCACGCTCACAGCAACTGCCGGAACAGCGTTCTTATGGAGCACCGGAGCTACAACTCAAAATATTACTGTCAATCAGCCGGGCGCATATACTTGTCAGGTAACTACATATTGCGGAACTAACACTGCGACATTTAACGTTTATGGTGCATCATCCAATGTTCCTGTTGCGCAAGGTGATACTGCTTGTGTGAATACTGCAGCTTATTTAACAGCAACAGGTTCGGGTACTATCCGTTGGAGAGATGGACAAGGAAACATTGTTGGAACAGGAACTACTTATATGACTCCTAGCCTGACAGCAACAACAACGTATTATGCAGAGAATGTTCAAATGCATTCTGATACCACCAGTGCGGGCGCAGGAAGCCCAAGTTTAGGTCAAGGTGGATTTATTACGTCTGCTCAGTACTTGATTTTCACATCCTATTCTCCGTTTAACTTGTTGTCGGTTTTGGTTGACGCACAAGCTGCGGGAAGTAAGACCATTCAGCTGCAAGACTCTGTAGGTAACGTATTGCAAACAGCTACAGTTACTCTTCCTGCAGGTAAAAGCCGCGTAACATTAAACTGGAGTGTTCCAACAGGAAGTCTTCGTTTAGCTGCTACCGGTTCAGGTGTTGGATTGTATCGTAACAATGGCGGTGTAAGTTATCCTTACGATTTGCCGGGTGTATTGCGTATCACAAATTCTTCAGCAGGTTTAGCGAACTACTATTACTTCTATGATTGGCATATTGCAACAACGAATGAATCTTGTGTTAGTTCTCAGGTTCCTGTTATTGCGCATGTTGATGCCTGCACAGGAGTTGGCGAGAATTTGGTGTTCAGAAATTCTATCAATGTAATGCCAAACCCTAACGATGGTATGTTCACACTTGCATTTGATGCTGTTAATGGTGGTAACGTATTAATGCATGTAACTGATTTATCCGGTCGTGTGGTAGTAAGTGAAACTATGAATAACGTTTCGGGCAAAGTGAATAAGGAGATGAACTTCACTTCATTGTCTAAAGGTGTTTATTTGATCAACTTGTTCTACGAAGGCAATCAGTACACCACACGTATGGTGATCAGATAATATGATGCATAAAATAGCAAAGTATTCAGTGCTCCTGTTGCTCCTCTGCAGCAGGAGCATTGTTTTATCCGGCCAAACGTCGTGGACGTTTTACAACATGAGTAATTCGCCCATTCCGGAAAACAATATCAAATGCCTGGTAATTGACGGACACAAAAAGTGGGTGGGTACCGATAACGGGCTGGCGCTATTTAACGACACCAGCTGGACTATTTACAATACTTCTAATTCACCGCTTACCGACAACTATGTGGTCTCATTGGCGTTGGATACGAACCGGACATTATGGATCGGGACAACTCAATCAGGAGCATTTCATTTTGACGGCGCGAATTGGGTGAATTATAATACCGGTAATTCAGAATTGCCGAATGATTTTGTTCGATCATTTGCTTTTGATCACGATGGCAATGTTTGGATGGGCACAACAGACGGACTCGCGAAATTTGATCGTGATACAACATGGGAAGTTTGGAATTTTTTGAACGCATCTTTATTGTCAACCAACATAACTTCTATCGTGATAGGTGATGACAATAGGAAGTTTTTTTCTACGATCAACGGAGGAATGTATGAGTTTAATGATACGGTATTCACATCGTATACTATCGTATCTCACGGATTGCCTGATAACAGTGCGGTTCGTCTGGTGATGGATTCTACCGGAAATCGTTGGTATGCTTCTCCGGCAGGCGGGTTAATGGTGCATTACGATTTTAATTTCTGGGCTTGGTACAACACGATCAATTCAGGAATCGGGACGAATGCATTGACGTATGTGATGGTAGATTCCCTGGAACAGAAATACATGTGTTCCATGCAACGTGGATTGATACGCTTTACACCTCCATCTACATTCACGATTTGGGACACTGCAAATTCGCCATTACCGGGAGAATATACTCAGTGTGTAGAGAAGGAAAAGAATAATATTATTTGGTTAGGAACACGAGAGCATGGTTTGATTCGTATAGATGAAAATCCAACAACTGTATTAGAGTGGAATATAACTATACCTTTACAGGTTTTTCCGAATCCCGCTCGTTCCGGCGCGCAGATCTCATCATCTGTTCATTTAATCAATGCGGCAGTTGTTTGGAGTAGTGTAACGGGACAAGTTGTTTCAATGGATCGAGTAACAGGAAGTTTGATTGATGTTCCAAAAGTTCCTTCCGGTATGTATGTGGTGCAAATTGCAAGCGATGCAGGCACAACAGTACTTCGTATTATTATAAAATAGACGTTGCGGATGTTTTAAATCCGCGACCTCTAACATGGAACGTGGGAATTATCGTATAAGAGAAATACGTCCGGTTTATTTGTGTTTTTTGCCGACAAGGTCCACCTGAATTTAGTAACATGTATACATCTTGTTGTGTGACCGTCTTAGCTCTCGTCTAATTAAGATTGTCGTATGCTTTCACGAAAATGCGCCTGAACAACAACATGCCCGAATAATAAAGGGGAATTTAATCAGTTGCAACAGATCAAAATCAACCAAGAAAATTTGCTAACGAAAATGATGCATCTGCTGTGCTGCTAACTTTGTAGATAACACGTCCGCAAAGAAATATCTAGTGCGATTATTAAAGTGTTGTCAACAGTAGCAACTTACAGCATTCTAACGCCTATTACACACACATCGTCAACTTGTTCCAACGTTCCGCGCCAGTTTTCGAATGCTTCACGAAGTTTAATTTCTTGAACGTCGCAAGGGTAATTCGCAATGGCACAAAGTAGTTCACGGAATTGCTGGGGTTTAAACTTTTTCCCATTAGGCCCTCCAAACTGATCGGTATAGCCATCGGAAAACAGATATAACATATCACCTTTTTGTATATCAATTATGTGATTGGTATATGTGTCGGTAATGCCGTCAACATTAATTCCGATCGGGAATTTATCCGCTTTGTATTGAATTACCGCTCCGTTCCTAACCACGTACAAAGGATTCATCGCGCCGGCATATTCTACTTTCCCGCTGTTCTTATCTAGTGAACACAATGCGAGATCCATACCGTCTTTAACCGTATTCTCTTCGGTTGATTGCCTCAAGAGTTTATTTACGCCATAATCTAAATGTTGCAATATATCCGAAGGCTTCGAAAATCCGGCTTCGTGAACCGCCTGATTCAACATGTTAAAACCAACAACAGACATCAACGCTCCCGGCACACCGTGGCCAGTGCAGTCGACAGCGGCGAAGTGAATTTTTGTTCCGCGTTCTTCCACCCAATAAAAATCACCGGAGACAATGTCTTTAGGCATATACAATATGAAAGAGTCGGGAAGAAGTTTCTTAACAACGTGTCGTGGTGGTAAGATGGATTCCTGAATACGTTTAGCGTAATTAATACTATCAGTGATTTCTTCTTTTTGTTGAGTAATTTCTTCGTTTTTACGTTCCAGCACTTCTGCTAGTTTTTTCTTGTTTTTGAAACGTAGGAATAGCAGAAATGCCAATAAACTTATTGCCAGCAATCCAATGATGAGTAACATGATTTTATTACGCAATGCAGCAGCATCCAATTCACTTTGAGTCCGCAATAATTGTTGTGCCTGCTCTTGCTTATGAAACTCGTAATTCTGTTTCATTTGCTCCAGCTTCAGCAATTGGCTTTCGCCGTGTAAAGAATCGTTCAGGTCGCTATGTAATCGCAAATATTTCAATGCAGAATCAGCCATTTTTTTCTTTTCAAATAACCCGGCGAGTTCCCAATAGCCGGACAACACAGCTTCCTTTAATCCTGCTCTTTTACTGACCGCCAGACTTTTTTGATAGTACCATAATGCACTATCAAGTTGCCCCATATCGCTGAAAAGATTGCCCATTCCGCGCATGGTAGTTACCAATCCCTCAGGACGACTCAATTTCATATTCAGTGCGTATGCCTCCCTCGCATAAATTAGGGCGCTGTCTTTATAGCCAAGTGATGCAAGCGTAGAGGCAATGTTATTCAAAGAACTTGCGACTTTAGCATCAGCGCCGATTTTGTACAGCAAATTATAAGCGCGGCGATGAAACACTAAAGCAGAGTCATACAATTTTTGATGATTGAAAATGGCTCCAATGTTTGTGAGGGCCGAGGCTTCAAACATTTCATTTTTTTCCGACGTCCTATTTAACTCCAGCGCTGCGATGTAATATCCAAGAGCAGTTTTACTTTCACCTTGTCCGTATAATATATTACCCAAAGTCAGTTTGCACACAGCCATACCAAACGTATTGTTCATTTCTTCCTGTGCTTGTAATGATTGCAAACAATAATCTGCAGCTGTAGCGTAATCTGCAGTTTTTTGGTATACGTTCGAAATGTTGAGAAGAACTTTTGCTTCTCCTGATTTGCTTTTTGCCGTCTTCCAAACCACTAAAGATGAATCGTAATAACTGAGTGCTTGTGGGAACAGACCTTGTTGTTCATGACCTTGTGCCAGTAAATTATAGCCGTCAGCAAGACCTTGCGGATAATTCGTGTTTTTAGCTAAAACAATAGCTTTTCTGGCGTAATCTTTCGTTTTGTTCGGATCAGTATAACGATATGCATCTGCGATTTTATTGTAAAGTTTTACGCGCTGACTATCTACTTGTTCAACAAAAGTTTGCTTTTCGAGGCTATCTATTTTTTGTTTGGATTGCGCGCACACTGCATTGACTATTAACGCGGACGTGCAAATAGCGAAACTATATTTTAAAAAATTAGTCATATCGTATTCGTAATATACAAATTATGATTTTTCGCATCAAATTACCGGCGATTGAGATACAATTCAACCTGCGCGCTTTTGCTGTGGAATCGCAGTCCGAAATGTAGACGATCTCAAACACTCTTCCATTAGCTTGTTGTTCCTGCCGCTGATTATGGGCGTATTAATATCTGCAACTGTATTATAATAATTGTATAAAGAAAGTGAATTAATGTGATGATGCTTGTTCTCAGACTTTTTCCAGTGCTTGTTCAATATCAGCAACAATATCAGTAATGTGTTCCAACCCCACGGATACACGAACGAGTCCGGGCGTTATGCCAACAGCGAAACGTTCTTCTTCACTTAATTTGGCGTGGGTAGTTGACGCGGGATGAGTTACAGTTGTTCGTGTATCTCCAAGATTAGCAGTTAGAGAACACATTTTAATCGCATCCAGAAATTTTCTCCCAGCCTCGATGCCGCCTTTAATTTCAAACGTTATTACGCCGCCTCCTGCTGTCATTTGTTTGCGGGCAACTTCATATTGCGGATGAGATAGCAAGAACGGATATTTCACCTGCGCAATTTTGGGGTGATGTTCGAGTAAACCTGCCAACTTCAATGCATTCGAACTATGTCGTTCCATGCGAATGAAAAGTGTTTCCAAACTCTTCGATAAAACCCAAGCATTGAATGGTGAAAGAGATGGTCCTGTACTTCGACAAAAGAGATACACTTCTTTAATCAATTCTTTTTTCCCTAAAACGGCACCGCCCATTACGCGTCCTTGTCCATCAATAAACTTTGTTGCGGAATGCGTAATAAGATCAGCTCCGTATAACGCGGGTTGCTGCAATGCGGGTGTTGCAAAACAATTGTCTACATTAAGCAGCACATTATTTTTTCGTGCGAATTGCCCTAGCCATTCAAGATCAATGATATCTAATCCCGGATTAGTCGGCGTTTCTACAAAAATCATTTTTGTGTTGGGACGAATTAACGATTGCCACTCTTCCGGTTTTGATAAATCAGCGTACGAATATTCAATTCCCCATTTAGGTAAATACTTCGTAATGACAGTATGCGTTGAGCCGAAAATAGAACGACATGCCAATAAATGATCACCACTTTTTAAAAACGCAAGAAACGAAGCTGTAATAGCAGACATTCCTGACGCTGTTGCGAAACACGCTTCAGTACCTTCCAACGCACACAATTTTTCTTCAAACTCCGTTACATTCGGGTTCACGAACCGACTGTATATATTTACATCTACCTCATCTGCAAATGCAGCCCGCATGTCTTCCGCATTATCAAACATAAAGCTTGAAGTGAGATACATGGGCGTTGCATGTTCCTTTTCTTCCGTGCGCGGTGTTTGAATTCGAATAGCTTTCGATTCCGGTTTCATCTTAAACGATTAATTGATCTTATTTCCGTTAACCCAAACTTCCCATGTGATTCTTGCCCCCGCTTTTTCCAATGTTTTGGATACAGAGCAATATTTTTCCATAGACAAGGCACATGCACGTTTTGCTTTCTCTTCGTCGATAGTGCCTTCCAGCTTGTAAACCACATGCGCATTTTCCCACAGTGCCGGTTCTTTACCTTTTTCTCGTTGACCATCAATATCAATTTTGAAGTCGGTAATAACCTGCTTCTGTTTATTCAGAATCATGATGATATCAATTGCACTGCATCCGCCAATTGACATCAGCAATGCTTGCATGGGACGAACACCGAGGCCCTCACCGCCAATTTCAGGATTCGCATCAAAGTGCATGGAAACTCCATCTTCGCCGGATGCCACGAAATGGAAGGCATTATTTAAACGATTTAACTGAACTTTCATAAGTTGTAATTAATGATCAAATATAGGAAATGTGCATCGCGCAGGCTTAGTATATTTGAACTCATATGCCGGGACAAAAATTCATTATTCCTTCATTTACTGCAGAAACGGGCAGAACGTTTCAAGAGCTCGAGCTGTTCTATTACACCTACGGAACTTATCGTAAAGGAATTTCGAGAGTGGTGTGGGTCTGTCATGCTTTAACCGCAAGTGCGGATTGTGCAGATTGGTGGCCCGGACTAATTGGTTCCGGTAAGGCGATTAATCCCGAAGAGTATTTTATTATTTGTGTTAACATTCCGGGATCGTGTTATGGATCAACAGGGCCGTTAAGTATAAATCCCCAAACAGAAAAGCCATACTATAGCGACTTCGGATATTTCACCATTCGAGATATTGTAAGCACGCTTACTATTTTGAGAAAAGCGTTGCAAATTGATGAAATATACTTGCTCTTGGGCGGATCGATGGGCGGGTATCAATGTTTGGAATGGGCAATAATAGAGCCACATGTAGTTCAACATTTGGGGGTTGTAGCTACATCACCCAAAGAATCGGCTTGGGGCATTGCCATTCATACGGCTCAGCGATTAGCCATTGAAGCAGACGTAACGTTTGGAGAACGTGCTTTAAACGCGGGAAATAAGGGTTTGAAAGCAGCGCGTGCAATTGGTATGTTAACTTACAGAAGTTACGAGGCCTATGTTGCTGCTCAAACAGACGTTGACGATCGAATTGATAACTTCAAAGCGTCTTCGTATATCGACTATCAGGGCGATAAGTTGGTGAATCGTTTCAATGCATACTCTTATCACGCTCTCACAAAAACCATGGACAGTCATAACGTTGGAAGAGGACGTGGCAGTGTAGAGCTCGCATTGCGTCAAATTCAGGCGCCAACGGTTGTCGTTGGTATTAGTTCTGATTTTTTATGTCCTATCGCGGAGCAACAATTTCTTGCAGCACATATTCCTCAATCACGCCTCGTGCAAATTGATTCACCTTTTGGTCATGATGGTTTTCTGGTAGAAGGAGAAATTATCGGAAGAGTTATTAAGGATTTCCTGAAAAGCAAATAGTCTATACCGCTTTTGTTCTGGAGCGAATGAGTTCTTCCTGAGATTTTTCGCACATCACCAGAGGCAGCGCATACATTTCGGGCAATTCTTGTGAAACCTGGTCTCTGATATATTCAACAATGGTATTAAATAACAATGCCTTCGTCTTACACGCCAGTAAATACCGTGGCACAGTTACTAATTTCTCATCTTGTAGCGTTAAGCGGCGTATATCATCGATGCGCACATCGGCCACTAGTCTTTCTTTTAATAATGCCGCGGCAATTTGATTTAATAATTCCGGGTTAGGAGAAGAAATATGCATGAGTATCATAAGCAATCGTTTGAAGTTAAACCAAGATACATGCACTTTGTTGGCCGAGGTGTGCTTCTGTTGCATTAATTAGCAATAATTAAGAAAAGCAACTTTAAGTGTATAAAGAGCGAAGCATTTATTCGTCTCTTATCGTGATAACTAGATCGACCTCAACAAGCATGCAGTTGTTGCCGTCGAACCAGCACAATGCTCAGTAAGGAGTTAAACCTGCGCATCTCTTGACCGTCATGGTGATTCGTGTCCACGGAAGCATTGTGCGCCTTCAATTCAGTATTAATAGGCTCAAGTAAACTTGTGTTGTGGTTGTTCGTTTGTGGCTGATACATTGCCTAAGAGTGGCTACGCCACAAGGTTTTACTAAATGAAGACAGCAGTGCGGAGGAGTATTGAAACTCCTCCGCACTGCTGCTGCTTGTATATGGTTGTGATAACGTGGTAAAAGTTATACAACCGTTTGTATGTTATTGTTTTACGATTTTAAACTGTTGTTTCATATTCTTGCCGATATTAAATATATAGATACCGCCGGACAAATTTCCCAGCTCGATCATGGTTGTTTCGGAGGCAATGGTTCCTGATAAAACAGTTCTTCCGGCGTTCTCCATTATAGCGTAAGACTCGCCAAGCAGCGTAGCGTCTGCTTTAAGGTTAATTACATTTTGTGCAGGATTCGGAAACACAGAGAATAAACTTCCCGGAGATATTTCATTCGAGCCAACCGTATTGTTTACTGTTAATACAGCTACAGCTGAGGTGTCTGTACACGAACCGGAGGTAATGATACAACGGAATGGTTGATTGTTATTACTCATAGTCACATTAGAAACAGTCAATGTGTCGTTAGTAGTTCCACTATATTGCCCAACACTGTTTAAATTTTGAAAACCCACGCCAAGATCAGTTTGCCACTGAAAAGTGGCGCTTGGATCTGACGAGCCAACTGTAAATTGTGCGTTACTGCTAACAGGGATTGTTTGGCTGGCAGGTTGAGAGTTTACAGTTTGTTGACAACCATTGTATAAAGCGGTTATTTCTTGTTGAGTTAAAACTCTGTTCCAGATTCCTATGTCGTCAAGTATACCAGATAAATAATCGGTTGGTATTGTACCGTGATATTTTCCAAAGCATATTGGAAAAGCAGATGATATATTGATCGATGAATTATTTTGATTAAAGCAAGTTAATCCGATTTGAACTCCGTTTTTATAGACGCTAGCAGAATTGATATTATTACCAATTGAGCTATCAAAAATCACAGCATAAAAATCTCAAGAGTTTGATGAAAAAGTATTGTTAAAGGCTATCCCCGAGTTGTAACTGTCAACACCTAAAGATGATGCACATGTACCATATGCGTTTGTCAATACTCTAAAGTCTTCCCCACTGATTCCATTATTTCCCCAGGAAACTATATGTCCTGAGCCACTTCCGATATTTTTTGTCCAAAATGCTACAGTTATTGATGGCACACCAATCGGACCCGATTGCATGCATTGCATGTAATTGTTCACACCGTTAAAGCTATACGCCTTATTCATATTCCCGAACCTATCTGATGTAAGCGTCGCTCCATTCACCGTGCCATTATTCCCACTCCCACTCTCATCATTAGCATTTCCGTTAAAAGGCCACCAACCAACTAAACCATTTGTCGGCACGTAAGAAGGCACGTTTTGCGCCATTGTTGCAGCTGCCAATCCTAGTGTTGCAGCTACGGTTAGAAGTAAAAATTTCATTTTTGAAGTTTGTTTTATTCTACTCTGCCCCGCAGCAGAGTTAGTATAAAAAATCAGCTTGGGACAGTTACCATTCCGTAGCTGAGGCACTAGGATGCCCACAAACAGAAAATGATAAAGCCCACGCCTTGCGTGAGCGTTTATGCACTTACTCTGTTTGTTTGAAGATTCCTAGTTTTCAGCTACAGGAGTTGCTAAACGCAATATTATATGTCAGTCATTTAGACTGTATTTTGTTTTATCTCATTCGTTTCATTTGTTGTTGGTTCAAATTTACTGTTTTCTGCATTCAACAGAAAGGGCTGTCGCATTAACGACAGCCCTTGAAAATCAACTTCAAAAAACCAAGCAGGCGAATTATCCGCTGCAAGACTCACAAGCATCCGGATTGTCGAGCGAGCAAGCAATTTCTGCCTGACGTTGCTCAATACTTACCGGTTCAGCATTTGGCGCAGGGATAGACAACGCAGCCTGATCCACTGTAAACTTAATGGCGTCAGCAGCAGCTTTTGTGCGCAAGTAGTACATACCTGTTTTCAAGCCACGCTCCCATGCGTAGAAGTGCATAGAAGTCAACTTAGCGAAGTTTGGATTGCTTACAAACAAGTTCAGCGACTGTGACTGGCAGATATATGCGCCACGATCAGCCGCCATATCAATCAATGCACGTTGTGGTACTTCCCAAACTGTGCGGTAAATATCCTTGATGTTTTCCGGAACCTCAGGAATGTCTTGAATGGATCCGTTAGCAGCAATGATTTTATTTTTCAGGTTGTCATTCCACAAGCCCAACTTCACAAGGTCTTTCAACAAGTGCTTATTCACCACCACAAATTCTCCGGACAATACACGACGCGTGTAAATATTAGAAGTATATGGCTCGAAACATTCGTTATTACCTAAGATTTGTGATGTAGAAGCTGTTGGCATTGGCGCTAATAACAGAGAGTTGCGAACTCCGTGTGTTTTCACTTCTTCACGCAAAATATCCCATTCCCAGCGATTGCTTGGTGTTACGCCCCACATATCGAACTGGAAGATTCCTTTTGAAACCGGTGAGCCTGCATACGTTTCGTAAGGTCCTTGTGCTTTCGCCAAATCCTTCGAAGCAGTCATTGCAGCGTAATAAATCGTCTCGTGAATTTCCTTGTTCAACTGACGCGCTTCCGGGCTATCGAATGCCATGCGCAACAAGATGAAGGCATCTGCCAAACCTTGCACGCCTAATCCGATTGGACGATGACGCATGTTGGAACGACGTGCTTCAGGAACCGGATAGTAGTTGTTGTCGATGATCTTGTTCAGGTTACGTGTAACAACGTACGTTACATCGAACAAGCGCTGATGATCGAATTCGCCTTTTTCTGTATCAACGAAACGTGGTAATGCTAATGAAGCCAGGTTACATACCGCGATTTCATCCGGAGCAGTATACTCGATGATTTCCGTACACAAGTTGGACGACTTGATAGTTCCCAGGTTCTGCTGGTTGCTCTTACCGTTGCAGGCATCTTTATACAACATGTATGGGTTGCCTGTTTCGATTTGCGCTTCCATAACTGCGAACCATAAATCCTGCGCTTTGATAGTTTTGCGTTGACGACCTTCCTGCTCGTAACGTTCGTACAACTTTTCAAATTCTTCACCCCAAGTATCATACAAGCCCGGTGCTTCGTTAGGACAGAACAATGACCATGAGCCATTTTCTTTCACGCGCTTCATGAACAAATCAGGAATCCACAACGCAGTGAATAAATCACGTGCGCGCATTTCTTCTTTACCGTTGTTCTTACGCAAGTCGAGGAATTCGAAAATATCAGCATGCCACGGCTCCAGGTAAATAGCGAAAGAACCTTTACGCTTTCCACCGCCTTGATCCACATAACGTGCTGTATCGTTGAATACACGCAACATCGGGATGATGCCGTTGGATGTTCCGTTAGTGCCTTTGATGTATGAGCCTGTTGCACGCACGTTGTGAATGCTTAAGCCGATACCGCCCGCACTCTGTGAAATTTTCGCGCAGCTCTTCAAACTATCGTAGATACCATCGATACTGTCATCTTTAACTTGTAATAAAAAGCAAGAAGACATTTGCGGTTTTGGTGTACCCGAATTAAACAACGTTGGAGTAGCATGTGTAAACCAACGCTCACTCATCAAGTTGTATGTTTCGATTGCCGCATCGATATCTTCTTTGTGAATACCCACAGAAACACGCATTAGCATGTGTTGCGGACGTTCCGCTATTTTGCCGTTAATTTTCAGCAAGTACGAGCGCTCCAATGTTTTGAACCCAAAGTAATCATAACCGAAATCACGATCGTAGATAATGGATGAATCCAAAATCTGCGCGTTGTTCTTAATGATTTCAAAAACGTCATCTGCAACTAAAGAAGCACGCTGATTGGTTTTCGGATCCACATAGTTGTACAACAACTCCATGGTTTTCGAAAACGACTTCTCGGTGTTTTTATGCAAGTTGGAAACTGCAATGCGGGAAGCCAGCAACGCATAGTCAGGATGTTTCACGGTTAATGAAGCCGCGATCTCAGCCGCAAGACTGTCCAGCTCGCTGGTCGTTACTCCGGGATAAATCCCTTGAATAACTTTCATCGCTACTTCCACCGGGTTAACGTGCACCGGATCCAGTGCGTAGCACAATTTTTGAATTCGCGCAGTGATCTTATCAAACTTCACTGACTCTTTGCTGCCGTCGCGCTTAATTACATACATAGGCTTTATATTTCGTAAGGGTTCTTATAAGTAGTTGATTGGTCTCTTGGTTTAAAAATCTTCGTCCAGGCTGAATACGTTTTGTGAACGATCGGATGTAACTCCGGCTTTCTGGTATTCAGCAACACGCTTTTCGAAGAAGTTGGTTTTGCCTTGCAGGGAAATCATTTCCATGAAGTCAAACGGATTTGTTGCGTTATATACTTTCTGGCATCCTAATGCCAACAACAGTCGGTCTGCAACAAACTCAATGTACTGACACATCAATTCGGAATTCATACCGATCAATTTCACCGGCAAGGAATCCGTCACGAACATTTTCTCGATTGCAACTGCGTTGGTGATGATTTCAGTTACGCGCTCTTCAGGCAAACGATTTTCTAAGTGTGCTGTATACAGCAAGCAAGCAAAGTCGCAGTGTAAACCTTCGTCGCGAGAAATCAATTCGTTGGAGAAGGACAAGCCCGGCATTAAACCACGCTTCTTCAACCAGAAGATAGAACAGAATGATCCGCTAAAGAAAATGCCTTCTACTGCTGCGAAGGCGATCAAGCGCTCTGCAAAGGTTCCGTTGGAAATCCAACGCAACGCCCACTCTGCTTTTTCTTTTACTGCAGGAACGGTTTCGATAGCGTGGAATAAACTGTCTTTCTCTGCAGGATCTTTGATATACGTATCGATCAACAACGAGTAGGTTTCGCTGTGGATGTTTTCAATCATGATTTGATAACCGTAGAAGCAACGACCTTCAGGATACTGTACTTCATTCATGAAGTTGATCGCAAGGTTTTCATTCACAATGCCGTCAGACGCCGCAAAAAATGCGAGCACGTTTTTGATAAAGAAACGTTCGTCGTCATTCAGCTTATTTGCCCAGTCAGTTAAGTCAGCAGAAAGATCAATTTCTTCAGCAGTCCAGAAACTAGCTTCAGCTTTTTTATACATATCCCAAATGTCACGGTGCTTGATCGGGAAGAGAACAAAGCGGTCTTTGTTCTCGGCTAAAATTGGTTCGTTCACTTCTGCCATAACTGCGCTGTTAATGCGATTTATATTCTTAATTTATTGAAGGTCAGGTTCTTCTGGCGAAAAAAGCAGGCGTATGGCCTGCTGATTTTCTTTAAGGTGTTTGATATGAAGCACTTAGCAAGTAAGGTGTTCGGCACATTCACCGACAACAAATTTTTGCAAATGAGTCGGACTAGTCAAGTCTATTCCATTAACAAAATCCCGAAGTTTTGAACACACAGGCGTAACGATCCTTGTTGATAACGCGTAATAAAACCACCCTTTTTCAATAACGACGGGGAGGTCAGATAGCGTATGTAAATTTTAATAAAAAAACAGGTTAAGTAGTTGCAAATATTGTCGCTGTAACATGTAGAAAACGTTATTGAAATAGGTAAAACAATTTACATGACATTACGCATGAAAATCGTGACGAATCAATCCGACGATTCACATCAACTTCGCAGCTTCATCCAGTGCGTCGTACCACTTTTTCCCGTATTTACGAATGAGGGCTTCTTTTACGAATTTGTACACGGGAACTTTTAATTTTTCTCCGCAAGCACACGCGGGTTTACAAATGTCCCAGGTCTCGTAATTCACGGCATCAAACTTTTTGTACGTTGTAATACGAACCGGATACAAGTGACAAGAGACGGGTTTTTGAAATCCAACTTTACCGTCACGCCATGCTTTTTCTATACCGCAAAATGCCGTGCCGTTCTCAAAAATCGTATACGCACATTCTTTACCTGCGGCAACAAGCGGCGTTACTTTATCACCATCGCCGTCAATAATCCACTTGCCTTGTTTTGCAATGGCCTTCTTGCCTTTATCGGTAAGATATGGTTCAATCGCCGGATAGATGGCTT
This sequence comes from Bacteroidia bacterium, assembly GCA_044344795.1. Lineage (GTDB taxonomy): Bacteria > Bacteroidota > Bacteroidia > Palsa-965 > Palsa-965. The sequence goes on along the minus strand of JBIJCF010000005.1, from coordinate 63,424 downwards.
CCAATACTTGTTCTTCGCCGGATTCGAGTGGAGCCCCTGAATCGCCATGTACGCAACAGGCTCCTTTGCACGCGTTGAGGTCGCACACAAACTGTTTTTCTACTACATCATCAGAAACGAGTGTTCTGCCAATTTCTATCATACGACAAAGATAGTACCTCAAAAACAATCTGCTGTCGTTGTCGATGTTGTTATTGTCTGCATTATCTCAATAGTTACACTTAACATTGACTCTAACATTTGTTTAGAGAATAAATCGGATAAAAGAAAAATACGATCGCACAGCTCCAGCTTCAGGCATGGCGGTTGGAAGAAGTTGCTTTCTTTTTATAGTCGTAAGTCATAAGAGGAGGACCCGAAATTCAATGAGGACTACTTCAAATAAAACCGTCCAATCGGTTATCTTTGCGACCTATGGCAAATCAAGAAGATCTCTTTAAAAATATCATTTCTCACGCAAAGGAATACGGTTTTATTTTTCCGTCCAGTGAAATTTACGACGGATTAAGTGCAGTATACGATTATGGTCAAAACGGAGCGGAATTGAAAAAAAATATTCGCGAGTTCTGGTGGCGTGCCATGGTGCAGATGAACGAGAATATTGTAGGCATTGATGCGGCAATCTTTATGCATCCTACAACATGGAAAGCTTCAGGTCACGTGGATGCTTTTAACGATCCGTTGATCGATAATAAAGATTCGAAAAAGCGTTATCGTGCTGATGTGTTAATTGAAGATGCTGCTGCTAAGTTGGAAGATAAGATCAAGAAGGAAGTTGAGAAGGCGGCGAAACGATTTGAAAACTTTGATGAAGCGATGTTCCGCTCCACGAATGGTCGTGTAGTAGAATATCAAAAGAAGATTGATGAGATCAATACGCGTTTCAAAACAGCAATGGAAAATAATGACATGGCTGAAATGAAACAGATTATTGTTGACCTCGAAATTGTTTGTCCGATTTCGGGAACACGCAATTGGACAGATGTGCGCCAATTCAATTTAATGTTTGGCACACAGGTAGGTTCTGTCGCTGAAGATTCCAGTACGATTTATTTGCGTCCGGAAACAGCACAGGGAATTTTCGTGAATTTTCTGAATGTGCAAAAGACAGGACGAATGAAAATTCCTTTTGGTATTGCGCAAACAGGAAAAGCATTTCGTAACGAGATTGTAGCGCGACAATTCATTTTCCGTATGCGTGAGTTTGAACAGATGGAAATGCAATTCTTCGTGCGTCCCGGAACTCAGAAGGAATGGTACGAACAATGGAAGGCAACGCGAATGAGCTGGCATCGCGCTATGGGCTTTGATGCGTCCAAGTATCGTTTCCATGATCACATCAAGTTAGCACACTACGCCGACGCAGCATGTGATATCGAATTTGAATTTCCATTTGGATTCAAGGAGTTGGAAGGTATTCACTCGCGTACCGATTTCGATTTGGCGAATCATGAAAAATTCTCGGGAAAGAAGTTGCAGTACTTTGATCCGGAACTGAATCAGAATTATGTTCCATATGTGGTAGAAACTTCAATCGGATTGGATCGTATGTTTTTGGCGATAATGTCAACTGCATATACTGAAGAAAAACTGGATGACGGAAGTGAACGTGTTGTTCTAAACCTTCCTGCATTTTTAGCTCCGATTAAAGCTGCTGTGTTGCCCTTGTTGAACAAAGATGGTTTACCGGAGAAGGCCAAAGAAGTAATGGATTTATTAAAGTATGATCACATCATCACTTCGGAAGAGAAGGATACCATCGGTAAACGTTATCGTCGTCAGGATGCAATTGGCACGCCATATTGCATCACTGTTGATCATAAAACACTTGAAGATAATACGGTAACAATTCGTGAACGTGATACCATGAAACAGGAGCGCGTAGCAATCGATCGATTGTCTGAAATTATCGATGCCCGAGTGAGCATGAAGCATGTGCTTAAAAAATTAGCTTAGTCGATAAGACCTAGTTGTCGCATCAGGAAAGAGGCTGTTCTGTTTTGAACAATGCCTCTTTCTATTTTATAGGCGAAATGTAATTCGTCATTCATAACGACACCTTCAAATTTATAATTGCTCACCGCCGGAGCATGCGTTTGCTCCATACTGCATAGTTTTAAATCGTGTGTGGCGAATACTGTTAATGCGGGCAGTGGTAACAAGTTCTGTAAAAATTGAAAGGCTCCGTTGTATTTGTCTTCTGAATTCGTGCCGCGCAGAATTTCATCCAAAAGGACAAATGCCGGCTGACCGCTTTGCAACTGAGTCAGAATGTGCTTCAGTTGTTTTAATTCTTGAAAGAATAATGAGGTGTTTTCTTCAAGTGAATCGGTAACACGAATGCTACTTAGTACAGGTGCCGGGGTATATGTGAAGTGCGATGCGGCAACTACGCAACCTGAATTGGCAAGAACCAAATTTAATCCAAGTGTGCGTAGAAAGGTGCTTTTGCCGGACATGTTGGAGCCTGTAACTAGAAGTAATTTTGTTGGAGCAACGAATGTAATGTCGTTGGGAACTACACGATCCGGTGCAATGAGCGGGTGCGATAGGTCTTTTGCTTCCACGTTTAATTCTCCTTGAAGTAATTGTGGAGTCGCGAATTGAGGATGATTAAATGCAAACGTTGCAGTACTCACTAACACTTCCATTTCTGCTAAGGCGTCGAACCATTCGGCTACATGTTGACCATATTTTTTACGCCACTGTTCTGCTTCGTGGATGCATTGTAAATCGTATAACCCAAACGTGGTCAGCAGGAAATTACCCAGTACATTTTTTCGACTGTCGAAGCGCGCCGAAACATCGGACAATGCTTTAACCCCAATAGCTGCGTCCAGCGCTTTAGCTTGCAACTCTTTCAAAGCTCTCGCCTGAAAATCTTCCTCTTCAATTGAACGGAAAACTGTTGCATATTTTTTCATCAGCGCGTTGTATTTACCTATGGTCTCGCTAAGTTGATCGCAATACGATTTATATCTTCCGTTAATTCCCCAAGCAATAATGATAATTGGAGTAAACAACCAGTTCATGTCGAAGTAAAGTGCTGCTGCTGCACCGCCCATACTTATGATGATCCATGCGTAACGAAGCAACGTGAAATACGATGTCTTCATCCGCGGAACTTCCGATGCCCATCGCAAGAGTGAGTCGTAATTCATTGTTGCATCGGAATCGTGATTCGTCAGCGCGATAAAGTGTTGACGAAATTCATCTTTTTGCTCCAGTTCTTTATTGGCTTCTTGTGCACGACGAATATGTTCAACATCCGGAATGCGTTCCGGAGATAGCTTTTGAGACAATCTAATTCTGCCTGCAACTGACGATATGCGACTGATGCATTGAAATAAACTACGTGAACCGAAAATATCGAGATCGTCTCGTTCTGTTAGCGGGTTCGTTACGGGAAATAAATCGGGGAATTGATGCGACACCACATAATTTAATTCTTGTTTATTCAACTTCAGCTTAAAGGTTATAAGCTGTTGTAATTCCTGTTGTTCCGCAAAGAGTTTTACTAAGTACAAAAACACCCCTGCTAAAAACAGTACAGGAATATAGAAATACGGGACATAGGCTTGATAGAATAAAACAAGCACAGCACTGATGATTACAGCCAGCCGAAGTCGAGCCAGCAGGGTCACTTTTTTGTCAATACGATGAAGTTCTTGTTCAAAACGTTGAACGCGTTTCCGGTAATATTCTTGACGTGTGGACATGACTGTAAAGGTAGTTGTACTTCGTAATTGGAACGAAAAAAGCCCCACATTGGTGAGGCTTTTAACGCGTGAAAAGTAGAATAATTTAGTTGCGGACAAACTTCAAGGTTTCCACTGTCCCGTTGTGCACTACTTTAATAAAGTACACACCTGCAGCGAATGATGAAACGTTGATGTAGTTATTTACTGCAACAGTGTTCGTTTCAAAAACAATTTTACCTGTTATATCAACAATTTGCATCTGCATTGCATCCGTGTTCTCACGACGAACGCGAACGTTGATCATGTCTGAAGAAGGATTTGGTGATACGGATAGGAAATCAATAGGTAGCGTGTTGTCCTGAATGCCGGTGACTCCTGCGATGTCGTATGCAAATAAGTAGTTGGGAGAACCTTGAAGAACACCAATAAGTGTTAATGAAGGAGAGGAAACAATGTGGCATCCTCCCGCAAGATCACCGGCTGTTCCCATGTCTGCAGTGACGTTATGAATTGCGCTTGTTTGAACCCCTGTTGCAATGTTTACCTGAATCAGATCCGCGTTATTTGTAGTTGTGCCGGTTTGGTGGAAAGCCCACAAATATGGTCCACCTGCGTTCGTGTTGTCGAAGCCTAAGCCGTATGTTGCAGTTAAGCCGTGAGTTCCGGCAGCAACCTGTGTGATCGGCGTTCCAACCATGTCAATTAACGTGAAATCGGTTGCCCAAGTTCCAACCCAAAAACCACCGGCATTGCTGTTCGCCGTTGGGTCGTATGCGCAATAACGAATGTTTGGGACACCAGCAACATTGATTGTTGAGGTTAACGTGCGCGTAGCAGGATTTATTTGATAGATTACAGCTGTATTCGCTCCGGCATAAATGCTTGTGCCATCAGTAGTCATGGAACGAACTCCTGTTACTCCGGGAATAGTGAAGCTGTTGTTTAATGTGCCTGTTAAACTGAAACTCCAGATAGTATCACTACCCCATCGAGAAACCCATAATTCTGTGCCGAATTGCACAACTCCCGCATTACCAGAACCAGCACCGGCAGCAGTAATATCGTAGCTAAACAATACTTGCCAAGGTGCAGCAAGTGACGGGTTAAAATTGTGTTGGCCAACGCTTGGTGCTGCTTCTGCAGTGTTGCTGGCTTGCTGCGCTTGTGCAGCAAAAGAAAGTAGTGCAACTGCACTCAGTGTTAAGTAGATGTTTTTCATTAATGTATAGTTTAAGGTTAAACAATATTAGGGATATTTCTCCCACCTCGCAATGATTACCACAGATATCCGAACAATTCCATCATCCACGCAGTGCCGAGATGAATGATAACTCCGCCCCAGATGGATTTACTTTCAATAGTCCAAACACTAAGAAGAATGCCACCGAACAATGAACTTATTGCTTCTGCCGGCGGTTTGCCCAGATGAGCGCAAACATAGAATAGTGCTGCCGGAAGGATGATTTGTTTCCCGAGATATTTAGTGAACGCTAAAATCAGAAAACCGCGAAAGAAAAACTCCGTGGTAACAAAATCAATTCCGTAACAAGATTCAAACAGCAAAGTGTACGCTGTTTGGTGTTCGTTAATTTGTGCAGCGCGAAGAACTTTTTCAGCGAGTGGATAAAATTTTTGAAACGATGGCTGTACTGCTGCTATCGCAACTACTGCAGAAAAAATCAGCAGTATGATCAGATAACCTTTGGGTTTAAATTGTCTCGTGCTCAATCCGTATAGCGGTTGCGTTTTCCGATCCAAGAAATACCAAAATATAATAACCGGCAAAGCCAACGTAAACACGCGAATTACATTGTTGATGCATTTTAGCCAAAATCGAAACCCCGGAGATGTATTGAAGTCTTGCAGCCAATTCTGATGTTGGTAGAAGTAGATTCGAAACGCGAAGGCGCTAACTGCAAAGCACGCGGTTAGCCATAATCCGCGTTTTTGAAATGGCGTTTTATCTGCAGAAAATGGAATGAGCAAGAGCAAGCCGCCTATGAATGCGGCAGCATAAAAAATCCAGTCAATAAAATATTGTAGATCGTTTTGATTACCGCTTCTACTGACTATTGCTGCGAATCGGAATCGTTCCTGCAGATACACTAACGCCAGCGTAACGATGAGCAAAATGATGAAGTAACGCTTATTAAAATCCGTCTTGTAGTAGGTGTAAGCGCTCGTCAATAATGTTCGCATGCAGTAAACATAACGATAAGCGTGGTCAAAAAACAAAGGGCCGCTTCCCCAAACGACCCTTTGTACTTGCAGATGTGTTGGACGGTATTCCGTCTAACTGACTGATCCCAAAACCCTCATGGACAGTACAGCGACACAAATGTAGCAGCAGGTTGAATATTCTGTTAGTTGAATTTTAGCAAAGGGTTTGCAAATAATGACCTGTTTCTGGCTACGCCCCATGGAAAACGATTAAATATTGACTATATATGTGTAATTTTTGATGGTTCATGAAAACGTTGCCTTTCAAAATTCCGTTACCGTCCGAAACCTCTATCGTTGTTGAAGAGGAGATTCAGCCACATTTCTATACGTATCTGCACCAGCATCAGGAAGTACAGATTACGTGGATTTTGAAAGGAGAAGGAACACTACTGGCAGGCAATTTTACCGGAAACTTTGGTTCGGGAGATATCTTTTGGTTTGGTCCGAATCAGCCGCACGTATTTCGTTGCGATCCAATTTATTTTCAGAAAAAGAATTGGTTGAAGGCCCAATCAATATCTGTGTATTTCAATATCAACGAAGCGCAGTCAGCTTTAATGGGCTTACCTGAATTGGAACTGCTCAAAAAATTTTCACAACGATCATCCAGAGGTTTTCGAATCGAACCAGACGACTATGTGGCAATCACGGAAGCGTTTCTTAAAATACGAGTTAAACACGGCATAGCACGACTAACCGCATTTTTGGAGTTAATTGATCAGGTGCTGAGCAATAGCAAACATATTCCGCTATCTGATGAACCCGTTGGACATAATTTGTCAGAAAAGGAAGGAACGCGCATGCATTCCATTTACGATTTTACACTGAAGAACTTTCATAAAGATATTTCCGTAGCCGAAGCCGCCGATATCGTACACATGACTCCTGAAGCATTTTGTCGTTTCTTCAAAAAACATACCCGTAAAACATACGTGACGTTTTTAAATGAAGTTCGAGTTGATCATGCGTGTCGTCGCCTTAAAAATGCCGATGATAAATTGGTAAGCGAAATTGCTTATTCCTGTGGCTTTGGAAACGTTTCCCACTTTAACCGGGTGTTCCGAAAAGTAACCGGCAAAACTCCGCGTGAATATCAAACACAAGCATTGGCACGTTTTAAAAAGAGCGATTTGCAAGAGCGTCTATAACGAATCTACACCAAAATCCAAATCAGTTACTTCTAGCTCCCGGTACGAAATGATCATGCCATTGCGATCGAAACAAATTTCTATACGAACATTACAATATTGCATGGCTTCTTTTGACGGGCGATAAACCTGCATATCCATATTGAAGGTAACAACATGTTCATCGTTAATTTCTTGATGTAAAAACGATTCGGGATTTATCGTATACACCGGATTTTGAAAGTCGGCGTGGATGGCGGCATCCTGAATTTCCTGCACTGTAACATCCGATAAGCCAATGAAGGTTCGAACCGATGCTTGATAATAATTACTCGCATCGAATGTATTATTGGTTAGATCGGCGTAGTAATTGGAAATGATTTGCTCATAGTCAGCATTGGACATGAGCGTAATCTCGTCAAAGTGCTCGGTAGAATACTCCTCTTTGGATTGTGATTCTTTAACCGCTAAAATGACCACTACTGCTATAATTATAAGCGCAGAAGGAATAATGATGGGCCACCAATTTGTTTTTTTCTCGGTCTGCTTTGAGGCAGGCTGAATTTTTTGTGCGACTTTCTCTTTTGCTCCTACCGGTTGTGCGCTTTGTGATAACGCATGTTGCAGTGCATGTGCAAACTGATCACAAGTTTGAATCCTTCGGTTAACATCTTTGGCGCTTGCAGCCTCAATTACGTATTCAATGTGCAAAGGAACAGCGGGATATACTTCCGATGCTCTGGGCAGTGGAACGCTTACAATTTTATTAAACACCTCAAACTCTGAGGTCATTCCATCGTAAGGACATTCCCCTGTAAGCATCTGGTAAAACGTAACACCCAATGAATAAATATCGCTCCGTATATCTGCGGGTTCTCCTTTCACTTGTTCCGGACTCATGTAGTATACTGTACCCATCTGTGTTCCGGTGCGGGTGAGTTTCGCATTGCTGTCGTTAAGCAATTTGGCGATACCAAAATCCAGAATTTTAATCTGTCCATCATTCGTAATTAAAATGTTGGAAGGTTTGATGTCGCGATGCACAATATTTTTACTGTGCGCAAAAGAAAATGCTGATAGAATTTGCAGCATCCAAGCAGAGGCTTTTTCAAACGGAATTGGTCCTGATACTTTTCTTATGTAATCGTCCAGCGGTGTACCATCAACGTATTCAAGAATGAGGTACAAGCCTTCACTGTCCTCGTAATAATCGATAAGATTAACGATACCGGGATGTTGCAATTGTACTAAAAGTGCAGCTTCATTTTTGAAACGTAAACGTAATTGTTCATTACGTGCCAAATGAGCATGCAACGATTTGATCGCTACTTTTCTAGGAAGATGCGTGTGTTCAGCTAACCATACCGCGCCCATTCCTCCTTCACCAATCAGTGAAAGAATACGGTACTGTAGAATTTGTTTGCCAATCATGTTCATAATTTACAACTGGAATTTAATTGGAATTTTCTGGTCGGTACGAACAGGTTGTCCTCCAATTTTACCCGGATTCCATGCCGGCATGGACTTTACAAGACGGATGGCTTCTTTCGTTAATCCCGGACCGTTCTTAACTTCAACAGATGTGCGCACATTGGAAAGACGACCGTCTTTTTCAACGGTTGCAACAATCATAACAGTTCCGGTAATTTCATTCTCGCGCTCGTAGGAAGGATAATTCAAGTTACGCGAAATGAAAGCAGACATGGCATCGTAACCACCAATGTAAGTTGGTTTTACATCTACGTCGTACGTTTGATAAACAGTACCTGTTCCGGGGGTTGGCTCCGGTTGCGGTTTTGTTGTTGGTCCCGTAACGACTGTTGGTCCCGGTGGAGGTGGAACTACCGCCAAACCTTTATCGGCTTCGGCAATTTTGCCGTCAACAGCAGTGTTAGATGGATCTGCTTGTTTCGCTGCAGTGTAAGCATCCTTCGCTTCTTTCCACTTCTTTTGCTTTAATAGTTTATCGCCAACTTGTATTAAACTGTCAGCGCGTTTTTTCAAAGCTTCGGCATTGCCCTTATCAACAAGTGCCTGTGCAACTGCGTTATCTGCACTGTCTTTGGCAAAAGCTGCCGCAGTACTATCTCGGGGCTCAAGACTGTCTTTCTTCTGTTTTTCCGCAACCGTCGGATCTTCTTTGCTTCCGCCGGAATTCATAACCACGATTACGATTAACGCAATCACAGCAAGAACTCCACCAATAATGCCAATCATCTTACCGTTACTCTTCTTTGCACTTGGTGGCGCGTCAGCAAGTGCGGCATCACTTTGGTAAGTGGGCTTTGGTGTTGGAGTAACCTGCGGATTGGTACGATCGAATGCAACAGTTTTTTCAAAATCCGGTTGCTGTTCTACTACAACAGTTTTTTCAAATGGAGCAGGAGCAGCCGGCGTGCGTTCAATGGTTTCAACAGCTGCTAAAAACTCGCGACAGCTTTGGAAACGATCAGCAGGATTTTTAGCGGTAGCCTTTGCCAATACTTGCTCCATCGCTGAACTTACAGCGGGATAAACCGTGCTTGCATTCGGCAACGGTTCATTAACGATCTTGTTATAGATCTCATACTCCGTTGTTAAATCTTTGTAAGGATTCGTTCCGGTTAACAACTGGAAAAACGTGACACCGAGCGAATAGATATCTGAGCGTTGATCTACATTTTCACCTCGAACCTGTTCCGGACACATGTAATAAATTGTGCCTACCTGAGTTCCTGTTTTGGTCAACTTCTTATCAACCTCCGACAAAAGTTTCGCAATACCGAAGTCAAGAATCTTACAACGCTCGTCTTTGGTTAATAAAATATTGGATGGCTTAATATCACGGTGTACAATTCCCTGATCATGTGCATATGCAAATCCGGTTAAGATTTGCTTCATTAATTTAAGTGCACGTTCTTCCGGAACAGGACCAGTTACTTTATGGATATAATCATCCAACGCTGTGCCGTCCACGTATTCCATAACGAGGTACAATCCGTCTGCTTCCTCCAGGTAATCGTACAATGCAACAATTGAAGGATGTTGCAAATGAGCCATCGTAGAAGCTTCTTTCTTAAAACGCTCACGAATACTTTGGTTGTTCGCCAATCGTTCGTGTAATGATTTGATGGCCACCATACGGCCCAACTTCACGTGCTCAGCCAGGTACACATTACCCATGCCGCCTTCACCAATCATCTTTTTGATTTCGTAATGTAAAATCTGCTTACCGATTAAACTCATGTCTTACTGATATTGAATGAATACTTTACTATTCTTATTTGCCGCCCATTCCCGGTATAGAATCTTTCTTTTTCAATGCCATATAAATTCCTACAATAAAAATCAATGAAATGATCCCAACTGCATAATAGTCTAATGACATTTCTCCCGCACTTTCAAAACGTTCAGTGTAGTCCTTATAAAATTGCTTGTGGAGAATTTCAACTGAACTGACGTTAACAGTATCTGTCACCGGTTCAGGAATAATTAACTTGCCCGGATTGGCACTGTCCATCTTAATTTGGGAAGTGTCTATTTTCATTACTTCCGCAACTACGGTGTCTTGCAAAATACTGAAGCCTTCTGTTCCCCAACGCGATAATGTTCCGTAACTGATAAATTCAACCAACGGATTTTTAATTTTCGCAACAAGCCCTGCAAGCATTATTTGCGGAATCAACGCCAAAGGAACCAGCGTCATTACTTTCTCGGCCGTATCTACAACTGCAGATAGCAGTAAGCCCATCAACGTTGAACTCAATGCCAATACCAGCATCCAATTGAATGAGCCTATCGGATCGTTCCATTCCGGATTGTCGCCTGAATAATTAAGGTAAACGATACCCACAAACAATAACGATTGTACTGCGCTGAAGAATCCTAACACGAATAATTTCGACATCATGTAAGTCGGAATTAACATGTTGAACATTCGTTCCCGTTTGTAAATCGGAAGCTCGCTGACAATTTCGCGTGCCGCATTATTAGCACCAAACCAAATAGCACAGATGGCCATCAAGAAAGGAACCGATTGCACCACATCTTTAAAGATCAAACATATCAGACCGGCAATAATCGGCGCTTGCGCAATCATGATGATGGTATTAACGCGATCGTTGGTTTTGATTTTGAAATAACGTGCCGTTAACCAACGCAATTGATCGAACCACGAAACTTTTGTACGCGCAGGTTTTTCTGCAGGTGGTTCCGGAGTAATATCAGGATGTGGATGTTCGCGCTCATACTTGTCAATCCACGGCTTCGAACGATCTCCCGCGATGTTAGCGTACACATCAACAGAATTCTTAACGTTGAAATAATTTTTGTATCCGTCCGTGCTGCCATAGTACACCAAGTGTCCGCCTTCAGCAAGGAACATCACGGAATCCATGTAGTTCAAGTCTTCCGGCTTGTGCGTAACCATAACAACGGTAGTGCCGCGTTGAGCCAATCCGCGAAGAATGCCTAAAAATTCTTCAATGGTTTGAGGATCGAGTGGGGAAGTAGGCTCATCCAAGAAAATTACCAAAGGATCTGTAAGCAACTCCACCGCGATGGAAACACGCTTCCGTTGACCTCCGGAAATTTTACCTACCAGATTTTTACGAATGTGTGCAATGTTCAGATCCTGTAAAACCTGATCAATTTTCTCTGCGATTAATTCGGGATTCGCATTTTGTAATCGCAATCGTGCTGCGTAATACAAGGATTGTTCTACCGTCAATTCGCGGTGAACAATATCATCTTGCGGAACATATCCGATCTGGGTTTTTAAGAATTCATAGTTCTGAATTAATTCCAAATCGAATAAGTAAACAGCACCACTTGTAATCGGAGCATCGCCGTTCAAGGCCTTCATCAATGTCGATTTACCGCATCCCGAAGGGCCCATAATGCCCATTAGTGATCGCGACGGAATAGTAAAGGACATTTCTTTCAATCCTTTATATCCGTTCGGATAGGCTTTTTCAATACGCTCTGCACGTATGGCAACATCTTTCGAAATGTCTTTCGCTTCTCCTTTTAATTTCATTTTGAAGCGACCGACCAAAATCACATCACGCTCGGTGACTTTAGTGGCGCCGGTAATTCTCTTGCCGTTAACATAAGTGCCGTTCAGTGAATTCAGATCTTTAACCTGAAAACTGCCGTCACTTAATTTTTCTATTGCTGCATGACGACGACTAACCGAAGCATGATTGAAAACAATATCACATTCTGCATTACGTCCAATAACGACAACATTCTTGTTGGCGAACTTGTCCATTATGTTCGTGTGTTCGCCGGTAGATTTATCATCCGCCGCAGCGCCGTTAGAATTAAACTGTGATTCGTCGCCGTTAATCAATAAGCGCAACGACTTATTGCCGGAAAACCAGATTTCATCACCGGGATTTATTTTCACAGGAACGCCAACATTCAAACGATTGCCATTAACAAACGTACCGTTAGAACTTCCGATGTCCTGCAACAACAATTGCCCCTGCGTATCGCAAATAATTTGTGCATGCTGACGGGAAACAGTGTTGTCCGGAATTAAAATATCAACCTGACCTTCTGCTTTACCGATGGTCAGTACAAGATGCGATCCTTTAATCAGTTTTACTTTACGTAGTAACTGATTTCCGGCGACGAATAACAGTTTGATTTCGCTCATTTTTATTTACCGCTGGTAATCGTGATTTCGTTGGTTGATGGATTGTACTTAAAGCTTGTAGAGATCGGAACGGTAATCTGATAATCGTCCACAACAACATCAGCTTGTCCGTCTACGAAGTATTCAAAATCTCCGCTGATAACAGATGTTACTCCGCTTACTGCAGTGTATAAATTGTTTACGGCAAGATCACCTGAAACATCTCCTTCTTCGCCCGGCTTCAATTTGTTAGGCTGTTTCCCTAGCCATTCGCCTACACGCTTCTTATAATCTTTATCAGCGAACACATCAATCCAAACATTCTTAATCTGAACATCTAATGGCAATGTGTTTTTCAAATGAACTTTAAAATCGAAAGTGCTAGTAGTTGCTTCAACTTTTTTCAATTTCACTTCATTCAACGTCACCGAATTATTTCCAAGACCATCTTCAATCAACATAGGAACAAAATCTTTCGGACGGAAATAAATGCGCGTCTTCTCCGATTTGTTGGATCCGAACATGCTGAATTTACCTTCCACCTGAATGTCGAACGCGATGGAATCTTTGGTTTTCATCAGCGTCGGTAAATCATTGCGCATTGCAGCCAAATGAAACTCAATGTTAAGTCCGATCGTGTCAGATGATTTTCTTTTTAATGATACATCGTCAACACCTTTCGTTTCACCGATGAGAGAATCTTTGTAATACAATCTCACTACAAGATCTTTTCCTTTAATAGAAAAGAAATTGTCGTTACGAACAATGATGCTCGTACGTGCGATAAACCCACGATCAGTACGATCAACTACTTCAAGATTAATAGCTTTCTCGAAGTTGGGATATTTGAACATAGCAAACAATGCGCCTACGATTACAGCGATTAGGCCAACGTTCAATACGATAAGTTTAGTTTTGTTGCTCATTATTCGTTGCAGCTATATTTATAATTCGATAACATGTGGTTGCGGATACAAACCGCGCGTTTGTTGGAGTACGGGTGTGAGCGGAAAATGTTATCCAGTGGATCGTATTCCGGATTTCCATCAGCTTCATGCATACGCTCCCACAAACCGATTCCTACACAAGGATCCCATCCACACTTCATGCACAGGTCGGAACCCCACAAGTCGCAGTGTGATTCATTTTCTTGATTGAATGAAGTTGTAACGATGGATTCGAGCATTTGTGCGCCCATACCAATTTCGTTGTTGCCGAACGTCTGTTCGAACCACTTGTTTTTCTGGATGTGCTGACGAATATGACCTAACTGATTGTGCCCGATTTCGTGTCCTAAAATTGCAGCAATCTCATCATCGTTTTTGCAGAAGTCGATAATGCCGGTGTAAATGAATACTTGTCCGCCTGCAGTGAATGCATTCAACACATTGTCATCAACAACGTGGATTTCGTAAGTCATTCCGTAAGGATTTGGAATGTTTTGTACCAGTTTGTTAAAGATGCGCTGAATACGAGCAACAACAGAACCACTTTCAATGATGGTTGCGGTTTTGAACATTTCGTCTTTAATAGACTGACCAACTTCCAATTCTTCTTCCAGCGTCACTTCAATTCCTGAACCTTCAATAGTTTCTTTTTCGAAACCACGAATGATGTCCAGAATGCTTCCTGTGCCCATGTCATTTTCATCTTTCAGACACGAGAAGTCATAAACGATTTCTGAACCCGCCGGCTCTTCAACCACAACAATTTCCGGCTCTTCATTCGGTTGAGTGGGTTGTTGTTCAATTTCTTTCTTGCGTTTCTCGCCGCTGGCAGGAGGTGCAGGTGCTTCTACTTTGTGTCCTTTTTCATCACGGGTAACATCCGTTTTCGGTAGATCTTTTTTCTTCAGCACTTCCGATTTTTTCAAATCGCTATCATCACCGGCTCCGCTTTCATTCGCGAAATACATTACCAAGAATAGAGCGATTACCGCACCCATTGACATGATTGCGCTTCGCATAAAGTTGCCCTGAGCAGCAGGTGCTTTTTTCGGTGCGGACTGTGGGGGGGTAAAGGCGCGTGTTTTATCGAGGTTAGCTTGTTTTAGACCAGACACGTGTTTTTCCCAATCCAGTTGAGCTTCACCAAGCTTTACCACGTCACCTGAAACTAAGAACACGCTTTCGGTAATTTTTTTGCCATTCAAATACGTGCCCGATGTGGAGTTAAGGTCGGTGAGGAAGATATTTCCATCATCGTCCAGGAAGATCTCAGCGTGCTTACGACTTACCGTAGCATCATTGAGAACAACGTCATTTTCGGCATCCCTGCCGATTCGAATCATTTTCATCTTGTTGGAGTTTGAGTAGGGGTTATTCTTGCGGTTACTTGAGAATTTAAAAATAGGGTTATTACTCCAATGATAAACACCCAGCATCCTGGGCCGGAGTTGCTCTCTTCGGATTTGATATTAAAAACACCTGCAAATCCAAGTGATTCGTGCCCTGCGAACAATACGGTTAATGCTGAAATAATTCCCCAAAGGGCGAATGCCGGGCGAAGTTGTTTACCTGTAGCTGCGCCCGGGAAATAATAGCGTACTAATGTGAAAAATAATGCGCCATACAGTAGTAACCAGATTAAACGAAAAATAAGTCCACCATATTCGTTGCCACCCCCTATCAGAGAGGTCATTAATGTGAAACCGCTCAGGTGAATAATTCCGGGATGTCCGCTCCAATGCTCAATGGTAAACCACATTGGTAGGTTGCTGAAAAACAGAAACGTTAATAATGCTATTACTATAAATTCGATTTGTAAGTAAAATTCGCGCTCAGTAGGGAATACACGATTCAAGATAGCACCTCCTACGAGCAGCGATAAAATAATCAAACCATATCCCGCTCCTAATATTGGAGTCGCAGTATCAACTTCTTCAGTGGATGCCGTTAAAATCAACACGGTCAATATTCCTTGTACACATAAACCCAGCCAAGGTAAAAAGTGACGCAGCGGAAGTTTATTACCCGGAGGTGTTGCACTAAAAATCGTTAATGCAACAACTAGGCTTAGTATGATTCCCGACACAGCAATTAATCCGGCATATCCGGAAAGTGCCGCTACAGGCTCGTCTCCCGATAAATTAATTATTAATGAAATCAGCGAATAATATGCTTTACCTGAGGTAGAGTAGTAGGGCAACAGTAAACTTAGTGCAGCGGAAATTGCCGAGATCATTAACGGAAAATGCATTCCTTTTTTATCGCTTTCGGCAGCTGTCTTTTCTTGTGCAGGAATTACTATATCGGGTTGTGAGGTAGATGTTTTGAAATAGTTCTTCCATGGTAAAACAGAATTGCCGGCCTTCACAATGTCGTTATCCTCTAACAACACCGAACCGCTGATTTTTCGCCCATTTACAAAAGTGCCGTTGCCGGAATCCAGATCAGTTAAAAACACGTGCCCTTCATCATCACGGAATAACTCCAGATGATAACGTGAAACCGATGTGTCTTGCAACACGATGTCATTTTCACGGGCGCGTCCTACTTTAACTAATTTCATATTAATGGACTTAACGCATTTTTAAAATCTGAGCACGTTTGAAAACGATGCTCGGGTTGTTTCATGGTCGCTTTGCGCACTATAGCTGCAATATTGGGCGATAAATCGTTACGAATATTTCGCACATCAGGAATTTGCTCTTGCATTACTGCTTTGAATACATCATCGCGTCCTGTTGCATTAGGGAATGGCGTCTGCGTGGTGAGCAACTGAAATAACGTGACACCTAACGAATAGATATCTGACAAAGTACTCACGGCTTTTCCTGAAATCTGTTCAGGACTCATGTACACCGGACTTCCCATAATTTTTTCGGGATTACCTTCTTGCAACGTATGGGCAATTCCAAAATCAAGCACTTTGATTTGTCCGGAGTTGCTAATCATAATATTCAATGGTTTCAAGTCGAGATGAATGACATCCTGTGAATGTGCATAAGCAATGGCATCCAACACTTCACATATCATGGCAGCAGTCACTGATTCAGGCAACGGCCCAGAGACTTTATTGATATAATCTTCCAGGTTTACACCGTCCACGAACTCCATCACCAAATAAACTGCTTCACCACCGTCAATAAAATCAACAAGGCGAACAATATTCGGATGATTTAAGTATAAATATCGATTTGCTTCTTCTTTAAATTTCTTACGTACAAATTCATTATTCCGAAATCCTGTGCGCAGTTCTTTTACCGCAACAGGAAATCCCGTGTGCAAATCAACTCCCTGATACACTATAGCCGTGCCACCCGTGGAAAGCTGGCCAACGATTTCGTATTGAGAAGTGATTTTATTTAAAAGCATGGCTATAATAAATTCAATTATTGTCCATCTTTTCCTCCCGGAGGCGGAGGCGTTGTGGTTGGCCCTGGAGCAGGTTGTTCAGTTGGTGTTGTTGGATTGGGTTGCGGAGTGGGTGTGCCGGTAGGCCCCGTTCCTCCGGATGCTCCTCCGGTATTGGTTGCGCCTGTTGAACTGCTTGTAGGTTTTGGGGAGGTAGCGCCTGTTGTCCCGGTTTTACCGGTAACCCCGGTCGGCGACGATTTGTTGGTTGGTGTTTCTTTTTTAGGTGCAACCGTTGGTTTTTCTTCCTGTTTTTCCTCCGGTTGGTTCGGGTTATTGCCGATTTTAAATTCTTTCGGTTCGTCCTTTTTCGGTTCAGGAGTAGGTTCTGTTTTATTATTATAAATGAAAAACAGAATTATTAAAACAACTAAAAATGCGATACCTAAAAAAAGAAAGGTTTTATTCTTTTTCTTTTCTTCGTGTGTAGCAGGAATTTCGGCTGTGGTTTCAAATGGATCTTTCTCCGGTGTATTGATAATGGTTGTTTTGCCGGACATGTCACCGGTGTTCACCAAATCAGCAGGATTCATATCAACAAATACACTTGCCGTAAATGGACTCGCAGCAATTTCAATTAACTGCACCGTGATGTTATCATGCCCACCCGCAGCTTTTGCTGCATTAATCAATGTGGTCGCTTGATGCTCTAGTGAACCTTCTCGCAGAATTTTTTTCATCGATGCATCGTTCACCAATCCGCATAAACCATCCGAGCACATCATGAACACATCCCCTACTTTAGGTTGTATGGGTTGTTCATTCACTGTCGGCTCAACATTCGGGCGAATGCCCAAAGCTTTTAACAACTCATTTTTACGTGGATGATTTTCTGCTTCGGAATCAGGAATAATACCTTGATCAACCAGAGACTGTACAAAGGAGTGGTCTTTTGTAATACGGTGTAAGCCACCATCGGTAAACAAATAAATGCGACTATCCCCGACATGACCAATGTGCACGTGATCGCCGTTAACGACTAACACCGTACACGTGGTTCCCATCCCTTTTAGGTTAGGATCCATTTGTGCCGTGGCATAAATCTGTTCGTTCGCAAATTGAATAGCGGAATAGATACCGGAAGGAATATCCGTTAAATCCTGACTATCCATAAATTCAAGAATACTCTTGACCGCAATGGATGATGCTGTTGCACCGCCCACGTGTCCGCCCATGCCATCGCACACAACGAAAACATGCCCATTGCGTGTTTGTGCGGATCCCATGGAATCTTCGTTGGCTTTGCGCACTAGACCAACGTCTGTGAGTCCATATTCTTTAAGTTTTTCGCTCATGCAAATTATAGATGGAAGGTGAATGCTACATCACCTAGTAAAACATGATCCGCATCGTTAAGCGGACGCGTTCCGCTGATCTTTGTTCCGTTAACCTTTACGCCATTTGAACTGTTCAGATCGCGTACATAATACTTTCCGCCGTCATAAGTGACAACCGCATGCTTGCGTGAAACGGTACTATGAGAAAAAACAATATCTGCACCTGCTTCACGACCAATAATAATTTCAGGCTTGTTGATTTCCAACACACCGCCAAACTCCTTTGCAGTAACAATTCGCGCAAACGAACCACGGGAGCGCATTTCATGTATGAGTTGTTTTTCGCGTTCCTGTTCACGAATGCGACGCTCTTCTTCCTGCTGTTTTCTTTTTTCTTCTTCCGTCTGGCGAACAATATTCTCAAGATGTTTATCCTGTGCTGCAATTTTTTCTTCCGCCTGACGCTGTTTTTCCTGCATGCTTTTCAGGTTCTTTTGTCGTAACGCATCTTCTGCTGCAATGCGCTGCACACGGGCTTTATTCCATTTGTAACCTGCAAAAAGTAAGGCGATGAATGCTACACCCAAAAGAATAAACAATAGCCTATTTTCTTCGAAACGATCGGCAAATGTTGGCGGTGGTGCCGTGTATGAAAACAAAATGGATTGCCCGTTTTTTGTTTTTAAAACAGCACTGTGATTTTTGCCATCTCGTGAAGAAGCGGCGGTATAAGTTATGTTGTATTCAGAACCCGCTAGTCGTTGCGGTGCATTTTTAATAAACTTGATCAGTTGTTGAATGACATTCTCGGCGTTGCTTCCGTCTGTCCACGTGGTTTCTCCGAAAGAAGCATCCACCACATCTTTAATGGTGTATTTATCTTTCATGCCGATGTCGTAGCGTACCGAGTAAATCGGAATATTGAGCGAAACAGCTTTATCGCTTACTGAGCCTGCGGTCTGACGCGTATCGAAGATGTTGTAATATTCATCAGACAACAGCAGAATAATCTTCTTCTTGTCTGTTTTATATTTTTCTAAATACAAAAGCGCTTCGTGCAACGCTAAAAATATTTCCGATGCTTGATTCTGATTAGCTAATACACTTGGTGCAGTAATCGCATTTACTTTTTCTTTTATAGCATCAGGATTGTTCGTGAATTCCGGTTGTGCAGGATATAGTAGCTGATCATTACGATACCAATCAAAAGTTACAACCGCCAATTCGTCTTTGGCGCCCAACATCCCGCTTACTGCATTGCTCAACACACCTTTGAAAAATTCACGTTGAATTCCACGTTGCGGTAGATAATGATTTTCCATCACAACGAGTACGGAAAGTCCTTGATCGTCAGGCTTTGCAGGCTTTGCACCAAAAGTAAAAGTGCAATTCGCGCCGTCTTCAACTAAGAAGAAGTCGCTGTTGTGTGCAACGGGATTGCGATTTGTTGCAACGAGTTTAACAGACGGAAAGCTATCCGCGCTTACGGATTTCACCTGAACCTGTGCGTATAGTGGTATACAGAGAAAGGCCCACAGCACAGCAAGGCATCCGAAGGGCCGATAGCGTTCCATGCAGAACGTATTTCGCATTATTGTGCGCTTTTAAACTTAAACGTTGTATTGGCTACTTTAATCGTGTCGCCGTCGTTCAAGTCGTACGGTTTACCTACTTCTAATTCCTCGTTGTTCAGGAATGTCCCGTTAGCAGCCATTTCGTCTTTGATGTAGAACTTGCCTTTCTTGCACAAAATAGTAACGTGCTTTCCTGACACGGCAGCGTCATTCGTGATCACAATGGAATTGCCCGGATCGCGACCGATACTGTTATTTCCTTCATAAATGCGGAAATCCACACCCATTGGATCAATGGTGTAAGAAATTAACCAACCTGTAATCATGCGAGTTGCTCGAGGATTTTCGGCAATGGTAGTTCCTGTTTCGTCGATCACTACGTCCTGAATAAAAGTGCGGTTAAGATCTTTTGCAGGTGTTGCAGGTGTACTTGGGTTAGCACCTGAAATTTGTGTTTTATCCGGAGTTACAGTTGGCCCATGTCCACCGAATATTTGTGTCTTGGCGGCATCAAGGCCACCTTGCGTGTTTTCAAAATTACCGCTGATCATAGTCTTGTCCATGTTGCCGCCTTCAGAGCCGGACGCAGACTTTGGGCAGTAAGGACATTCTTCCAACGATTCTTTATAAAAATGACCGTTGTTGCAACGCTTAAAACCTTTCATATTTGATTCTTGTTTGGGTTAGGGTTTGCACACCTATAACAGGTCAGGTGTTATGCAGGTAAATATAAGAAATCAGGGATAAAACGGTTGTTAACGGCTAATTATTATTGGCCGTTGAATTGGTTCATGGTAAACGCCAGACCAATAGTTCCAAAAGCTTTAACAGCTTCTGCGCATTTTTCCAGTCGTTCGGGTAACAACTTTTGTTCGTCGCTACTCCATTTGCCTAATACATATTCTGCTTGCCGACCTTTCGGAAAATCATTCCCTACGCCAAAACGTAATCGTGCGTATTCCGCGGTTTGTAGCGTTTGTTGAATATGAGATAACCCGTTGTGCCCACCATCGCTTCCCTTTGGTTTAATGCGAATGGTGCCGAACGGCAATGCAATATCGTCGGTAATGACGAGTAAATTGGAAACGGAAATTTTTTCTGCCTGCAACCAATATTGAACCGCTTTACCGCTCAGGTTCATGTAGGTAGTAGGCTTAATTAAAATGAAGGTTCGTCCTTTGAATTTGTATTCTGTAACAAACGCATGACGATCCTGCCGGAAAATAAGACTGGATGCCCTCGCGAGAGCATCCAGTACTTCAAATCCGATATTATGACGCGTTCCGGCGTATTCTTCGCCGATATTACCCAGTCCTGCGATCAGGTATTTCACGTGCTCGAATTATTTTTTAGCAGCCTTAGCTTCTTCAGCCGGAGTTGCTACGTTACGCGTTGTTTGAATAGTGATGATAGTCGCATTCTTGTTATCCAAGAATGACAATCCTTCAATGTTCATGTCTACAACACGAATAGCCTGACCAATGTTCAGGTTTTCAATGTCAATAGTGATCATGTCAGGCATCTTCTCCAACATCCCCCGCACCTTTAATTTGCGCAGTTTTTTGATCAACTTACCACCGGCTTTAACACCTGCAGAATTACCTACGAATTTTACAGGAAGGCTTAGTGTAACCCCTTTGCCGGGAAGGATTTGTAAAAAATCCACGTGAACAAAGTGGTCAGTAACCGGATGCGTTTGATAAGCCTGCAAAATTGCGGTGTACTTGTTGCCGTCGATGTCCAGATCAACTGTGCGCACTTCAGGGCTGTTGATCAACCCTTCTAACGCTTGATGGCCTAATTGAAAAGCCACCTGATCAGAACCACCGTACAACACACATGGTACGTTACCGCTTCTGCGGATTTCTGCAGCATCTTTTTTCCCTACGCTCGCACGACGCGAGCCGCTCATTGCTACTGATTTCATGTTGTGATTGTTTATTGGTTATTAATTAAAAAATTACATGATGAAGTGATTGCTGATGGACTCGTAATTCACCACGCGGTGGAATACATCTGCAAACATGTTGGCTACGGAAAGCACTTTGATTTTCGGGCTTTCGCGTTTCAACGGAATCGTGTCCGTTACAATTAATTCGGTAATTCTCGATTGCTCGATAATGTCATATGCTTTGCCGGACAATACCGGATGTGTAATCAAGGCACGCACACTAGCAGCTCCACGGTCCATCATCATATCTGCCGCTTTACACAAGGTTCCGCCGGTATCTACGATGTCATCGATCAATACAATGTTTCTTCCTTCAATTTCTCCGATTGCGGTCATGCTGTCCACCACATTCGCTTTCGAACGCTGCTTGTAGCAAATCACAATCTCGCTTTTCAAATGCTTCGCATAGGCATTAGCACGTTTCGATCCGCCCATGTCAGGAGCGGCCATCGTTAAGTTAGGCAATTGCAAGCTTTCGATGTACGGAATAAACATGGTTGATGCATACAAATGATCCACAGGAACGTTGAAGAATCCTTGAATTTGATCCGCATGCAAGTCCATCGTAACAATGCGATTTACTCCGGCAGCAGCTAACATATCAGCTACCAACTTTGAACCAATCGCCACACGCGGTTGATCTTTACGATCCTGACGCGCAAAACCGTAATATGGAATAACTGCAATAATTTCCTTTGCTGACGCACGTTTCGCAGCATCTACCATCAACAACAATTCAAATAAATTGTCTGTTGGCGGAAACGTGCTTTGAATTAAAAACACCGTTGATCCACGCACCGTTTCTTCCAAAGAAGTTTGAAATTCTCCATCGCTGAAACGACTTACAGTAAGTTTACCTAAAGGCTGACCATAAGCAGCAGCGATTTTTTCTCCAATGTAATTGGAAGCAGTGCCGGAAAATATTTTTACTTGTGCTGACACGTTATTGTGTGTTGAAGGGCTGCAAAGGTAAGTATTTCCGCGATTTAACCGCCAAAGAATGACGGTTTTTCGGCTACTGCGAATACAATTAACAGATCTTCCTCAAAAAGAACGCATAATCATGTTCGCTGCCCGGAAAGGATAATTGTATTTTTCCTGATCTATTAGACTGAACAACAGCCTTTTGTGTAAAAACATCCCCGGTTTTTGTTGAATACCAAACTAATTCATAGCTGCTTCTTGGGGCTGCTCCGGAAATTGTCAGCTCGGCTCCTTTTCGGTCAGAAATAGCAGGACATGTCACCGCATCGTCAGGTAAAATCATGTGCTTGCCCGAACGATCCAGGCAGCTGTCTTTTTGATTGCCCCACCAGGCTTCTTTGTTGTGCAA
This sequence comes from Bacteroidia bacterium, assembly GCA_044344795.1. GTDB lineage: Bacteria > Bacteroidota > Bacteroidia > Palsa-965 > Palsa-965. The sequence continues at coordinate 40,263 of JBIJCF010000005.1, read as the reverse complement.
CCATCCGCAAATGGAGTCTGATGTAGTTGTGATTTGGTAAAAACATTGCAACAATTTGGTAGTGCGGGCTTCAAACCGGGTGTAAGTGCCTAATTGAACCGCTTGAGCAAAGTGCGCAATAGGAGCAATGTGCTGTTGGCGATAACTTGCATTTTTCCATTGCCACCAATTTAATCCTACACTCAAACTTCCCGACATTGCTGTACTCCATATACTGTTATGAAACGGAAATGAATTACAGTGTTCAAAATCGTCCGGATCGCAGGCGTTTACCGGTCCGGCAATGGTGCCCATTTCCCCGAAAACAAAGGGCTTGTCCCAGCGTCTGCGATAACCGCGCTGTTCTTGTAAGGGATTTCTTCCGTGTAAAAAACGATAGCGCTCCAATTCTGTTCGGTAGTTATTACCGTAATGATGATAGCTGGTGAGTTGAATGAAATCTTCTCCAAATAATGGCCCAACGGGATTCGGCCCAAAGCAGGTAGTAAAGAGATGTTTGTGATCCTGCAATTCATCACGCAGAAAGCGTTCAATCATTCTGTGCCACGGGATAAATTCTTTTTCGTGTTCCCGATAATTCTCCCAATGTGTCATTTCGCTCAACAGTTCGAATATCGCCACGTTTGGTGTCTGACCCCAGCGAGCGTGGATATAGCGCAATTTGTTTTTGAAATAATGATTAGCAGAATCGTTGTGTAAAATGTCACACGGATTAGCGATGTTAAATTTTTTACGATAAGGGTTAAATTTCCAACCGTACGGATCGCTGAACTGCTGGTATCCGGACTGCATTTCTATACACAACATGATGTACATGTCGTAATATTCTGCTATACGCACCATGCTATCTAATGCAGCAGCGCGTGTCTGATCGTAAATACCTACTGTGTCCCATTCAAATCCTGTGCTCCATGGCGCCATGATGATGCGCACGAAGTTTCCGCCGGCTTGACCCAACTCGTGCATGTATCGGTAAATATCTTCGTATCCGGCTATGTACACGGGTTTCGGGCCATAGTGTCCTTTCAAAACAGGCTCATCAGCCCAGGCAATATTTTGCCCGATACCAAAAAATGGCTGTCCGTTTTCGTGACGTAAATGCCCACGATCATGATGAACTTTAAGCCAACCGTTACGATCTGATGCCACACAACGAAATTGAATACCGCTGTTGATTGGTGCGCTAAATTTCGGATCTCCGGCGTACAACACCATACGCCACGTTCCGGTATCGGGTGGTGCAAAACGAACGCGCCACGGATAAGCCGAGCGCTCTGCTTCATAGCGATTCGCATTGTAATTCGGCTGTACTTCCTGCATGTAATAGCACGGCACAGTGAACGACGTTTTCGGTCCGGTGAATAGCGCATAAAAACGAACCTTTGTGCTCACATATGGATTAAAACCGGTTGCGTGACCGGAAGCCCCGGCAAACGCCATGCGCTCCATCGCCGGAATGCTAATGCCGATTTCTAAAGTCTTGTACGCCGGCTGTGTTGCTGCATTTCCGCGCACCCATGTAAAGCGATAACCCTCGGCTGCGAATAAGGAGGAGACAGTCAAACTCAATAGCAGTATAAGTTGGCGCATAGTCAAAGGTCAAGAAAATCTTTCATCGGTGAACTATCTTTGCACTTCATTGTTCTATAGGCGAACATCTGCATCACATGCAACTATTGGAGAAACAAGGGCGGAAGCATCCGTTAATCAATTTGGTGAATTTTGGCTTAGCCGGAGTCACCATGTTGTTTGTTACGTTGTTGGTGTTGTTTGCGTTATCGCATCCCGAACGTGAGTTAAGCCATCGCGAATTCCCGAGAATATTTTTCCTAAGCACGATTATCATTCTCGCCGGAAGTTACACGGTAGAACGCGCATACAAAGGATTTGATGTGGACAATGGGGAGCAACTGATGAACAACTTGTTGGCTACAGCCGGCATCGGTGCAGCGTTTTCTGTAACGCAATTCATAGGTTGGAACCAGTTGTGGACATCCGGCATTACCTTGTACGAAGTAGGAGCAGGAGGCAGCACTCATACCACGGCAGCCGGTGCATTTTTGTTTGTGTTGTCCGGATTGCACGTGTTGCACTTGGCGGTGGGCTTGGGTTTTCTGTTTATGGCTATGTTTAAGTTGGTGCATGTGCGGCAGGATGCGGTGAAAGCGGTAATTTATTACACCGATCCCGTTGAGCGTGTACGCATTCGCATGTTGGCGCGATACTGGCATTTTCTGGATATTATCTGGGCGATCATGTTTATGTTTTTCCTGTGGTTCTTTTTGTAAATCCCTGAAAAACAACAATAAAGCGATGCAATTCGGTTTTTTTGCCGGAATTCAAAAACAATACTTATTTTCGCATCCCCATACCAAAATGCCCAGATGGCGGAATCGGTAGACGCGCTGGTCTCAAACACCAGTGGATTCACTTCCATGCCGGTTCGACTCCGGCTCTGGGTACGAAAACAAAAAGCCTCTAATGAGGCTTTTTTTGTTAAGGCAACTGTTTACATTTTTTATTCAAGTAAAGCGGATAAATATTATATCGGGTCATCGAAAGATTTTGACCTTCGTTACGAATACCACTTGCTCAAGGAAATTTCGCAGATTTTTTCAGCCCAATAAGACGATTGGGAGTTGTTTTTTCGTATCGATAATTTAGACATTAGTGTTGCGAGAAAAATAGAGGCACACATTAAATGCGCGACGAGCAAGGTTTATATTCAAAATTAGACGAAATATCCGGAGATGGCAGAAAGGTTGATTCTGCGTTATACGCAGGCGCATCATAGATTATAATAGGGATCAAATATCGATGGATTCACTTCCATGCCGTCCCGATAGCTATCGGGAAGACTCCGGCTGATGTGAAGATGTTGACCATAGTTACTAGCGACATCGGCTGAGCGAACTACCGCAAAGCACAGTGTTTAATCAACAATAGAAAACGGCGAAAAAATTGTTTTTAGAAGTAACGATTAACGCTAATTATGACTGTGAATTATAGATAATCGGTGATCAATGATGGTCGGCAATCGGTTAGGAGCATGTAAACAAGGCAGGTGTAGAATTGTTATATTTCTATAGTTTACACACGAGTAACACCCGAACTCCAAGTTTAATTTCAGATACGAACCGAAAATATTATACCATGAATGAACGCATCAAATCCTTGATTAAACATATTGCCCCGTTGAAAGAACAAGTTGTTAATCACAGGGTATATGAATCGATAAAAAGTTTAGATGATCTTAAAGTATTCATGCAGTATCATGTTTATGCCGTGTGGGATTTTATGTCATTATTGAAGTCATTGCAGAATAATTTGACTTGTGTTCAGGTTCCATGGTTTCCTGTTGGATCAGCAGATACGAGATATTTGATTAACGAAATTGTTGTTGGCGAAGAAGCTGACGTTGATAGTAATGGTAATAGAAAAAGTCATTACGAAATATACTTAGAGGCGATGGTACAAAGTGGTGCAGATATCACTTGTATAGAGCGGTTTACTGCTGCGATGCGTGCTACGAATAATTTAAATTCAGCTTTGTGCAGCGCTGGCGCACCCATTGAAGTCCGCGACTTTGTTAATTTTACTTTTGATATAATCAAGGGCCAAAAGAATCATGTACAAGCAGCTGTTTTTACCTTTGGTCGAGAAGATTTAATTCCCGGAATGTTTGTCTCGTTAGTTAGCGACCTGCATGTTAAATTTCCGGAGAATATTTCAATTTTCAAGTATTATTTGGATCGACATATAGAGATGGATGGCGACCATCATAGTGAATTGGCCCTTCAAATGACTGCCAATCTCTGTGGTGATGATGACGAATTATGGCAAGAGGCCCGGAATGCATCGGCGGCTGCCTTAAAACAACGACTTCGTTTGTGGGATGGTGTTTATGCTGCATTGCAAGAGCGGTAAGGTAATTGCACGTTATCTTGGCGTTGGCTCCATACAGGTTGTAAAGTTACATTTGTCACGATTTAATTAGTAATAAATCATGCGACGGCGAGGTCGTTTCGTCTTTTATTTGGCTGCTTTGGTCGATAAATGTGTCGTTTGATGAGCGATCACGTTATCCGCCATACGAGGCCAATTATTGTAGTGTTGAGTTTTAGTTGTTACATTAGATAACACTACTTTTAAATTTATTATCTAAGTATGGCTAAAAAAGTTGTCATAGTTGAAGATGATCTTATCATATTAGAACTTCATAAACATTACGTAGAAAATCTTGGCCAAAACGTTGTCGGATGTTTCTCGAGCGGAGAGGAGGCTATCGATTTTTTTAGAAGCAATTCTGCGGATCTTATTTTGATGGATATACGATTGGAGTCGTCTCTTGATGGTATTGAAACAATGAAAGAAATTCAGAAGCTCCATCCTGTGCCGGTCGTGTACATTACGGGTAATACGGAAGAGGTTAATCTTAAGCGGGCACTTAATACTGGCATGAAAGGTTTCTACTCCAAGCCTATTGGCCCGGATGATTTGGAAGAGATCATAGATTCCATCTCAAGTTTAAACGATTCAATTTTATATGCTGAACGAATTCAAAAGGCTATTTTCCCTCAGCGCCCGGAGATTCACAGGATGTTTGCGGATAGCCTGTACATAAATCGTCCTAAGAATGTCATCAGCGGAGATTTTAGCTTTTTGGTTCCTAAAAAAAGGACCAATACGGTTATCGGAGGGGTTGGCGATTGCACCGGACATGGAATCCCTGCGGCACTGCTTTCTGTTCTGTGTCATGAAATTGTAAGTTCTAACTCAAAAAAATATGATGACCTGCGGAAAATAATATACAAATTAAACGACAGTATTAGGCGTAATCTAGCTCGTCTTGATAAGACCAATACGGTTTCAGATGGTCTTGATTTAATTATTTTCAAAATAAAACCGGATGAGAATAGTATAGAGATAGCTGGAATTAAGCGGCCATTTATTCACTATAAATCGAATGAAGGTATTCACGAATACGTCAGTTTGAAAGGTAAAATGATTGGACAGGAATATGAGGATGAATCTGATATCCCATTCCACAAAATCACCTATTCCCCGAACGACTATTTCTATTTCTTTTCTGATGGAATAACCGATCAGTTTGGAGGTCCTGAATTTAAGAAGATAATGAAAAAGAGAATTATAGAATTCTTCGATCGAACTATTGATATGCCTGCAGAAATTAAGGAGATTGAGCTTGAATTAATGCTTAGAAAGTGGCAGGGGAATAATGATCAAACAGATGATATGTTGTTTATGGGCATCTGTCCTTCGAAGGTAAATACAAAATATATTCACTATAAAAATCAGTAAAGTATGTACGGTTTAGTTAACAAGGCCATTCAAGATTTAGTTACAGAAAAATTTGGTGAAGACAAGTGGGTGGAAATTAAAAAACGCTCCGGGTTTGAAGACGATTTTTTTATTGGGTTACAGCCATATCCTGATAAGTTGACTTATTCTTTAGTTCAACATGCAGCTGAAGTGTTGGGGCACGAGGCGTCTGTGGTTATGGAAGCATTTGGTGAATACTGGATTTTGTATACAGCTGATGAAGGCTATGGTGAGCTTATGGAGCTTTCCGGTGATACGCTAACCGAATTCCTGAATAATTTGAACATGTTGCATCAGCGAATAAATAACATAATGCCGGAATTACGACCGCCTGATTTTTCTACCCGTGCAGAAACGGCAAACTCGATAGAATTAGAATATCGATCGCATCGAGAGGGTTTGTCTCCCATGGTCATTGGTTTGCTGAAGGGCTTATGCAGAAAGTTTGGTAAGGATAATTATACCGTATGTCAGGTGGAGAAAAAATCGGATAATAGCAATTGCGATGTTTTTAGAATAGAATGGCAGTAAAGTATGATGGTGCCGGACATTCCTTTAAATGAGCACGAAAGGCTTCGTAGTTTGCGACGTCACAACATCTTGGATACGATGGACGAGCAGGAGTTCAACGATATCGCAAGTATAGCTGCTGCGATTTGCGGAACACCAATATCTGCCATCAGCTTTGTTGATGAAGAGCGTCAATGGTTTAAAGCCGCAGAAGGATTGACGGTGAAGGAAACATCTCGCGACGTTTCTTTTTGCGCCCATGCAATTAATAACCCCAAGAATACAATGGTTGTGCATGATGCACGATCCGATGCGCGTTTTCAAAATAATCCCCTTGTAATTGGCGATCCGAGCGTTGTGTTTTATGCCGGTACCCCAATCATTGATGAATACGGATGCGCACTTGGAACATTGTGTGTTATTGATGTTCAGCCAAGAAATCTTTCTGACAGTCAGCTGAATTTGTTACGGGCGTTAACCCGACGCGTGGAGGAGTCCCTCCAGATTAGGTTGCGTAAACAACAGGCAGAATCAGATAGAAATTATTTGTTTCAAGCCTTAAACGTGGCATCGCCTTTTTATCTAATCCTTGATCAGAATAGTATTTTAAGAGGTTTTGGTGAGAAAGTCAGGAAAATTTATCCGTTATTGGCCGAAGGTAGTGCATTCGGGGATTTTTTTGATTGGAGTAATCAAGTTGACATCTTAGCTATTAGTAATCAAGAGACAGAGTTGCAAAAGTTGGTGTTCTTTGTCTCGAAAGATGGTAAACAGAAGTATAAGTGTTCAATAAGATCTTATGGAGAGGGGAGTGTAATTCTATATTCGGTACCGGTAATCAATGCCGAATACCCGATTGCTAATTATAACTTAACTATTAAAGACTTTCCGCAACACGATTATATAGCAGAATATATTTTTTTGCAACAAGCTGCTACGCGTGGATTAGAAGATAGTAAAAGACTCAACAATCTTTTGACGCAGCGGAATGACGAGCTTAGGATATCTCAGAGCGCGTTGATAAAATCAAACGCTGTATTGGAGCGTCGTGTAGAGGATCGAACGAAAAAAATACGCGACCTGGCTCGCTATCCGGAGGAGAATCCTTATCCGATAATAGAATTAGATTATCAACAGGAGGTAGTGACATATCTAAATCCTGCCGCTATTTTGGTTCTTGGTGGGCATGAAGGCTCCTCTTTCGATGCTGTTTGTGAGACTTTACAAATCAGCTCAAGTGATTTCCTCTGCCGGACAGCGGAAGAGAAGGAACTGGAATTGAATGAAAAGATCTATCAGCTTAATATTTATTTTGCCGATACAGAACCTCGGGCCAGGTGCTACTTGTATGATATCACTGAGATTAGGCAGAGGGAAAAGGAGGTAAGGAGGCGAGAGGAAATTTTAGGAACCATACGTCTTTTGCCTAACGACATACCCCTGCAAGAAAAAATCAAAGTGATTACCAAAGCCATTGGCCGGGAAATCGGTGCTGATCGTTGCAGTGTATGGCTTTTAGATGTGGACGATCAGGTTATCCGGACGTCAAGCGTATATGAATTTCAAGACGATTATTACTCTCCCGGCATTTCATTGGACAAAAGGACTTATCCGGCCTATTTTGAAGGCCTATTAAGTGGTGAGATTATTTTTGCCGCAAATGCCACTACTCACCCGTACACATTTGCTTTTACTGACGGTTATTTAAATCCGCTCGGCATTTGCAGTACGCTGTATATTCCTGTCGTTTTGTCGGGGGAGGTTATTGGGGTGCTGTGCAATGAATATAGGACACCTATTTCGGTTTGCGATTCATCGGTTGTAAATTTTGTTAAGTCGGCCGCAGACATCGTTGCTTTGTTTCACGAATCTGAAAAACTCAACGATGCATTGTTTGCTTTGCGAATTAAGAACGAATCGTTGGAGCAAGCCTATGAGAAAATTATAGGCATGCAGGAAGATATTATTGCGCAAGAGAAGATGGCTTCACTCGGGGTTTTAATTGCCGGAATCGCCCACGAAATAAATACTCCTTTAGGCGCAATTAAAGCTTCTAATGAGTCAATTTTGGAGGGTATAGCTAGTCAGTTTAATCTTAGTGAGGAACTTTTAGATTCCGACTCTTTAGCTTGTATTTTTAATTTGGCGAATACTTATATACCGCAGAGCAAACCATTAACTACGCGAGAAGAGCGCGCCTATTCGCAGGCAATAAATCGCGACTTGGCAACGCGTCATCCGAATCTCTTAAATACCATGTTCATAGCAAAGCGGATTGTAGAATTGGGACACACTGCATATAGCGATATTTTCGAGGTTTTTATTACACACCCAAAGTACGATCAAATTTTTGCTGCAGCTTCCAAAATGGTTAATACCCGCAGGTCTGTCGAAAATATTCAGGTATCCGTGGAAAAGGCAGCTCGAGTGGTGAAGTCGCTTAATAGATTTGCGCATGCCAATGTTGAAGGTGAGCACACTTACTTTAATTTAAAAGAGAGTTTAGATACTGTTATCACAATCCTTTGGAATAGGATTAAAACCGGCTCACAAGTACAAGTTAAAGTTAATGAGAGTAGCAGAATTTTTGGCAATCAAGATGAGTTAAATCAGGTTTGGACGAACATCATTAACAATGCTATCCAAGCTTGCAATTATACTGCGCAAATTGAGATATGGGATGCGGAGATAGATGGTTATCATCACATATACATGAGAAATAATGGCCCGAGAATACCTGATGAAATCCGGTCACGAATTTTTGAACCCTTCTTCTCAACCAAAAAAGTTGGAGAAGGAACAGGTTTGGGGTTACATATCGTAAAAAAAATAATTGATAAACACAATGGCGAAATCTCTTGCGAAAGCGATGACACATACACCACATTTATTGTAAAAATTCCTAGTAAGCTTTAGCTTTTTAATACAGTACCAATACACTCTCGGTTATGAAAAAAGTAGCAATTCTCTGTGTCGATGACGAAATGATCATTCTGGAGTCGTTAAAGCAGCAGTTGGTTAAAAACTTTAATAACACCTATTTGTATGAATATGCGCAAGACGGCGAAGAGGCTTTGGAGGTAATAGATTACTTTTTAGCTGAGGGAGTAGATTTACTTTTGGTAATATCGGATTACCAAATGCCCGGGATGCAAGGAGATCAATTTGCTACTGTACTTAAACAAAGATTACCGGGTATAAATATCGTAATGTTAACCGGGCAAATGCCGGCAGACATTCGTGATGAACTCCTGGATAAAAATGTTGTACTCAAGGTTATTTCAAAGCCTTGGAATGAAGCAGACATTGTCGCGGTCGTTAAACAGTTAGCTTAAAATGGACGGCCAGCGCACCATACTTATCGTTGATGACGAGCTAGTGATCTTGCATTCTTTACGCATGCAATTAGAAGATTGCTTACCAGAGAGTTTTACGGTAGAAATTGCATCTAACGCGGACGAGGCGCTGGAGATTATTGCTGAATTGCACGTCGAAGGCAAAGAATTATCCCTACTTATTTGCGATTATAATATAGATGGTGTTAAAGGAACAACGGTTCTCTCGTCTGCGGTTTCATTCTATCCGGGGTTGGCTAAGGTTCTGCTCTCGGGCCAGGAAGATAACGATGAAATCCGATCCTTTATAAGTTCGGTAGGCCTGGATCTGCGTTTAAACAAACCTTGGGATATATACGAACTCAGACAATTGATAGATAATTTAAAATGCTAAAAAAGAAGAGCGATGGAAATTAAACAGTTTTTATTCAATACTAAATTACAAGTCCTGGAATCGTTGAGTGGCATTCGATTTCAAGACTTCGATCTTCACTTTGTTTTTGCTGACAAAAGCTATTTTGACGATGACGCAATCATTGAAAAAGTGAAAACAGTTACCCAGAATGCAATTGTTGCAGGTTGCTCAACCTCAGGAGAGATACATGGTGATCGGTTTAGCGAAAACACCTTTTCAGTAACATCAATCAAGTTTAATTCAACGCGTGTTCGAAAGGCGTCTCGTAGTATTAAATCATCATCCGAATCGCTTCAGGCAGGAATGGAGCTTGCTAATGCTTTGAAAGCAGATGATCTCAAACACGTTTTTATTCTCTCTGATGGATTGATTGTTAATGGGACCCAATTGTTAAACGGCATCAATACCGTTCTTGATAAGTCAATAAATGTATCAGGTGGGCTTGCAGGTGATAACGCCGCATTTGTAAAAACATACGTTGCGGACGATGAAAATGTTTTTCGATCCGGATGTATTACTGCTATTGGATTTTACGGAGAGGATTTGATGGTGGCGAGTAGCTCATATGGAGGATGGGACAGTTTCGGAATCGATCGCTTGGTTACAAAAAGTGTGAATAATGTGGTTTATGAAATAGATAACCAGCCTGCTCTAGATTTATATAAATCATATTTGGGAGAGAAAGCTTCTGAATTACCTGCCTCGGCAATGTATTTTCCAATAGAAATGAGAGAGGGAGAGTTTTCAGAAGTACTTGTCAGAACAATTCTAGGGATTAATGAAGAAGAAAAGAGTTTAACTTTTGCAGGCGATGTTCCGCAAAACTCCTACGTCCGCCTTATGAAAACTAACGTAAATCGAGTGATTGATGGTGCGGGTAAGTCTGCCGAAATACTTAAAGATGCTGATTCATTTGCGCCTGAGTTAGTTGTTCTGGTCAGCTGTGTTGGTAGGAAGATCGTACTTAAACAGCTAACTCAGGATGAGGTTGATGCGGTGGTCGAAAACTTTGAACCTTCTGTACATTTTACAGGATTTTATTCTAACGGCGAAATTTCTAAAATGAAGTTTGTTGAATCATGTAGACTGCATAATCAAAGTATGACTTTAACAATATTTTCGGAGAATAAGTAATAATAAGCATGCACAGACTTTTAAAGCGACAGATTAAGCAACACTTTTCTAATTACGATACGTTAACGGACGAAGTCAAGTCGTTTGTGGAACTTGTTGGTGAAACGTACAGTGAGTATGATAATGATTTAGCACAAGTTGAGCACATACTTAAACTTAGCTCGCATGAGCTATTTGTGGCCAATAAAGAGTTAGACGCGATTAATAAGAAAAACGAGGATGTTATTAATTTACGAACCAAGAATCTCAAAAAAACTCAATTTACAATTGAGAGTGCTGAAAAGATTGCGGGATTCTGCTCAATAAGTATTCATTTGATTAACGGCAGTATTGAATTGTCGCCCCAGTTTAGAAGGATCTTCCCGAAATATAACGGACTCGCCAGTTTCGATTTAAAGTCATTTATTGGGGAGTTCGAGTCTCAGCAAAAAATTTACGAAAAGATTAGTCGAGCCATTTCTAATAAGGAGCGTCTTGGATTGGATGATCTTTATCATAAACCAACAAAATTCTATTTCGAGTTAACGTGTGATATTCTGACAGATAAAGATCAAGAGCAGATAATCGTATTGGTGCTGCATAATGTAACCGGTCGTAAGCAGTTGGAAAAAGAGCGTGAAGCCATGTCGGAGGATATGAGCCGATTTATGCAGGCCATCAATACCTCTGCAATCGTGTCTGCAACTTCTGCTGATGGTACCATCACTTTTGTTAACAAAACCTTTTGTGAAATTTCCGGTTATACCGAAAGTGAGTTACTTGGACAAAAACATAGTATACTAAACAGTGGATTTCATGACAGAGATTTCTTTCAAGAAATGTACCGGACGATATACAGCGGCAATATTTGGAAAGGAATCATTAGAAATAAAGCGAAGAGCGGGAAGCTTTACTGGGTAGATTCTATTATTGTACCTTTTCTTAAGAAAGGTAAAATCGATCAGTTTATTTCGATACGTTTTGACATTACTGAAAAAGTTAATGCTTCTCAAGTCATTGCCGATCAGAGAAATTTTTACGAAAGTATTCTTAACAATATACCCGTTGATATTGCCATTTTTAATGAACAGCATCAATATCTATTTGTAAACCCATATGCTGTTAAATCAGAGGAAATAAGGAAGTTTCTGATTAACAAAACAGATTTTGATTATTGTCAAACGTATCAGAAGAGTTTAGCTATTGCTGAGCATAGACACGAATTATTTCAGAGGGCTCTAGAGACTAAATCCGTCGTCGAGTTTACTGATGAGGTGAAGAAGATTGAAGATGGGAGCAGTAGGTTCATTCTTAGGCGCTTTTATCCAATATACGATGCCGCGAATGAGTTTATGCTAATGGCCGGTTACGGAATTGATATAACCGAGAATGTACTTAATACAATTGCGCTACAAGAATCGTTATTAGAAAAAGAAGCACTTCTTGGGGAAGTCCATCATCGCGTTAAGAATAATTTGGCGTTGATCGTTGGTTTAATTGAGATGCAACTTTTTAATAATAAAGACGACGCGTTTCGTTTGCAAATGCAAATTGTTTTGAGCCGGTTAAACGCCATAGCGCTGATACACGACAAACTATATAAGTCGGGAAGCTTCAGTAATATAAAGTTATCTGAGTATATTAATGAGTTTCTTACGATGTCTTTCCGGGCTTTTGATAAAAGTGGGATAGCGAAATTCAAAGTGGAATGTGGTGAAGTTTATTTGTCGGCTAAGCAGGCTATACCGCTTGCACTTCTCTTAAATGAGATTTCTACAAACTTTTTAAAGTACGGAGTAATAGATAATAAGTCACCATTGTTATATGTGGCAATTTCGCAGAAGGAGGATAATTTAACGGTTCGTTTGAGTGACAATGGCCCAGGGATACCCCCAGGCGTTAACTTGGACAATGTAAAGTCTTTGGGCTTCAGATTAATAAAAATATTTCTAAAGCAGTTGAAGGCGAACCACACGATCTCCAGCGATTCTGGCTTTACGCTTGATTTTTCCTTTATTCGCCAACCGGATAAAATTTGAGTAAAGTGTAATTGTACTAAATGGTGGCGCAAGGGGAGAAATAATTAACATCTTTACCCGATCTTCGCAATTATGTCCATTACTAATGCTCGTCCTTCGTTTGATGATATTTACATGGAGCTGGCATCCAATCTGGCGTTGCGCTCGCATTGCGTGAAAGCTAAAGTGGGAGCTGTGCTTACCAAAGATACTCGTATAATTTCTCTCGGCTATAACGGTCCGCCGGCCGGTACACATAACTGCGACCTCGAGTGGCCGGATACGGGCTGCCCGCGCGATAGCAAAGGAAGTTGTTCGCTGGCGTTGCACGCGGAGCAGAATGCTATTCTGTACGCCGCTAAAAACAATGTGCCTATTGAAGGTTGTACGTTGTATGTGACGCTGTCGCCGTGCATTGCGTGTGCACGCATCATTTACACCACGGGTATACGTCGCGTCATCTTTAAAGATTCGTACGCGCAGTATAAAGGAATTCCGAACGATGAAGGTGTTGATTTCTTGCGCAAGTTTGGTGTAGAGGTGGTTCAATTTAATCAACCGTAATATGCAGCGTTTAATTGTTTGGTTGCCTTTAATTTGCGGAGCCATGCTGGGTGCCGGTGTGTGGATCGGTTCATTCCTGCCGGGTGGCGCAAGCTCGGGAGCACAGCAAGATGCAGCACAAAAAATTCGGGATGTGATTCGATTCGCAGATCGCTACTACGTGGACTCAGTGGATCAAAGCGCGTTGACGGATGATGCGATTTCAGCGATGCTGCAAAATCTGGATCCGCACTCGGATTATTTTACTTCCGAAGAAATTAAAGAAATGAACGAACCCATGCAGGGTAAGTTCGAGGGCATTGGCATTGAATACAATATTCTGCGCGATACAGTTGTGGTGCTGAACGTTATTAAAGGCGGGCCTTCTGAACGTGCGGGCTTAAATGTTGGGGACAAGCTACTCAAAGCCGATAATCAAATCATTACCGGCAAAAAAGTAAGCGAAAAAGATATTCGCAGTAAGCTGCGCGGACCTAGCGGAACCGAAGTGAAGATAGAAATCATGCGGGGGATGGACAAAAAGCTAAGCACGGTTACTATTGTGCGCGGAAGCATTCCTATTCGCAGTGTGGACATTGCTTACATGATGGACAAAGAAACCGGTTTCATCAAATTGTTGCGCTTTTCTGAAACGAGTTACGCAGAGTTTAAAGCTGCATCGGATAGCTTGATGGCATTGGGCATGAAGAAATTAATTTTCGATTTGCGTGGCAATGGTGGAGGATTGTTGAGTGCTGCAGCGGATATCTGTGATGAATTTTTGCCTTCTGGTAAAATGATCGTGTACACGAAAGGCCGTCATGCGTCCAGCAACGATGAGTATCGTGCAACAGCCAAAGGTGGATTGGAACAAATTAAAGTTGCCGTATTAATTGATGAAAACTCTGCCTCTGCCAGCGAAATTGTTGCCGGAGCATTGCAAGACAATGATCGTGCAACAATTTACGGACGACGTTCATTCGGTAAAGGACTGGTGCAACAGGAAAAAATGCTGAGTGACGGATCTGCATTGCGATTGACGATCTCCAGATATTACACACCCGCAGGACGCTGTATTCAGAAATCATACGAAAACGGTATCGGTGAATACATGCACGAAGAGTACAATCGCTATAAATCGGGGGAGTTGTTTCACCGCGACAGCATTAAACTTCCGGATTCGTTGAAGTACAAAACAGCTTCAGGGAAAATTGTGTACGGAGGTGGCGGCATTATGCCGGATGTATTCATTCCTTTGGATACAACAGGTCGCTCTCAGTATTTAACCGATTTGTATTACGGAAACGTATTTACCATGTGGGCACTCGATTACGTCAGTAAAAATGAAAAGCGCTTACGTCAAGGCGGCTTGAATCAGTTTATTGTCTCGTACCAACCCGATGGGAAAACGGTGCAGGAAGTGTTAGCCTATTCTGACAAGCAAAAAACGTTGGGTAAAAATTTATCCAAGGACTCTGAAGCGCTGCTAAAACGCTACATTAAAAATGCCATCATACGAACAGTGTGGGGAGATTTGGGGTATTACACGTTTTGGAATTTGGAAGACAACGTGGTACAAAAGGCATACAGGGATTTGAACAAATAAAAAAACCTTCCGGTTAGGGAAGGTTTTCCTGATTTTTTAAAAATCAATTATTTAGTTTTTACGGAATCTTTCTTGGTTGTATCCGCAGCAGCGTTAGCAGTAGCACTAGAATCTTGTTGTTCTATTGCTTTTATCACAGAATCACTGAATGTGTCGTTCATTGAAGCGATAGAATCCTGAAGCTTCTTTTCTTCTTCAGCAGAAGGACCACATGCAGTGAATGATGCAGCGATCATAGCCATTGCGGCGAAAGTCAATAATTTTTTCATGTCGTTTTAGTTAAATGGAAGACGAATTTAATTAAAAATAGATAAGCACTGCCTTTCTCTGCCCTGATAGCCCTATATTTGAGTACTGTTAATCTATAAAAGAAATATAATTATGGCATTCGAATTACCAAAACTGGATTACGCATACAACGCATTGGAACCGCATATCGATGCACGTACGATGGAGATTCATCACACGAAGCATCATCAGGCGTATGTAACTAATTTAAATAACGCATTAGCCGGCACTGACGGTGAAGGAAAGTCGTTGGAAGATATTTGTAAAAACATTTCAAAATATCCGATGGCTGTGCGCAACAATGGCGGCGGACATTTCAATCACGATTTATTTTGGAAAGTAATTGGCCCTAACGGTGGTGGAGCTCCAACCGGAGATGTAGCTGCTGTTATTGATGCTGCTTTTGGGAACTTTGACACGTTCAAGCAACAGTTTGCTAACGCAGGTGCTACTCGTTTTGGTTCAGGATGGGCTTGGTTATCAGTAGCTGACGGCAAATTGTTGATCAGTTCAACTCCTAATCAGGATAACCCGTTAATGGATGTGGCTGAGGTGAAAGGAACACCAATTCTAGGATTGGACGTTTGGGAGCATGCCTATTATTTGCATTACCAAAATCGTCGTCCGGACTATATTGCGGCATTCTGGAATGTTGTGAACTGGGACGAAGTGGCACGTCGTTTGAAAGCTGCTATGTAGTATATTTAATATCTAAATCACTCCTATCATGAAAAAGTTAATTATTGCATGCACTTTAGCTCTTAGCACTATTGCGGGAACTTTAAGCGCTCAGAAGTACGCCGGACAATTAAACGTAACGGCAGGTGCTTCATTCAGTATGACCGGTTTAATTTTCACTTCGCTGAATAATTCAATTGGCAACAATACAACGGTAAATACCACTTCGCTTCCGGGCTTAAACGGGATGATCGATTACGGTATTTCTGATCGTTTTTCTGTTGGCGCTGCGTATTATTATCAGAGTTGGAGTGGAGATTGGAGTGAAGTAGATTCCAACGGCGTAAATCAAAACTTTGATTACAGCATTAAACGTCAGAATGTAGGTCTTCGTGCATTGTTCCATTTTGGTGATAACGAAAATCTGGATACCTACGCAGGTGCGCGTTTCGGTTATTCCTTTTGGTCTACCAAAACGAACTCTACCGGTAACTTAGATTTTGGAAGATTTACCAGCCGTTTGTGGCCACAGGCAATTTTCGGTATGCGTTACTTCTTCTCCGATTTTATCGGTGTTAACGCGGAATTCGCAGTTGGGCCTCCATACTACATGATGTTCGGCTTGAACGCACGTTTCGGAGGAAACTAATCTTTCAACTAATTTTTCAAAGGGTTGCATTCGCAGAGTGCAGCCCTTTATTTTTGATGATATGCGAAAAGCAATCGTGCTTATAGTAATGATAGCGTTCGGTATAATTACCTGCCGGGCGGAATCATGCGTATTGCCGGAAAATACAACTGCCGGAATGCAAACTGTAAGTCTGGTTATGGATTCAACGCAAATTATTGAAGTTGTTGTAAATGATACCGGTCGCGGAGAAAATCAAAAGTTAATTGCGGCGATTCTTGCATTTCCTGTTCCATTTGGAATGCTCGGTATGCATAGAATTTATTTAGGTTGCGAACCTTATGTGCCTATTGTTTATGTCGTGAGTGCAGGCGGTGGTTGCGGGATCATTCCGCTCATTGATTTTATTTATATCATTGCTGCCGATGAACAACAACTCCGCGAATTCAAGGAGAACCGCGGAGTGTTTATGTGGCCTAAAAACTAAAATCTTATTCTACCGTTACCGATTTTGCCAGGTTTCTTGGCTGATCGACGTTACAACCGCGCAATACAGCAATGTGATACGCCAGTAATTGCAACGGAACAACAGCTAATAATGGAATGAACTGATCAGCGGTAGCAGGAATTTCAATGGCATAGTCAGCCATTCCCTTCACATCTTCGTCACCTTCCGTAACTACAGCAATAATTTTTCCTTTACGTGCCTTTACTTCCTGAATGTTGCTAACTACCTTTTCATACGACGCACCTTTGGTCGCGATAACAACAACAGGCATTTCTTCATCGATCAGCGCAATAGGACCATGTTTCATTTCAGCAGCAGGATAACCTTCTGCATGTATGTATGAAATCTCTTTCAGCTTCAACGCGCCTTCTAATGCAACCGGAAACGAATAGCTTCGACCGAGATACAAGAAGTTTCTCGCGTCTTTAAATACCGATGCGAGATATTTGATTTGATCATTCAGGTGCAACAATTTTTCTACTTTGTCCGGAATGGATTCCAGTTCGCTCAACATAGTGTGGTACGTACTTTCGTTAATCGTGCCGCGCTTGTGACCAATCATTAACGCCATTAACGTAAGTACTGTTACTTGAGCCGTAAACGCTTTTGTAGAGGCAACTCCAATTTCAGGACCCGCATGTGTGTATGAGCCTGCATGTGTTGCACGCGCGATGGATGAACCAACCACATTGCATACACCAAAAATAGTAGCACCTTTAGATTTCGCCAATTCAATAGCCGCAAGCGTATCCGCGGTTTCTCCGGATTGTGAAATGGCGATGACAACATCGCTCTCATCAATTACCGGATTGCGATAGCGAAACTCCGATGCGTATTCTACTTCAACAGGAATGCGCGCCAAATCTTCGAATAAATATTCTGCCACTAAACCTGCATGCCATGATGTTCCGCAACCAATGATGATGATGCGTCGTGTGTTGGTAAATTTCTGAATGTAATCGCGAATACCGCCTAAAGCTAACACTCCTTCGCGCGCATTGATGCGCCCACGCATACTATCTTTAATGGAACGCGGCTGTTCGAAGATTTCCTTCAACATGAAATGATCGTAACCGCCTTTTTCAATCGATTCCAATTGCAACTGCAATTCCTGGATATATGGTGTAATGCGTTTGTTCTTGATGGTCTTAATTATCAATTCTCCCTTGCGTGGTAAAATGGCAATTTGCTCATCATCCAGATACACGACATTCTTAGTGTACTCTACGATTGGTGTTGCGTCAGAGGCAATAAAAAATTCATCCTGACCAATACCGATTACCAGTGGCGAACTTTTGCGTGCCGCAATTAATTGATCGGGATTGTCTTTCGCGATCACAACAATGGCGTACGCACCAACAACACCATTCAGTGCTACACGCACAGCTTCAAATAATTCAAGATTTTCGCGGGTTTGGATATCTTCGATCAGATGCACCAAAACCTCCGTATCTGTTTCGCTTTCGAACACGTGTCCGCGATTGATCAACTCTGCTTTTAATGAAGCATAGTTTTCGATGATGCCGTTATGAATTAACACCATTTTTTTGTTGCCCGAATAATGCGGATGCGCGTTCACATCACTTGGCGGTCCGTGGGTTGCCCAGCGTGTATGCCCGATACCGATCGTACCTGAAATATCTTTCCCTGAGGCATGATTCACCAGATCATCTACTTTGCCTTTGCACTTGTAAACGGCAAGATCTTTATTGATTAAAGCAACACCGGCGCTGTCATAGCCGCGGTATTCCAAACGATGAAGTCCTTTGATAAGGATGGGCCACGCTTCACGCTGACCGATATAAGCAACAATTCCACACATGGTATAGAATGTTTTAATTAATAACCGTGTAAACTAATCGGATGTACATTTTGTAAGTAGGTGATGTCGGACTGCCCAACACACCGCGTCTTCCACTTTCCGACGGAAAAATTTCTTTTAGGAAAATACCGTAGTTGTCTGTATCACCGTTGATCACGGATTGAAAATGTCGCGCCAGATTAATCTTATACTCGTTGGCTGTTGTATTTAACGAACCTCCATAATATGCCGATGACTCAAAGAAATCCAGTGTAAGCGATTGTTTGCCCGCAGAATCTACCGCAGTAACGTAAAGCTGTTTATTCAAAGGCAAATTATCAGTCGAGAATGAAGGATCTGCTTTAATGATCAATTCCGCTTTGTTGATGGCAACTTTATATCCTAAGTTTTTCCAATTTTCCAAAAACGGAAATTCAATTTTAGTTTTTACGCCGGCCAACGATTGCACATACACGTGATCGGATGTGGTGTTGTTGTTCATTTGACTTTGCAAGTCGGGAGATGCATTTTGAAAATTGTGTTTGTAGTACGAGTAATACGGAGTTGTATTGTTCACCACGAAACTAAACTTGGCCGTGTCAGTTGGCGTATGGTAAAATAAAGTCAATCGTGTAAGCGTGTCCTTTGGATTAATGTAAATTAATCCACCTCCCGGGTTTCCGCTTGGCGCGATATATAAGCCTTTCATGAAATTGATCCAGTTGGCGTTGGAGCTTAAATTGGTTCCTCCGCTTTGACTGAAAATAATTTGTCCGAAGGTGGGATCCAGTTTAATACGCAAGTGAGCAGGCACAGTATCCTGGCCTAAAACCACTTTAGTTCGTGGTTGTGGGGCAAACGTAACACTGCCTACCGGTGAAGGATAATAGCTTTTTGTTTGATGACTGTAATACACACTATCCTTGTAAATCGATTCGGTCATCTGATATATGCTCAGTGTTTGCGACACAGTGGTATCACCGTAAAAGTCGAAATTATAACAAAGCGTCAATACCGTCGAATCCAAAACAGCGCCTGCTCCGAAGTTGATATTCAGAGCAGCATTCGCGATATGGAATTGTGTAAACATCGAGGCTGCTGTATATCCGAACACGGGATCTTGATAATGACCAAGAACTGCGATTGGTGTTTCGTCTGTTCGAAGTGAATCTTCAGCAACTGAAAATGCTTTTAAAGTCAGCGTATCAGTTGTCCGCACATCCAGCGCTTCGTTGGGCGGCATTAAATCTTCACCCAATTCACTTTCTTTTTTACAGCCGGCAATTGCAAAAGCAAGAACGATAACCGTAAAAAATTTTGCCCCGAAGAGTCGGGGCGAAATTTTATTCCACATAAGGAAATTCAATATGCTCATAAACAGCTTAAACCAACGAAGGCACTTCTGCCAAAACAGCATCGTAAAATTCGGAATATGCATCAATGTAGTCCTCTTTAGAGTGATACTCGAGCGATGGCTTTCCTGACTTCTTGATGTACTTTTCTACATCACTATCAATTTCCGCCGCCCCTTTAATTACGGCATCCGAATGATCAATAGCTAATTTCGTAAGGTTGGCAAATGTAGGAGCCTTCGCTACTACATCCGCATCCTTCTTGTCCACGCCATCGATAACCACTTTTTTGTGGAAGTCTTTGTGCAACGGATTCGCGAATTGATCATCATACACCGAGTATATGACGCGCGTATCTGAAAAAAGTGGGTTGTCGCGGAATGCTTTTTTCAAATAAAGTGGCATAAGCGCCGTAAACCAACCGTGACAATGTACGATATTCGGTGCCCAGCCTAATTTTTTTACGGTTTCGATAACGCCACGCGCAAAGAAAATCATACGCTCATCGTTGTCCGCGAAATATTCTCCCTTTTTATCGGTAAGAATGAATTTGCGCTGGAAAAACTCTTCATTATCAATAAAATACACCTGCATCCGAGCTGCCTGAATGGACGCAACCTTGATAATCAGCGGATGATCGGTATCGTTAATGATCAAATTCATGCCGGAAAGGCGAATTACTTCGTGCAGTTGATTGCGGCGCTCGTTGATGCAGCCGTATCGAGGCATAAAGGTTCGGATTTCTTTTCCTCGCTCCTGAATGCCTTGAGGCAAATAGCGAGCAATGTGTCCCATCGGTGTTTCATCCAGGTAGGGAGTTATTTCCTGGGAAACGTAAAGAACTCTTGCTTTTTTCATGTAATCGGGAACTAGTTTTCAAAAAGAGTACAAAAATAATAAAAAAAATCCGCGAATTCAACAAAAACAGTAGCTTCGTCGGCTTAAAGTCTTGTCAATCGGGCATTTGAAGTGAAAACGATTACTACCAAAACGAAATTGCGAGAAACGCTGGATGCAGCGCGAAATTCCGGGAAACATATCGGGTTTGTGCCCACCATGGGCGCGCTGCATGCGGGTCATATTGCGCTGGTGGAACGTGCACGTAAACATAACGATATCGTAGTCGTGAGCATTTTTGTGAACCCGACGCAGTTTAATGATCCGTCCGATTTAAAGAATTATCCCCGTACTCCGGAAGCTGATGCAAAAATGCTGGAAGCGGCACATTGTGATATTTTGTTTCTTCCTGAAGTGGCAGAAATGTATCCTGATAGTGAAACCGAAACTTCTCCGGCGGTTCAATTGAACGGATTGGATGAAGTGATGGAAGGACGTTTTCGTCCGGGACACTTTAATGGCGTGGTGAATATTGTAAGTCGTTTGTTTAATGCAGTGGGCGAATGTCGTGCGTATTTCGGTGAGAAAGATTTTCAGCAGTTGGCGGTAGTTCGAAAGATGACGCAGGAGTTGTCGCTTCCCGTTGACGTTGTTGGTTGTCCTATCGTGCGAGAATCTGACGGATTAGCGATGTCATCCCGTAACGTTCGTTTAACGCCCGAAGAACGAAGTATTGCACCTTTTATTTACGCTACTTTACAAAAGGCAAAACAGCTTTGGACAGGAAATAATGCAGATAATGTGAAAGTTCGGGTAACGGAAGCCTTCGCAGCAAAAACGGAATTCAAGTTGGATTATTTCGAAATTGCCGATCGTGATACTTTGCAGCCGGCAAACCAGCGTCGGGCGGTGGCGTGTATCGCGGTGTTTTTGGGTAAAGTGCGGTTAATTGATAATGTGTTATTGGACTGAAACTTGTCTGATCGACATGCAACTTTGACTTTTTTGGTGCTCTAGTAATCCTCCATTGAGAGTTTACTCCAGCGTCACACCGATCATCACATCAACGGTAGCGCGTTTTTTGCCGGGATTCCAAGATGGCAACAACTGCATCACACGCATCAATTCGGCGTCCACTTCAGGAGATAGCGGATACGTTTGTTCTATCGATTTAATCGCTCCTGTTTTAGCATTTATTTGAACCATAATGCCCGTGGAGTACCGTTTCAGTTGACCATTAGATAAAACAGGTGCTTTATAATTAGCAAGAATAAATTTCTTCAATGCTTCATTTCCTCCGGGATAGGTGGGCATTTCATCCAACTCTAATCCTTTGCTTCCCGAATTACTTCCGCCAATTTGTCCATCACTACCTCCGCTTCTTTTCCCGCCTTCTACATGACTTACGGGAGGATAAATCAATACCGATTTAATTCGAATAGGCTGATTACCTAACGTTCTCGTGCTAGGAGTTTCTTCCGGAGGTTTATTATTTACACGCGGAGAAGAGGTATTAGTAACCGCACTTACTATAGGCGGTGTAGTTGCTGCTACGCGCAGTGTGGAATCGTTGTTGGGATTTGAATTTTGTTGTATTTCCTGCTCTTGCGTTTCCGAAATTTCATTCAGCGCAGAAGTTGTTGCAGCCGCAGTGTTTTGCGTGTTGTTGTTGTCAGGCTGAATTGTAGCAACTGATTCCGGTGCTGATGGTTGCGGCGCTTGTTGTGCTGTATCATTAGCGGGTTTCGAAGAAGTTGCATACCAAATGCCTGCAGTTCCTCCAATTACAATTACGCCGACAATTAGGATCATCGCACCAAAACGCTGCATAAATTTTGGAGTAGGAGGTGTGTTCATGTACACTCCCAATCGGCGATGAATGTTAGCGGTAACTTTATTGATGTCGATTACTTTTTTTGTGGCATTGCCATCTATGGCTGCAGCGCACAACGTACACTCCAGGACATGCTTCTCTACCTCGTGCGCACTCTTGGAATTGAGTTTACCTTCATGATAAAGGCGCATAGTTTCGAGAGAGAGGCATTCTCCTCGCCGGAAAATTTCACGGAGTTCTTTCTCAGGCATTCTCTACGGTTACCAAGTAACCCTTGAGGTTGCGTTTCCCGTTCTGCAAGTAGCTTTTTACTTCGTTAACGGAGAAACCGGTCAGGTCAGAAACTTCTTTGTAACTCTTTTGCTCCATGTAAAACAACTCGATGCAGCGTTTTTGCTCTTGCGAGAGTTTGTCTACAGCATCCTGAAGTTTTTGCAGCTGATTTTCACGCTGAATAGCTTCAGTTCGGGAACTTTCATCAGCAGCCATGTTACGTAACACCTGATCGACGTCGATCGCTTCCATGCTGTCTTGTTTGAGTTTTTTCAGGCAATGGTGCTTAGTAACGCTAAATACCCACGTTTTAAAATTGTTAACCTCGTGCTGCTGCAAGTCGCGCAAAATAATTTCGAAGACTTCCATTACGGCGTCCTCGGTATCTACATTATTTTGCAAATAGTTGTAAGAAACAGCAGAAATCAACTGTGTGTATCTGCGAAACAATTCGCCCGCGTACCAAGTGTTAGAGGTACGACGATACTGTTCGATCAATTCTTGATCGCTCAGATCCGTTTCTTTTTTTGACCAGAGAAAGCGTAAACGCACTATCAATGCGGTTTATACAAGTGATACAATAAAACGTGTTTGCCGAATCCAAATTACGATACAACTTCCAATGCTGCAACTCTCGGGTCAGGTTATTGGTATCGTTTCGGATTTTTAACATATGTAAGACGCAAAAAAGTGCCTCAGGATGCCCGAAGAATAAAATTCCACACAAATTAAACGCATTGAAAATCAACTATTTGATGAAAATATAGAAAATGATTGCTACCCTGCGTGTGGAATTATGTGAAATCCTTCCCTATTACACATAAACGCATTAAAAACGTCTAAAAACGAGAAGCATGAAAAAAGTAATCGCAACAGTTGCCTTAGCAGCATTCGTGGTAGCCCTGTTACCTTCTTGCAAACACCAAGGTTCTTGCGACGCTTATCAAGGTTCTCACAAAAGTTCACGTTCTCACAAAAAGCGTCATGCTGAAGTAGTTGGTGTTACTCCTGAACGTTTCAAAGCGTAATTTAATTTGTACTCCTGAGGGGCGAGTTAAGATAGCCGTTCTTCAAAATATACATGTGTTTCATGTGTTTGCCACAAAGTGTCCCGGTTTAT
The DNA here is from genome assembly GCA_044344795.1 of Bacteroidia bacterium. GTDB lineage: Bacteria > Bacteroidota > Bacteroidia > Palsa-965 > Palsa-965. Next base: position 16,061 of record JBIJCF010000005.1, on the reverse strand, counting down.
CCGGGATATTTTGTTTTATGACGTTTCCGCTGTTTTGCTAAATTGCGCTGCATTAAACAAACTTACTATATCATGAAAACAAACTTGATCGCGGTCGCTCTGACAGCATCGTTTTTTATGGCCTCTTGCGGAGGCGGAGAAAATTCCACTATCACTGAAGGTTTGTCGGTATTAAATAAAGAGCTCGATAGTATTTCTAAAGCCGAAGAAGAGAAAAAGAACGCTCCTGCCGTGGCAATCGACTGGACTAAATTGTCCGATTCCACATTACACGAAACCAACGTAGAATTGATTGGGTATGTGGCGTTGCCGGGAACATCGTATCAGTCTAGCACTGCACAAATCGGGTTGTATGAGCGTCCGGCACAATTTCAGGCAACGGAAAGTTTTATCGTAACCGTTGATGTGGGAACCGGCAATAACACCATGGTTACATTACCTGAAAAGTACAAGGAAGAAGATTTGAAAATTACAGGAAATAAGGGCGAAGCAATTACTGCCGGCGATCGTGTTAAAATTACGGGTCGCTTCAGCAACAAGTACGGTTACTATTCACTCGATTGCAAAAGCATTGAAAAAATGGAAGCAACTCCTGTGGATTACAGCACGCTAAACGCCACGAAGTTGACTTCGTCTAATTTAAAAGACACCACATTAATAGGGAAGCTGGTGATGGCTGAAGGCGTGTTCGAAATGCCGATGATGACCATGAGCGGAGCATATACTTTCGTTTACCTTAAAAAAGCAGGATTAGGCGATGATTTTATGGTGAATATTCAATACGGAAGTAAGCCCGGGCAATTAGGTCCATTGCCTGATAATTATTCCGATGCCGATGTAAAAATTATGGGAGCTGACGGAACGCCGATTAATTTCAAGAAGAAAGTGCGTGTTTACGGCGTGTTTACGAACGATGCTATTTATGTAGAGCACGTTCAGAATTTGTAATGCGCTCCTGCAATCAATACAGAATCCTCGCACTTGCGGGGATTTTTTTTGCGTGAACATGTACCTTTTCATGATTTGGCACGTTATGTGTTATATAGCAAGTACGATGAAACAACACTACTTCACTTTAAAACGCTTAGGTTATGAAGACTGCGGTTCGTGTATTCGTCGTGTTGTTGTTTTTAGGTAACAACACCAGAGCTCAGGCCAACAATCAAGTTGCTGATGCCGGAGGTTTAAAACAAATCATACTACAATCTGAACGGGATTCTATTTTGCAGATCGAGCGATTGGCTGCACTATATTTTCACGAAATGCTTAACGCTTATCGTAAGGATAGTGGTCAACTTGCATTGGGCTGGAGTGATACACTGTGGCTGGCTTCCCGCAATCACACCATTTGGATGTTGGACAATAATGAATTGTCTCATAGTGAGAAGCCGAATACCAAATCATTTACAGGAAAAGATCCCGGCGATCGCGAGACTTATGTGACCAAACGTATGTCTTATTGGTCAGGTGAGAATTGTTTGTACAACTATAGCGGTAATGGCAAGACAATTCAAGAAAAGGCAAAGCATATTGCGTTGTACAGCATTAATCAGTGGAAGAAATCTCCGGGGCACAATCGTAATATGTTGCGCAATCATGCTATTCATGGCGTTGCGTTTGTAATCAAGAACGGCGTTGTTTGGGCTACCGATTTATTTGCACGACACGGAACCGGTAAGATTGTTGTTGCTGATGTGCCTAAGGATGATGCACCTGTTCGCGTTGAGCCGCAACAAGAAAAGCCGCAGAGCAAGAAAAAAGTAAACGTAAATACACGTACCGCAAAACTAGATATTGCTCAGGCACTATATACTGCAGATCGTGATGTGAAACGTAAGAAAAGTTTGGAGAAAGCGGCAAGTGCGCATGCCCTTTATATGGCTAGCGTTAATAAGTTAACACACGAACAACAAAAAGGTAAGCGCGCTTATTATGGCGAAACATTGAAACAACGCGTGAATAAGGCTTCTGCGGGAGGAACGTTGCTAAAAGGTGAAGAGCGATTTGGAGAAATTGCAGCAATCGTAGAAGTTGATGTTCGGGATTATAGTGTGGAGGCTGTTGTAAAAACAATTCAGACACAATTAGAAAAAGACCGTGCGAAACAAGGTTTGAATGACAAGAGTGCAGAGCAAGTGGGTTTCGGTGTAGAGGTGAAACGTAAGAAAAATGCATTAATGATTTATGTGGTGAGCGTGGAGCGCTATTAGTAAGGTGAGTGGGAGGCGCCACCATTACTAAGGGAGAAAGGTCGGATGAAAGTCCGGCCTTTCATTTTAATACGCCTCGTACCAATGAAAGGTATTTTTGACAATTTCATTTTTGGTGTCCTGCATTTGCTTTCTGAATGCATCGGCAACAGGAGAGTGCTTTTTGCCTTTCAGCCAGATTAAACTCCACGTGGTTTTAATTGGGAGTCCTTTAATTGGAATGATCTGCAACTCTTTGTTTCGTAGTTCGTTTTTGATCCCGATTAACGGCATGATGGAATATCCTAAACCTGCCAGCACGGCTTGTTTTACGGCCTCGTTAGACGTGAGCTCCATTTTTGCTCCCGGTTTAATTTTACTGCGATCAAGAAATCCTTCCATGGTTTGTCGTGTGCCGGAACCTTCTTCTCGAAAAATGAGCGGTAACTCGTTCAGCATTTCTTTGGAGTACGCTTGCTTGGTTTTCCATTTCTTATCGGCCTGTCCCACCAAGAACAATTTGTTCTGTAGTAGATCCATTTTTTCAACCGCAATTTGTTTTGGTAAAATGGATACGAGAGCGAAGTCGACACTATTGGCTTCCAGCGACTCAATTACTTTCGATTTATTGGTCACATCCATTTGTAACTCGACGCCAGCATGCTGTTGAATAAATTCGCGCAAGAAATAAGGCATTACATATTTACCTGTTGACACAACGGAAATTTTTAAGCGTCCCGCCAGTTCTCCTTTGTAAGCCATGGTCTTCGCCTTAATGGTGTTCACCTGTTGGAGAATTTGTTCTGCGGTGTGGGCAATTTCGTTTCCGAATTCCGTAACGAACAATTGTCGTCCCACCACTTCTGTCAACGGAATATCAAACTGGTCCTGGAAGTTTTTGAGCTGAATAGAAACGGCAGGCTGTGTGAGGTGTAGTTCTTCTGCAGCTCTTGTAATACTGCCGGTTTGCGCAACGCGCAAGAAAATCTGTAATTGATGCAACGTGTAATTCATAAAAAATATTAATGGAAAATATAATAAAGATAAATAAAAATATATGAAATGCACCATGCACATTTGCACCGTTAAACTACACTCTCTAAACTATGACACGTATTACAGTTGCAAAAGGGGACGGCATCGGTCCTGAAATTATGGATGCTACGTTGGACATCATCAAGGCCGCGGGAGCACAAATTGAAATCGATGAAATTGAAGTAGGAGAAAAGGTGTATCTGGCCGGAAATACTTCCGGTATTGCTAATTCCTCATGGGATACGATTCGCAGAAACAAGATTTTTCTGAAAGCTCCGATTACAACTCCTCAAGGTGGCGGATATAAGAGCTTGAACGTTACAACCCGTAAATTCCTCGGATTATATGCCAACGTGCGTCCTTGTATTAGCTTACATCCGTTCGTGAGCACCAAACATCCTGTGATGGATGTGGTGATTGTGCGTGAAAACGAAGAAGACTTATACGCGGGAATCGAACACCAGCAAACCGATGAGGTAGTGCAGTGTTTGAAGTTGATCAGCCGTCCGGGTTGTGAGAAAATTATTCGTTACGCGTTTGAATATGCAAAGCAGCAGAAGCGTAAGAAAGTAACGTGCTTCACGAAGGACAATATCATGAAGCAGACTGACGGTTTGTTTCACCAGGTGTTTGATGAGATTGCAAAAGAATATCCGGAGATTGAAAACGAACACTGGATCATTGATATTGGTGCAGCTAAGATGGCTGATACACCGGAAGCATTTGACGTTATTGTGATGCCGAATTTGTACGGTGATGTATTGAGCGATGTTGCGGCACAAATCACAGGATCTGTAGGATTAGCGGGTTCAGCAAACATTGGTGAAGAATGCGCCATGTTCGAAGCTATTCACGGATCGGCACCGCGTCGAGCGGGTCAGAATGTGGCCAACCCTTCGGGTTTGTTGCAAGGTGCGATTATGATGTTGAATCACATTGGTCAAACTGCAGTGGCGGAACGTGTGCAAAATGCATGGTTAACAACGCTGGAAGAGGGAATTCACACTTACGATATTTATAAGGAAGGCGTGAGTAAGCAAAAGGTAGGCACAAAAGAATTTGCGCAAGCTGTAATTGCGAATCTCGGCAAAACACCAAAGACATTAAAGGCAGTGTCTTACGCGAACAGCGCGGCATTGAACTTGCCAAAATACAAGCGGAAAGCTTCTGCCAAGAAAGAGCTTGTGGGTGTTGATGTGTTTGTTCATTGGACAGGAGAATCTGCAGATGAATTGGCGTCAAAAGTGAAGGCGCTGGAGTTGAATCACGTGAAGCTATCGATGATTACCAATCGTGGAATCAAAGTATGGCCGGAAGGATTCAGAGAGACTTTCTGCACAGATCACTGGCGTTGTCGCTTCAAGCCGCAAGATGGAGCTGTGATCTCTAAACAAGATATTATTGAATTGTTGAATAAATCGCTCAACGAAGGAATCGATAGTATCAAAACTGAAAATCTCTACGCTTTTGATGGTAAGCCTGCATACAGTTTAGGTCAAGGACAATAAAAACAGCAACTATGAAGATCGATTTAATCAAAGGAGAATTTCGTCGTGATGAAGCGAATACGTTGATCGGTGAAATGATTCAAGCGAAGATCCGCTTTCACGAAAATAAAATATCTTCTTCGGGTACAGAGGAAGACATCAAATTCCGTGAGCAGAAGATTAAATCGCTTCAGGATAGCTGGCATCGCATTCGTACTGCATCGCAATCAGATAGTGGTACAGTGAGGGTTGATGCGGAACTCGTGCTTACTAATTTTTAATCATTGCTTATGGAGACGACCACGAAGTTAGTGTTGATGGATGGAGGATTTGCTTCCGATGATGCACAAGAGATATTGCTCAAGTTTATTGTAGCAAAAATCAACTACAATAAGATCAAGAATCTAAGTCATCAGGTGCACTATAATCGTGAAGATCCTTTAGCTGCAAAGCGCATTGAAGATTTGTATAAGAGCAAGGCTATTGTGGAGGACCTGATACGTGAAGCACGAGAAAAAAACGTTCAGCTGAATATCAAGTCGGATATCACAATTGGATTGAAGTACAGTGAGTGATCAACTCTATCGAGGCAGACCGTTACTGATTGCTACCATGCACGGCAAACAGCAGGCAATCAGTCCGGTACTGCAACATGAGTTGGGAGTAAAAACATTTACGCTTGTTGATTTTGACACAGATCGTTGGGGGACGTTCAGTGGCGAGGTAGAGCGTAAATCGGACCCGTTAGCCACAGCCCGTCAAAAATGTCTACATGGTTTAGAACAGGGGAGTGTAGATTTGGCTGTGGCTAGCGAAGGTTCGTTCGGACCCCACCCGTTTATTCCGTTTATTCCTGCTGACGAAGAAATCCTGCTCTTCATCGACCGGCGAAATGATCTGGAGATTATGGTAAAGGAATTGTCTCCGGATACGAACTACGCTGAATCAACAGTAACAAGCATCGAGGACCTGTTAACGTTCGTGCAAACAGCCCGGTTCCCAAGTCATGCGCTAATTCTACGCCCGTCTCCGGATTCATTGCAGAATATGGTCAAAGGAATTCGCGAAGAAAAAACACTGCTTGAAATAGGCTCGCAATTCTTGAAACAAAATCGACAGTTGCATGTGCAAACAGATATGCGCGCGCACATGAATCCTACACGTATGAAGGTGATTGCGGGTGCTGCCGAGAAGTTAGCGCAACGAATTAAATGTGTTTGTCCTGCGTGCGGTATTCCCGGTTTTGGACCGACGCAATTTCACAAAGGTTTGCCATGCGCACAATGTAGTTTTCCTACTAGAGGTGTACAACGAATTGTTAGTAGTTGTCTAAAATGCAGCTATCAAGAAAACGTCGAATTTCCCAATGGGAAGCGGCATGAAGATCCCATGTATTGTGATAATTGTAATCCCTGATAACATCCCTAAGAAACAATGACTTTAGAATTACTTCAAGAAAATCTTACGAATCCCGCGTTGTTATTTTTCGCTTTAGGAATTGTGGCTGTGTATTTGAAAAGCGATCTTGAAATTCCTGCAAACTCTTCCAAGTTTATCTCCCTGTATTTATTGTTTGCTATTGGATTTAAAGGAGGCCAGGAATTGTCGCATGAAGAAATTAACGGTGAAGTGATTGGCTCTATTGTTCTGGGAATCGCTATTTCCGCTTTAATTCCGCTATACACGTTTTTTGTATTGAAACGGAAATTGAATGTATATGATGCAGGTGCTATTGCGGCCGCTTACGGTTCAGTGAGTGCAGTGACATTCGTAACCGCGGTTACTTATTTAGAAAGTCAACAATACATTTTTCACGGACATATGGTCGCGACAATGGCATTGATGGAGTCGCCGGCAATTATCATGGGTTTGTTGCTGATTTCGTTGTTTGATAAACAGCGTTCGGCCAGTGTTAAGAAACGTGACGTAGCTAAACATTCATTCACCAACGGCAGCGTATTACTTATTCTTGGAAGTTTATTAATCGGTTACTTCGCTAACGCTAAACAGGCTGAAGGGATTAAACCATTTACGAACGATTTGTTCAAAGGCTTTCTTGCGATCTTCCTGTTGGATATGGGCATCACCAGCGGTCGTAAGTTGAAATCATTCTTTGCTTACGGATCTTTCCCACTTTTGTTCGCCATTCTGGTTCCGTTGTTTAACGGTTGTTTGGCAGCGGTGATCAGCGCCCCGTTTATTCACGATATCAGTAATCGTTTTATACTTGCCATACTTGCCGCAAGTGCTTCGTACATCGCGGTTCCTGCTGCCATGAAAATATCTGCCCCTAAAGCAGATCCGGGCTTGTATTTGCCCATGGCGCTTGCCGTTACGTTTCCAATAAATATTACGATTGGGATGCCGCTATATCTGATGGTGGCACAATGGACGGGTTAGTGAGCAGCAACACTAAAGAAATTTGTAGTCTCGACAGGAATCGAACCTGTATCAAAAGTTTAGGAAACTTCTATTCTATCCATTGAACTACGAGACCATAATAAAGAACTTCGTGCAAAATTAACATACCTGCGCTAATTCGTGGAATAATTCCCGGTTGACGTCCGCAAGACTAATTTCAGGCGAAAGGGCAGGATTTGTTTTTATTACGAGAACGATTTATTTACATTTGAAGATGACCCGCCAATTCCTCGTTTGTATAGTCATTGTATTGCACGTATCTGTTACTGCGATTGCAGGAGGTTTTCAGGTGAATACGCAAAGTCAGCGTCATTTAGGTATGGGGCATACAGGAACTGCATTGTTTTTTGATGCCTCTAGTATGTTCTTTAATCCCGGCGCTTCGGTTTTTGTTGACGGCAAATGGGTAATAACCGGAAGCGGTACTTTCTTAATGCCTCGTACTGTCTACGCAGAGCCGGCTCCTGGCGTGTATCAGGCTTCCATGGTGCAAAATGTTGGAACGCCTTTCGGTGTTTACGCGATGTACAATAAACAAAAGTGGGCGGCAGGCGTGGCTGTTTATACTCCCTTTGGAAGTCGCGCAGAGTGGCCGTCTGATTGGAAGGGAAATTTCCTGATTCGCGAAATCAATCTTAAAACAATTTTCGTTCAACCGACTCTATCGTATCAATTGCACGAAAAGTTAGGCATTGGAGCCGGCTTCATTTATGCAACGGGTGGTTTCGCATTACGAAAAGGTGTTCCGGTGCAAGATCAGAATGGCGAATATGGCGAAGGGAGTCTTTCGGGCGATGCTAGCGGGTTCGGTTTTCAGGCGGGAATATTATACAAGCATAATGATGCGTTGTCGTTTGGTGCTTCGTATCGTTCTGCAGTTAGTGTGGAGGTTAATGGTGGAAGTGCTGAGTTTACTGTGCCCGGAGCCTTGCAGGAGTTTTTTCCGACTACTACTTTTTCTACCGCACTGCGATTACCGCAGGTAGTTAATGTAGGTGCAGCTTATACTAACGACAAATGGACTTTTTCAAGTGATGTCAATATTGTTGGTTGGAGTTCGTACGATTCGTTGCGTATTGATTTTGCCGATAACACGGATAAATTGGAAGACATCAGTTCGGCGCGGATGTACAAGAATGCATGGATAGCACGAGCAGGTGTTGAATACCGCATTTTGGATAAGTTGCAATTGCGCGCGGGATGTTACTTCGACAAAACACCTGTGCAAGACGGTTATATAACTCCTGAAACTCCGGACAGTGATCGTATTGGGATTACGGGCGGAGTAACGTATAAAATCGGAGAACACATTCGTATTGATGCATCCTGCCTGTATGTAGAAGGCATGCAGCGTTCAGACACCAACATCGAAACAGGATTTACCGGAACATATAAAAGTAGAACCATAGCTCCGGGAATCGGATTTACCCTCAAGTTTTAACTATACCCTTATGACGAAAAAATTACTTACAGGAATGGCCTTGTGTTTGGCAAGTGCTGCAACAATTCAAGCTCAGAGTGCTTGCAACGGTTTGCGTTATCGGGATTTTGTTTTTCAGGATACCACGATTTCCAATATTGTTTACGGTTCCAATCAGAGCTTCAACAACAGCAACACATCACTTCGTTTGGATGTGCACATGCCAAAAAACGACACCGTTACCAATCGCCCATTAATCATTCTGGCGCACGGCGGAAACTTTTTATCCGGATCAAAAACCGGTGGTGACGTTATTCAATTTTGTAATGACTTATCGCAAATGGGTTACGTTGTGGCTTCAATCGATTATCGTGTGGGCATGACGAATTTCCCGTTCCCGGGGCCGGATAGTACCGATGCAACTGAAGCGGTAATGCGTGCTGTACAAGATGCAAAAGCTGCTGTCCGTTTTTTCAAAAAGGATTATGCTACACAAGGCAACACGTACGGCGTTGATACTGCTAACATATATTTCATGGGTGTAAGTGCCGGAGGATTTATGGCGTTGCATGTCGCGTATTTGGATGAGCCCAACGAATTTCCTTCATGGGCAGATACCACGAATCAGCCGGGTTTAAGTGGTGGCATTGAAGGCAATAGCGGTAATCCGGGTTATTCATCAAATGTTCGTGCAGTAATCAATATTGCAGGTGCATTGGGTGATACAGCTTGGATCAATTCAGGAGATGAGCCGGTGTTGAATTTTCACGGTACTGCGGATCAAACGGTTCCTTATGGTTCAGCAACAATCGTATTGTTAGGGACGTATCCTTTGTTAACTGTGCACGGTTCGGCTTCCATTGACACTCGAGTGGACCAGTTGGGAATTACCAATTGTTTTGAAATTCACGAAGGTCAAGGGCACGTGCCGCATGTGAGTAGTGCTGCGTATTATGATACAACGTTGGTGATCACGAGAAATTTCTTGGTGCATTTTATTTGTGGGGATCAGTTGGATTGCGGATGGTCGAATCCTATCGGCATGCAGGAATTGCCTGCATTACGTTCTGTGTTGGACGTTTATCCGAATCCGGCAACTGCAGAATTTACGGTAAATACAGGACGTTTGGCAGGTAATGATTACAGCATAGAGGTGTACGATGCCACAGGTAAATTATTCCGTCGTCAGCGCGCAGAAGCAGATGGCACAACCACATTAACTACTCAAGGTTGGGTTTCGGGAATGTATATGATTACGGTGCGCAACGCAACGCAACAATACACGCAACGAGTAATTGTGAAGTAGGTAAAACAACGATCAAAGAAAAGCTCGTCGGATTCGGCGGGCTTTTTTATTTACGGAAACCAAACTCCATTGCAATCAAAGCAATTTAGCGTCGGAATAGTCGCTCCGTATTTGATATTAATCGCGGTTATGAATTCGTTCGTAATTAGAGCGTAGCCTTTTTCGTGTGGATGAAATCCATCCAGTGAGAAGAAGCCTCCACTTACAAATGTGGCATTGTAATCGACGCCATCCCACACTACGCCGGCGTTTACACGTGAAAAGTAATCGTGCATATCAACCAGCGCTAAATTGTATTGCGCCGCTTTCTGACGAATAACGGTATTGTACGCATCGATGTATTGATCGATCAATTGTACTTCCGTTGCATCCAACACGTATCGATCCGGAATAACCGAAAATAGTATTCCCATAAAATTACATTTCATGGAATCCAGCGGCGATTGCATAGTCAAGAATTCTCCGTTCGTTAACTGTCGTACACCCATTGGTGCCGCAGGATCGTTGATCACAAAACCATTGGCGCCTTCCTGAAATTGGATGTGCGACAAACCGCTGTTGGTGTAAATCGTGTTCAATGAATCAGCTTTACTTTGTGTAAGGTTTGCGCCATTCCATGGAATTAATGTGTAGAACGGAAAACTGCGCAATCCGGGAATAGTTGCCAAGACTCCTTTTGCACCATTTGCAGTAAGTTCGGAAAGTGCAGTGTCCAATGCAGCTGCGAATTGTGCCGCACTTGGAGGTGTGTTGCGTTCTCCGCCGTACCGTGCATAATTATAAATTTCCTCCATGCCATACCATGCTGCAAAAAATGTTGCATTTGCGGACCGCGCATCTTGCAAAACGGTAGACGTGCCGGGAGTGGATGCAATGCGGTGATAGTATGGATTGGTGTTATTCACCGGAGCATTACCCAAAGCAGGATTGAATTGCTCTTGCAACGAAGCGAATGGAATGCTCCAGTTGATATTTTTGTTCGGGTAATTATTGGTGAAGACACTCCATGCTGCAGCTGTGTTTACGCTGTCTTTGACCGGTCCCATGGAAACTACACCTTGGCAATCGGTTCTGTCTCCTAGACGCGAAGCACCGGCGTACCAACTCTCCCACGATTTGTAATTCCAACCAATTCCTTCCGAGGTTCCTAATGTATATTGGTTGTATGTTTTTTCTGTGATCAACGAAAACTGTCTTCCCAAAAGCATGGGAATACTTTTAGTTTGATGATCATCGCGCAATGCTCCATCTTGATAACCCGCCATGTAACTACCGCCGACAGCAACAAATTTGGAGAAGTCTGCTAAGCCTGAAGACGGCTCAGGAGTTTCGATTTTCGGTGTACAAGAAATTACACCAATGGTTGCAAGTAATGTAAAGAAGGAGTTACGCATCATGTAACTAAGCTACACAATTCATTTCAGAGGAACAACCTACTTTACTGTTGAACCGTTGTTGACGTTGTCATTTGAAGGCGCAACAAAGCTTAGTTCCCCTTTGTCGTTTTCCGCCATCAATATCATTCCGTTCGATTCAATACCCATCATTTTGCGTGGCGCAAGATTTACCAAAATCGTAACTTGTTTGCCAACTACTTCTTCCGGTGTAAAGTACTTCGCAATGCCGGACAATACGGTACGTTGATCAATTCCGGTGTCAACTGTAAGTTTCAACAGTTTATCACTTTTCGGCATTTTTTCTGCAGCAAGGATTGTTCCAATGCGGATATCCATTTTCGCGAAATCGTCGAATGTAGTGGTCTCTTTCTGTGGTTCCAAAGGCTTTGCAGGTTGTGCGGCTAATTGCGCTTGTTCAGCTTCAGCAGCCTGAATTTTCTTAATCGATTCAAGCTTGTCCATTTGCTTTTGTAATAACGCTTTATCCACTTTTGCAAATAACATTACCGGCTCGTTCAACTGATGTCCTTCCGGCAAATTGGACGTGTTCTGTGCCTGATTCCATGACAATGAACTAATATTAAGCATGCTTAGTAATTTCGCTGAAGTGAACGGCAAGAAAGGTTCACAGAGCACACTTAGATTGGTGCAAATTTGCAAAGAAACGTTCAATACAGTTTTCACACGTTCCGGATCCGGGTTTTTCCACGGTTCGTTATCAGATAGGTATTTGTTACCCAGACGCGCAAGGTTCATCATTTCTTGTTGTGCTTCACGGAAACGGTAGTTGCGAATAGCTGCACTGATGCGGTCCGGGAATTTGGTGATTTCTTCCAACACCAAAACATCTTCCTTGGTATAACGCGTTGCTGAAGGCACTTTACCTGCATAATTTTTATGCGTAAGCACCATTGTACGATGCACGAAGTTGCTGAATACTGCAGCCAGCTCATTATTCACGCGGGCTTCATAATCGGCCCAGGCAAAGTCTCCGTCTCCGGTTTCGGGGGCAGTCGCGGTAAGCACGTAACGTAATTCGTCTTGCTTACCGGGCATTTCATCCAAATACTCGTGCAGCCAAATAGCCCAATTACGAGAAGTGGAAATTTTATTACTCTCGAGATTCAGGAATTCATTGGCAGGAACGTTATCCGGAAGAATATAATTTCCATGCACCATTAACATTGCCGGAAAAATCAAGCAATGAAAAACGATGTTGTCCTTACCAATGAAATGCACCAACTTGGTATCATCTTTTTTCCAATAGTCTTCCCAGGATCCAGAACGCGGAGCGCCTCCGTAAGACAGTTTATTTCGAGTGGATGGATCTTCAAACCATTCCTTACTTGCGGTGATGTATCCGATAGGCGCATCAAACCATACGTACAATACTTTACCTTCTGCGCCTTCAACTGGAACTTTTACTCCCCAGTCCAGATCACGGGTCATTGCGCGCGGATGTAAACCGGCTTTTAACCACGACTGGCATTGACCGAAAACATTCGCCTTCCATTCTTGATGCGAATCGACATAAGCTTGCAATTTTGGTTGCAATTGATCTAATGGTAAGAACCAGTTCTTGGTAGGTTTCTTAACAGGTTTAGATCCGCTTAATGTACTGTACGGAGCAATAAGTTCGTCCGGAGATAATGAAGTACCGCACTTTTCACATTGATCTCCGTATGCGTTGGGATTACTACAGTTGGGACAAGTTCCGACGATGTATCGATCTGCTAAAAACTGTCCTGCTTCTTCGTCGAAGTATTGTTCTGTAGTTTCCTCTGTAAAAACTTTTTTATCGTAAAGTGTTTTGAAAAATGCAGACGAGAAGTCGTGATGTGCCCGGCGTGATGTGCGAGAATAAATGTCAAACTCCACACCGAATTCTTTGAACGAACGATTGATGATATCGTAGTATTTGTCGACAACCTGTTGCGGTGTTAAGCCTTCTTTGCGTGCGCGAAGTGTAATAGGAACGCCGTGTTCATCAGTTCCGCTAACGAACAAAACATCCTCACCACACGAGCGCAAATGACGCACGTAAATATCTGATGGCAAATAGCAGCCAGCCAAATGTCCGATATGGATTGGGCCATTGGCATAAATTAATGCTGCTGTTACGGTATAACGTTTTGGTGTTTGATTCATGTTAATTCATCCTGAACGCTTAGATTTACGGGCTCATCAGGGAGCACGAAGATAATGAAACAGACGCAAACCATTACGCCTCCGTATTTGCAGCCGGGAGATGTTATCGGCATCACTGCACCGGCACGGAAAGTTAGTCGTGACGAAATGGCTCCGGCTATTCGACTGCTGGAAGAAGCAGGATTCGTGGTTAAGTGCAGTACGAATTTGTATGGTTCGGAGAATCAGTTTTCCGGAACTGATGCAGCGCGTATTGCAGATATAAATGAACTGCTTTCGGATGCTAAGGTAAAAGCCATCATTGCTGCTCGCGGCGGTTATGGTTGTATGCGAATAGTAGATGGAATTAACTGGAATTATTTGATGGAACATCCCAAATGGATTGTAGGATACAGCGACATAACCGTCTTTCATGCACATGTTCATCAGCACATTGGATTGCAAACTGTGCATGGCACTATGCCAATTAATTTTCTGAAGGATGCCGAGAGCACAAAATCGTTGTTAGAGGTTTTATGTGGGAAGACGATTAACGCTGAAATGACATCTAGTGAGTTACGACTGAACAGAGTAGGCGTTGGACAAGGAGAATTGATTGGCGGGAATTTAAGTTTGCTTTATGCTATTCAAAATTCTGCTTCGGATATCAATTATGCAGGGAAAGTACTGTTCATTGAGGATTTGGACGAATATTTATATCACATCGATAGGATGGTGTTGAGTCTTAAGCGTGCAGGAAAATTAAAACATCTGGCAGGTTTGGTCGTTGGTGGAATGGATGATATGAAGGACAATGCTATTCCTTTCGGACAGACAGCGGAAGAGATTATTCGTTCACATGTTGAAGAATACAACTATCCTGTTGCGTTTGGATTTCCGGCAGGACACGGAACTAAAAATATCGCGTTGAAGCTGGGCGCACGCGTTGAACTGGATGTAGATGCAATAACAGGTCGATTAAAATTTATTTAAGCAGTTCATCGCTTAATAGTTCACCATCTTTTAACGTGATGCGCCGGTCGGTACTTGCAGCAAACTGCTGATCGTGTGTAACTACGAGAATTGTTTGATTAAATTTCAATTGTAATTCTTTAAGAATATCAAAAACGGTTTGGGCATTTTTCGAATCCAAGTTTCCTGTGGGTTCATCTCCGAAAATGATACTGGGATTGTTGATCAATGCGCGTGCAATAGCTGCTCGTTGTTGCTGACCTCCGGATAATTTGCTCGCTTTTTTTAGGGCTTGGTCACCCAATCCCAGCAAATCGAGTTTTTCATAAGCGTGCTTACGAATGGTGTCTTCATCGTATTTGCCAAGTTTTAAAGCAGGTAACATCACGTTATCCAATACCGTAAATTCCGGTAACAAATAATGAAATTGAAAAACGAATCCGATTTTTTCGTTACGAATTTCGGCGAGTTGATTTTTCGACTTTTCGTGCAGCGGTTCGTTATCAATTAGAATTTCACCTTCATAATCAGTATCCAGCGTTGACAGCAAATACAACAAAGTTGATTTACCGCTGCCCGACGAGCCCACTATAGAAACAAATTGTCCGCGAGATATTTTGAAACTGATGTTCTTCAACGCCTGAAAGTCCACGGGATCGCGGAAAAACTTGCTGATGGAACGGGTTTCGAGAATGATATCTTCCGGCATGTTATTTACTTCTGATGATGTCAATGGCGTCAACTTTTGAAGCTTTTCGCGCCGGAATATAGCCGGCCAGTGCTGTAGCGATTAGTCCAAACGCGTATGCCATGGCGTAAAAGCCTGCGCTGGTGTTGAACTTTAAATATTCCATGGCTACAAATCCTCGCATGTCCATTTTGATACTCCCTGCAATCTGTTGTAGTCCCCAGCCGGCAATAAGCCCCAGGAGTCCTCCGAATATTCCGATAACTAAAGATTCCGTCAGAAATATTGTTCTTATATCATGATCCTTAAAGCCGGTTGCCTTGAGAATCGCAATGTCCGGCATTTTCTCATAGATGATCATCATCAGAATATTAAAAATACCGAAACCTGAAACAATTAAAATTGACGTGATAATTAAATACGTCACCATATTTTGAATTTTGAATACACTGAAAACGTTGGCGTTGGCAGTTTCCCAATCAACAGCAGTGTATCCAAACTGTTTTTCCCAATCTGCGGCCAATGCTTTGGCTTTTTTGATGTCCTTTAGTTTGATATTTAAATCAGTAATATAACTGCCATCAACTTGTAGTAGTTTTTGCGCATTGCGAATATTAATGTAGGCTCGACTATTATCCAATTCTACAACACCGGACTGATGGATTCCAACAACTCTCATCTGTAAGGCGGATCCTTTTGCTGAAGAAACAGTAATAATGTCGCCTGTTACTGCACCCAACTTTAGTGCTAAACCTTCACCTAATATTATGCCGTTAGGTGTTGTTTCGAGACGCTTCAAATCACCGTCAATCATGTATTTTTCTACATTAAACGTGTTGTTCTCGCGTTCAATGTCAACACCTGCAACACGCCCGGCAACCTGGGCTATTCCCATATTAAAGATGGCCTGTGAGCCGACAAATGGTGATATGCCAACTACCTCTGGATGATTTTCGATGATACGCATCATTTGATACCCGTTTTTCAGGCGAGGTTGTTCATCTTTTGGCTTCTGATTG
>JBIJCF010000052.1:0-12930 GCA_044344795.1 Bacteroidia bacterium | reverse complement strand
GGATGCGGCAACACAACGCGCAGGGCGTGCAGGGCGATTAGGTCCCGGAGTGTGTTATCGCTTATGGCCGGAAGTCATCAATAGGCAACTTACACCGCAACGTATTCCGGAAATTCTCGAAGCCGATCTCACCGATTTCTTACTAGAAATCACCAATTGGGGATATACCTCCACTAAATTGCCGATGCTGTTAGTCGAGCCGCCTGCAACACATCTGGAGCGCGCACGTGAAATTTTAATTGCATTGCGTGCGATTGACAATGATAAAATAACAACGCACGGCAAACAATTATTACAACTCGCAACACATCCGCGTATAGCGCATTTATTGCTGACAGGTAAATCGTTGAATGTAGCAGCTGCTGCGTGCGATGTTGCTGCATTGCTGGAAGAACGAGACCCATTACCTCGACAGGAAGGTGCCGATCTTGCGTTACGTTTGCATGCACTACGCGATTACCGTGGGAAAAAACCAACAAGTGGTGATCGTAGAGCAATGGATAACATTAGTCGAATTGCGAAACGCTGGATGCAAATCATCAAAGCACAAGATCAACCGTATTCGCCTGATGCTGCGGAAATCGGGCAATTGATCGCATCTGCTTATCCCGAACGCATTGCGAAACGCATCGATACTTCCGGGCGTTATCGTTTAGCTAACGGACGCATTGCAGCTTTGAACAAAGGCGATGTATTAACGGATGAAGAATGGCTGGCTGTAGCTGAATTAGACGAAGGTACAGGAGGAACAGGGAAAATTTTCACTGCGGCAGTTTTCCATGCTGATGATCTTTTGGAACAAGCGTTGCCCATTGAAATTGTGCATTATGATGAACGTATTCAAACATTAATTTGTAAACGCGAATGGAGAATATTTCAATTATGTGTTAAAGAAGAAAAATTAAACGGTGTTGATCAGCAGGAGATAGAAGAAGTTTGGTTTCAAGTAATACGCAAAGAAGGATTACGCCCAAGTGAAGAACAATTGAACGAAATACAGCGCTTACAAGCCGTTCAGCAATGGAGACCTGAATTGGAATTACCTGACTTTTCCATGAGCACACTGCAAGAGCATCCTGAACGCTATTTGAAGAATCATATTTCTGCCTGCAAAACCTTAGCTGATGTTAACGCATTGCCTTTGGGAGAAATTATGGCGCAACAATTATCCTGGGAACAACAACAAGCCATCGACCGCATTGCACCAAAGAAAATAGCAGTACCGAGTGGCAGTGAAATTACCATTCAGTATGCTGAGAATGGAGGGCAACCTATTCTTGCTGTACGTTTACAAGAAGTTTTCGGATGGAAAACAACGCCAACAATTAACGACGGCAGAACGAAGTTATTGATACACTTATTATCTCCTGCATTCCGACCCGTTCAGATTACGCAAGATCTAGAAGGCTTCTGGAAAACCGGTTATCCGGAAATCAAAAAAGAACTACGCATCAAATACCACAAGCATTCCTGGCCCGATGATCCTACAACGGCCATGGCGGTGAAAGGAGCGGTGAAAAGGAAGTTATGATGGATTGGTAAGAACAAAGGTGGTTTCGACAAGCTCAACCACCTTTGTTTTTGCATTGATTTCGTCCCGCTAGCTATCCGCATCAATAAACGTTTTAGCAATGTAGATTGAGCCTATCGAAACGTCCGGTGTACTTTATAATGGTTATTTTGTCCCGATAACTATTGACATCAATAACCATAAACAAAAAAGGCCGTCTCCTTTCGGAAACAGCCTTTTCAAAATCATAACCGCGATTACTTCTTGATGAAAGTAGTCTGAGGAGTTACTTTGTTCACGTTGTCAATTACGCGAATGGTATAAACACCTGCAGGCAAACTAACCACATCAATATTTACGCTTGATGTTGTTGGGTTGGATATAGTATTCACTATACGACCTTGCACATCTAAAACTTCAATTACTGCAACTCGTAGGGTTGAGTTCCAAGACAGAGTCAACAAATCAGTCGCCGGATTTGGATTAGCAACTAAAATATTACCAACATTAAACTCCGTGATTCCTGTGCATGCATCAACAGCAATATTCTGTGTCGCTGAGTTCGCGCAACCAGCACTGTCAGTATAAGTATATGTTATCACATGTGTCCCAATTCCCGCTAATGCTGGAGAGAAGTTACCGCTTCCAACACCCGGACCGCTGTATACTCCTCCTACTGGGCTTCCCTGACTCAATGCAAATATTCCATCGTTAACACAAACAGGTGATAAAGTACTGAGTGCTACAGTTGGCAGGGGATTTACAATTACTGTTACTGCAGCCGTGTTGGAACAACCATTAACGTCTGTACCAATAACTGTATACGTAGATGTAGATGTAGGCATAACCACTTCAATCGCAGAGGAGCCTCCTGAACTCCACGAGTAGCTATTAGCACCTGAAGCCATCAATGTATCAGAATTACCATCACAAATAGCAGGAAGCATTGCCGAAGCGATAACGGTAGGTAATAAATTCACATTTACATTAACAGATGCTGTATTTACACAACCATTTACATCAGTTCCAGTTACAGAATATGTACCCGACACAGATGGTGTAATCGATGTAATTGCGCTGTTCGAGTTAATAGGAGACCAAACATAAGTAAATGCTCCACCAGCAGTTAGCACAGTAGAATCTCCAAGACATACAGCTGAATCAGCTGCTGTAGCTGTTACAACAGGCAATGCCAATCCCGTGAACGTAACAGTATCAGCAATCCCTTGTCCGCAAGAATTCTCGCCATAAACTATAATATCACCACCGTTCGTTCCCATAGTTATAGTTACCGTACCTGTACCCTGACCACTAAGCAATGATAGGTCACCAGTAACTGCCCACTGAAAAGAGGTGGCATTACCGTATGAATCAGCGGCATCAACAGTAAATTGATCACCTGCGCAGAATGTTGTTGAACTGTATGCCGTAGTTGTTAGGCCGGGTGTGGGAGTTAGATAAGATATATATACCGCACCGTTTCCTGCACGTGAAGCAGTCAACTGGTTATAGTTACTTAAAGTCACAGCTCCATAATTGCTACCACCGGCACCACCGCCACCGGCCCCTTTATCGTTACCGGAACAGCCTGTAGTCCCTGCAGAACCACCGCCGCCGCCGCCGCCGCCATCAAAGCCGCCGCCGCCACCGCCGCCACCAGGGATACTTGCAAAAGAGAAACAGCAACAAGATTGCCCGTTACCACCGTTACCACCTTGGCCCAGAGTGCCGTTATTACCCGGAGCTCCTAAGAAGCCGCCGCATCCAATACCTGCAGCGCCGCCGTTAAGACCCGGAGCACCGAAGCCACCACCCGCAACACCGCCTGGCGTTGGAGCATCAGTACCATTTGCACCCGCACCGTTACCGCCCAAACCACCATTGCCACCTGCAACCTGTACCTGCTCGCAACCCGCACGACCACCCCCGCCGCCGCCACCGGCAACTAGTACACGATCTGTCAATGCCGTGCCGTTAATGCGAATATCTGTAGCACCTCCGCCACCACCTGCATTTTGAGAACCGCCGTTACCACCGCCATTAAAGCCGCCTATACCTTGCGCCCCGGCACCGCCAACGAAAATATTCAGAATTTGACCAGGAGTAACGTTCATGGTTGCAGTAACTGTGCCACCCAAGCCACCGAATCCACCGGTCGCGTTGTTACCACCGGTTGCACCGTTGCCACCTTGAGCACCGTAAGCCGAAATGTTAATAGACGTTACACCGCAAGGCACTGTCCAAGTAGAAATTCCTCCGGTAAAGGTTACCGAATCTGTTATTGTAGGAGGCCCGCCTCCTTGGTTAATAACTACAGAGCTGTTCTGCTGTGCAGTCATTACCATTCCCGACAGCATTAATGCTCCCAGTAAAGTAAAATTTTTGTTCATGGATAAGATGTGTTAATTAGTGGGTGAAGGTAGCATTAATGTTCACGCCCAGAAGCGCAGATGCCGTATTTAATTCACAATTAATATGGAGAGACTATATCACGTAGTAACAGCTGCCAACTTTACCCTATTTACTTACCCGTCATCTTCTTGCGCGTATCACTCAGGTGCCTGCCAACAATATTAATGAAACCCAAGATCAAACCTAGGCCTACTAAAATGTAAAACATATTAAACACTTTACCGAAATCGGTTTGAGGAGTCACGTCTCCATAACCAATCGTAGTTAACGTACATACGCAGAAATACAGTGCATCCAGAAATCGCCACCCTTCAATCCATTGAAACACGAATGCACCAAGCACCAAAACTACGGTAGTAGCAATTAATAACTCGCGATACTGCTTATCACTAATAAAGTCAACAACGGCTTTCCAAACGAACATAGAGGTGATTTTTAGAATGAGATTACAACGTTTAACAAAGCAAAATTACACTCGGAATGATGATCATGTATCCACAATTCGGAACGTGCAGATTTTTAAGGACACAGTTCCACATAGTCCTTAACGAAACTCCAGATCAATCATCTCTGATACCATTTCTCCTGCACTGAACGTATAGTAAAACAAATTTGTATCGAAAAATACACAAGCTAATGCAATCAACATGACGGTATCACTAAAGAACATCAACAGGTTTATTCTGGCAAACCAAAGTCCAATAAAAGCAAAGATCACGCTCCCCCATCTTATTGCCCGCTGATACGGCTTAGAATAACCGTTTACTTTTTCTCCAAATTGTCGTGCAATTGCATCTCCAAAAAAAAGCAGGCGAATACATGATCGCCATTCCGATGGTGTACCGGTTTTCTTTACAAATCGACGCTAACTCCTGAGGTGTGCCCTAAAAGAAAGCCGGCAAGTACGAATAATACATAGCAACATCCGACTCGAACGGGCCCAAATCCGGCTTGGAAGCCACCTGGTACAAGTGATGCCGATCAATAGTAAAGATTATAAGAAACAGGAAAAAAATAGCGATAGATTCTTAGCAAAATATTTAAAGGCTTGAATCATTTTTGCACGTTTTATTGCTAACGAATTTAGAGATAATTAAAAACCAAAGCTCCGCGCAATGCGCAGGATCACCAAACATGCCAAGAAAGAAATCCGAGAACATCGCTGTCACGTGCTTTAGTTCAATCGACAAGCATCAAATACAACAGTACCGAAATAGAAAACACCAGACCAATTATTAAAATAATCGGGATGAATTTGTTTCGGGATTTTCCATCTCTTTTAATGCTCCTCCAAATCAAAAAACTCGTCAACCCGAAAGGATAAGCAATAACCAAGCAAGCATAGTACGCCCAAGCAATACCGATTAAAGCGAACCAGGTTGCAGTGATAATTCCAATCCAAAATAATAGGTTTGATTTAGTGGAGTTCATGGATTTTGTTTAATTCAGAGAAATTTGCACCGGGAGAAAAAGTGAGTTGCCTTATACATTTTAATAAGTGGTAGTAGTGTCAATTATTTGGGGTACGCATAATATGCACACTCAACCCAAGTTGGGCCGTAAACATTCCTGTCCAACTACCATGAACCAGCTCCTTGGTTTGATTAATTACGGCTTCACCATAGGGCGAATAAATATATGGCGCATAGCCTATAAGGGCGTAAGGCGAAAAACTCATTTTATCATTTACGCTCAGACTATAGCCGGCTTTCATACTCAGTTCGACTCCGACAGCAAGTGCTCTTACTTTAACCCCATCATCTTCAATTGGCAATCCATTAATACTTCTATTAAGCCTGCCCGATACCAAAGAAGTGATAACATCTGTGTAAAGTCCATTAGCTTTTTCATCGCTACTATAACTCAAAATGTATCCGATATTCAATGCGTGCAAATTTAATACACTGTTCAGATTTACATTTTCAGCAGAGCTTCTGAAATATGAATACGACATAGTTAACCCTTGTTTGAAGTAATTAGGCGATTTAAAAATGTATGACACCGACGCATTTAATCCGTGCTTCAACAAGGGCTGCTTATGATCAAGAAACGGTCGACTAAAATTGTAGGTTTGAACAGCCTTATCCCACTTACCTGCAAACATGTATTTATACGAAACATCTGTTCTTAACTCCTGTGCCATTCCTATACTATAATTGAATAAGAGCAGACTAAACACTATCGTCCTCATTTTTTAATGTCGTTCAAAATATTAATAACTTCCCTATAGCCTGTTTCTAAAGCCCCGTGAACAGTTTGATGATGACTAGATGTATTCATTGCTTCACCGGCAAAATATAGTTTCTTATCCACCGATTTAGCCGCAATTTGTCGTGCATCTCCCATGCCGATAGTGCTATAAGAATACGCTCCTCTAATGAACTGATGAGTAGTCCAGTTTTCAACATGGGCTGAAATAAATGATGCGGTTGCCTGACCGTTATACATGGTGTCCAACTCTTGAAGTAAGGCAGCAGTAATAGCGGCATCACTGCCTAACGATGTCAAATACTCCGCCTGAGTACCCATTACAAAAGCAAGCAACACATTATCTGTTTGAATTTTCCCTATACTTTCATCGGCATAGGCTGCACAAATGGCTCCACCAATAATATTTTGGTCGTAAAATTTATTACTAAACTTCAAGAAAACTTTCATTCCCGCATCCATTCCGATTTTTGAAAAGGCAGTTATTTTTTCGGCAGACAAAGCAGGAACAAATTCAATATCTCCGGTTTTAAGCACTGTAATTGGAACGGTGACGATCACTTTATCGGCTGTGTATGCGTTGTTATTGCTATCTGTTACAATTATCGAAGATTGAGAATAATCAATTTTAGATACAATAGTGTTTAGTAAAATATGTTCGTTTACCTTTTGG
The DNA here is from genome assembly GCA_044344795.1 of Bacteroidia bacterium. Lineage (GTDB taxonomy): Bacteria > Bacteroidota > Bacteroidia > Palsa-965 > Palsa-965. The sequence continues at coordinate 6,127 of JBIJCF010000052.1, read as the reverse complement.
GCAATTTGTGTATCAATCAGGTCAAAGAAAGTTTCCTGAAACTTATAATCGTCATTCCCGCTGGCCCAATTTTCTTCTTCTTCAATTTTCCAGTAAGCCGAAATTCGTGATGCAGCAGCGCCGGAATCACCGGCAATAGCTTCAACAATATTTGAATACTCATTCCCGTATCCTTCTTGAACGGCAAAATCCTTAAACGAAATATCGGGAACATTGTTCTCCCGGGTAAAAATAGAAATGATGTCATTGGGTAAAGAGGCTACAATTTCATTATTGAACCAATAGCTTTCAGTACTCTCGTCCAATGTAATCTTCGCACCTGACTTTTCTATCAAATCCCCGAGAATACTATTCTTACCATGAAGCCATTGGGCTCCAAGATCGATCGAAAAATTGGCAAAACCGGAAAGCTTCCCGAGACGACCTCCGTATTGGGAAGACGCTTCTAAAATTTGGAAGTTAATACCTTTAGATTTTAGAACATATCCCGCATACAAACCCGCTGCTCCTGCTCCAATAATTAAAACCTTTCCACCGTAGCTTATTTCCTCAAACAAGATATCCTTGCGACAAGAAGAAAAAAATGATGAAGGAATTAAAAGTCCACCCATGGATAGTAAAGTTGTCTGTTTTATAAAGTGGCGTCTATCCATAACTTAAAATAACTTTCTTTTATCAGGTTAAACTTACTACTTAAAATTTTTCAAATAATGGTATACTGGTGAAGTTCTGAAAAATTTTAGTTCTAAACACACCCCGATGCTTTGGGCTTTAAACAATTAACATACATCTTGCATACCAAGCAGAAAAGTCAAAAAATTTCTTCTTCGACTTTTCTGCTTATTTCTAGCGGGGGTATGGAATCGAACCAACGACCGCTGCGACGGATATGAGTCCGACAAGGTCGTGATGAAGCGATTTGATAAAATCACGACCGACTCCCGTTTTCAGCCGACCTTCACAAAGAAGTGCTTCCTTTTTGTTACAGAAGTTTCTAAGTGGACTATCCTCCAAGGGTGATAACGAACAGTAAGACCCTTGGGAGCCTTCACATTAAATGACAGTAAACGATCCTCCGGATCTGCGGTTAATCCAATATACTGCCTATTGAACTAATCTGCATACAAAACGTATACGTAGCACACAAAAAGCTAAAACGACAAAAGCCGAAAGGTTTCTCTTCCGGCTTTTGTCCTTATCTAGCCAGGAACATCGAATTATCGAACCTGATTTGGAATGGGTTTGGCGAAGTATCTCGGATTAATCTATTCTTATTAACACCTTTTATATTGTTATTTTAATAACGTTTAACAGAAACTTTAGAATGGTGTTTATGACAATTTAGGGTCTATTTTTGATTAGGGTATGTTGTAGGTTATTTTGCCTTGTATTGAACCTGAGGCAAGACAAAACTGATAGAACGCATTTAGCAGTAGTTACTTTCTTTCACATTCATTTTTTATCGATTCATTCATAAGCTGAAATCCTTTTTGTGTTTTATCCAGCATTTTGCCTACTAAAGGAACTAAAAGTCCACTGAATTTTTCACCCTGAATGAATTTTGTTATGTCTTTATCCAAGGATTCTAAAATGAAATAATGTTCTCCGTCAAAAATACCGTTGATACCAAGTTTACCTTTCCATCTAAATTCTCTATTCGATTCAAGATTCAAAACTTTTGGTTTAAAAGTCATTTCCTTTCCTCCGGGAGGTTTTATAGATACTGTCAACCTTGTGCCTAATTTTGGTTCCCCGCTTATTGCTGTGATAAATGGATTCCATTTAGGGTAGTTATCAAAATTCATCAGAACATCCCAAACTTTAGCAATGTCTGTATTAATCAATATTTCAGTTTGAATATTTTTCATTAGTTATTCAGTTAATTACTGCTAACGGCTTTCGGCTTTGCGTTCGGGCGGGATTTTACCATCGCACTTGATACTAAGCATTAATGTTCAAATATAGCAAAAAGCGTCAAACGGAGAACCAAAACCCGCCTGACGCAAAACCGCTGTTAGCTGCTGGTTGCTATATTTCATTTTCCAATAAGTCCTTTGCTAAGCTTGCAATTTTCTGTTTTCTATTTTTAATCAGATGAAATGATATCTTTAATAATTTTAAAATGATGATTGGTATGAATATCCATAATGATAAAAGTATTTTTCTTATTGAGAACTCCAAAAATATTGTGTTCGTAATAATTATTTGGACTTGCCTTTTTAAATTCCTCAATTTTTTCTCTTGTTTTTGCAAAGAGAGCATCAAAATCTGTTTTCTCTGTTTGTTTGGGATTTACAGCATCAGGAGCTTTACCCTTTCCCCTTGGGAATTTATTGATTGTAAATACAATTACTCTTGCAAGGTTAAACTTCCACTTATATTGAGCAGGATCAGAAGCTGTTAAAGCAGAAATCATTTTTATTATTACAAGCAAAGAATGTTCTATATGCCAGCCGACATTAGCGGATGAAACAGAGCTATTTACCCTATCGGCATCTTTTATAAATGTATATAACCTTTGTAGCTGTTTTTCTATGTTTCTCATTTTTTCGAATTTAGAGTATATAATTTACTCGAATTTTAGTGTTGATTTATTAACTAAATTCACTTTAATTTATTTTATAAAATCTTTTATAACATTTAAAACGATTGTAGGTTTTTCGAGAGGGCTAATATGCCCGCCCTCTATTTCTATAGTTTTAATATTTGTTGGTCTTGGGACGTAATCTTCCTTTCCCTTTATTGCAATCGTCCTTACATTCAAATTATTGATTAATCTCGTTGCATCTTCAGCATTTATAATAACAGCTTTGTCGGTTTGTTTAATTTGCATATTTGACAAAATACTCATAGGTCGTTTCAGCGTCTCAATTAATTTCGGATTTTGTTTTAATGATGTTTTACCAAACAAAGCTTTTGCAGCCTGTTTCGTGTAAAATTTTCTGAATAATAATATAGTATGTTGTAGACGAATAATTAATTTATTTTTATTTGATGCCGTCAAAAAAGGCATATTGCATAACACGATTGATGAAAATTTTTCAGGTTGCTTGTTTGCTGCTCGGAGAATGGTCATACTTCCCCATGAATGGCCAACAGCTATGACTTTCTGGACATATAGTCTATCCAAAATTTCTATGAGCATATCGGCACAATCATTCAATGACCAATCCGGTTTTGTAATCTCACGACTTTCACCATGAAATGGCATGTCAATCGTGATAACCGTTCGGTCATCAATGTGTTTTACTTGTTCGTCCCACAAAAGATGATCAAAATAAACGCCATGAAGTAAGATGATAGGAAGTTTATCGCTCGTGCGTTCTGTTTTATGAATGGCTATCTTACCAATGTTCGTTTGAATGAAAGTTGTTTGAGCTTTACTCGTCATGATGAAGAATAGAATTGCTGTTATAAATAAATATGATTTCATTTCAATTACTTATCGAAGGAGCTTGTCTGGAATAAGCATTATCCGTTAATTGATTTATGATGAATTCAGCCATATCGTCCAAGGTGACAGCTAATTTCAATCCTTTCCCATCCAATGTTGCGTGGATATTACCTTTAGGCGTTTTGTCTACAATGTTTGGACATCGAACAATGGTCCAATCTAACTCGCTGTTCATGATAATTGGCTCCATTCGGTTTTTATCTTCGATGATGACCTGTAGCCACTTCATGAAATAAGGAAGAATAATTTTTGTGAAAAACCAGGGTTGAAAGGATACACTATTACCAGCTCCAACATTGCTCATAACAATCAGCCTTTTGATTTGCTGTTTTTCCATTTCTTCCACAATTACTTTTGTGGCATCGGAAATAAATGTGGTGGGCTTTCCATCACCTTTGCCGCCAACACCCAAACATTGTATTACGGCATCTTGATGTACTAATACTTTTTTGACATCATTATTATCTAACACATTGCCTTGGATGACAGTAAGATTTTCATTTTGAATGGTAATCGCCGATTTATTTCGAACCAGCACAGTGACTTGTAAACCTTTAGATAAGGCTAACTTCAAAATAGCTTGACCCGAAAAACCGGTGGCACCGAAGATGACTAATTTCATGATTGCATTGATTTATGTCCAATGCAAAATTCGGAAGGATTTGATGCTTGTATCTGACACAAATGTGTCAAAATGAATGATTTTATAAGAATCGTTAGTCCTAGCAGTGGCTATTTAATATTTTAGAGCTGTTGAAAGCTTTGAAAATAATTAAGGAATTTATTTTTCAATAAATTTTCACCTTTCAAAACATAATCAGTTATGCTGAAATTTATTTTACTATGCGTTTTCAACTCTATATATTTAAGTGTTCTGTTATACCATTTTTATAGGTCGTAGCTTTCAAACCGTATGTTTCCTCAATTTTTTTACTGCTAAAAAGGTAGTCTTTTTCCCATTGGTAAGACAATTTCAAAAGTTCGTTCAAAGTGCTATTGAAAATTGAAATAAATTTTAATACTCCTTTAGGAATAACACTATAGCGCGGTTTTACTTGAAGAACTTCAGCAACCAATTCCACAAGCTCTTTCCCTGTAAGTGGATTAGTATCTGTTGGTAGATGCCAAATTTGATTTTAAGCATCCGTTTGTTGCCCTAAGTAAGCGACTGCTTTAGCAGCATCTGGAATATATGTCAATGAATGTTTTTTATCCGCGCTGATAAGGAGTGGGGCACTATTCCCTTTTTTAAGTTTTTCGGCAATTTGTTTGATCACATCAAATGCGGGATAATCCCCATAGAAATCAGCAGAACGGCATATCATGGCATCTATTTCCTTTTTCTTAACTGCATCGAGTATTAAATCAGCGGCAATTTGGCGCGCTTTACCCTTCACTGATGAAGGACGATTAGGCGTTGTTTCATTCATCCATCCATCTACGAATCCATACATATATACGTTATCGAAATAAACCAATTTCGCACCTTCTTTTTTACAGGCTTTTATCACATTTTCCACTGCCTTAGGAAAATCATTTAACCAGATTTTACTCTTGTAGGGTAAGCCTAAAATCAAATAAACAACGGATGAACCTTTGATACTATTTTCAGTACACTGTTCATGCAATACATCCATGGTGAATATTTCATCATCTTGGTTAACTGGCTTGGGATTTCTTGAGGCAATTCTTACAGGGATATTCATTTTGTGAAGTTCGGCCGCCACTATCTTTCCGATTGTTCCATTACCTCCAATAACCGTTTGTCTTTTAATCACGATATTTATTTTTAGAAATTATATCCAAATCTCAATGAGCCCAAAATGAATGGTGATTCGCCAACTTCTTTGGTTAGGGTGTTATCTTCATATATAGGCCATGAGTTTGATTTATAGACAACTCCGGCAACACCAAACTGAGGGAGCAAATAAAGTTTCTTTTTGGCAAACTCAAACTTGTAACCAACATAACCACTAACCAACCAATCAAAACTGTTATACGTTTTTCCGGTTGTAACGTGATTTTCCAAAACGCCCAGTCCGGTTGTCTGAGAAAATTCCAGATGAAGCCCTTTCCAAAAGTATTGCCTGTAACCGCTTGCAAGGCTGTAATCGGCAAAGCGACCTTCTGTTTCTCGATCTCTTGGAAAATCGATGTTGATTCCTGCGTACACATCACCGCGTAAATTCCCTTTTTGCCAAAGTTTTATGGTGAAATGCGTTCTCGTTGCCTGAACAATAAATGGCCAAAGAATGTCTGTTTCAAGACCAAACTTGCTTTCTTTTGACTCGCTTTGCGCGAAAGCATTCATCGTTAACAGGCTAACTAATCCGATTAAGAGAATTGATTTTTTCATTTTGTTACATTTTTAAGGATGTAACAAAGTTCACTCTGGCTATTCAGAATCTACTGAACAAATGTTCAGAAATCGCATGAATAAATCGTTTCCTGGTTTATTTCAATAGTCAAACAGAAGTGAAAATCTTCATCTTTTCGTGTGCATGAAATAATTGGCAAGCTAAAAAATCAAAACGAGCCTAAATTCTCAAAGTTTCCAACGAGTTGTAACATTCGTGTTTTATTATTTTCGGAAAGTCGAATTTGGATGATTGAATCAGGAAAGTGAATAATATCTCTGGATAATTTTCCATTGAAAGGTCCCTTGAAACGCAC
>JBIJCF010000033.1:0-39535 GCA_044344795.1 Bacteroidia bacterium | reverse complement strand
CCATACGAGATTTGAGCACGTGATATGGCTTCCGGCTTCATGAACATGTTGTCGTATTGGTTCTTCTTCCTATCCAGTCTTTTGATGACCGTTTCTCTATTTGTTGAAAGTGGCGCTGCTTCGGGTGGTTGGACAGTTTACCCCCCGCTTTCTGCTTTAGAAAAAGCAATGCCGGGTTCCGGTGTAGGAATGACGCTGTGGTTGGTATCTATGTCTCTGTTTATTGTTTCGTCTTTGCTAGGTGGTTTGAACTATATTATTACAGTTTTAAACTTCCGTGCGAAAGGATTAAAGATGACTCGTCTCCCACTAACTATTTGGGCGTTTTTCGTAACTGCAATACTTGGTGTATTATCATTTCCGGTTTTGTTTTCCGCAGCATTATTATTAATATTCGATCGTAGCTTCGGAACCAGTTTCTATTTATCGGATATCTACATTGGAGGAGAGGCTTTAACGCAAACCGGTGGCAGCCCTGTTTTGTTTGAGCACCTGTTCTGGTTCCTGGGTCACCCGGAAGTATACATCATCATTCTACCTGCGTTAGGTTTGACTTCTGAGATCATTTCCGTAAACGCGCGTAAGCCAATCTTTGGTTATCGTGCGATGATCACGTCAATTTTAGCAATTGGGTTCCTGTCGTTTATTGTATGGGGTCACCACATGTATATTACAGGTATGAATCCATTTTTAGGATCTGTATTCGTATTCACCACCTTATTAATTGCGATACCTTCTGCGGTAAAAGCGTTTAACTACATCACTACTTTGTGGAAAGGTAATATTCAGTTCACTCCTGCGATGTTGTTCGCTATCGGATTGGTTTCAACGTTCATCACCGGTGGTGTTACAGGTATTATTCTTGCGGACTCTGCATTGGATATTAACTTGCACGATACGTATTTCGTTGTGGCACACTTCCACATTGTAATGGGTGTGTCTGCAATTTTGGGAATGTTGGCCGGTGTTTATCATTGGTTTCCGAAATTGTTCTTGCGTAAGATGAATAAGAATTTGGGTTACTTGCATTTCTGGTTAACGTTCATTAGTGCTTACGGCGTATTCTTCCCGATGCACTTCTTGGGATTAGCGGGCGTTCCACGTCGTTACTACGAAAATTCAGCATTCCCGATGTTTGATAATCTTCAAGATTTGAACGTATTGATTACAATGTTTGCCATCTTGGGTGCAACAGCTCAGATAATTTTCCTGTTCAACTTCTTCTACAGTATTTTCCGTGGTCCGAAGTCAGAACAAAATCCTTGGAATGCGAACACATTGGAGTGGACAACACCAATGGCAAATATTCATGGTAACTGGCCGGGTGCATTGCCTGAAGTTCACCGTTGGCCTTACGATTACAGTAAGCCTGGAACGGAAAAAGATTTTATTCCGCAAACTGTGCCGCTTAAAGAAGGCGAAGTGGATGGCGGAGGTCACTAAGAAACACAAAGAAATAAGGTTGCTCATAGGGCAACCTTTTTCTTTACTACTTTTCATATTGCTGTGTAGCAATAAGGTTTCGCTTCGTGCGCAAATGGCTGATAGTATGCGCGCTTACTTTCGGGGTAAGCCTTCCGTAACCGCATATTACGATTCCAGAAACACCTTCGTAGAAGCCCGCAGAGCTTACGTTTGGGCTGTTAAAGCCGGTGTAACGTTTGGAGGAAAAGTGCAGTTTGGATTAGGCTATAACCAACATCAAGGGCAGCGCTATCGTTCGATTGCTGTGGCTGAGGGCGATACAGTTGTTGGCGAAATGCGGTTCAAATACGGCGGCATATATGCGCGATATACATACTTCGAAAGCCGCTGGTGGAAACTGATTGTTATTCCGGTGCAAATTGGTTGGGGCAAAATATGGAACGTGTTCGAGCGACAATCGTTTGAGTTGGAAACCAGACGAGAAAATTTGTGGGCTTATGAACCCGGTTGTTCTCTGCAATTCAAACTCACCCCATGGGCAGGATTAGGGGCTGATTTAGGTTATCGTGTAATGTTTATTTCTGAGAACAGATTTCGTCAGCGTTTAACTTCACCTATGTATGCATTCTATTTCACCATTAATTGGACCGAAGTATTTTATGCATTATTCCCCAACAAACGCTTGCCTTACGGATTATAAATAGAGGGTGTAGTGTTACCTTTGTTGGTATGAGTACCAATCCGAATCTTAATCCTGACAGCGAAAATTTAAGCCCTGTAGAGCGTGAAATGGAAAAGCTCTTGCGGCCGCAGGAGTTTGAAGATTTTACCGGACAAGAATCGGTGGTGGAAAATTTGCGAATTTTTGTTCAGGCTGCAAAACAACGCGGTGAAGCATTGGATCATGTTTTGCTGCACGGGCCTCCGGGTTTGGGAAAAACAACTTTAGCCAATATTGTTGCGCAAGAATTGGGCGTTAACATGAAAACCACTTCAGGTCCTGTGTTAGATAAGCCCGGTGATTTAGCAGGCTTACTGACTAATCTGGAGCAATACGATGTTTTATTTATCGATGAGATTCATAGATTGAGTCCTGTAGTTGAGGAGTATTTGTACTCTGCAATGGAAGATTATCGGATCGACATCATGTTAGATTCAGGCCCGAGCGCAAGAACTGTTCAGATTAATTTGAACCCGTTTACATTGGTAGGAGCCACTACAAGAAGCGGATTACTTACGGCGCCATTACGTGCGCGTTTTGGTATTACATCGCGATTAAATTATTACAATGCAGCATTGCTGAAAAAGATTGTGGTGCGCTCTGCAGGTATTCTAAATGTTCCTATTGAGGAAGAAGCTGCTCAAGAAATCGCACGGCGAAGCAGAGGCACACCACGAATTGCAAATGCATTGTTGCGTCGTGTGCGCGACTTTGCGCAGATTAAAGGCACCGGCGTTATTGATCTCGAAATATCTAAATATGCGTTGCAAGCGCTGAATGTAGATCAGAACGGTTTGGATGAAATGGATTTGCGAATACTAACCGCGATTATAGATAAGTTCAAAGGAGGCCCGGTTGGTGTAACAACTATTTCTACCGCCGTTGGCGAAGAGGCCGGGACAATAGAAGAAGTATATGAACCATTCTTGATACAAGAAGGATATTTAATTCGCACACCACGCGGTCGTCAGGCTACAGAGCAAGCCTATAAGCATCTTGGGCGCATTTCCGGATTCACTAAAGGTTCTTTATTCGAAGAATAACCATCATGGATTTGTTAGCTCGAAGTGCGCTAGTGAAGCAGATTGCCCGTGAGCACGGATTTGATTACTGCGGCATTTCGAAAGCTGAGTTTCTGGAAGAAGAAGCTCCACGACTTGATCAATGGTTGCAAACTAATAAGCACGGAGAAATGAAATGGATGGAGGCGCATTACGATATGCGCTTAAATCCTGCATTGTTGGTGCCCGGAGCGAAGTCGGTGGTTTCTTTGTTGTTTAATTACTACACACAAGAACGAAACAATGATGTTGAGGCTCCTAAAATCTCTACCTACGCGTATGGTGAAGATTATCATCATGTGATTAGGAATAAGCTGAAGTCATTCATAGCGACACTAAAAGAGCGAATTGGTGAAAACGTTGAAGGGCGCGTGTTTGTTGACTCCGCGCCTGTAATGGATAAAGTGTGGGCGAAGAAAGCCGGATTGGGTTGGGTTGGAAAAAACTCGAATCTGATCACACGTCACAGCGGTTCGTTCTTCTTTATTGCAGAAGCGATTGTGGATATTGAACTGGAGCCTGATGGTGCTATCGAAGATTATTGTGGCACTTGCACCAGGTGCATTGATGCATGTCCTACTGATGCAATTAGTGAACCATATGTTGTTGATGGCAGCAAGTGTATTTCATATTTCACCATTGAGTTAAAGGGAGCCATTCCTGAAACGGAGAAAGGAAAATTTAATAATTGGGTATTTGGTTGTGATATCTGTCAGGATGTTTGCCCTTGGAACAGATTTGCAAAACAACACGACGAGCCGCGTTTTCAGCCTCATCCGCAACTTTTAAATGTAAGTAAAAGTGAATGGGAAGATCTTTCAGAAGAATTGTATCAGCAATTGTTCCGAAGGTCTGCAGTAAAACGAACTAAGTTTGAAGGATTGAAACGCAATTTACGTTTCCTTACATCTTCGTGAAGTTGTTATATGCTTCACGAATTACATCACCATACAAATGACCAAATGTTGCGATAGCCCAAGCGTGCAACAACATGGCTTCGTCAGGCTTAAGCCGCTTCAACGTTTTCAGTAATTCTTTATGAAATAAAGCGCGATCAAAACTTACGCTTTTCAAAATGTGCTTACTAAACTCCAACATATTTCCTCCTTTATACTTAAGAGTTACAACACGATCAATTCATGATCACACACTAATATAAAACGTGTTGAACGGTTCTACAATAGTAAAATCGCCTAAAACGTGGTAGAAATTGTATTCTTATGAAATTTTAAGATTTTTCTCCCCAGCGATAGGATTCCTGACGAATGCCGCATAGGTCGATAATCCGATCAACAACGGTCATTGTTGCGGCTTCAAGATCACTAGGATTGCTGTAAAACGAAGGTGATGCGGGTAAAATTATTCCACCTGCTTCGGTCACTGTTTTCATATTGTTAATGTGAATCAGATTCAGCGGTGTTTCACGCGTCACTAAAATGAGACGACGACGTTCTTTCAAACACACATCAGCACCGCGAGTGATTAAGTCGTCGGAGATGCCTGATGCAATTCGTCCCAATGTTCCCATACTGCACGGACAAATAATCATGGTCTGACATCCGGAAGAACCCGATGCAATCGGAGACATGAAATCTTTTTTGTCGTAAATCCGAAATGGTAATTCCTTAAACGAATGATTTCCGCGTTCTGTTTGCCACACTAGCTTGGCATTATCACTCATCACCACTGCAACTGCTGAAGGATCGTGGATGAGAGCTGATAGTTTGTGCAATAGTTGTTCCGCATAAATAGAACCACTTGCACCCGTAACAGCCACCGCAATTTGAATTCTACCTTTCATGTCAGTATAACATCTGGTTGCATGATATGTTTATTCTCTGCTTCTGCCCGGTAAACGATACGTTACCGTTAATCCTAAGATATTATTGTACATGCCGCGATTGAATAAGTTTTGTAATCTGTTTTGGTAATATAACGGAACCGCAAATTTTTTAATGGGAAGCATCGAGTTTACCATGCGCATATCAACTGCAAAGAACTCGTTGATTTGATAACCAATTCCTAGTATTGAAGCATGCTCGAATCGTTGAAAATCACGCGGCGGAACTTCGCCAAAATCATCCCATTCACGAACTGTAGCTAACACGCCAAACGACCATCCCGCCTGAAAGTAAATGTCTTTGTATTGGTAGCGCACTAGTAGTGGAAGTTCAACATAATTCAATCGTAGTTGGAAGGCGTCGTAATCTCCTTTTTCAGGATAAGCAATTTTACGACTTCCTTTCATCGCATACTGAAACTCCAACAACCAATGTAGTTTTTTGTCAGGATTGACGGCAATGCTTACACCTGCTACAGGTCCTGCTGCGTTAAATCCGGAGTATGAATCGCCATGAATTTGACAGCCATTAATTCCCGCCTGAACACCTGCGCGAAATGTACGTTGCGCATCAACGTTTGTGATAATTACGCAACAGCATAAAATGAAGAACCAGCATCTCATGGTTTAAAAGTACCACTAATGCCTGTTATATGGAAGAAGATGAAATTATTCTACGTGTTTTGAAACAGCTTGAATAGCTTCTTTGGTATTCGTTTCATAAACATATGCTACAATTTCGCAATGCGCGGGATCGAAATTAGCAGGAATGCTGTAGGCCGCAGGCAATGTATAATTAAATTCTGTTCCTGCAGCAGTTGTTCCTGTAGCAATGGATGAGCCGATGATAGATCCCGGTGTGTTGAGACAGGAACGTAATATATGTTTGAATTCAAAGTTGGACAAGTAGTTAGATCCATCCACTTGCCAACCGGTGATCGATGATTCTGTTAGCATAAGAACAATGTTGTAATCTCCGGTTAAAGTCTGTAAGAACTGTCCATCGACATTTACATCCAATGCGCGTGTTGTCGCGTTATACGTATGGTTGATTTTTAACCAAACCTGTGGTGCCGCATTTACTAAACTATCTACCAAACCCGCCCAGGCACCTTGAGATTTGCCATGATTGTTCGGATAGCCCAAGCGATTCACCATAGCAACAGGAGGAGCGCCGGCTAATGAATAAACAGTTTCATACGCAGCAGCTTCGGGACAACGCAAATCGAGATTAAATGATCCTTGAGGCGCACCATTGGGCAGAGGGTGAGGCGGGCACGGTTCTGCAAACCATCCGTGGTGAATAGCAATAGCCACAACCTTTTCAGGATATGCATTCAAGATATTTTCTACTGTTCCTGCGGCAGCGGCGCAATTTGAACAGGTGTGACCCGTAAACTCTTCGATAAGAGCCGTGCGTTGCAAAGTGTCGCCGTTGATTGGACCCGGTCCGCCAACAGTTGTTGGAGCACTTACGTAATCGCAACTCACCGCTAAGATGGATACCGCTGAGAGAATAACAATGTTTTTCATCACCATTAAGTTAAGAAATACAATTAAAATGCACTGGTAATCGAAAGTGTAAATCCGTTGGAGGCAGGAACGAAGCGGCACACACCGCCTACGCAGAAAATACCTGCACGTTGCTTACCGTATCCAACAATAATTCGTGTTGTGTTGCGCATATAACCAACTTGTCCGTTGATGTAATGGATACGACGAATGCTTTCGTAATTGCCATAATTGTACTGATCCATTAGTGCAACATACCAATGTTCCCCGATGGTTAGTTCTTCGGTAAGTGCAACCCAGTGCCCGAAGTCAACTACATTACCATGCGTACTGTGCGTGAAATAATTATCGTCTGAAGTCGTAACGAACATATGCTCTGCATCGGAGCGTAAGGTGAACTTGTTGTTGATTTTCCAGATGACATCAACAACAGCCGTATGAGCGTTAATAATCGGATAGTTGGCTTTTCCTTCAATTACGTTTTTGTTGTAACGCAAGAAGGTGTAAACAAGATTCAATTTTAATTTCTGATTGATTTTGCGATTGATCTCGATGTTAATGTCTTGGAAGAATAATGAATCGCCCCAACGTCCCATTTGGGTCGTGTAACCCATAAGACGCACAGTATCGTTTAATGATACTGTATCCAAAGCATGAGCAACCGAATAATTGAATTGTACATTGGTGCCGTATTTACCACCGAGCTTAGTTCCTTTTTTGATTTTATAAGTAACTTCTGCCTGTGCACCAACTTCACCATTCGCTTGTGTAGCATATGGGTAGTAAGCTGCGAGAATGTAGGTGTGCTGCTTTGTCAATGCAGGTAAGTAGTTGATGAACATTGCTGTTCCCGTTGCGGTACGATCAGAACGGAAAGAGAAGTTGTCGATGTGTTTTGCGGACAAGATTACTCCCAAACCTTTTTGCGAGTATGTTGCAGATAAGTACAAAGCCTGTCCGGGTTTGTAAACGTATTTGTTGTTGATCTTGAAGCCGTCCTGTGGGTCATTGATTTTATAACCGTATTCTGCATATAACGAAAATCGTTTCCACATAATGTTTGCGCGCGCGGCCCATGTTCCCACGTTGACCGGTAATTCGTAAGTTGGGTCCTGGTCAATTTGATATCGACTTACAAAGCTTCCACCCAAAATGATGCGCGCATCCCAATTCTTCGTTAACGAATCCAACGCTTCATTGATATTTATTTCTCCATCGAATCCACGCACAATACCTGCGCTTTGTGTCCAGAATGCTCGTTGCTTTCCCCAGATTCCCTTTAGATAAATTCCTTTGCGTGGAGTGAACCGTGCTTGAAATCCATCAATAGAGTTATCCCAAACGAGACCACGGTCTTCATAGGCACGGAAAATTAATCCGCTACCAAATTGATCGTAACAATTACCTAGACGAATTTCCAATTGTTCGCCTTTATAGGAGGCAAAACGATACGGGAAGCCTTGTCCTTTATATCTGGGATCAATGTCCGGAGTAGGATTCATGAAAGCTTCGTAACGTACACCTGCGGAAAATTTACCGTTGACATAATTCAGCTGTCCCCAACCGTTTAATACTCCTTTTTCAGGGACGTTGGGCGCATTAATCAATGTGTCGGGAAACAAATAGCGAGAATCTATTTGAAAGTTTCCCGAAATCTGTCCCATGTTGGGATTCTGAGCTTGCATTCTGCTGCCGAATAAGCAAGCGCCGGCAAGCACAATAATAATTTTTTTCACTATAGCGTTTTATTGATATGTCAATTATTCCGGCTTTTCACCTTTCGCCACTTTGCGAACTACTTCCAGCAAATGTTTTTCGCCGCCTTCAACATATGCTGTGCTTTGATAAACAATTTCCCCTTTGCCATTCAGCACAAAAGTATGAGGAACCATATTCACGTTAAGCGCGCGTTTCAAATCCTGATTCTCGTCTAGATACACTTCGTATTCCCACGACATGGATTCAGTGTATGGTTTTACTTTAGGTGAATTTCTGGCATCATCAATGGATATCGCAATAAGCTTCACGCCGGTCTCCGCTTGCCAATCTGCATATACTTCGGCGATGGCGTTAAGTTCTTTTTTGCACGGAGCACACCACATTGCCCAAAAACTAATGATAATGGGTTTTCCGTCATTAGCGAATGTAGAAGTGTTGACTGTTTTACCGTCCAATGTTTTTACGTCAACAGCCGGTAATTTTTGTGCCGGATCCTGAATACGAAACGCAACAGTAGTAAATGCAAATACAACAAGAAGGGTAAGGGTACTAATCTTTTTCATAATGAATGTTTTGTCTTTGAAGAAGCAAAAGCCGCGCCAAGATTACGGCTCACTAAAGTGTAATACTATGCTTTTTTTAACTTGTTTTTGTCTTTGTTGTTGTGAAATTAGTTAGTAAATGCAAACTCTCATCGAAAAAATGCCGTTTTCCTCGCAAAAAGTTAACCACCGTCAAGAAACGGTTAAAATCGTACAAGTTCATACCGGAACGTTTTATCAAATTTGCCTAACAACAAATTAGTTATCGAGAATTAAAGCGAGTTAGGTACTTGCTTTTGGGAATCTTAATAGTTAGATTTGTTGTATTAGAGTTTAAAATTAAGAACTAATCAAATGAAAAAACTTTTACTTGCCATTGCTGCCATTGGAACTGCGGGGTTGATGAATGCTCAGAGCAGCTTCACCATTGTTCACCAAGAATTGGGTGCTGTTACAAGCGGGCAGACGTTGACGTTTTGGGTGCCTATTACTGACGCGAACAGCAACTCTTATACGCTAAGCGAATACTTCACGGTGTATAACAATACCGGATCTACGGTAACTACAAAAGTTCGTAAGACCGAATTGCAAATGCACGATGCTGCGGGATCAATGTGGTTTTGTACGGATCAGAATTGCTATTCGCCGGGAACATTCGTAACTCCTGCAGCAATCCCAATGACAGCAGGTGGCGGAAATTTCTTATTGAAGCCTGAATTTAATACAGGTGCAACGGCAGGTACAGGAACAGCTCGTGTGCGTTATACTGTGTTTAACGTAAATAATGCAAGCGATACTGCGTACTTCGAAATTGTTTACATGTTGGCAACAGGTGTTGGTGTTAATAATCTTGCTAATGTGAAGCCAAGCATTTCAAATCCAATGCCGAATCCTGCAAGCGCGGTGTTTAGCATTGATTTTAAAGTTGGAAACGCAGGTGTTGCTAATACGAAAATGGTGATGTACAATATGTTGGGTTCAAAAGTTCGTGAAATGGATGTGAACACTTTAGAAGGAACTATGCGTTTTGATGTTTCTGATTTAGAGCAAGGAGTTTACTTCTGTACACTGGTTTCGAACGGGAAACAATTGGCTACGCGTCGTGTAATGATTACGCGATAGAAAATACGATTTAAAAGAAAAGCGGCTTTGAGGCCGCTTTTTTTATGTACATATTTTTTCAATTTCTGCTATTGCTTGAGGCACTCCTTGCACAGCAGAAGCTTTGATGATCTTCAGGTTTTTGACTCCTGTCACTGGAACTTCCTGAGGATCAATCAGAAATTTATGAGAAAACGCAGGCACTTCATGCACGAGCCCTGCAGCCGGATAAACATTGAGAGACGTTCCAACAATTAACAAGACATCACAATCTTGCGCCAATTGCACCGCATTATCCATTTCAGGGACACTCTCGCCAAACCATACAATATGCGGGCGTAATTGAGAACCCAATTCACAACAATCACCTTTTTTCAATTCCCATCCATCGAGCTGGTAGACTAACGAAGGTTGAAGTGTACTGCGAATCTTCCGTATTTCACCATGCAGATGTACGATGTTTTTGGTCCCTGCGCGCTCGTGAAGATCGTCCACATTCTGTGTAATGACGAGAGTTTCATAGCGCTTTTCCAGTTCTGCAATTGCGATGTGCGCAGCATTGGGTTGTGCTTCAATAACCTGTTTACGGCGTTGATTGTAGAATTCCAAAACCAGATCAGGATTTTTCCTCCAAGCTTCCGGTGTGGCGACATCCCGAACATCATATTTCTCCCACAAACCGCCGCTATCGCGAAAAGTACTAATACCACTTTCGGCACTAATTCCTGCTCCGGAGAAGACTACAATTTTTGGTTTCGAATTACTCAATGTAAGCTAATTTCTTAGGCTAAAATAAGGCCAATTTTGGCGCTAAAAAACCCGCCAATCGTACTTATAATATCATTACCTTCGTTGTTCCGCTTTTTTAAAAATGCGGTGTAATACCAAGTATTAAAATAGAATTTCACTTATGGCAAAATTTCGAAAGCAGGATGCACTGGATTATCATTCGCAGGGCAGACCGGGAAAAATCGAAGTTGTTCCAACAAAACCATATAGTTCGCAACGTGATTTAACGCTGGCATATTCGCCGGGTGTTGCAGAGCCATGTTTGGACATCGAAAAAAATCCGGAGGATGCGTACAAGTACACTTCAAAAGGGAACTTGGTAGCAGTTATTTCTAATGGTACTGCGGTGTTGGGGTTGGGCGATATCGGTGCATTGGCTTCTAAGCCTGTGATGGAAGGAAAGGGCATGCTCTTCAAGATATACGCAGATATCGACGTGTTTGATATTGAAGTGGATACCAAAGACATTGAGACATTTATCACTACTGTTAAGGCAATTGCCCCTACTTTCGGCGGTATTAACTTGGAAGACATTAAGGCTCCGGAGTGTTTTGAGATAGAACGACGCCTTAAGGAAGAGTTGGATATTCCGTTAATGCACGATGATCAGCACGGTACTGCTATTATTTCGTCAGCTGCATTGATTAACGCTTGTGAACTGGCGGGGAAGAAATTGGATGAGGTGAAGTTGGTAGTTAATGGAGCAGGAGCTTCAGCTATATCTTGTGCAAAAATGTACGAAGCCGTTGGTGTAAAACGCTCGAACATTACTATGCTCGATAGTAAGGGTGTACTTTCAACAGAGCGAGATGATCTTGATGACAACAAAAAATACTTCGCGCGCCCATCGAAAGGTATTACTACGTTAGAAGATGCGATGAAAGGTGCGGATGTGTTCGTGGGATTGTCAAAAGGGAATGTGGTAAATGCGGACATGGTGCGTTCTATGGCAGATCGTCCTGTAGTATTTGCGTTGGCGAATCCCGATCCCGAAATTTCTTACGATACAGCTATTGCCGCACGCCCGGACATTATCATGGCTACCGGTCGTTCTGATCATCCTAATCAGGTGAATAATGTTTTAGGTTTTCCGTTCATTTTCCGTGGAGCCTTAGATGTTCGTGCTACGCAAATTAATGAAGCCATGAAGTTGGCTGCAGCGTATGCTATTGCGCAACTTGCTAAGGAGCCTGTTCCGGATGATGTTAATTTGGCTTACGATACACGCAACCTGTCGTTTGGACCAACTTATATTATTCCAAAACCTATCGACTCCCGATTGATTTCAACTGTAGCACCTGCGGTGGCTAAAGCGGCCATGGAGTCGGGTGTGGCACGAAAAAGCATCTCCGATTGGGAAGCTTATAAAACAGAATTGAACAATCGACTTGGTTTAGATAACAAGTTGATGCGAGGTTTGGCAACTAAGGCGAAACAAAATCCGAAGCGCGTAGTATTTGCGGAAGCGGATACTTATAAAATTTTGAAAGCGGCGCAATTGGTTCGAGAAGAAGGTATTGCGAAGCCTATTTTACTTGGAGATAAAATCAAAATTGAGCGCCTGATTCAGGAGCATAATTTGGATTTGGGAGATACACCGGTGATTGATCCACGTGATGCATCTCAGGAAGAGAATCGTTTACGTTTTGCGGAAATGTTTTTCCAAAAGCGCAAGCGTCGCGGCTTCACGCAATATGAATCGAAACGTGTGATGCAGGATCGAAATTATTTCGGTGCAATGATGGTAGAAACCGGAATGGCCGACGCAATGATTTCCGGATTGACGCGTCGATATGGTGTGCCTATAAAGCCTGCGCTGCAATGTATTGGGGTTCAGGAAGGTGTAAATCGTGTGGCCGGAATGTACATCATGTCCGCTAAGCAAGGCAACTTTTTCTTTGCGGATACGACTATGAATGTGAATCCCACAGCACAAGAGCTGGTGGATATAACAGTGTTAACAGCACAGGCAGTAAGAAGGTTTAATATCGTACCGAGAATCGCTTTGTTGTCGTATTCCAATTTTGGATCTGCACAAGGCGAAATACCGGAAAAGGTTGCCGAGGCCGTGTCTATTTTACACCGTGATTATCCGGGACTAATTGTAGACGGAGAAATGCAAGGAAATTTCGCACTCAATAATGATCTTTTAAAAGAACAATTCCCTTTCAGCGAATTGGTTGGCAAGAAAGTGAATACGCTGATTTTCCCGAATCTAGCATCAGGTAATATTTCCTATAAGTTAATGCAGGAATTGGGCAATGCAGAGGCTATTGGTCCAATATTGCTAGGCTTGCGGAAACCGGTGCATGTGCTGCAGTTAGGAAGTTCTGTAAGAGAAATTGTAAACATGGTCACTATTTCTGTAGTTGACGCTCAATCTTCGAAAGGGTAGGCATGTACAATCATTTTCAAGGAAAGTTAGCGGTAAAAACTCCCACTTACGCAGTTATTGAATGCGCAGGTGTGGGCTACTTGCTGAACATTTCGTTGAATACGTTTACCAAACTTGGAGATGAAGAAAACTGCAAGTTGTATGCGCATCTGGCTGTTCGTGAAGATGCGATGGTGCTCTACGGATTTGCGGATGAGGCAGAACGAGAAGTATTTCGTCAGCTGATTTCTGTATCGGGTGTTGGCCCGGGAACTGCACGGATGATTTTATCATCCTTGTCAGCAGGAGAAATTGAACAGGCTATTCAAACCGGAAATGTTTCTGTTTTGAAGGGCGTTAAAGGAATCGGAGAAAAGTCTGCACAGCGTATCATAGTTGATTTAAAAGGAAAGCTGGGCAAACAAGACGCCGCGTTGCCTGTGCAAATGTTTGCCGGAGACAATAAATTGCGTGAAGAAGCGTTATCCGCGCTGGTTATGCTCGGTTTTGCGCGGAACATGGCTGAGAAGGCAGTCGATAAATCCTTGAAAGCAGAAGGCAATGTGGTGTCTGTCGAGCATTTAATTAAACTGGCATTAAAGAACCTATAATAGTAGAGTGAATCGTTTAGTTAAATATCTCGTTATTGTCGTAGCAGGCGTTAGTCTGTTTTCTACAGTAATGAACAGCGATGCACGCGTTTACAAAGGCAAACGCGGTCTGGTTGGCGGTAACGATACACCTGCAGTTGACACACTTGCGTATCCGTTTAATGATAATTCGTATCTCGATCCGTTGCATTACAGCAACAGTGGCAATTTGAAGCTGGAAGATCCGTCGAACATCAAAACTAATGTCACGTACAATCCTGATAGTAATGTTTATCTGGTTGATCAAACATTAGGCAATAATGGATTGATGTATCGTCCTTCATCGTACATGACTTTCGAAGAGTATCTGTATTACGACATGAAAAAATCCGTGCGCGAATATTGGAAACAACGTGAGCACGCGGAAAGTGAAAGTCAGGGTAGAGGTGGTAAGAGTTTGTTATCTCCTATTAAAATTAACAGCGAAGGTTTCGACCGAATTTTTGGCGGAGGTACCATTGATATTCGTCCTCAGGGTTCGGCCGAATTAATATTTGGTGTTAACGTTAACAAGACCAATAATCCTGCATTGCCTGAACGTCAGCGCCGTATCGCTACATTTGATTTCGATGAAAAAATTCAGTTGAACGTTGTCGGAAAGATTGGTGAAAAATTGAAGTTGACCACCAACTATAACACTGAATCAACATTTGAATTTGAAAATCAGATGAAGTTGGAATACACCGGTTTCGAAGATGAAATTATCAAGAAGATCGAAGCAGGTAACGTTAATTTCGGATTGAACACATCTTTGATCACGGGAAGTCAGACGTTGTTTGGTATTAAAACACAAATGCAGTTTGGTCGTTTAACGGCAACTACAATTGTTTCGCAAGAGCGCGGTAAGAAGTCTGAGGTGAACGTTACGGGCGGTGCACAGGTTAGTACTTTTGAAGTAACGGCAGACAACTACGAACAAAACAAACACTTCTTCTTATCACAGTATTTTTTCAATAATTACAATACTGCATTGGCGAATTTTCCGGTAATCAATTCAGGTGTTTTCGTAACACGAATTGAAGTGTGGGTGACCAACAGAACCGGTGCGGTAGATAACACACGAAATATTGTTGCACTGAGTGATATTGGTGAACCTGATGGAATGCTTGAAAGCGTCGGAACATCGTTCATCAGCAACAACCCGACTCATCCGCAAATACCGGATAATGATGTGAATGATTTGTATTCGCAGATGGTGGCGACACCCGGTATTCGCGATATTAACACGCCGTTGCAAACCTCTTTAGCAGGTTACATTTCACAAGGCTTTACGCAAGCGATCAATTATGAGCGTGTAAACAACGCACGTAAATTATTGCCTACAGAATTTACCTACAATGAACGTCTTGGATACGTATCGCTGAACCAAGGACTAAACTTCGATGAAGTTGTTGCAGTTTCTTATCAATACACATTGAATGGACAGGTGTATCAGGTGGGTGAATTTTCTACCGATTTCACAAACGGTCAGGATGCGTTGATCGTGAAAATGCTGAAGAGTACGAACAACGTTCCTAAAGTAAGTTTCAATTCTCAGCGAGTTCCCTATAAAACCTGGGACTTGATGATGAAGAACGTGTACTCTATCGGTGCATATCAGGTGAATCCGCAAGATTTTCAATTGCAGGTTTGGTACAACAACCCCTCAACAGGAACTGATGTGCCATTTATTCCTGAAGGTCCGATCAACGGAAAGCCGTTGATTCAGGTTATGAATTTGGATAAGCTGAACCAACAGCAGCAATCTTCTCCGGATGGACAATTTGATTTCATTGATAAGTTAACGATTATTGCTGCTAACGGACGAGTCATATTTCCGGTGACGCAACCCTTTGGCGAATGGCTTTATCCGCAACTTGGTAATGATACATTATTGTATCAGAAGTATGCTTATCCGCAACTTTACGATTCTACAAAAATTGTAGCGCAAACAACGTTTGCCGGCAAGAATCGTTTCAAATTAAAAGGTACGTATAAGTCGTCTTCAAGTTCAGACATTTCATTGAATGCAGTAAACATTCCGCAAGGTTCGGTAATGGTAACTGCGGGTGGTGCGCCTCTTACTGAAAACGTGGATTACACGGTAGATTACACTTTAGGTCGTGTGAAGATTATCAATGAAAGTATTTTGAATTCCGGAGTGCCAATCAAAATTTCGCTGGAGAGTAATTCTTTATTTGCGATACAAGCAAAAACATTGTGGGGCGCACATTTCGATTACCGGGTGAATCGTGACTTTACGGTGGGCGCAACAGTTATGAACTTAACGGAACGCCCGATTACACAAAAGATTAACATTGGTGATGAGCCGATGAGTAATACGATTTGGGGCTTTGATGTGAACTATAGAACGGAAGCTCCTTTCTTAACACGAATGGTAGATAAGCTGCCGTTGATTGAAACGAAAGCGCCGTCTTCCATTACTGTGCAAGGTGAATTTGCGTATTTGGTTCCGGGTCACAACAAGGCAATTGGTAAGAATGGTAATTCTTATATCGATGATTTCGAAGGAACACAAAGCGCCATCGACATACGTGCTCCACAAGGTTGGTCGTTGGCATCAGTTCCTCAAGGTCAACCGAGTCGTTTTCCGGAAGCGTCTCAAGATAGTGTAGTGTCCGGTTTAAACCGTGCTAAACTGTCGTGGTACGTTATTGATCCGTTGTTCTTACGTCCGGATAATAACTTGAAACCGGGTCACGTTACCACCGCGGATCAATCGAATCACCGTGTGCGTGAAGTGTTGGAAACCGAAGTGTTCCCGAATAAACAACCGCCGAACGGACAGCCATTGAACGTATCCATGTTGGATTTGGCTTATTATCCTTCTGAACGTGGTCCATACAATTTCGATGCACGACCGACAGCATTCTCTGCAGGCATTGCCAATAATGGTTTGCTCAATAATCCTGCAGGTCGTTGGGGCGGCATCATGCGCCGAATTGAAACTAACGATTTCGAAGCGGCTAATATTGAATTCATTCAGATCTGGTTGATGGATCCGTACAATGAAGATGTTGCTCCACAAGATCAAAACACAACAGGAGAGTTTGTGATTAACCTGGGAAACATTTCTGAAGATGTTTTGAAAGACTCACGAAACGCTTTTGAGAATGGACTTCCTACCACATCCGATTTGTCGTTAGTTGACACAACAGCATGGGGACGCGTGCCTGTAGTACAATCTATTGTTAACGCATTTGATAATGATCCAGAGAAACGAGCATTACAAGATGTAGGATTGGACGGTATCGGTGATAATGACGAAACAACGTTCTTTAAGTTTTATATTGATACAATTCTTCAGTTGCACGGTTCTGCTTCAGCGGCTTACCAAAATGCCGTGAAGGATCCTGCAGGTGATAACTATCACTATTACCGCGGTACTGATTACGACAACCAGTCGAAACCAATTCTTGAGCGTTACAAAATGTTTAACGGTCCAGATGGAAACTCGCCTGCTACAGGTCAACCTAATGATGATGGATTCACAGAAGATTATCCGACACAATCGACAACACTACCGAACCAGGAGGATATTAATCGTGACAATACACTAAACGAAACTGAAGCCTACTTCGAATATCGTGTGAAGTTGACACCGAACGATATTAATGCCACCAACGTTGGAAACAACTTTATAACGGACGTTTATCAAACTACTGTTCCGACGAAGGATGGACGTACACGACCAATTACTTGGTATCAGTTGCGAATTCCGGTGCGCTCGTATACAACCAAAGTTGGTAACATCGAGAACTTCAACTCTATTCGTTTTATCCGTATGTATTTCTACAACGTGGATAAGCCGGTGGTGATGCGTTTTGCGCGATTGGAGTTGGTGCGAAGCGATTGGCGTAAATATCAGTATTCGTTATTGCATCCGGGCGAATATATTTCCAATGGACAAAGCAACACGCAGTTTGACTTAGCGGCCGTAAATATTGAAGAAAATGGTAATCGTGTTCCTGTGAATTATGTATTACCTCCGGGAATTGATCGTGAACAGAACGTTCAGAGTGCAACCTTGGTTCGTTTAAATGAGCAATCGTTGGCTATGCGTGTATGTGATTTGGAAGACGGTGATTCACGTGCAGCATTTAAGACAACAGGTAATCTGGATATGCGTTCTTATAAGAAGATTCGAATGTTCATCCACGCAGAGCAACGCGCCGGCAGTTCGGCTGCATTGAACAACGGAGATTTAGTTGGCTTCATTCGTTTGGGGATGGATCAAACCGAGAACTATTATGAGTACGCGATTCCATTAGAGGTTACTCAGCCCGGAAATTATTCACCTAACGACCAATCTGATCGTGAGAAGGTTTGGCCGGTTTCTAATAATCTGGAGTTGTCATTCGAATTATTGCAATATGCCAAACAGCAACGCAACATTGCTATCTCCAATGGAACCGCTACGTTAACACAAGAGTTTACAATTGCAGATCCAACAAATCCTGCACGTACGATAACCATTAAAGGAAATCCAAACTTGTCGACTGTTCGTGTGATTACTTTGGGTGTGCGCAATCCGAAACGCACAACAGGAACTCCGGAAGATGATGGTTTATCGAAATGTGCAGAAGTGTGGTTTAACGAATTGCGCTTAACGGATTTCGATGATCAAGGCGGGTGGGCTGCAACAACTCGTATTACAGCACGACTTGCTGATTTCGGAACAGTGAACATCAGTGGGAATATGGCAACTCCGGGATTTGGAAGTATTGAGAAGAAAGTTAGTGAACGTTTGCGTGAAGATCAGCGTAACTATGATGTGAGTGCACAACTCGAATTAGGAAAGTTTTTCCCGGAATCAACAGGTATTCGTTTGCCATTATTCTGGGGTTACGGAGAAACGTACATTACTCCTCAATTCAATCCGCTTGATCCGGACATTTTATTAGCGCCGGTTTTGGGTAACGAAGCTTTAGGCGAAAATGTGCGCGATTCTATTCGTGGAGCAACAGTTGATTATACGCGACGCAAGAGCTTTAACCTCACGAACATTCATAAGGAACGCGGTAAAGGCAGCAGTAAAAAGTCGTATCCGTGGGATATTGAAAATTTCTCGGTGAGCTATGCTTACACTGAAATCTATCGCCACAATGTGAGTCTGGAATATAGTTCGTTGTTAAATCAACGAGGTGGCTTGACGTACGTATACAATTCAAACGCAAAACCCTTGAAGCCATTTGATAAAGCGGCATGGGCGAAAGGCAAGTGGATGACGATTGTCCGTGAAATTAATTTTACTCCGTTACCAAGTTCGTTCAGTTTTTCAACTGATTTGAATCGTACATACAGTGAAGTCAAAAACAGAAACATCACGGGCTTCAGTGACATTTTCATGCCTACCAACTTCAACAAAAACTTCACGTGGACAAGGAATTATAATTTGCGTTGGGATTTAACTAAGAACTTAAAGCTCGATTTCTCTGCAGATAATGATGCGCGTGTGTTGGAACCATTTGGGAAAATTGATACGGAGGAAAAGCGCGATACGTTATGGGACAATATTCGTGGTTTTGGTACAACGATGAACTATCGCCACGGTTCGAACATCAGTTACAATGTGCCAATAAACAAGATTCCGATTTTTGATTGGGTAACAGCCAATGTTCGTTATCAAACCGGCTTCACCTGGAATCGTGCGCCACTTTCTGCAGATTCTGTTGGTAACACAATTGGCAATAATGCACAGTGGCAATACACTGGACAATTGAATATGGTTACGCTGTATAACAAAGTTCCGTATTTCAAGAAAGTGAATAATAAACGTCCGGGCGCGAAGTCGAATTCGCCGGGCCGAGGTCCGGCTGCACCAAACACGCAACAGAAAAAAGATTCAACTAAAAAAGGAAATGATCAGTATGAAGTAGTTGAATATTTGGCTCGTTTGTTGATGACTTTGCGCACTGTTTCAGTAAACTATTCCGATAACTCAACCATGGCATTGCCCGGTTATGCGAAACGAACACAGTTCCTCGGGTTTGACGAAAAGTTTGACGGTCCGGGATTAGGTTTCTTGTTTGGTAAGCAAAAAGGTTTTGGCGAATTCGGAACAGAATTCCCGATTTGGGCAGCAGAGAACAATTGGTTAGTGCAAACGCAGTCGTTGTTTACGCCTTACACGAGAGGAAATTCGCAAAACTTAACTGTGCGTGCAACATTAGAGCCCTTCCCTGATGTACGGATTGAATTAACCGGTAACAGAACATTTAGTTTAAATAAGAGTGAGTTCTTCCGCTGGGATAACACGCTTCAGGATTACGTGGTCCAGTCCCCAATGGAAACCGGCAACTTCAGTATTTCTATAATTACTATTCGTACAGCGTTCAAGAAAGAAGATCAGGAAACACGCGTATCTTCTGTGTTTGAGCAATTCCTGAATAATCGAGCAGTGATTTCGACTAAGTTGGGTTCAGAGAATTTGTATTCCACTGGCGTAACTCCAACAGGCTTTGCTGATGGTTACAGTGGCGTTTCTCAAGAGGTAATTATTCCTGCATTCCTCGCTGCATATACCGGACGTTCTGTTACCGGAGGCTCAACCAATTTGTTCCCGGCAATTCCACTTCCTAACTGGAGAATTACGTACGATGGATTGACTAAATACGAAAAGGTGAAGAAGCGTTTCAAGACTATTGCAGTTGGACACACCTATCGCTCTACATTTAGTTTGTCCGGATTTAATACTAATCTAAACTTCGTGGATTTGGATGGTGATGGTTTCTCCGATAACATCCGAAATGTAAATGGCGATTTCGAAAGCAAGTACATCATTGGTACAATTCAGATCTCTGAGCAGTTTAGTCCGCTAATCAGTGTAGATATGACCTGGAAGAATAGCTTAACTACACGTATCGAGTATAAAAAGGATCGTACGTTAAGCATGAGTCTCGCTAATACACAGCTAACTGAAGTATCCGGTCGTGAAGTGGTGGTTGGTTTAGGTTATCGCTTGCCTCAGGTGGAAGCCAAGTTCATGAAGAAGTTTACCAAGAAGAAACCACCAACAAGTGATTTGAACTTACGTGCTGACGTTTCATTTAGAAACAACCAGACTGTTATTCGTAAAGCGGTAGAGGGCATCAACGTGTTAACAGCAGGCCAAAACATCATGTCGATCAAGACTTCTGCAGATTATCAGTTGAGTCAGCAGTTGATGATTCGCTTCTTCTTCGATCGAGTAATGACCAACCCGCTGATATCCTCGTCGTTTAAAACAGCGAACACCAATTCCGGAGTAAGCTTGCGCTTCACGTTGTAAGTTGCGAAAAATGTATCTGCGACTTGTCGGCGATTGAAAGATTACTGTAAATTTGGCATCATCATTTAGAACGACACAACTATGAATTTTCCGGATCATCTGAAGTACACTAAAGATCACGAATGGGTTTTGGTGGATGGCAATGTTGCAACTGTGGGTATTACCGATTTCGCGCAAAGCGAGTTGGGTGATATTGTTTACGTTGAAATTGAAACTATCGGCGAAGAGCTGAATAAGGAGGAAGTTTTTGGAACAGTGGAAGCTGTGAAAACTGTTTCTGATTTGTTTATGCCATTATCCGGGAAAGTGTTGGAACGGAATGATGCGATTGATGGTAATCCGGAGTCGGTGAATTCGGATCCTTACGGTGCAGGCTGGATGATCAAGATGGAAATCAAAGACGCATCAGAATTGTCCGGATTGCTGGATGCTGCAGCGTACCGCAGTTTAATCGGTCAATAATATTCAATTGAATTAGTTGAAATGTTGGATAGCGTAAGTTGTCCAACATTTTTTTTAGCCATGATTAATCGCATTGCAACCATAAGCTGGGCATTAGTTATTTTGGTGTTGTGTGCTATTCCGGGACGCGACCTGCCTAGTATATCCTGGTTAGCAATGCTGGCCTTTGATAAATGGGTACACGCAGGAATTTTTTTCGTGTTGGTCTTGTTATTCCTTCGTGCTAATGTTTTGGAATTACAGTCGCGAGTGAGCATTGCTCGTTGGGGGCTTGCAGCTGCTATAGGTTACGGTGGTTTGCTTGAAGTAATGCAAGGAGCTTTGTTTGACGAGCGTACTGCTGATGTCTATGATTTTATTGCAAATACTTTTGGAGCCGTCCTCGGTTTTGTTTTGTTTGAACGTTTAGCTAAGAAGTTCCCGTTTATAATTCGACCGATTAAGGTATGAACACTATTGATTGGAAAATAGTTGCCTTTGATGATATGAGCGCTCGTGAATTGCACGACTGTTTGGCATTGCGCGCAGCAGTTTTTGTGGTGGAGCAAAATTGTCCCTATCAGGATCCTGAAGAGAAAGATTTGAAATCATGGCATATTCTAGGTTATGTAGATGATGCTTTAGTTGCAACGGCTCGCATTGTTGCACCGGGAGTTTCTTATCCAGAAGTTTCTATTGGACGTTTGGCTACAGCTGCCTCGCATCGTGGCACAGGGGCCGGCAGAGAACTCATGCGTGTATGTCTGGATACAATTGTTGATAGGTATGGCGACGTTCCCATTCGAATTTCGGCGCAGTCGTATTTGCAACGCTTTTACGAATCGTTCAGGTTTCAACGTACCGCAAAACCGGAGTATTTAGAAGATGATATTCCACACGTTGAAATGCTTCGAACAAGTTAACCGCTCCTCAACAAGTAATAAACGCGTTATTGTAGTGCCGACTTAAATAATCATTCCTGCTCCAACAGTTTCGTTGGTGGCCTCATCGATCAAAATGACAGAACCTGTAATACGGTTCTTTTTGTATGAATCAATAAACAACGGGACTGTTGTGCGTAAACGAATACGACCAATATCGTTCATTTGAATGTTCTTGTCTTCTTCGTTGCGGTGTAGCGTGTTAATGTCCATCTTATAGATAACTTCTTTAACTACGCAACGTGCATCGCGAGTAGTGTGGCGAATCGCATACTTCCCATTCAACTGCAACGGCCGCGGATTGAACCAGCATACCATCAGGTCGATATCCTGAGTTGATTCCGGTTGATTGTTATCCTTGACAATCATATCACCACGTGAAATATCAATTTCATCGTTTAGTGTTAATGTAACACTCATTGGCGCATAAGCATCTTCTATAGTTCCTTCAAAAACATCAACTGATTTCACGGTGGAGTTAAATCCGGAAGGCAATACGGTTACTTTATCTCCCGCTCTGAAAATTCCGCCCGCTACACGACCGGCAAAGCCTCTGTAATCGTGATGTTCACTACTCATTGGACGAATTACATATTGCACCGGAAAGCGCGCATCGATATGATTGTGGTCTGATGAGATATGTACATTTTCAAGAACATGTAGCAATGTTGGACCGTTGTACCAATTCATTTTCGTGGAACGATCAACAACATTATCACCGAGCAAAGCCGAAATTGGCACGAATTGAATATCAATGGCATCGAGCTTACTAGCGAATGCTTCGTATTCAGACTTAATAGTATTGAATACATCTTCACGATATTCAACAAGATCCATTTTATTGATACAAACAACGATATGCGGAATACGAAGCAGCGATGCAATAAACGTGTGACGCATGGTTTGCTCTATAATTCCTTTACGTGCATCAATCAAAATGATAGCGAGATTAGCAGTAGAGGCGCCAGTTACCATGTTACGCGTGTACTGAATATGGCCGGGCGTATCCGCGATGATAAATTTTCTTTTAGGCGTCGCGAAGTAACGGTAAGCAACATCAATCGTAATACCTTGTTCACGCTCTGCACGCAATCCATCAGTAAGTAACGCCAGATTAACATATTCTTCACCGCGTTTTTCGCTGGTAGCTTTTACTGCTTCGTACTGATCTTCAAAAATGGATTTGGAGTCATAGAGCAATCTTCCGATCAAGGTTGATTTACCATCATCAACACTTCCTGCGGTGGTAAACCTCAGAAGATCCATATTGAGATAATTTTGAGAACTCAATTCAATTGACATAAAGCTGATCGAATTTTACGGTGATTAGAATTAAAAATAGCCTTGTTTTTTGCGATCCTCCATGGCGGCTTCGCTTCGCTTGTCATCTGCACGTGTTCCGCGCTCTGTTGTGCGGGATGCAGCCACCTCCTGAACAACTTCTTCAAGTGTTGCTGCTGTTGACTCCACGGCGCCCGTACATGTAATGTCTCCGATTGTTCGGAAACGAATTACGCGTTCTTCAACCACTTCAGTTGGTTTTTTCATCATGAAGTCAAAATCCGCCAACCATTGACCATCACGTTGGAATACTTTTCTTTTATGTGAAAAATATAGCGAAGGAAGTGGAATATTTTCAGCAAGTATGTATTGCCAAACATCCATTTCTGTCCAATTTGAAATAGGGAATACACGAAAGTGTTCGCCCATATTTTTTTTGCCGTTAAAAATGTTCCACAATTCCGGCCGCTGATTTTTCGGATCCCACTGACCGAACTCATCTCTGTGCGAGAAGAATCGTTCTTTTGCTCGTGCCTTTTCTTCATCTCTGCGCGCACCGCCAATTGCACAGTCCAACTTCAATTCTTCAATGGCATCCAGTAATGTTACTGTCTGCAGCGTATTCCGACTCGCATTATAACCTTTCTCTTCCACTGCACGACCTTTATCAATGGAATCCTGTACATATCTGACCATCACTTTGGCGCCAATTTTTTCGGCCCACGAATCACGATACTCCAGTGTTTCCGGGAAGTTGTGACCGGTATCGATATGCAATAATGGAAATGGAATTTTGGCCGGCGCAAACGCCTTTCTTGCCAAATGACTCACCACTATAGAATCTTTACCACCTGAAAATAGTAACGCAGGACGTTCAAATTGTGCAGCAACTTCACGCAAGACGTAAATTGATTCAGCTTCTAATTCTTTAAGATGAGATAACGCGTAGCTTTTCATAATTACTGATCAGTGATTCGTTCTTTGATAAAATGATAGAGCAGTTCAACGCTGTCGTTAATGGAGAGTGATTGCGTTTTAATTTCAAGATCTGGGCGTGCCGGTTCTTCGAATGGCGCAGTAATTCCGGTAAAATCAGCGATTTCTCCTGCACGTGCTTTGGCATATAGTCCTTTCACATCACGTTCTTCGCAAACTTCCAACGGTGTGTTGATATACACTTCACGAAAATCATCGTTGCCAATTATTGCTGCTGCTGTTGAACGAATTTTGCGTGTCGGACTTACGAAGCAGCAGATAACAATAATGCCTACATCGGCCATCAGTTTAGCAACTTCTGCAATCCTGCGAATGTTTTCTTCCCTGTCGGCTTCCGAAAATCCAAGGTTTTTATTAATACCGGCGCGGATATTATCCCCATCTAACACGTAAGCCAGATGACCTTCCCGATGCAGCTTGTGTTGCAGTCCTATAGCAATGGTGGATTTTCCCGATCCCGAGAGACCGGTCATCCAAACTACGGTACCATGCTGGCCCAGCATTTTTTCACGTTCTGCACGTTGAACCAATTTGTCGAATATCGGATATATGTGATTCATGGTTAAAACAAAAAAGGTCTTTCCAAATGCGGAAAGACCTTAATACAAAATATTATCGGCTTTCCTCCTAAAGCAAAGTCATGCAACAGCACATTGTGCATACAACAGATGACATTACCATATGGAGGTTTGAGTTTTTCATTGATGGTGCAAATATAAGAGAATATCGGGCAATTTTACAATTCTATTGATACTTACAAACACCGGGGTTTGCGTACATTTGTTTAAACGCCTAAATTTTATGAGCATCAAAAATTTTATCCCTATTGCCACGATTGATCAGACCGGCGTGGAGGAGCGTGTAGCGAGGCTGAATTCCAGAAGCATAAAAAAAGAGAGCAAGGTGTTCGCGTTAAAAATGGCGCTGAACATGATCGATTTAACTACGCTAGAAGGGAAAGATACTCCCGGCAAGGTGAAGCAAATGTGTTACAAAGCCATGCATCCACACGATGCGTTACCCGGCATCCCAACAGTGGCTGCAGTTTGCGTATATCCAACTTTCGTTGCATTAGCAAAAAAGGAGCTGGGTAATTCCGGTGTTAAAGTCGCTTCTGTGGCTACCGCATTTCCTGCAGGACAATCATCGCGCGATATAAAACTCCGTGACACAAAGATTGCAGTTGATGCAGGAGCAGATGAAATTGATATGGTTATTTCCCGTGGCAAATTTTTGGCCGGTGAATACGCTTTTGTATTTGATGAGATTGCTGCTATCAAGGAAGCTTGCAAAACCGCGCGTTTAAAAGTTATTCTTGAGACAGGAGAATTAAGCACGCTTGATAATGTGCGATTAGCAAGTGAAATTGCCATGCAAGCCGGTGCGGATTTTATTAAAACATCAACTGGGAAAATTCAACCTGCAGCAACTTCACCGGTTACTTTGGTAATGCTCGAAGCCATTCGCGACTATTATTATGAAACAGGAAGAATGGTAGGCATGAAACCTGCAGGTGGCATTTCTACAGCGAAAGCGGCTTTGCAAAACCTGGTAATGGTAAAAGAAACTTTAGGTGCCGCCTGGTTGAGTAATCAGTGGTTTCGCTTTGGTGCCAGCAGTTTGGCAAATGATGTGTTGATGCAGTTGGCCAAAGAAGCGGAAGGGCGTTATCAAAGCGCGGATTATTTTTCTAAAGACTAATAGGAACAATAAGTTATGTCGAAACGAATTAATAAAAGCAAGATTACCGAGTTGGATTTTTCATCCGTGTGGAGTTACGCAGCGTCGCCGGAAAGTACAGACCATGTAATGATTGCGCCACGTTACGAGCATTTCATTAACGGTGAGTTTGTGAAGCCTACTTCAGGTAAATATTTCAAAACTATCAATCCGACTTCTGAAGCTGTTTTGTCTGAACTTGCTCAAGGAAATGACAAGGATGTTGACAAGGCCGTAAAGGCTGCGCGTAAGGCTTACACAGAGGTGTGGAGTAAACTGTCCGGTGCGGAACGCGGAAAATATCTGTACCGTATTGCGCGTATGATTCAGGAGCGTTCTCGCGAATTTGCAGTGATTGAATCTATGGATGGTGGCAAACCGATTCGCGAATCACGCGACATTGACATTCCTCTCGTAGCGGCACATTTCTTTTACTATGCGGGCTGGGCAGATAAACTGGAGTTTGCATTTCCGGGAAAAAGTGTTGCACCAATTGGGGTGTGCGGACAAATTATTCCCTGGAATTTCCCGTTACTCATGGCTGCATGGAAATTGGCGCCGGCACTGGCTTGCGGGAATACCGTAGTATTAAAACCTGCAGAAACTACTTCACTTACCGCCATGAAGTTGGCGGAAGTAATTCGCGATTGCGGTTTACCACCCGGAGTTATAAATATTGTAACAGGTGATGGTGTGGCAGGTGCTGCAATAGTTAATCATCCGGACGTTGATAAAATTGCCTTTACAGGTTCCACGGATGTGGGTAAAATTATTCAACGTGCAACTGCAGGTACAGATAAAAAATTGACGCTTGAGTTAGGTGGTAAAGCGGCGCACATCATTTTTGATGACGCTCCATTAGATCAGGCCGTGGAAGGAATCATCAATGGAATTTTCTTCAATCAAGGGCATGTATGCTGCGCCGGATCACGTTTGTTTATTCAGGAAAGCGTTCACGATAAAGTCATTCGTAAACTGAAGGATCGAATGAATACACTTGTAGTTGGTGATCCGTTGGATAAGAATACAGATGTTGGTGCGATCAATTCTGCTGAACAATTGGGAAAGATCAATCATTATTTAAAGTTGGGTGTTAAAGAAGGAGCAGAAATTTGGCAAAGCTCATGCGCTATTCCACGCAAAGGGTTTTTCTGTAAGCCGACGTTATTTTTAAAAGCGTCGCAATCACACCGTATTGTGCAGGAAGAAATTTTTGGACCCGTGCTTGCGGTACAGTCGTTTCGCACTATTGAAGAGGTGATTGAGAAGGCTAACAATACCCCATTTGGTTTATCTGCAGGTGTATGGACGGATAAGGGCTCGCGAATATTCAACTTAACTACAAAGTTGCGCGCAGGTGTGGTGTGGGCAAATACGTACAACAAGTTTGATCCTACTTCACCATTTGGAGGATATAAAGAAAGTGGCTTCGGTAGGGAAGGCGGATTGCATGGATTGAGTGCATATTTAAAATATTAATCGGGGTTAAATAAAATGGAAAGAATAGAAGTATTGAAAACATACAAACTGTACATCGGTGGACAGTTTCCTCGCACTGAAAGCGGACGCTATTATGCATTGAAAAATAAACAAGGTGCAACGATCGCGAATGTATGCCTCGCGTCGCGTAAAGATTTTCGTAATGCTGTAGTAGCTGCAAGAGGTGCTTTCGCAGGATGGAGTTCTCGTAGTGGATACAATAGAAGCCAGATTTTGTACCGCATTGCCGAGATGATGGAAGGTCGTAAGCAACAATTGGTGGAGGAGTTGTTGTTGCAAGGTATTTCTAAATCATCCGCGAGTACGCAAGTTGAAACAGGTATTGATCATTGGGTGTATTTTGCCGGATGGTGTGATAAATATCAGCAAGTGTTCAGTGCTGTGAATCCTGTACAATCATCGCACTTTAACTTTTCTGTGCCTGAATCTACCGGTGTTGTTGCTGCGATAGCTGCACAAGACAGCCCACTGTTGAGTGCAATAGATATGATTGCTGCTGCTATTGCCGGTGGCAATACGGTTATCATTCTAGCTTCTTCAAATTATCCGTTGGGCGCCATCACATTGGGCGAAATTATCGCTACGTCCGACGTTCCCGGTGGAGTTGTTAATATACTGACAGGTAAAGTTGAAGAACTGCTCGGACAGTTTGCATCACACATGGATGTAAATGCGTTGGTGTTGCCTGAGATTTCAAATGACTTGCTAACTAAGGCCAAACTGGAAGGTGCGAACAATGTGAAGCGGGTTTGTCATTACAAAAACATAAATTGGGAACGTGGCGACTTTTTACAACCATACCCAATCATGGATTTACAAGAGATTAAAACAACATGGCATCCGATTGAACAGGTTGGAAGTTCGGGTTCTAAATATTAACTATGAACGAATTGGCAGAAGTTGCCGTTAAAGCGGCGTTGCAGGGCGGTGCGGCTATTCTCGATGTATACGGTAGCGAAGATTTCGATATTGAAATTAAAGGAGACAATTCGCCGTTAACTAGAGCGGATCGTGCAGCAAATGATAGTATTACGTCGGTTTTATCTACCACAAAAATTCCGATTATAAGTGAAGAGGATGTGCGTAATCACACATTCGAAGAGCGCGAAAATTGGACGCAATGCTGGATTGTTGACCCGTTAGACGGTACCAAGGAATTTATAAAGCGCAACGGAGAGTTTACAGTAAACATTGCCTTAGTAGTTAATGGTAGAGCCGAATTTGGCGTCATTTATCTTCCTGCAACGGATACTTTGTATTACGGTGGAGTTGCATTAGGAAGCTTTCGCGTGGACGATGCATCCACCGTTAAGATCAATGATATATCACGTGTGGCTCGCAAGCTTCCTTTGCAGCAAAAACCCTCCGGATTTCATGTTGTTGGAAGTCGATCACACGGATCTGCAGAAACTGAAAATTTCGTGGCGCGTTTGCGCCAAGAGTTTGGTGAAATTTCATTTGTTCCAGCGGGTAGTTCACTGAAATTTTGTTTGGTTGCTGAAGGTAAGGCGCATTTGTATCCGCGCTTTGCTCCAACAATGGAATGGGATACGGCAGCGGGGCAGGCTATTGCTGAAGCAGCTGGTTGCACAGTGATGGTTTGGCCATTGCAGCAAGCGCTACGGTATAATCGCCGCGATTTAACTAATCCGTGGTTTTTAGTGAGTGCGCCGGGCGTTGAAGTAATGCATTTAAGCGAATTACCTGCAGAGGAAGACGTTAATTAAAATTTATATCTCAATTCTATGTCAAAAGTTGCGTTAATAACAGGAATTACTGGGCAAGATGGTGCTTATTTGGCGGAATTCCTTTTAAATAAGGGTTACACTGTACACGGGGTTAAACGACGTAGTTCGCTTTTTAATACGCATCGTATAGATCACTTGTATCATGACCTACACGATAAAGGCGTGCCGTTTTATTTGCATTATGGCGACTTAACCGACTCAACTAATTTGATTCGAATCGTGCAGGAAGTTCAACCGGATGAAATCTATAATCTCGCAGCACAATCGCACGTAAAGGTATCATTCGAAACTCCGGAATATACGGCTAATGCCGATGCTATTGGAGCTTTACGTATTCTCGAAGCGATTCGTATTCTGAAGCTGGAGAACAAAACTCGATTCTATCAGGCTTCAACTTCTGAATTGTATGGTTTGGTGCAGGAAGTTCCGCAGCGTGAAACAACTCCTTTTTATCCTAGAAGTCCATATGGCGTTGCGAAATTGTACGCCTTCTGGATTACGAAAAATTATCGCGAAGCATATGGAATGTATGCGTGCAATGGCATTTTGTTTAATCACGAAAGCCCTATTCGGGGTGAAACTTTTGTAACGCGAAAAATCACACGCGCTGCAGCACGTATCGCATTAGGCTTACAAAAAAAGTTGTACCTCGGAAATCTGGATGCTGAGCGCGATTGGGGTCATGCACGAGATTATGTGGAAGGAATGTGGTTGATGTTGCAGCAAAAAACAGCCGACGACTTTGTGTTGGCAACAGGAAAAAAAATCACGGTACGCCAATTCGTGGAGTGGTCGTTTAAACATGTTGGAATTGAATTAGTATGGGAACGATCGGGTGTGGACGAAAAAGGAATGAATGCCGCAACAAAAGAAGTGTTGGTTGAGGTTGATCCAAAATACTTCCGTCCTGCAGAAGTTGATTTGTTGGTTGGCGATGCATCTAAGGCGAAACAAGTTTTAGGTTGGGAGGCGAAAACATCAGTAGAAGAGTTGTGCAAAGAAATGGTGACGGAAGACATGAAATTGTTTAGCAAAGACAAGTACCTCATGGAAGGTGGTCATAGTATCAACCAATTTCATGAATAAGCAGGATGGATAAGTCGGTAAAAATATATGTAGCAGGT
The DNA here is from genome assembly GCA_044344795.1 of Bacteroidia bacterium. Taxonomy (GTDB): domain Bacteria; phylum Bacteroidota; class Bacteroidia; order Palsa-965; family Palsa-965. Next base: position 8,781 of record JBIJCF010000033.1, on the reverse strand, counting down.
CATCGCGGAATGGCGGGATCTGCCATTGTGCGGAATTTAAATAAGCGCGGTTACAATAATATTATAGTTCGTACATCCAAAGAGTTGGATTTGCGAAATCAGCAGGCGGTGTTCGATTTTTTTGAACAAGAAAAACCTGAATACGTTTTTTTAGCTGCTGCAAAAGTTGGAGGAATTCTCGCGAACAATACATACAAGGCTTCGTTTCTATACGATAACATCATGATTCAGTCGAATGCGATTGAAGCTTCACGTGTTCATGGGGTAACGAAATTATTGTTTCTGGGTTCAACATGTATTTACCCGAAGATGGCGCCTCAGCCACTCAAAGAAGAATATTTGTTGACCGGCGCTTTGGAACCAACAAACGAGCCTTACGCTATTGCAAAAATTGCGGGTATCAAAATGTGTGATGCTTTCAGACATCAGTATGGTTGCAATTTCGTTTCGGTAATGCCAACTAATTTGTATGGCCCGAATGATAATTACGATTTACACAATTCGCACGTTTTACCTGCGTTGTTACGCAAGTTTCATACAGCGAAAGTGCAACAGGCAAGTCATGTAGAAATTTGGGGGACGGGATCGCCATTGCGCGAATTCCTTCATGTGGATGATATGGCTGATGCTTGTGTGCATGTTATGCTCAATTGGAATGATTACGGATTTGTGAATTTGGGTACTGGAGTTGATATCAGCATCAAGGATTTGGCATTAACCGTGAAAGATGTGGTGGGCTTTGAAGGCGAATTAAAGTTTGACACGAGCAAACCGGACGGAACACCGCGTAAATTGACTGATGTAACACGTTTACATGGTTTGGGTTGGAAGCACAGTATTGAACTGCGCGAAGGAATTGCAGCAGTGTACAGCGATGTTAAAGATCTTTTTGATCAGGAACTTAAGGGTAATCACGTTTTACGCGAAGCATGATGCGTTTATTCATAACTGCGCTTATTATATGTTGGCAATTTGATGTGTTCGCGCAGCAGTCCAACGTGCCGTTGAATTATGAGTGGCTTCAGGAAACGGAAGCCAAGATGGTGGAACACCGCGGATTTAATTTGTCGACGGGTTTGATGAACTACAGCGCTGATTCTTCCTTAGCTTCCCTATACGACAGTTTGTTTTATACATCGAAACGTAGTGATGAAGTAACTATCGCATATCCTATTCATTCCGGAATGCGTCCATGGATAGAGCAGGGGCACGCTTTACGGCACAACGTCAGTGCGCATAATACGTTTCAACGACGTACTACCTACAACAAAACATTTGGTTCGTGGGTGAAGCAATATTATTCGTGGGGAAGTTTATTGCAGGTGGAAAAACCGGCAACGTATAACACGCCCTTGTTTCGTTTGTACATCAATCCTTTAATTCACGCACAGAGCACAACGCTGTTAAACGATACTTCTACAGAGCGTTTATACATCAATACACGTGGTGTGACTGCTCGAGGTGATATTGGAACGAAAATTTCTTTCGAAACTACATTCATAGAGAATCAGGCTTTTTTGCCGGCGTGGCAGGATTCATTCGCATTGCAATATGGCGTAATTCCCGGTCAAGGTCGTTGGAAACGCTTTAAACAAACCGGATACGATTATGCTTCTGCATTCGGGACTTTGTCGTATTCTCCTTTCCGATTGCTGAATATTCAAATCGGTAATGATAAGTTGTTTGTGGGTGATGGCATTCGCTCACTTTTGTGGTCTGATCGCTCTTTTAATTTTCCGCATGCACGTATAACGCTTTGGTCAGATGCTTCTCGTATTGTGCAATACACCATGGTTTACGCGTCGTTAATGAATCTTACCGCAGGTGGAGTTACAACTCCTCCCGGAACTGAACGATTATTTCAAAAGAAACCGGCTGCGTTTCAACACTTGTCGGTACGCATTGGTCGTTTTGGTCAAATCGGTTTGTTTCAAGGATTAATATGGAATAGAACAGACAGCACCAATCGTCAATCGTTGAACTTCCATTATTTCAATCCGGTAATATTCAGCAGTCTTCCTGCTTTTGGTTTAGGTGATACCGTTAACTATTTAATCGGTGCCAATTATCGATTCAACATTATTAAGCGTATCAGTGTTTATGGGCAGTTTATGTTGGATGAGTTCAGCGGCAGTAAGCAGGTGCGTTCTAAAGGCGGATTGCAAGTAGGTTTAAAATATTTCAACGCATTTTTTATTCCGCATTTGCACGTGCAAGTGGAATACAATCAGGTTCGACCATTCGCATACAGTAGCCGCGATTCGTTGCAGGCATGGACACATTATAATCAGTCGATCGCGCATCCGCTTGGGGCGAATTTTAAAGAGTGGTTGGTGGCATTACAATATAAAATCGGCCCGGTTTTTCTGCATGCTCGTTATAGTTCTGCGGTGATTGGTGCCAATGGATCAAACGTAAATAATGGTCAGAATCCGTTGTGGTCCGATAATTTCCCCGGATCTGCAGGCCCTTACACCATTGGCTCGGGCGTGAGCGGAAAGTTGGTTACAGCTGATGTCCAGTTGGGTATGGTGTTCAATCAGGCAACTAATTTGAACTTGTCCGTAGGATACAATTATCGTAACCGCACGTATGGAAGTTTGGAACAAAATACCGGAATGATTTACGTTACATTCCGCACATCTTTATTCAATTTAGCTCACGATTACTTCTGATTTGTAACCTTTATCGCTCATTTTCGTACATTTGTCGACAAGTTGTTGAAATCAACGACGATCGGTTGATTTTACAACCACCTAACGCCACCTAACACGACCCATGGGATTACTGTTACTCGCTGTAATAACCTCCTTTGCTGTGGTATTGCTTTCGACCCCTTCGGTGATTCGAGTGGCATTCCTTAAGAGACTTTTTGATGAACCCGGCGACGCACGTAAACTGCACAAGCGAGTGACTCCAACAATCGGCGGTATCATGATTTTTGCCGGAACCATTTTCGCATTTTCATTATGGTTTCCTTGGAATCACGAAAATCAGGAACAATTGCAATCCTGGGTTCGTGAGTTTCAATTTATTGTAGCAACATCACTAATCCTATTTTTCGTAGGTATCAAAGATGATATTATCGGAACTGCCCCCATCAAAAAACTGGTTGCACAAATTATTGTTGCGTTAATGTTGGTGCTTATGGCGGAAATCAGAATCCGCAGTTTACATGGACTTTTCGGAGTGCAACAAATTCCACTTTGGGCCAGTATTTTCTTATCGCTGTTTACGATAATCGTGGTAACGAATTCGTTTAACCTGATTGATGGTGTAGATGGCCTCGCTTCCGGAGTAGGCTTAATTGGTGCAGTTTGCTTTGGGGTATTGTTTTATCTGGGCGGCGATTTAATGATGAGCATTCTGGCGTTCGCATTAGCAGGGTCGTTGGCCGCGTTTTTGGTATTCAACTTTTCGCCTGCAAAAATTTTTATGGGCGACTCCGGCTCGCTGACAATTGGCTTATTCATGTCCATTCTTGCTATTCGTTACGTTGAATTCAAACCTGTTGCAACTGCGCCCGAATGGCTCATGTGCACAACGAATCCTGTAGTAGTAATGGCGTTGTTGGCTTACGCTTTAACCGACACGTTACGCATATTTATTTATCGAGCCATGAAAGGATTATCTCCTTTTTCGGCAGATCGAAATCATTTGCATCATTTACTGGTCGATAGCGGCTTCTCTCATCCCGGAGCTGTAATCAGCATATATGTGTCGATGTGCATTGTGATTGCTGTTGCTATTTTAACGAGTCCGTTGGACAACACTTTGGGCTTCGCGATTACAGGAGGAACGGTGGTTGTGTTTATATTTATACCTGTGCTCATTAAGCGCAGATTTGTAAAGAAAAACGGAAACCAATCTAAAACGCGTCGGCTCGATCCGATGGAAGCTGCATAATGCGAATACCCTTTTTCGTTTTTATTTTTTCTATAGTTGTTCCCGCTATCGGTGAATCGCAAACGCTTTGGTATAAGAATAGTGACGCGCCCAACTACAACGACTATGTGCTGAATAGTGCTGATGCGCATACCGCTGTCAAACCTTGGTATAACAATCAATTTGCAGGAGCGCCGATTAAATTCAAACGTAGAGATACGTTAGGGATGTTGGGCAAAAAGGAATTGTACGACGCCGACACATTGCTTCATTATGAACCCGGTAAAGTATACACCGTGCTATTGCAAGAGCGAGGAAAATTAAATGTTCGGCCCGTTTATAGCGCTCTCGCCGGTGTTAATCAGCGCGGAACTACATTGCAAGAGTTTATGTTGGGAGCGCAGTTTCAAGGGCAGGTAAATCATAAGTTTGGTTATAATTTAAATGTTGCTGCAGGTTCTGCGGTTTTTCCAACACATCAGGATTCCATTGCAAAACAAGCACGCGTTTTGCCCGGCTGGGGCGATAGGGTGTATCGCACCGGAGACGGAAAATTAAATTGGCAACACATCAGCGGGTCCGTAACGTGGCAACCTTCAAAAGTTTTTTATCTGAGTGCCGGTCGTGATAAGCATTTTTGGGGAGAAGGTCATCGCTCTCTGTTTATTTCAGATGTAAGCGCACCCATGACTTATTTGAAACAAACCACCACCATCTGGAAGTTGCAGTATACTTCTTTGTTAACGGCTCTAAAAGATTACAGCGCGTCTCCCAATTTCAAAGGTGGGTTTCGGAACAAGTGGGCCGCTATGCATTACATCAGTTTTAATCCGACACGTTGGTTGAATTTGAGCGTGTTCGAATCCGTTATCTGGCAAGGAACAGACAACAACCGTTTTCGTGGATTTGATCCGAATTATTTAAATCCTCTCGTGTTTTATCGCCCTGTTGAGTACAGCTTAGGGTCGTCGGATAACGTGTTTCTGGGCTTTGCAGCGAAACTGCGCATCAACCGTAACAATGTTTTGTACGGACAAATTTTACTGGATGAGTTTTATTTAAAAGAGATTCGAGCTAAAGCAGGTTGGTGGGCGAATAAATACGGCATTCAGATCGGGTTCAAATCGTACAATGTGTTTTTTGTTGAGCATTTACACATGCAGGGCGAGTTTAACATGATCCGCCCTTTCACTTATTCGCACGGAAGTGTACAGCAGAGTTATTCGCATGCCGGTTTGCCGATCGCGCATCCGTCCGGAAGCAATTTTGCCGAAGTGGTGGGTATTTTAGCGTATGATAACAAGGGCTTTCACGTGCAAGGCAAATTGGTAGTGAATGTCGGAGGGCGTGATACTTCAGGTTTGAATTACGGCAACAATGTATTGTTGAGTTACACCACGCGCGAGTTTGAATATGGCAACGAATTGTTTCAGGGATTAACCACCACTACCATTTACATGGAATCGCGCTTGTCGTACACTATTCCTAAATTTCGCATGGTGCGTTTTGAGTTGACCGCAGCCGCACGGCGTGAAGCGAACGATCAGTATGCGAAAAATCAGGTGTTTATTATTGGCGGATTGCATCTTCCGTTGTGGAATTCATCCCGCGATTTTTAACATTTAGGAGCGTTTTATTTAGAAGTGATCTAAATTCTACTACTTTGTAAAAGCGCGGACGCTACTAATAGTTAAATTTGCCCACCTAAGCGCGGAGCTGTGTACGCATCTGACTCACATACCGAAATTAAGCGCGTCAGCATTGGCAGTAAAATTGCCGATTATGCTGCGTTTGCGAAGCTGCGTCTGGCTTCTTTGGTAGTATTTTCGGCTGCTATTTCCTATTTCATCGGCGTTCGAAATTTAGGAGTTGAAATCAACTGGATCACTTTTGCGGCTTTACTCGTAGGAGGATTCTTAGTTACCTGTTCTTCCAACGGATTTAATCAGGTTATTGAAAAAGATTGGGATAAGTTAATGAACCGCACGATGAATCGTCCAATTCCTGCCATGCGTATGAGTGTAGTGGAAGGTTTGTTGGTTGCGGGAATAATGGGCGTTTCAGGAATTATTATTCTTTGGGTTTGGACAAATACAACAGCTGCGATCCTTGGTGCGTTGGCATTGTTGCTATACGTTGCCGTTTATACACCGATGAAGCGCATCACTCCATTTGCAACTTTTGTAGGTGCATTTCCGGGGGCAATTCCAACCATGTTAGGATGGGTTGCGGCTACAGAAGGATTCGGACATATTGGAGCACCGGCGCTGTTTTTATTTGCAACTCAGTTTATGTGGCAATTCCCGCATTTTTGGGCTATTGCGTGGGTAATGGATGATGATTATAAAAAGGCAGGTTTTAATTTATTGCCTTCAGGAAATCGTGATAAATCAAGTGCTTTTCAAACTTTGGTTTACACGCTGATGTTATTGCCGATAAGTCTTTTGCCTGTTGCATTCCAGATTTGTAATCCGTGGAGCGGCATCGTGATTTTGGTTGCGGGGAGTGTTTTCCTATGGCAAGCCTGGCAGTTGTACAACGATTGCGAGATTAAGTCGGCACGAAAGTTAATGTTCGGTTCATTTTTTTATTTACCGATCGTTCAAATCGCATATTTAATAGGCTAAACAATGGCAGTAGCAGTAATGGAGAAGAGTGAAGAACAGTTGAGAAAAGAGAAGGGCAGCCGCAATATGCTTTTGCTGGGCATTTTCAGCATGACCATGGTTTTTGGCGGATTAACTTCTGCCTACGTGGTGCGCCAAAAAGCCGGCGATTGGTTTTCAATTGAGTTGCCACCGGTGTTTACCGCGAGTACTGCCGTTATCATCATAAGCAGTGTAAGCATTATTCTTGCCGGATTGTTCTACAAGCGCGGAAATTCAGGGTTGGGAACAACTTTAGTAGGTGTTACATTCCTGTTTGGCTTGGCGTTTACCTACTTCCAATTTGAAGGATGGGGCGAACTGGTGAAAAATGGTATTTTCTTGTCTCCCGATTCCAAGCAGGTTTCTCTTATTTCCGGCTCATTTATTTACGTTTTAACCGGACTGCATTTAGTCCATTTGGGCGGCGGCTTGATGGTGCTTTTATTCACATTTATCAAGGGTTTGCTGGGGAAATACAGTGCAGATAATTATCATGGAGTGAAGCTGGCAGGAATTTACTGGCATTTCCTCGATGCATTATGGATATATTTGTTCCTATTTTTAACGATTTTTAAGTAAACTTGCACCGCACACAAAGAAGCGAAATCACTAACTAATCATATTTGAATTATGGCAGGCGCTACTGCAAACCTCGAAAAAATTGAAGGCTGGGACGGCCAAACCTCTCCCATGCGCGCGAGCTATGGAAAGCTATTCATGTGGTTTTTCTTAGTATCCGATGCACTGACTTTCTCCGGATTTCTTTGTGCGTACGGATTCTTCCGTCACCGTTTCGCCGGTGAATGGCCTGATCCGCAAGAAGTATTCCACCACTTCCCATTCTTGCACGGGAAGCACTTACCGTTGATGTACGTTGGTTTGATGACGTTCATCCTCATCATGAGTTCTGTAACCATGGTGTTGGCTGTGGAAGCAGGTCATCGTAAGAACAGAAGACAAGTTTTAATTTGGATGTTCGCTACGATTATCGGTGGTTTTATGTTCGTTGGCTCTCAGGCGTGGGAGTGGTACAACTTCATTAAAGGAACAGATACAGGAGCTGTGTTGTATGAAAACAAAATGTATCTGTACAAAGTAGATCATACAACGCATGCGATCGATACCACTACATTGCGCTTTAAGGGTACAGAGCTTTCCAAAGAAGAATCTGCACGCATTATTGCAGGCGGTGAAAAATTCTACGGTGCGAATTTGAAGCATAACGAGTACGGACACATTGCGTTCGCAGACTTCTTCTTCTTTATTACCGGTTTCCACGGTTTCCACGTATTCTCCGGTGTAATCATCAATATCGTGATATTCATTATGGCCCTGCAAGGTTATATGGATCGCGTTGGTCACTACGAAATGGTGGAGAAGGTTGGATTGTATTGGCACTTCGTAGATTTGGTTTGGGTATTCGTATTTACCTTCTTCTACCTGCTCTAATTTTTGAACTTACACATTAACTGAAATCATACATCTTATGTCAGAATTTCACGATCCGTTTCCAAGCTATGAAACCATGTCTCAGCACGATGAGGCATATGGTAAAAAAGCACGTCGCACGCTTTGGAATGTGTTTTGGTTGTTACTCGTGGTAACTATCGTAGAAGTTATCGTTGGTTTGTACGCGGTAGATTGGAGCCTCAGTAAAACCTTTTTGAAGATTTTCTTCATCGGATTTACGTTGGTTAAAGCATTCTACATCGTATACACATTTATGCACTTAGGACACGAGAGCAAATGGACCAAGTGGGTGATCATCGGACCATTCACCGGATTCATTTTGTATTTGATTTTCATGATGGTGATCGGTGAGGGGAATTATTCCATGACTAAGCGTTTGGACGAGCCTGCTGCTAAAGTGGAACATGTCGATGGCGGAGGTCACTAATTCATGAAAAAGGCAGTACTGCTCTTCGGTATATTATTATTACCAACGCTGATTTATATTTATTTCGCGCTGGGTGTTCCGCAAGTTAGACGCGCTGCGTTTTATGGTCCTCGTACTATCGGTCCGGTAAAAAATCCCAAAACCGGCGTCATTACTCAAGATACAGTTTATCATTCTATAAAACCCTTCGTGTGTAAAACGCATGAAGGGTTTGACTTTTCCAGTAGCAAGCTCGATGGTCGCTCGTACTTGGCAGTGTTCATGCACCCCGATTCCATCCGCGCTGTATTACCTATTCTTGCGCAAGATTTGAAAGTAAACAAACGCACACATACGTACAGTCGCTTTGTT
>JBIJCF010000068.1:0-3658 GCA_044344795.1 Bacteroidia bacterium | reverse complement strand
TGAAAGCAAGCGCTTTCAGGTTCACAGGCTAAATGGAACAAAACCATTAACGTACCGTTAGTTACGCTGGATTCGTTAGTTGAAAAATATGGAAAACCTGACTACATCAAAATTGATGTGGAAGGTTTCGAAGCAGAAGTATTACAAGGCTTATCTCAACCTATCTGCACCGTTAGTTTTGAATATACACTACCTGAGTTAAAAGCAGATTGCGTTCGATGTATTGATCGATTGGAATCGCTCGGTAATTACAATTTTAAATCTATTGCATCCAATTCTGAAGTTCGTATAACTGCACAAGAATTAAAGCAGGAAATTGAGGTATTGTGCGGGGATGGAAACTTGTATAACGGAGACATATTCGCATTTGTAGAAGCATAATCATGAGTTCGAATTGTGCCATATTAGTATTAAGTTGCGATAAATACGCCGATATATGGCCGGTGTTTTTTGAATTTTTATTTAAATATTGGAATGACTGTCCTTATAATATATATTTAGGTAGCAATACAATTTCTTTTAATAGTCCAAAGGTTAAAACCGTCCTTTCAGGAACACCCAAAGATTGGTCGACGGATACCAGAGCAATTCTGGAGCAGATTGAAGAAGAATACGTGCTTGTAATACTCGAAGATTATTTCATATACGCGAATCCTGATCAAGCGCTGCTAAATCGTGCAGTTACGTTTATGGAAAAGCATCGTAGTGTTTTCATGCGATTGGCTTGCTTTCCTGAAGATCACTTTATCGACTATGCCTACGATATAATTCCGGATGAGCCACCCTTTGTTTCGACAAAAATGGAAGCGCGTTATCGGGTAAATTTGCAAACAGGATTATGGCATAAAAGATCGTTTTATGACTTAATTGTCCCCGGAGAATCGCCTTGGGAATTTGAACACAAAGCCACAGTGCGAAGCAGAGCTGATCATCGCTTGTATAGCGGAATTGCCGTAACACCGGGTCTTCGTTACGTACACGGACCTATTCCCTATTTGTGTACTGCCCTTTCTCGCGGAGTTTGGATGTTAGATGCTATTGAATTGTGCAAAAAAGAGGAAATTGCATTAAATACAGGACAGCGTCCGGTGGAAACGCAATGGGCGTATTTGAAAAGACGTTGGTACCACAGAATGCCCTTTGGCTGGCGGAAGTACGTGGATTACCTGGGCTCACATTTGAAATGAATAAAGTGAAGATAAGTGTATTCATACCTAGTTACAACGGCCAACAACGGGTAAAGCGTCTACTGGAAACCTTACAAGTGCAGGATTATTCTGCTTTTGTAATTCATGTACTAATTGACGGCAGTTCAGATGGTACAGAAAATCTGAAAACTGAATTCCCTGAAGTTGCTTTTCATTACTTTTCCAATGGAGGACGGGCCGCTATTCGCAACAAGGCGCTATCCTTATGTACTACGAAGTACTTGCTTTTATTGGATGATGATATGGTTGCGACAAATGACTTGGTGCGTAAGCATATGGAGTTTCATCAACAGTATCCGAATTCTATTGTTTCCGGAAATGGATTTCGTAATCCGCACAACGCGACATCTTTATTTGGTGAGTATCTGGTGGTACAAGAGCAAGCCTGGTATAAACCTCGCGGCTCCTTCTATCGTGTTGAGCATGACAAATACGCGTTTACATCATGCAATGTCAGTATGCCTTTAGGTGTGATGAAAACATTAAATGGCTTTAACGAAAATTTGAAAGACGGAGAGGATTTTGAATTCGCCATGCGTGCTTTGCAAGAGCAAATACCCATTTATTACAATCGGGAATTACTGGCGTGGCATGAAGATTGGCCAACGCTTCAACAGTACGTTCGCCGTAATGCGGAATATTTGCAAGGTAAAAAACGATTATTGGCTATTAACCCGGAATACAATAAATGGTTAAAAGTTCCCGACGAACGCGCATTACCTTTTCACAAGAAATTTATACGTTCTGTTCTGGCACGAATCGCCATGTCTAACGGATTTGTCTTTTCGTTACTACCGAAATCATTGAAATTTTTAGCCTTCCGTTGTGCAATTTCGCTATATTCATTGGTGTAAATGCCAACGAGAAAAAAGCATATCATCTGGGTTTTGGCGAACTGCAATCGTGCACCGTATTTCATATGGTTTGCGCGTGAAGCAGCGAAGCATAACGATTTCCAACTTTCTTTTGTTGCTCTTTATCCGTCCCGTCCGGAGTTGGTGAATGAACTTAATGCACTGGGATTTGAATGTCACTGGATTCCTTACAATTCCGGCTCAAGGAAACAGCAATTGGTTAAAGCCTTTATTGCATTGCGCCGATATTTCAAAAAAACAAAACCGGACGTTGTACATACGCATCTTTTCGATGATTCGTTGTGTGGAATTCTGGCTGCCAAATATGCGCAGGTACCGATGAGAGTAGTTACTAAAGGCGACGCTTCTTACCATCACTATCATGTTCCACACTGGACTCGATTCGATAAGATGATTAACGAAGCTGCTAATGATATTATCGCGTTATCAGAGGAAAGCAAGGCGTTTATTCTGAACACCGAGCGTGCTCCAATTGATAAAGTTCATCTTCTTCACCATGGATTAGCTATTGACGAAGTGACCAACACCGATGTTTCCACAATAGAAGCCATGCGAAAACGATGGAATTTAACCGGCAAACATGTGGTGGGCGTCGTTAGTCGAATGGTGAAATGGAAGGGCTATGACCTTTTGTTAGATATTGCATCGGAAACGATAAAAAAGGATCCCAATGTCCATTTTCTATTTTGTGGTGATGGGCCCGAGAAAGAACATGTTATGAGACGAATCGCGGAAATGCGATTAAGTTCAAATGTCTCGTTAACCGGACCAATCCCCGTAACAGATATGCCCTCGTTCTTCCGGTGTTTGAACGTGTTCTTACACGGCGCAAAAATGGAACCATTCGGATTAGTCATTGCAGAAGCCATGCTTAACGGAGTTCCCGTCGTATCTACACCTACCGGAGCGGCCGGCGACGCCATTATTTCAGGGAAACATGGTTATATTTGTGCCTGCGGCAACACCAGTGAGATGAGCGAAAGTATTTTGAAACTGCGCAATTCGGAACTAGCTTCTGAATTGGGAAAAAATGCGAAAGAACAAGCAACAATTTTATTTTCATCATCCACCAACTACAAGAATTTACTTCAGTTATACACAAAGTCGTATCGGCAATGAAAAATTTCCTAAAACGACTTTACCGTTTGTTGCCATTCAAGAAGCAACTGTTCATACTCATACGTTCTTGTTGTAATCCTCGAGCTTCGATATACCAACATATGCATTTTGTCGGAGTATTTAATGTAACACTGCGAGGTAAAAAAGTATTTAAACTATTTCACCACGGAAATATTGAAGAAAATGAAATATTCTGGAATGGTTTGGAAAACGGTTGGGAACGAAAAAGCATTGATTTGTGGTTGCAACTATGTCCTCATCATAAAACAATACTAGATGTAGGTGCGAATAGTGGTTTGTACGGAATCGCTGCAAAAGCATTTAATCCTCAAGCAGAAGTACATTGTTTCGAGCCCGTTGTAGGGACAGTTGAATATCTGATGGAAAATTCCCGAATCAATAATTTTGATATCGGCATTCACGCCATCGGACTTTCGGACTATGATGGCATTGCTG
>JBIJCF010000050.1:0-13666 GCA_044344795.1 Bacteroidia bacterium | reverse complement strand
GCCTTGAACGCCATATACACCTGCAGCTCCAACTGTATTAGGTCCTTTCATCCATGTCCACATGTTGGTGATTGGATCAAATTTCCATAATGCGGCATGTTCCTGAAAGGCATTATCCAATCCACCGAATAACCAGAAATTTCCTTGTAGATCAACTAGTTCAGTTGTCTCGTACATAGCAGGCGGCGTATTGCCCGGAGCAGCTACACCTTGTGTTCCATAAACTCCTGCTACATTGGCGGCATTAGAACCGTGCATCCATATCCATTGACCAAAATTCTGCGCGCTCATTGTTAACGCGCAAATGCTAAGCACGGTTACTATCGAAACTTTCAAACGGTATGCAATTCTTTCTTTCATTGAATTATCTCCGTTTTTTAGATTCAGGAACAGGTTGCTCTTGCAGAGGACGCTCGCCCTTCTTAATCTCTTTACGAACGATGTTGTTCCTCTTGTCGATATACAAATGTTCGTTGCCTTTTTTCACCTTTCCTTCACCATTGCGAAAGAAAAATGCCATATCATATTCAAACGGGATTACCGTTGCGCCTTTCAAGTCAATAAATCCCCATTTACCGTTTAAGCGAGCTGCTGCTAATCCTTCAGAATAATTCTGTACGTTTTCGTATTGTATTGGAACTACAACTTTGCCTGTCCTATCAATAAAACCCCATCTGGAATTTTTCATAACGCGAGCGCGATTTCCTACAAAGTCATCCGCGCCATCATATTGCAATGCTATTACCGCAACGCCTTTTGTATTAATAAATCCATACTTGCCGTTTTGAGCGACCTTGGCTAATCCTTCCTGAAACAAGCCCGCATCATCATAAATAAACGGAATTACTACAACACCTTGCTGGTTGATGAAACCGCGCTTTTGGCCTTTCATTACCAATGCAAATCCATCTTTAAAATCACTGCCGGCATCAAATTGCGCAACTGCGATAACTTTTCCGGAAAGATCTTTGTAACCGACTTTGCCGTTCTGGTAAAAACGTTCAGGCTGCTGTGCTTGTAAACACAAGGTGCCAATTAGGAACAGTATTAATGTAAGTTGCTTCATTTATTTATTTCCTAATCAGTAAGTTAAGACGATTAATTGACGCCAACAAATTAATTTATCGAATTAGTATTAAATGCCCAAAACGTTCAATGTCTTGTTCGCCTTGACATTCTGTTCTATACAACACTCGAACTACATAAACTCCTTCAGGAGCTTTCATGCTGCCGGTTGTGCCGTCCCAGCCATCAGTAAGGTCATCACCTTCCCAAATCAGTTCGCCCCAACGATTAAAAATTTGCACTTCAAAAAATGTAATGCCATCACCGTATGCTCTGAATATTTCATTGTTCCCTTTGCCGTTTGGTGTAAACGCGTTCGGTACAAACAGCAGGCCAAGTCCCGGAGCCCCCGTAACCTGAATCGTATCACTGAGAACACACACACCATCATTTACTTCAACGGAATAATCACCTGCACTCGCCACTTGAATGGTATTGGAAGTTTCTCCGGTACTCCACAGATAATTATAACCAATTGGACCACCGACTAACATAATTGACTCCGTATTGCAGAATGGAATTGCAGGTCCCAGTTCTATATCAGGAAAGAAGGTGACATCCACATCACCAACACCGGAACAATCGTTCGCTGTGACAATTACATTGTAATAGCCCGATGTAGTAACAACTTGCTGTGATGCAGTGCTACCATTGCTCCAGGCATAAGTTGATCCCGGATTTCCTGCATCGAGAAACAATGTATCACCCGGACATAATGATGTATCATTGCCCAAATCGACAGCAGGAATAGGATAGAAGTTTACAATAACAGTGTCCGTAAATTGACACGACGCAATTGAAACCGCAACAACGTAAGTACCCGATGAACTAACTGTAATTCCTGCCGTTTGAGCCCCTGTGTTCCATTGATAGGAATCAAAGAAACCTGCATTGAAGTACACATTGAGCCCTTCACACAAATTGGTGTCGTTACCTAAATCGGGAGGAAGAAAGTTGGTAACCACAACAGTATCGAATCCCGTACAACCGTTTTGTGTTACTCCCACAATATATGTCCCTGAAGCAGTAATAGCAATGGATTGCGTGGTATCTCCGGTTGACCACAGATAACTATTTCCAATGATTTGAGGATCTAAAACCTCGTTAACAGCTCCGCATATTATCGTATCACTGCCGAGATTAGGATTTGGAATCGGATTAACAACCAGCGTATCAATGATGGTGTCAGTAAATACATTACATGGCATGTTGCTGGTTGCAATGATGGTGATATAATATGTTCCCGGATTTGCGTAGGTATAACTTGGAGCTGCTCCTGATGCCGTATCGTTAGTTGCAGCAGGATCTCCGAAATCCCAAACATAATTGACCTGTGTGGTGTTGGGTGTTATTTGAAACTGTGTTGTAGATGGTGCGCACGCACTTCCGATTGAGGTGGTAATTTGATAGTTTAAATCAGGACATGGATTAGGAGGTGTGTATTTCCACAACGCATTGGTTACATCACCTGCAGGATTCAGCAAACCGCCGAATAACCAAAAATTGCCTTGAGCATCTTTAAAGCCAACACTTCCTGTTGTTGAAGGAGGATAATTACTGGGAGCGGGCACTTGAAAACTACCAAAGTTTCCGGGTTGGTTGATGGCATTACTACCCCCAACGATGGCAAACTCATTCAAGGCAGGATCAAAAAACCAAATGTCATTTAATGCTTGATTGAGTAAAGCGTTTTTATTGCCTCCCATCATAAACAAACGTCCGCAGGCATCTTGCCATGTTGCGCGCGATTCCGTACGTCCGCATGGAAAGAAACCTCCGGCTAGGCAATTTTGTCCGTAATTGCCGGGATCATTAAGTTGTAACGTGCCGCCTTTCCATGTCCAAATGTTGTTAGCAGGGTCGTACATCCAGATATCAGAATACGTAGAGCCACTCCAAATTCCACCGTACATCCAAAAACGACCATTACTGTCTTTCCATCTGCTAAATACAGCCCGAGAACCGGGATAATTGCCGGGATTCGGAACATTAAGCGTGCCGTGGTTAGCGGGATTATTGGTGGTATTTAATCCGCTCATCCATGTCCACATATTCGTTGCAGGTGAATATTTCCACATATCACCAAATGTTCCGGGAATTCCCTCGCCTCCATAACACCACAAATCACCATTAGCTGCTGTCCATGCTGCAGAGCATGCTTCCCGTGCAGGAGGATTATTCGCCATGCTCGGAATTAAAATAGTTCCATACGATCCGGCATTACCGACAACGTTGGATCCTTTCATCCAGGTCCATTCATTCGTGGTGAGATCATATTTCCACAAGTCGTTTAATGCACCTTGAGTCCCATTTACATCGTAACCATAACCACCCATAATCCAAAAATTACCGGAGTTATCTACCCAGCTAAAACCGCGGTAGCGAGCGCCGGGATTATTGGTTGGTGCACTTACTCCTTGTGTGCCATAATTGGGCATGGCATTGGGAACTCCCGGTCCTTTAATCCATGTCCATTCATTGGTAGTTGGATTAAAGCGCCACAAATCGGCGAACATTTGAAAAGAAATAGAAACTCGCCCGCCGAAAATCCAAAAGTTTCCTGCACCATCCTGAAACTCATAAGGCTCATATAAACCTGACGGTGTATTCGTTGGTGCAGATACTCCCTGAATACCAAAATTGGCGGCAGGATTGACCGTAGCAGCGCCTTTCATCCACACCCACGTTCCCGTTTGTGCCCGGGCGCTGAAGCAGAAAAGTGCAGAAAATAGCAGGATAAAAATCGTGCGCATCACACGGTTCATGTGTATTTAGTTGGTTGAATTTATCCCGGGGACGCGGATATACTCTCAAAGATACACAAAGAGACTTGAGGCTGTTAAGCTGACATAAAAATTATCTGTTCTTGCGGTTATCCTGCCATTTTTTGATGTACAGGTAGTCGATGAAATATAGCACGCGCAACGAAAACTGGTTGTATTGAGGCCCCTGCACGGTGCCGGAGAAGTTTTTCCAGTAATTGTAATTTACAAACTGATCCTCTTGTAACGTGTTCAAACGGTAAGAAGCACTTAAAATGCTTCCGGGAGCGAAAATCCAACTATAAACGATATCTACATTAAATGAATTAAAATTGAAATCATGATTATTCGAATAATTCACATAATCTCTTAGATAACCGTCCTCCAACAATACATAATAATTCGTGTATTTGCCGCTTTGCCAATAGTGACGACCTAATACCGAGATAGTCATGTCTGTTTTAAATACATAGCTGAAATTTATATTGGATGTCATACCGTGAAGAATCCGTCTTCCGAATACAATAGTTCCATCACTCTCTTTAAATACGAACCCACGGTCTCCGATGTCATTACTTTGGTCACAGAAAATATCCATCGAAAAACGGTCGGTAGCCCGCCACGTAATATTGCCTCCAATTCCTAACCAAGGATTTCTAGGAATAGTAGGTGAGATGTAGCCTGAACTACCGCCCCAAAAGTTAATTCCACCGCTTAATTTTTTGTTCGTGTTTGTATTTACTCCACCCCAAACAGTAGCTGACTTTGGCTTTGTATAATATCGTCCGGGAGTACGTGGTTCAAAGAAATCAAGTTCTTCAACAGGAGAAAGGTCACCACCAAAATAAATTGTCCAAAAATTGGTTAGCTGACCGAAGAAGTTAAAATTAATCATATAACTCATACGGTCTTTACTCTGAAGATTGTACGTGTAATTGTTGCTCAGAGTAATGTTGAGCATATTAAATGCGCCCTTTGGGTTAAATTGATTATAGGAAATAAATGCATTGTTGGCTGCGTAGTTAGTTTCAAAATTAATACCCAAATCATTGATATCCCAGTTACGATGTACTTCTTCGCGACTGGCCCCAAACTGCCATGTACCACTGGTTTTAGCAGCTCCCAGGTCGTAACGATATCCGATATTGGACGTAAATACACCACTTTCATTAGGATCAGGTGTCATATTATTACTTAAACCTCCATTGCCGGATACGTTCCAAATATTGGCTTTATCATTAAAAGAAAAACCGGCGCCGGTCACATTCGAACTCGGATTCTTTCCAGACCGAATTACATTGGTATTAATGAAGTAAACGTTTGAACCATGATCCAATTGTTTATCAAAAACGGCAATATTGTAATTAGATCTAGGCTCTGTCAAAATACGTCGTTCAGCACCCGTTAACGTATCCCGCACTGTAGCGTAAGTATTGTCCACAATGGCATTAAGGACGCCAATGCCAATACCGTTATTGGTGCGACCTGAAACCTTTGTAGCATTCAACAGTTTAGCTCGGGACGGATTTTTAATGACAACTTCATTGTCGTTAGTCATGTACGGCACGGAATAGAAGAGGTCAGGTGTTTTGCCTATGCGACGCGAATAAAAGAGATTACCGCGTTGGAATAAGTCAACTCCTTCGGTAAAGAAGGGTCTGAAATCGGCAAATTGCACCTCGAATGCTCGTAAATTTTTCACAATGTTGTCACTTTGCACCTGAGAGAAATCCGGGAGCAGCGTCATGTCTAACGTGAAGCTTTCATTGATGCCGTATTTAACATCCATTCCTCCGGCTAATGATCCGGAACCTTCTTGCGGACCGAAGCGTTGATCGCGTTCCCAGATGGCGGTTGCGTAAGGAGTTAAAGAAAGTCTTAATGGGGATACGATATTTTTTAATCCTTGTAGCAATCCATAATATTTCATCGGATTTGCTTGTCCTTTAGGAGTTAATGCCCATTGATCGAATTCAAATTTTCGTTGAATATTTCTGGTAAATTGTACGCCCCAGGCACGATCATCTTCAGTCGGGAAACGCAGTGCAGACCATGGAATAGCAATTTCTACACTCCAACCGTTGGGCAAAATTTTTACGTTGCTTTTCCACACAGCGTTATAGTTGGGATCGGTCATGCGGGAATCACTTTGAACGCCGGAAGCAGTTACGATAAAAATGAACGCGTCTTGCTGTGTGTTATAGGTATCAAATACCACACGGAAATTATCAGCGTTTAGGTACGAATCGCGAATTCCGGATTGTTTACTGATGGAATCCGGGTGGTTATCGTACATCATTGCTCCGATGTACAAGGTGGTGTTGTCGTACGCAATTTTGACTTCGGTATCAAAAGACACTGCAGCTCCTTCGGTCGGTGAATTTTGTATGAAATTGGCTGCTATCGGAATGGATTGCCATGCCGGCTCTTGCAACAAACCGTCAATATCGAACGAGCGCTCAACACGCACCGCTTGTGTGCGTTTTCGCTGAATCAGGGTGTCGTTTACCGCGCTTGCCGGAACAGCAATCAACAGAAGGAAGAGGAAGAGGGGGAAACGCATCATTGATTGTTATGTGGCGAAACTATAACGTTAATACATTCGTTCGTTACAAAAAATGATGAATGGATGTTAACATTCGATAAATGGCAACAGGTTTGGATAATCAGCGGAGTTATCAACAAATTACCATCAGTGACTTCAATTGGGGTTCGTGATTGAAAAACCTTGTTATTTTTGTCCGTTCAGAAAAATACCATAGCTATGAATCTTCACGAATATCAAGGTAAATCCATTCTTAAGAAATTTGGTGTAGCCATCCAGGAAGGCATTGTTGCCGAAACTCCTGAAAAGGCAATTGCTGCTGCAGAAGAACTTACAAAACAAACCGGTACAGGCTGGTGGGTGGTAAAATCTCAGATTCACGCTGGTGGTCGCGGAAAAGGTAAAATTGTTGGAACCGAACAGCGCGGTGTTGCTTTGGCAAAGTCGTTGGACGATGTGAAACAGATCTCAACCAATATTTTGGGAAATACCCTTGTTACGCTGCAAACCGGTGAAAAAGGTAAGAAAGTAAACAAGGTGTTGATCGCACAGGATGTATATTATCCGGGCGCTGAAAAACCGGCTGAATTTTACATGAGTGTATTGCTGAACCGCGGTCGTGGTCGCAATATCATTATGTACTCTCCGCAAGGTGGTATGGATATTGAATCCGTTGCGGAAGAAACTCCGGAATTGATCTTTACGGAAGAAATTGATCCACGTGTAGGTTTGCGTGATTTTCAGTGCCGCCGTATTGCTTTTAACTTGGGTTTATCCGGTGATAGCTATAAAAACATGGTGAAGTTTGTAGCTTCGTTATACAAAGCATACGAAAGCATTGATGCTTCTATGTTTGAAATTAACCCGGTTTTGAAAACTTCTGACAGCAAAATTATCGCTGTCGATGCAAAAGTTACCGTTGACGGAAACGGATTGATGCGTCACCCTGATATTGCTGAAATGCGCGATACTACGGAAGAAGATCCGACAGAAGTAGAAGCAGGAAGCTATGGTTTGAACTACGTTAAACTCGACGGAAACGTGGGTTGTATGGTAAATGGTGCAGGCCTTGCAATGGCTACTATGGATATTATCAAATTAGCGGGCGGCGATCCTGCCAACTTCCTGGATGTGGGTGGTACAGCTAATGCAGCTCGTGTAGAACAAGCGTTCCGTATCATTCTTCGCGACTCCAACGTTAAAGCGATTCTTGTAAATATTTTCGGCGGTATTGTTCGTTGCGACCGTGTTGCTCAAGGAATTGTTGATGCATACAAAAATATCGGTGATATTAAGATTCCGATTATCGTTCGCTTACAAGGAACTAACGCTGAAGAAGCCAAGAAAATTATTAACGAATCAGGTCTTAAAGTGTTCTCTGCTATTCAGTTGCAGGAAGCCGCAGATCTTGTTAAAGACGTAGTAAAAGGGTAGTCTTTTAATAAATTGTACTTTTGAGTCCCGACGTTTGTTGGGACTCTTTTTTTTATGAAACGTCCGCATTTTAGTTTGGAAGAATCGTTAAGTGCCAAAGAAATGGAGGTGTTGAAGAATTCTGTTTCTGAGCATCGTTTGCGCAAAGGCGATCGCCTTTTCTTTGAAGGTAAAACCGCAACAGGTGTTTACTATGTAGCGACGGGTAAGTTTAAGTTGTACACCACTGATGCCGGTGGTCGCGAACAAATTATCCACTTGGGAAGGCCAGGGGATATGATGGGTTACCGTGCGGTGTTAGGCAGCGACACGTATTCGTGCACTGCAGAAGCATTGGAGTCGTCGGAAGTATGGTTTATTCCTAAAAATGATTTTTTGCTGTTGCTCGATAGTAATGCATCGCTGTCTCATGCGGTCATCCGATTATTAACGGAGGAATTGCGTCATGCGGAGCATCATTTGGCCGGACTTGCGCGAAAAACAGTAAAAGCGCGTTTGGCTGATGCGTTGATTCTCCTTGTGGATAAATTCGGCTATGAAGATGATGGCCAAACCCTCGCTGTTGGCTTAACGCGAGAAGAATTGGCTGCCTTGGTCGGTACGGTTACAGAAACCGCAATTCGCCTGATTCAACAGTTGAAAGAAGAAGGTTTATTGGCAACGGATGGAAAAAAAATTCGTCTTCTGGACGAAAAGGCGTTGCGTCATTATAGCGAGGACCTTCCCCGTTAGATCATTTCGGGGGAATTTACTACCTTTGCCAGCTAAATTATGGCTAAACACGCCCTGATATTACTTTCTTTCTTGTACTTGTTCATCGGAACAGGCTGTAATGAATTTAACAAAATTCAGAAGAGCGACGATATTGAACTCAAGTACAACAAGGCTATTGAGTATTACAACAAGAAGGATTACGTAAAAGCTCAGATGCTTTTCGACGAGTTGTATGCGATCATGAGAAGTACAGAACGTGGTAAAGATGTCATGTATTATCTGGCATATTGTAATTATCACAACGGCGATTACATATTGGGTGGATATCAGTTCAAACAGTATTTCAGAACATTCCCTTTGAGTGATAAAGCCGAGGAATGTTTATACATGAGTGCGTATTGTCACTATCTCAGTTCGCCGACATTTTCACTAGATCAGCAAGACACGTATCAGGCCATTGACGAATTCCAATATTTTGTTCAGATTTATCCGGACAGTCCGCGTGTGCAAGAGTGTAATAAGTTGATTGACAACCTTCGTTCAAAAGTTGAAAAGAAAAAATTCGAAATCACGAAGATGTATTACAACATCGACGACTACAAAGCAACAATAACTTGTGTGGAGCAGCTGTTACAGGAGTTTCCGGCATCGAAGTATCGTGAAGAATGTCTGTATATGAAGTTGGATGCTCGTTACAAGTTGGCATTGAATAGTGTAGAAGCTAAAAAGGAACAGCGTATTAAAGACACGATTAACGAATACAATGCATTTGTTGCTGCTTATCCGGTTTCGGAATTCAGCAAACGTGCAAGACAGATTTATGAAAATGCGTTGAGCCTGCAACAAGAGGTGGCTAACGAAAAGAAGACCAAATAATAATCAATCAATAACAACAACTATGGTGGATTTCAAGAAAACCAACGCAGAAGTAACAACAGTTACTCGTGATGTTCGTGCACTAGATGCAGAAACAGGAAACATTTACGAAAGCGTGGCAATCGTTTCAAAACGTGCTAACCAGATTAGCGCGGAATTGAAAGAAGAATTGACCGGTAAGCTGAACGAATTCGCTTCGCACACCGACAATTTGGAAGAAGTGTTCGAGAATCGTGAACAGATTGAAATCTCTAAGTTTTACGAGCGTCTTCCAAAGCCACATAGTATCGCAATGCAGGAGTTTGTAGAAGGAAAAGTGTATTTCCGTCGTCCTTCTGCTGAGCAGGAATAATGAACAAAACAACGACTTGCAGACATGGAGGCGCTTGCTTTCATGTCTTTGTCGTTTCTAAATGCGAATAGGAATGACCTTATCCGGAAAGAAGATAGTTGTTGGTATTACGGGCGGAATCGCTGCGTATAAAACAACTTTTCTTATTCGTATGCTACGTAAAGCCGGTGCAGAAGTAAAAGTGGTGATGACCCCGGGAGCAAAGCAATTCGTTACTCCATTAACGATGGGTACATTATCCGGAAATCCCGTGTGGACCGAATTTGAAAATGGAACGGAAGGTGTGTGGAACAATCATGTGGAGCTGGCATTATGGGCGGATATGATGGTAATTGCTCCGCTAACTGCGCATACACTATCCAAATTGGCATCAGGTCGCAGCGATAATCTGTTAATGGCCGTTTACCTTTCGGCAAAATGTCCCGTAGTTGTTGCTCCTGCAATGGACTTGGACATGTATAAGCACGATACGACGCAAGACAATCTGCGAATTATTCAGTCGCATGGAGTTCAGGTCATTCCTGCGCGTTACGGTGAACTGGCGAGCGGTTTGGTGGGCGAGGGAAGGATGGAGGAACCGGAACAGATCTTTGAATTTATTCGGGCATCTTTTTTGAGAAGTAATCGTCTTGCAGGAAAGCACATTGTGGTAACAGCAGGACCAACATACGAAGCCATCGACGCCGTTCGATTTATCGGAAATTATTCTTCCGGTAAAATGGGCGTTGAAGTAGCTAATGCATTAGCTCGTCAAGGTGCACGTGTAATGCTGGTTGCAGGCCCGATGAATAAATTCAATTTACAAGCCGGTGTTCAACGTGTTGATGTGTGCAGCGCCGAAGAGATGTTGAAAGTTGTTGAACAGCATTGGAATAACGCCGATGCCGGAATATTTGCTGCTGCAGTTGCTGATTTTCGCCCTAAACAACTTCATTCGGGAAAAATAAAAAAAGAAGAGGGTGGCTTGCAGCATATTGAATTAGAAGAAACACCGGATATTCTGGCATTTGCCGGTAGCAGGAAGAAAGTTGGTCAAGTGTTGATAGGTTTTGCTTTGGAAACAGCAAACGAAGAACAAAATGCCTTGTCCAAGTTGAAGCGTAAAAATTTGGACGCTATTGTGCTGAATTCATTGCGCGATTCGGGTGCAGGTTTTGGAACCGACACGAATAAGATTTCTATTCTCGATAAAGACGGGAATTCCACTAAATTTGAACTGAAGCCAAAGCGTGAAGTAGCTGAAGATATTTCCGATTATCTGGTGCAATTATTATCACATGATTAAGAGATTTTTTTTCATACTTGTTATTGTACTTGCTACAACTGTCGCAGGATACGCGCAAGAGTTAAACTGCCAAGTACAGGTGGTTGCGCCTCAAATTCAGGGAACTATCGAGCGTCGTATTTTCGATAATTTGCAAAAAGCAATTTTTGAATTTGTAAATAATACTAAATGGACAACCGATGTATTCGCTCCCGAAGAACGAATCAGTTGTTCCATGTTCATTAACATTACGGATAAGCTTTCCAACGACGAATACAAAGCCACGATTCAGATTCAGTCCACGCGAACATCTTACAAAAGTTCGTTTAACTCGGTGATGATTAATTTTAATGATCCCGATTTTCAATTCAAGTATGTGGAGTTTCAACCGTTGGATTTTACCATTAACCAGCACATGACCAATCTTACAAGCACGCTGGCGTATTGGTGTTATGTAATCCTTGCCATGGACTATGATTCGTTTTCGTTAAATGGCGGAACTCCATATTGGCAGAAGGCTCAGACTATCGTCGCTAACGCACAGAACGCTCCGGAGAAAGGTTGGAAATCGTTCGAAAGCACCAAAAATCGTTATTGGTTGGTGGAAAATTATTTGCAGCCTTTGTATGCTCCATTACGTACCTGTAATTATAAATATCACCGACTTGGCTTTGATGTGATGTATGCTGATGTCATGGGCGGTCGTGCCGCTGTATTGGAGGCTTTAATGGAATTGGAAAAAGTCCATAATCAACGTCCTTTGTCATTTCCAATGCAGTTTTTCTTCAATGCCAAAGCTGATGAAGTGGTGAAACTCTTTTCCGGCGGCCTTCCCGAAGAGAAAAGTAAAGTCGTACAGCTGTGTCAAAAAATTGACCCGGGCAACGGGGTGCGTTATCAGCGAATTACGCAGCAACAGTAATTTCTTATTCTTGCTTTTTGTACCTTCGTGATCTATTCTCTTGATCATGAAAAACGTCATAACCTTAATCATCGCCTCCGCTATTTCGTTAGCGGCATCTGCAGATCCGAATTACTTTAAAGGTTCTTGGGAAGAAACCTTAAAAAAGGCCAAGGCGGAAAATAAATACATCATGTTGGACTGTTACACCGATTGGTGTTACTGGTGCAAGGTGATGGATAAAAACACTTTTCCTGATGATAAAGTGAGTAAAGAACTTAATGCGAATTTCATCAGTGCTAAACGTGAAATGGAGAAAGATCCTGAAGGCGTGGTGTTGGCGATGAAATATCATGTGAATGCTTTTCCGACATTTTTATTTTTCTCGCCGGAAGGCCAATTGGTGTACATTTCTGCGGGATATTCGCCTGCATCTGAATTTTTGAATGTGCTGGAGGCAGTTCGTAAACCCGAGAATCAGCAAGCGTTTCCCGGTCTTTCTTTGGATTTAAATCCGGGCTTTCCCGATTTTTATAAGAACTCATTTGGTCCCGGGAAGTCTCGGAAATATCCGGAGGAAAATACCGTAACCGCATTTTTGGACAATACCAAAGATTTGTTTTCGGAAGTTGCTTGGAGCGTGATGTGGCGTTTTACTCTCAACGAAAAGTATAACAATTGGATCATGGACAATGCCCCACGATTGCGCACGCTGTATGGTAAAGATCAGGTAGATGATAAAATTGTGGGAATTCTGTCTAAGAAAGTAAAGACAGCGGCTGAAAACAAGGATGACAACGCATTTAAGGCAACGATTAAAACATTGTACACTCAATTGCCGGGTGTTGCTGCGGTTTATGAAGTTGGTTTTACGTTCGAATATTTTACGGCAACGGCTCAGTGGAATCAGTTAACAAAGTTTACGCAGAGTGTAATTGATACCGGTGGTTATGCCAAGCAAGCCGGATTAATCAATGAAATTTCGTGGACCATGTATGAGAGTTGTTCGGACAAAGCTGAGTTAACTAAGGCTGCGGGCTGGATGAAAGACGTAACGAAAGTGGAGCCGAACTACATGTATCTGGATACGTATGCGAGTTTGCTTTATGCAACTGATCAGTTTGCAGAGGCCGAAAAAGTCGCACTTCAGGCTATCGATGAAGGCAAGAAAACCAAGGAAAATGTTGCTGCCACGGAAGATTTGTTGCAGAACATTCGATCGAAGATGAAGAAATAACCATTTACAAAACTAAGTCACCCGATTATCGGGAAGTACATTAATTTAGCCTCGATTTTAAAAACTGGTACGATTTTCGTTTTACGCATAGAAACAATTTTAACAGACCATGAATACATCTACACGAATGAAACCGCAACGATTACTCTTCTTAGGAATTACAGTTCTCAGTATAGCGCTGGGAGTCGCATCTTGTCGCCTTGGACACGTCAATATGCAGGTTTTGCGTCCTGCCGATATTATGTTGCCACAACATTTCCAGAAATTTGTTTTGGCCGATCGTACTCGCCCCGCTAAAGGCGAAGGGCAGCAAGCGATTAATATTTTGGAAGGAATTTTAACCGGAGAAGGTGTTTTCCAGGATAAGTGGGCCTCCGAAGATTGTCTGGAAGGATTACGTCAAGTATTAACACAAACTCCACGATACACGGTTACTGTTGCCGCTTTGGATACAGCAATTAAGGGAACCGGAAGACGTCAGGCTATGCCTCCTCTCGATTGGAACACTGTTGGTAA
>JBIJCF010000015.1:0-63142 GCA_044344795.1 Bacteroidia bacterium | reverse complement strand
AGAATTTTTCACACTAATTAATTATTTTGGTCAAGTTATTTGGTCAGGAATAAATATTGAGCAGCAAAATTTTTCATACTTATCAAATGGTCTTTATTTCCTGAGAATTGACAATAGGACAATTAAATTAGTGAAACAATGAGAAGAAGGGCAGCACATAACAGTACCTGCCCAAAAGGCGGGGTTTCGTGTTCCAAAGACAGTTTTGTGGTTAATCAAACATTAGTTTTTCATCCCGAAAACATTCGGGACAAGTTCTGTGGTAAAAGTCTCGCCCATCGCCAATCTGCAAACCGTGTGTGACTTGAATCAATTACTCTGAAACAAGTAATTGAATGCTATTTAACTGATGGAAGGAGTTATTAATTATTAAATTAACTGGTCTTCCGATAACGCCTTTCCGGAGGAGTTGTCAACGGCGAAGCCCTCATGAAGACCGATTATGTAAACTCAAGGCCTTCATAAACTGCCTTGTGCTGCGTTGTATGAAAATATGATGTGGTGAGCGACAAGGATTAAAAGGTCGGAGATAATCCGATTAAGTGCGACCGAAGTGAGCTGAATGAAAGTGAACCGTTCGATGAAGCCTCGAAAGGGCATGACGATGAGCAAAGCAGGTGGTTACGTTTGCATCTGCGATATAAACACAAGTGTTACCGGATTACAGCTTGTGTCTCATCCGGGGTTAAGGCGGCAGGACGCTCGGTCAGGCGGTTAAATGGAACAAGTGAAGTCGGTGTAATCCGGACAAACTAATTAAAGGGAATCCGGCGCCAAGAGGTTGAGGCGTTACACCGGCGGCAGATCAGGTTGTAGTAGAGTTGAAGGAGTTGTAATGACTCCGGATCGAAGGATCTGACATGTTCAAGTTTCAAAATCACTTAACAACCGAAATTCGGGATGATCGATTATTTTGAAACGAAATCACAACCAATCAACAAGGTGATGGTATGGAAGGCATACCGTAAAGTTCGCGCGAACAAAGGCGGTTCGGGTGTTGATGGTATGACTTGGCAAGAGCTTGATGCTCATGCAGGGAAGTATTTATACACACTATGGAATCGTTTGAGTTCAGGAAGCTACTTTCCTCAGGCAGTTCTTCAAGTGACAATACCCAAGAAGAACGGAGGAGTGCGTGAACTGGGTATTCCGACACTACTGGATCGAATTGCACAACAAGTGGTAAAAGACCAATTGGAAAAGCAGTTAGAGCCGTTGTTTCATGAAAGCTCGTTCGGTTATCGCCCCGGACGAAGCGCCCATGATGCAGTAGCTCAAAGTCAACGGAATTGTTTCAACCACGACTTTGCGATAGACTTAGACATTCAATCGTATTTTGATAGTATCGATCACGATTTGATGATGAAAGCACTATCGCATTACTGCAAAGACCAATGGGTGTTAATGTACGTGCGCAGATGGTTAAAGGCAGATATCATGCGTGAAGGAAAACGAGAAGCACGGATAAAAGGCACTCCACAAGGCGGAGTAATCAGTCCATTGCTATCGAATTTGTTTCTGCATGTTGTGTTTGATGGGTGGATGCAAAAGCATCATCCGGAAAAACCCTTTGAACGTTATGCGGATGACATAATCGTACACTGTAAAACCGAGCGTCAGGCACAATTCATGTTAACGCGTATTCGTGAGCGCATGTTAAAATGTGGATTGCAATTACACGCGGATAAAACACACATTGTGAACTTGCGAGGTAAGAGTATTCAGCGGTATCCGAGGAAGTACGACTTTTTAGGATTTACAATGCGACCTGTAATGCGCGAGATTAACGGACGACGACTGTTAATGCCCGGTACATTTGTTAGTGCATCATCCAAGACATCAATAAGGAAGAAGTTTAAGGAGCTGGCTATTCATAAACGGCGCAAACCGATAGAAGAACTTGCTCGCGAATTAAATCCTATGATAGAAGGTGTTATTCAGTACTTCCACAAATTTTGGAATGCAGGTATGCGTCCGGTTTGGAATCAACTAAATCATCGCTTGTTAAAATGGGTAAAATGGGAGAAAGGTTTATACAAGTATGCCTCATTACGTTGGCTTCGCCAACAGTACAGCCGTAATCCAGGTTTATTTGCCCATTGGAGATTGGTACAACCTTGAGTATATTTAAAACATGATTTAAGAACATGAAGAGCCGTGTGAAGCGAGAGTTTCACGCACGGTTCTCCCGGAAAGTCCGGGACACGTGTGGGAAGGCTAGGGTGAGATTCCCTTGTCTGACCCGATTATGGGAAAGGCTGTTAGAAAGCTGGATTGCTGACAAAAAGACAGAATTACAAATGGTATAATATTTGAGATCTAATAGTTAAACTGTCTATTATGAAAAATAAAGAAATACAAAATTCATTCATCGTTGCAACAACTGGAGTTTCGATACTACAAACAGCCTACCTCAAAGAATATAACCCAGACATTAAAATGATGCTTGGTATATTGCCTGGAATGTTTTTAAGTCGTTCAAAAAATCCACATGTAAAATACTGGGGTGATAGTCTGATAGCAGGAAGTATTATAGGATATAGTATAAATAAGCTTGCTCAAAATATATGTGATTATTCATATAAAAAGAATCTTCCTAGACAAAACTCTGTTTTAGTTAACATAAATACTGGAAGAGTTATAGAAAATATTGGAAAACCACATTTCATTTTTGTAACTAAAAACTATGGTGCAAAAGAAGGTTGGCAGAGCAGTTCACCACTTTTGCATTGTATTAAAAAATTGGAAGGAAAAGCCGGAGGGCGACCAAGCAAGCAAGGGGATCCCGTACTTTGGGACAATTTACAAGACCATACTGAAAAATTTAATCAATTACTCAAATATTGGATAAAATATTTTTCAGCATTAAAACCAACCTATTAAAACAATTATAAAGAAAAATTGATTTTCTGGCACTCAATGGTTAATGATTATAAACCTCTTGACATAAAAAGAAAGAAGTTCCATCCTTCGGCTGTCAGTGAATGGTCAATCTATAATAAAACCTTAGTTCGATATGACGATTACGGCAATATTCTTTACGGAGCTGCTGGTACTGCTTTTGGTATCTCGGAGAAAGATTTATTCTGGGGGGCTAATTTGAATCAAATATTAAAAAGTGGATTGGATGAGAGCAAGGACACCTATTCTATTAAGAGAGGCATAAATATCTATAATAATTCTATTGTGGGAAAACAGAATTTAAACATGATGCGTTATGTTTAAGAAAGGATGGGATAAATACTTCTTAATTCCATACATTCTTTTCTTGTTTTTGCATTTTATATTCTTTTTGCCGTACATAATTATACGATTATCTTGGTACTTGGATATAGATTTTTTTTCATCCATACATAGCGAGGCCTTTGAGAAGGCTTTGTTCTCTTATATGTGTTGCTTTCTGCGGAATGACCTTGATATATATTTAACTATTGTATCCTTGTGGTTCCTATATGTAATTTCAGACACTATTATTAAATACCGAAAAATAAATTAGCTGAAAATAGCTCTTCCCATAACAGCACCTAAAATGTCCCTCTGAAAGCTTCCCTTAATTAGTAGCAGTTAAAACGAATGATTTCCGCGTGCTTTTGATGTTGGTTTCTTTTGAATTAGACGAACTAATGACTACTTGTGGTAAACGATTTACCAACATCTACACACTTTAATTTCGCATTTCGGTAACTTTCGCGCACCGTTTAAACGGTGCGCGACCTGTTTTTCCGGCTCCGTTTTTTTCCTTTTTCCCTCGTACCTTTGCCTCCCATGTACAAGGCGCTTCTTAAACCGATATTCTTTCTTTTCGATCCGGAAAAAATTCACCATTGGGTGTTTGGCACATTACGCCTAACGTTTAAAATTCCGGGAATAGCAGCTATCGTGCGTGCTACGCACGAGGTGAAACATCCTGCTTTGGTTACCGAAGTAGCAGGATTAAAATTCCCCAACCCTGTTGGTCTTGCTGCCGGATTTGATAAGGATGCACTACTGTTTGATGAATTGGGCGCACTCGGTTTCGGGTTTATTGAGGTGGGTACATTAACTCCTAAAGCGCAACCGGGCAATGATAAGCCCCGCATGTTCCGATTACCGCAGGATGGCGGACTCATTAATCGTATGGGTTTCAATAATGGTGGCGTGCAGGCTGCAGTGCAACGCTTAAAGAACAGAAAAACTAATGTGCTGATCGGTGGTAACATTGGTAAAAACAAAATAACTCCTAACGAGGAAGCAACCAACGATTATGTCTTGTGTTTTGATGCATTGCATGATGTCGTGGATTATTTTGTCGTGAATGTGAGTTCTCCGAACACTCCGGGGCTGCGCGATTTGCAGGACAAGGAACCGCTAACAGCTTTGCTAAATACGTTGCAGCAACGAAATAATTTAACAAAACATCCTAAGCCCATCTTTCTGAAGATAGCGCCGGATCTTACCGACTCGCAATTGGATGATATTATTGCGATTGTTTCGGATTCGAAAATTGCAGGAGTGATTGCGACCAATACGACTATCGATAGGAGTAAACTGACTACCACGAAAGAGCGTGTGGAAGCTATCGGTGCAGGCGGATTGAGCGGAAAGCCATTGACAAAACGAGCTACTGAAGTCATTCGATATTTGCATACCAAATCGAATGGTAGTTTTCCGATTATCGGAGTAGGAGGTATTCACTCCGAACAAGATGCTTTGGAAAAACTAGAGGCCGGTGCAAGTTTGGTGCAGTTGTACACGGGGTTCATTTATGAAGGTCCCGGTTTGGTGAAACGAATTAACAAAGCCATTTTAAAGCAACGATTAGAACAACGATGATACAATTAGTAGAATGTCCGCGCGATGCGATGCAAGGAATTCATGAGTTTATTGAAACTCCACGTAAAGTGGCGCTCATCAATTCCATTTTGAGATGCGGTTTTCATACCGTCGATTTTGGAAGTTTTGTTTCGCCAAAAGCTATCCCGCAAATGCGCGATACGGCTGATGTGTTGAACCGGTTGGAACTTGATGCAACTTCTTCTAAACTGCTTGCTATTATTGCTAACGAGCGAGGTGCTGAAGACGCAGTTTCATTTGATGAAATTACTTATCTGGGTTATCCATTCTCCATTTCCGAAACGTTTCAACTGCGGAATACGAATGCAACCATTGAGCAGTCGTTAAGCAGAGTAGAGGCCATTCAGAGTTTGTGTATCGCAAAAAATAAAAAGCTGGTGGTGTATATTTCTATGGCATTCGGTAATCCTTACGGTGATGAATGGCATCCGGAAATTGCTATTCGTTGGACAAAAAAATTAGCCGACTTAGGAATAGAAGTAATTGCGTTGGCAGATACAGTAGGCGTTTCAAATCCTGAAAACATTTCCCAATTATTCGGAGCCGTTATTCCTGAATTTCCGCAACTCACGATCGGCGCACATTTACATACCACACCTCATACGTGGAAGGAAAAAATGAATGCTGCTTGGAATGCCGGTTGTCGTCGTTACGATCATGCACTGAAAGGTTACGGCGGTTGTCCTATGGCTGCGGATCAGTTAACTGGTAATATGCCGACAGAGAACGTGATCAGCTTTTTAACGGAAAATAATATTGATACCGGTATTGATACCAATCACTTTGGTAATGCAATGCGGCAAGCTGAACTTACCTTTCATTAAACGCGGACACCAATAACACAGATATCGTCGACCTGTTCGAATTGACCTTTCCAGTCATCAAATATGTCTGCAAGTTGTTGACCTTGTGCAATGATATCATGCCCTGCAATTTTACTCAATACATTACGGAACTGATTGGATTTAAATTTTTTTCCTTTCGGTCCGCCGAATTGGTCTGCAAATCCATCTGAGAAAAGGTAAAACACATCTCCGGATTCTAATGTAATCTTGTGTTCTACAAATTGTTTGTTGGTGTCATTATCACCACCCACAGAAACCTTCGTGGGTTTAATCAATTCAAAATTTCCGTCACCGGATTTTCTGAATAATATTATCGGACGATTTGCACCTGCATAGGTTAATGTTCGAGTTTGTTCATTCCACGCGCATAATGCAATATCCATGCTGTCGCGCATACCCACGTTGGCGTCTTGATGGAGTTGAGCGCGAATGCCGTCATCGATGCGTTTTAATATTGTTGCAGGACTCACTTCTTTTTGCTCCGAACTTACGGCCGTAAGTTGTGATGAACACAGCACACTCATGAAAGCACCGGGAACTCCATGGCCTGTACAATCAGCAACTGCTACAAGTTTGATATCATCTTGTTGATGATACCAGTAAAAGTCCCCGCTGACAATATCTTTCGGACGATAAAAAACAAAACTTCCCGGAAATGCCAAACGAAATGCGTCATCTACAGGCAAGATGGCTTGTTGAATGCGCTTCGCATATCGAATACTGTCAGTGATGTCCCTGTTCTTCGATTCGATCTGATCAAATGCAAATTGCAAACGTTGTTGCGCTTTTCGGTTTTCCCGCTGTCTAATGAGAAAAAATGCCACAATTAACACCAGCACCACAATGCCCGAAACGATCAGCAATTTGTAAAAGTTTTGCTGTGCTTCCGATTTTATTGCAATTTCCCGTTGTTCGATTTTAAGTTGTTCCAATTCTCTGGCTTGCTGATCCATATCGTATCGTGCACGCATTTCTTCACTGTGGCGATTAGATTCATCATTTAATAACGAGTCTTTCAACGATAAGGCAACATCTGCATGAAACAAGGCATCGGAATATTTTCCAAGGGCGCGATAGGCTTTAGACAATTCAATTGCACCTTGCAAACGATGTGACAAACTTCCAATTGCATTTGCGATGGAATCTCCTCGCAGGATAAGAGACAAACCTGAGGATGGAGAACCGTCTTCTACTACCATTGAACCCAACGCAAACAACGAACTTGCAATACCCGCCTTATCTTTTACTTCTTCACGGTATTTAAGGGATAATTCAAATTCTTGTTTGGCTTCTTTTCTTTTACCCAGACTCAACAATACTTCTCCTTTGTTTTTATGTACAATACCAAGCCCACGTTTATCACCGGCTTCTTCTCGCAATTTCATTGCAATATCAAAATAGTATAACGCCGAATCTAGATTTGAATTCATGTATAAAGAACCGATGTTGTTATAGGTGGATGCCAAATCCTTTTTGTTGTCAGCTTTGCTTTTGTAATAAATCGATTTCCGAAAGAACTTGAGCGCATCTTCGTCTTTCTTCTGATTCATGTAAACCGAACCGATGTTGTTCATGAGTTTGCCCATGAGACCGGGATCATTCTCTTCGAATAACTCTGCTATAGCAACACATTTAAAGTATAAATCCAGTGCTTGTGTGTAATCGCCAATACTGTTAAACAATAATCCCATGTTCAATAACACCGTTGCTTTACCTACAGTGTCATTAGAATATTCCCGAAATGCCAGTGCTTCCTGAAAATTTTTGAGGGCAGGTTTGTATTCACCTGTTCGTAATAACAGATATCCGTAAGTATTTTGCGCATCATCCAGGCTAAACGTATCTCGCTGTGTTTTTAATATAGATATGGCCTTGTCGTAATATGGTTTTGCTTCTTCATTTTGCTGCAAATGATCTAATGCATTTCCGGTATAATAACTCCAATCGCCAATTGTTATTGGATTTCCGGATTTTTCAGCAGCAGCTAATTGGTCTTTACAAATAATTAATGCACTATCAGGATTTAACTTTCGGATAGCGAAATAGTATTGTCGACGAACCTTTCGATCCTCCGGATTTTTAGCAATTAATTGTGTCAGACTGTCTGTTTTACTTTTCTGAGCAAAGCACATTTGTCCCGACGTGAATAAAAGTAGTGCGGGAATGATATTGAAAAAATAGCGCGTCATAGGAAACTCAGCTAATGTAAGAAATTGCCTATACCATTTGCAATGCAAGGTGTATCTTTGAGGTCATGAGTCGCGGAAAAACCGATTTATCCAAATTTGATAACTCCGATTACGATCCGGGAGCTTCGTTTTTAAAACGGGGTTTATGGTATTGTGTTGCGGCTTGCTTTTTTAATTCACGTTTTCCCGTTAACAGTTTCAAGATTTTTTTGTTGCGTTTGTTCGGTGCTCGTGTGGGTAATGGTGTGGTTATTAAACCATCTGTGATAATTAAATCGCCGTGGCTTTTGGAAATAGAGAATCATGTTTGGATTGGTGAGCATGCATGGATAGATAATTTATGTAAAGTGAAAGTTGAAAGCCATGCCTGTATTTCGCAAGGCGCGATGGTATTAACGGGAAATCATAACTACAAAAAAGCAACGTTCGATTTAATTACCGGAAGTATTACAATTGGTCAGGGCGCATGGGTAGGCGCGAAGGCTGTGGTGTGTCCTGGTGTGCGATGCGGTGAACACAGTTTATTAACCGTGGGTTCGGTGGCAACAAAAAATCTGGAACCGTATTGGATTTACCAAGGTATTCCTGCTGTTAAAGTGAAAGAACGAGTGATAGAAAGCTGATGGATTTATTCACCGATGAACGAGATCGCGCTAAACAGCGCATTGCAGCACTCTCCAAAGAAATTGAAGAGCATAATTACCGCTATTATCAGTCAGCAGAGCCAATTATCAGCGATTTTGAATTCGATCAATTGCTGGAAGATCTTATTCGATTAGAAAAACAATTCCCGGAATTTCTGGATGCTAATTCACCATCACAGCGAGTAGGTGGTGGGATTACTAAAGAATTTGAAACAGTAAAACATCGTTTCCCGATGTTGTCTTTGGGCAATACATATAGCAAAGATGAATTGGAAGAATTCGATCAACGTGTGCGAAAAGGTTTAGGCGTTGATACGGTGGATTACGTGTGTGAATTGAAATACGATGGTGTGGCTATCGGCATTCGTTATAAAAACGGAGAGTTGATGCAAGCAGTAACACGAGGAGATGGTGTGCAGGGAGATGATGTCACCACAAATATTCGTACAATTCGCAGTATACCTCTAAGGTTGAATGCCAACAATGTTCCGGATGATTTTGAAATTCGGGGCGAAGTGTTAATGTCTCGAACCGCATTTAAAAAGATCAACGCCGATAAAGAAAAGGCGGGTGAAGCACTTCTCGCGAATCCGCGAAATTCTGCTGCAGGTACTTTAAAAATGCAGGATTCGAAAGTGGTGGCTTCACGAAAATTGGATTGTTACCTGTATGGTGTTTTGGGCGATTCATTACCGTTCCCAACACACATGGATAGTTTGGAAGCTGCACGCAACTGGGGTTTTCGTGTGCCGGAATTAACTCGCTTATCACACGGATTGCAGGAAGTACTCGACTTTATTGAGCATTGGCAGCATGCACGAAAATCGTTGGACTTCGATATTGATGGTGTTGTAATAAAAGTGAATTCATACGAACAGCAAAAAGCATTAGGATTCACGGCTAAAGCGCCCCGTTGGGCTATTGCTTATAAATACAAAGCAGAACAGGTCGTTACGAAATTGTTATCCATTACTTACCAAGTTGGAAGAACGGGAGCTATTACTCCTGTTGCCAATCTGGAACCTGTTCAGTTAGCGGGAACAACGGTTAAGCGAGCTTCATTACACAACGCGGATATTATTGCCAAACTTGATGTTCGTGAAGGTGATTTTGTTTTCGTAGAAAAAGGTGGAGAAATTATACCCAAAATTGTTGGAGTAGATGTATCACAACGAAATCCCGATACATCGCCTCATCGTTATATCGACAACTGTCCGGAATGCGGAACTTCTTTAGTTCGTGGCGAAGGTGAAGCGTTGCATTATTGTCCGAATGAAGATGGATGTCCGCCTCAAATAAAAGGCAAGCTGGAACATTTTGTGAGTCGTCGTGCCATGAACATCGACTCGCTGGGTGAAGAAACAATTGGTTTACTATTTGACACAGGATTAGTTCGACAAATACGCGACTTGTATGAGTTACATAAGCATCGGGATAAATTGTTGATGATAGATCGCATGGCGGAAAAGTCGGTTAATAATTTGTTGGAAGGAATAGAATTATCGAAACAGGTTCCGTTTGAACGGGTAGTATTCGCTTTGGGTATTCGCCATGTTGGTGAAACAACAGCTAAAAAATTAGCACAGTACTTTCAGTCTATGGACAATTTATTGAAGGCCGGCGAAGCAGAATTGGCGGACGTTCCGGAAGTTGGGGCAGTTATTGCACGTAGTGTTGCGGAATGGATTTCCAACACACAACATCAGGAGTTAATCCAATATCTGACTGATTGTGGTTTACAAATGCAATTGTCGGAAGAAGCATTAAGCCTGCGATCTGATGCACTTGCAGGAAAAACTTTTGTGGTTTCGGGCGTGTTTAGTCGTTCGCGCGATGAAATCAAAAATATGATTGAACAAAACGGAGGCAAGAACGTGGGTTCTATTTCGGGCAAAACGTCCTATCTTGTTGCCGGTGATAATATGGGGCCGGAGAAACGAACGAAAGCAGAAAAGTTGGGCATACCGATTATCACCGAGAACGTTTTATTGAACATGATCAATCTGTAAGAACATGTTGGGTATTGATGCGATAAGATCTTTTCTGTTACGCCGCAAAATTAATGCGCATCCTTTCCGGTTGCAACGTGCAAAACGCATATGCAATATGGAACAGGCTATTACAATAGGAATATTGTACTCCTTTCGTGACCGTGAAGAGTTTGAATTGATTCGCAAATATGTATCGTATTTGCGTGAGATGAAAAAGAAGGTAAAGTGTTTGGTGTATTACGATACCAAGCAAGAACCGTACGTTTCCTATTCGAAAATAGATTTCGATTTCGTGGGTAAAAAATCTCATGCACCAACGGGTGTTCCAACCGATCATTTGATTACCAATTTTATAGAAGAAGAATTTGATATTCTGATTGATGTCAATTTTACTTCAGCATTGGTAATGACTTACACAACAGCCGTTTCACGTGCGCACTTTAAAGTTGGACGTACGGATCAGCATCAGGATGATTATGATTTGTTACTTGCAACCACAAAGGATAATGGAGTGAAAGCCTTCTTGCGTGAAACGGATGCGTATTTGCAGATGATCAACAAATCGTAAAATGGCACTAGAGCCGTTTCCTCCGGTTACTTATGCTGATAAAGACGGATTGCTAGCTGCGGGTGGCGATCTGAGTACCGAGCGATTATTGTTAGCCTATAATTCAGGTATTTTTCCATGGTTTAGTGAAGTTCAACCCATTTTGTGGTGGAGTCCGGATCCGCGTTTTATATTGTTTCCCCAAGAACTTGTCGTTTCTAAATCCATGCAAAAAGTTATTGGGCGTAATGAATTTGAAATTACCATGAATACAGAGTTCGCTCATGTAATTGATTACTGTGCTCGAGTTAAGCGAAAAGGGCAAAGAGGTACATGGATTACCGAAGATATGAAGCGCGCCTATATTGATCTTCATCAATTGGGTCATGCTCTTAGCGTTGAAGCACGACAAAATGGGAAATTGGTTGGTGGATTGTACGGAGTAAAAGTTTTAGGACCAAATGGCGCTGTATTCTGCGGAGAAAGTATGTTTTCATTGTTGCCAAATGCATCTAAAGCCGCATTCATTACACTTGTAAAGCTACAGGAATTTGCTGTGGTGGATTGTCAGGTGTATACAGAGCATTTAGAGTCTTTGGGTGCGCGGATGATTTCCCGTGATGATTACTTAAAATATCTTCCATCGAAATAATCCACACCCGTTGATAACTGCATGCAGTATCGTGGGTAAATCCTCGTAATTTTGCACCGATGGCAGCGAAAAAATCTTCCCCTAAAAGTCCTTTCACAGGCACCGGTGTTGCGGTAGTTACACCATTTAAAAAAGATGGCGGTATTGATTTCCCGTCTTTGAAGAAAATTATCGAACACATTATTAAAGGAAAATGTGAGTACCTCGTAATTATGGGTACTACAGGTGAATCACCTGCTTTATCAAAACAGGAGAAAACCGATGTGTTGCAATTTGCTTTGCAGATAGCAGGCAATCGTATTCCTGTGGTGTATGGAATAGGAGGAAACAACACAGCGGAAGTAGTGCGTCAATTGGAAACAACCGATTTGATAGGAGTGAGTGGAATACTTTCTGTTGCGCCGTATTACAATAAGCCCAATCAGAAGGGGCTTTATGCGCATTACAAAGAAGTGGCTGAAGCTTCGCCGTTGCCCATTATTCTGTACAATGTTCCGGGAAGAACCGGTATGAACATGACTGCAGATACCACGTTGAAGTTGGCTCATGATTTTAAAAGACTCGTAGCCGTGAAGGAAGCTTCAGGTAATATGGAACAAATCATGACCATAATTAAAGATAAGCCTGCCGATTTTCTCGTTATTTCCGGTGATGATGCGTTGACTATGCCATTAATTGCAGCAGGTGCAGATGGTGTTATATCTGTTGTGGCAAATGCATTCCCTTCACAATTTTCCGAAATGGTTCGTGTTTCCTTGCAAGGAGATTTGGTAAAAGCGCGCAAACTTCACTATGATTTATTCAAGATAACTCAGCTGTTTTTTACCGATGGAAATCCGGGTGGTGTAAAAGTGGCGCTGGAAACACAAAAATTGTGTGCAGCTTATTTGCGCTTGCCTTTATATCCGGTTAATGAAAGTATTGCCAAATCGATTAAATCAGAAACCAAGAAGTTAGCACGATAGTATTACTATCATTAAATGTTTAGGATTCATGAGGTCGAAGCACTTGATGAATCCTTTTTTTTTCGCGTACTTTGAAATATCCCCGAGCAAAAAAGTGAGAGCGGATATTCACGATCAAACAAACAAAACAATCAACCAAGATTCAGAATGAAAAAAATTGCACTACTGGCTGCCGGCATTACGCTGTGCGGATCCATGTCATGGGCACAAAACCTGAATGTTACGTTTCAGGCTCAACTCCCCAATTCAGGTAATACTACATTGGCTAATATTTGCGGTTATACCGACGAATTAGGCAATGAATATGCTTTGCTCGGTCATTCTCAAGGTATGATTGTTGTTAATGTAACTGCTCCGAGTAATCCGATAGTAGTTACACAAATTCCAAACGTTGATAATTTGTGGAAGGAAATTAAAGTTTACGGTGATTATGCTTATGTAACAACAGAAGGTTCGGGAGGGGCGCTACAAATCGTAGACTTATCTCCTTTGCCGCAAAGCTCAACATTGCCAAGTCACTTTTATTTCGGAGACGGAGCAATCAATAATCAATTAAGTACTGTTCACGCACTACACATAGATACCACCAAAGGATATTGTTATTTGTTTGGAACTAACATCGGACAGGGGGGGGCACTTATTTTGGATCTGAATACAGATCCTTACAATCCGGCGTATGCAGGAGTTTACGATAACCTAGGTTATGTGCACGATGGATATGTGGATAATGATACGCTTTATGCCAGCCATATCTACGCCGGTTATTTTGCAATTGTAAATATGGCCAACAAAGCAAACCCTGTTGTAATTTCAACTCAAAATACTCCAACAAACTTCACGCACAATACTTGGATTAGTGATGACCGCAAGTTTATTTTCACTACCGACGAGAATACCAATTCTTATCTCGGAGCTTATGATGTTTCTAATCCGAACAGTGTTACGGAAGTGGATCGCATTCAATCACAATTTCCAAATTCAGGCTCAGTCGTTCACAATACACACATACTCAATAATTGGGCTATAACGTCTTGGTATAAAGATGGATTTGTTATAACAGATGTTACTCGTCCGCACAATTTAGTGAATGTTGGATGGTATGATACGTTTAATGGCAGTGGCAACGGTTTTGAAGGAGCTTGGGGCGTGTTCCCGTACTTCCCTTCCGGAACCATTGTTGTTTCTAATATCGATGAAGGATTATTTGTTTTCTCGCCAAACTACGTGCGCGCTTGTTATTTGGAAGGTTCAGTAATTGATAGTTTGTGTGGTACTCCGATTCCTGGAGTTACGGTAACGATCTCTTCTGTAAACGTTACCGAACAATCAAATGTAAGTGGCGAATTTTATACCGGAACTCCGACTCCGGGAACATACACAGTAACATTCACCAAGCCGGGTTATATTACTAAAACGTTTACGAACATAGTGTTTGCTCCAGGTCAGGTGAATTTGTTCAACGTCAATATGTATGCACCGGGCGCCGTGAATTTGACAGGGACAGTGGATGATACTTCCGCTACTGCATTACCTGGAAGTTTTATTTTGGTAGAGAACGCGAATAATACGTACAATTTCGTCGCAGATAACAACGGTGATTTCAGTAGTTGTAATGTTATCGCAGAGGAATACGATATCACTTCAGGTTTATGGGGTTTTCAAACGATTTGTTATTTGGATTCCATTAACCCGAACAATCCAACATTGAATATTCAATTGAATCCAGGTTATTACGATGATTTCACTTTTGATTTCGGATGGACCATTTCGGGTACAGCAACCTCAGGTACATGGGAACGCGGTATTCCTGTTGGAACAACATACAATACACTGAATGATGCAAATCCGGGTGTTGATGCCACAGGAGATTGCTCGCGTTTTGCATACGTAACAGGCAATGGCGGAGGAAACGTTTCTTCGGATGATGTGGATGGTGGTTCAACAACCTTGCGTTCTCCCGTTATGAATCTTACCATTTATAACGATCCTTGGATTCATTATTCACGCTGGTTCTTTAACGATGGTGGTTCGGGCAATCCAAACGACTCATTAGTTATTCGTTTAACAGATGGTGTTACAACAGTGACTTTGGAAAAAGTAACTGCAAACACACTCAATAACTCGTCTTGGGTTCGTAGAAGTTTCCGTGTAAGCGATTATTTCACACCAAATGCGAACATGCGATTGATTGTTGAAACAGCAGATTTACAACCCGGCCATCTTGTAGAAGCAGGCTTCGATCATTTCCTGGTGGTGGATTCCAATGCAGCAAGTGTGCCCCTAATTCGTGGTAACGATTTTGGTGTCGTTGCAGCTCCAAGTCCGTTTGGAGATTTTACAACTATTCAGTTCAACATGGGCAATTCATTTAACGGTAATGCATTACTTTCGGTAACTGATATTAGTGGAAGAATTGTTGAAACAGTAAGCTTAACGTCTGCTCAAGGTCAATTAAATATCGGAAGCGGATTAACGGAAGGAATTTATGTTGTGCGAATTTCAACGGGCAGCAGCAATGCGATATTGAGAATCGTGAAATCGAAATAGCATGAAACGCATCGGATTAACGGGTGGAATTGGAAGCGGCAAAACTACGGTTGCTGAAGTTTTCAAAACACTAGGAGTTCCGGTCTTTCTTGCTGATGAAGAAGCACGTCGCATTCAAAATAAAGATGAAGCTGTAAAGAATAAAATACAAAAGGTGTTGGGAGATGTTTATGATATCAACGGCACTTTAAATCGTAAACGGGTTGCTGAATTGGTGTTCGGCAACCCGTCTTTATTGGAACAACTCAATCAAATTGTTC
This sequence comes from Bacteroidia bacterium, assembly GCA_044344795.1. GTDB lineage: Bacteria > Bacteroidota > Bacteroidia > Palsa-965 > Palsa-965. The sequence goes on along the minus strand of JBIJCF010000015.1, from coordinate 47,669 downwards.
ATCCTGTCGTAAAAGATGCATTCGAGATGTTTGTGACTTCACACGCTGATGCCCCCTATGTTATTCGCGAAGCAGCGATATTGTTCGAATCGGGTTCATACAAAGATTTGGATGCCGTAATCGCCGTTGTTGCGCCGGAGGAAATTCGCATTAATCGTGTAATGAATCGTGATAGTTCAACGAAAGAGCAAGTACAGCAGCGCATTCAAGCACAATGGAGTGACGAAGAAAAAGTAAGACGGTCTCAGTTTGTTATTATCAATGACGGTAAGGAAATGATTTTGCCTGCGATTGTTAACATTCATGAGGAATTGATGAAAGCATGAGTTCATTTCAAGAATAGAAAAGTGAGCATCGTATGATTTCTTAACCGTACAAAAATAAGAGCCGCATGTCATGATGCGGCTCTTATTTTTGTGTTCGCTGAATTACCAGGCGAATAAATCGTACTGCTTCATCATTTTATTTACTTCTTTTTTCACCGCAGCCAACTTCTTTTCGTTGGTGTGATTCATCATTACCATGTCCATCAAGTCAACGATTTTTGGAATATCACGTTCTTTCAAACCACGCGTTGTAATAGCAGGAGTTCCAACACGAATACCGGAAGTAACGAACGGTGATTTGTCATCGAATGGTACCATGTTTTTGTTCACGGTGATATCCGCTTTGACTAATGCATTTTCAGCTTCCTTACCGGTAATGTTTTTCGAGCGAAGATCAATCAACATCAAATGATTGTCAGTGCCACCGGAAATTACCTGATATCCACGCTTCATAAATTCATTGGCCATTACATTGGCGTTCTTCACCACCTGAATACCATATTTCACGAAGCTATCCGACAACGCTTCTCCGTATGCAACTGCTTTTGCAGCAATTACGTGTTCAAGAGGTCCACCTTGTGTTCCCGGGAATACCGCAGCATCCAGAATTGCAGACATCATCTTAATTTCTCCCTTAGGAGTTTTCAATCCCCAAGGATTTGCAAAATCTTGTCCCATCATGATCATACCACCACGAGGTCCGCGCAATGTTTTGTGGGTTGTTGTAGTTACAATATGACAATGCGGCAATGGATCATTCAAAATACCGCGAGCAATTAATCCGGACGGGTGGGAGATGTCTGCCAGCAATAATGCTTTCACTTTATCTGCAATCTTACGCAAGCGAACATAATCCCAATCACGCGAATACGCAGAAGCGCCACAGATAATCATCTTTGGCTTTTCCTTCTGTGCTATTTTTTCAACGTTATCGTAGTTGATCATTCCGGTCTCTTTCTCTACACCGTAAAAAGACGGCTTATATAATTTGCCGCTAAAGTTTACAGGAGAACCATGCGTTAAATGCCCTCCATGTGATAAATCAAACCCTAAAATTTTATCCCCTGGATTCAAGCAAGCTAACATTACAGCAGCATTGGCTTGAGCTCCGGAATGTGGCTGCACATTCACCCAGGCAGCATTGTACAATTGTTTTGCACGGTCAATTGCCAGTTGTTCGCTTTGATCCACAATTTCACAACCACCATAATAACGCTTACCGGGAAGACCTTCCGCATATTTATTGGTCATTACTGAACCCATAGCTTCCATGACTTGCGCACTGACAAAGTTTTCTGATGCAATCAATTCAATGCCGGTGGTCTGACGATGTAACTCTTCTTTAATGAGTTTAAAAATTGCGGTGTCGCGTTTCATAAAATTGTTTTTGAGTGATGCAAAAGTACATATTGCATCATGATTTATTGGTATCTCGAATGTATTCTTGTTTATTCACTAAAGTAAAAGCGGCAACTAGTAAAACGCTGAGTAGTGGTGTTTCCGTCATTCCAACTAGAAATCGTGATATGGCGTACGATCCTTCCAGTTTAGGGAAAAATGCATGAATCATAAAGAACACAAAGGATAAGCTGAACACGAATCCATAAACCAACAAACCAATGCGCACCAACTCATTTTTTCTAAACCACCACCACACAATGAGTGCCGTTACTGCAGCCATGATTGCAGCAAAGACCAAGGTCAATAGCCACTTACCGTAATATAATTCTCCGTAACTAAACTGTGCTAAAACTTTTAAAGGCGGATCGACATGCGTGTCATTTACTTGATAATACGTCACACGGATCTGTTCGTTAATATTCAGGAACAAATATTCCCGAAAAAAACCGGTGGCGGTAAGGGCTGCAAATCCAAGAAAAATAAGGAGTTTACGCTGCATCTACCGGGAAGATAATTTTTGAATCCAAATCCACCACAAACCAAAAATGAATCCATACATCAACAATTGAAACGTGTAGGTGTGATTAAAATCCAACCATTCCGGACGTTTCATCACGATAATACACAGTGCCGTTATACGCATCACGTTTAAAAAGTGGATAACCGTTATACCAACAGGAATAAACCACAACTTGTGCTTCCATGGTCCGGGATACGCCACGATAAAAATGGCAAACAATGCAAATAAGGTTAATCCGTTACAAGGATCACCAATCCACAACCCATGTGTGCCGTCAATACCGACTGTACGAATAGTTGCATTATCGCTAATGAACGATTCGTAACCCATGAGTTCGAGCACATAAGCTGTCCATAAGGAAGAATCATTGATCACTACTGTGTCAAGTTTTCCCCACGGGTGAATAACCCATTCGTACAGCATCAGCCAAAAAAGATAAAGGACAATAAATAGCACGATGAACCGCACTATTTTATTGTCCTTCAAAAAACTTAGTTTCATTTAGGATCGCTGATCTCCGCCCGACTTCAGTTTGTTGTATAACTTTTTACCTCCGAATACTGCGGCTGCACCAACTGCAGCCAGAATTCCGCCGTCAACAGGAATGCATGGAGGAGGCCAGCACGGTGGATCTCCGGGTGGTGGAGGCGGAGGTGGGGGTTGTGCGTTTCCGGTTTGAGTGAAAACAATAACACCCAAAACAGAGAGCATAATCAAGTATAAATACTTCTTATTTCTCATTAGTAATACAATTTCTTCGTTACCACTTCAGTTCCTTTCGCAATACGGATCAGGTAAATTCCGTGTGTATTAACTGTTCCAATATTTAATGTTTCGCCTGAAACCAAATGACGAGTAGGAGCGATGATTTCTTTTCCTGTAATATCATATACCGATACCACAACTTCTTGTGTTTCTTCAAAGTTAAACATCACCTTAATCATTTCAGCCGACATGAATGCTTGTGAAGAAGCATCAAGTGAACTTTGAACATGTGATAACGGCAATTGGCAATCGGATTTGCGATTGAAGTGCAATACGAATTGACGCTCTTCGCCTACAGCACTTTCAAAGTTATACACGTCATTGTCATTCAACCATGTGATAGTTCCTGTGTGTGTATCTTCCAAATATGCGCAGTTGTAGGCAAACATGCGATTCAGATTCTGGAATGAAATTTTCTGAACACCAGGTGCTGAAGCAACAACTGTTAATGGAACCGCAACTTCTTCATCATAAGCGTGAATATTGTTATAGAGGTATTGATTACCGAACGCATCTGTTGTAAAAATACGTGAAGCATCTTCGTAAGGCGACTGAATGTATGGCAGATCCAGCTCAGCGTCGCGATCAAATGTTGCGTCTTCACGGAATTGAATTACGGTTTGTTCACCGCGGCCTGAAACTTCATTGCTAACGTTAATGAAAATTTGATTTTCTTCTTGTGCAGACCGAACTAAAGCAGGTGTAGCAGTTGTATTCTTGTGGGATTCCGCGAAGTTTAAAGTTCCTGATGCATTAGCGAGGACCATGAAGCCCTGATTAGGACCAATTACTCCACTGTTTGGGTTGGTTGCATATGTGCCATTTTCTAACAGAATCAAGAAATTTGGGCCTAACAATCCTCCATTTGACGCGACTATAGACGCAAAGTCTATCGAACAGGCATATGGATTACCCACAATGTTATATCCGCCGCCCGCACCACCTGCAGTTACACCTATTCCAACTCCATTAAAGTTAGGAACGCCTCGAGAATCGTATATAATTGGAGCAAGTAGTTGCGTTCGGTTTTCAGCCATCCAAATCTGATAGCCGCGACCTCTTACTATACCAGTACCGGTTGAAGTAACATTAGTGTAAGTATTGCTTGCCTCCACATAAAAACGAACAGAACGGAAAATAGGACAACAAGCATTTCCATCGTTACCTCCGACACCACTCATATAAAAGCGCGAATCGCCGTCCCAATCAGCAATTGTATTTCCATTGATAGGCGTTGATAGGTACTGCCAATATGCAGTTGCAGGCCCATTTACAAACGACTGAATAATCCAACCTGTTCCACTTAGAGATGCCCCTGCTCCCAACGGCCCTATCCGGGCGTGTGTAGTTGCGCCGGTAGCAAGTAATGTTAAAGTTCCACCGGCGCCGGTACCGAAGGACCCTGAATTAACCTGCAGTATGTTGCTAATTCTTTTGGCATTACTAACTGATACTGAAGCCGTATTTTGAGATGTAATATTGTAAAAAGCAGTATTTGCCGTTCCTCCGATAGTTTGCGCCACTGTTCCTATTAAGAAAACAGTACCCTGTCTGGCATTGAAGTTCGAGTTATCCGTGAAGTTACCGCCTGTTCTAATTGCAAAATTGGACGCCGAAACATCTAATGTACCTGAGTTAATAGTTAAGCCTCCTGTTAAACTAATTGTATCATTTAATTGAACCGTACCGGAATTATTGAGTGAAACACTACCCAAAAACTCTGTATTGTCTGTTGTACGCGAAATCGTTTGAGTTCCGCTACCTATAAAATTCAGCGTACCCATATTTAAGCAATTCCCTGATTGATTAACCCAATCACCTCCCAGATTTAGATCTTGACCTGCCCAATTGAGCGTACTATTATTCTCTATAGTGAGGTTGCCGTTAACCTGCAGCGCACCTCCCGACCAACTTCTGGTATTCGTACTGCCACCTAATGTAAGGTTATGGTATGTTACTCGAGTAATTGTGGTAGCCAATGCATTTGAATATCTAACCGTGTTACCAGACGCCGTAAAATTGAAATTTGTTCCTGCTAAATTTCTCCCAATTTGTAGTGTCGAATTGGCTCCTGCAATGAACGACCCGGTTCCACTTAAGCTAACTGCACCTCCCGGAAGTGAGATCACTCCGTTATTGATCAGAGTACAATTGTTTTGGACATATATGTAGTTAGTCTTGCTGATATTGGTTGATGCCGAAATAGTGGCTGTAATCCCTGATTGTATGTACCAGTTACCCGGATTTGAGTATTGACCGGTAATGTCTATGATTGTTCCTACACCTTGGAAATATAACGTACCAGTGCCGGTAGTACTTCCCTGACGCGTAAAGTTTCCACGAATGCGTATTTGCCTGTTGTTATAGTTTAAGTTGCCACCAACTAATATTAATAAAGCTCTACAGTCAGACAGTGCAGTTAGTGTTACAGTGTGACCATTATTTACCGAAATATCATCATCGGCATCCGGAATTCCGTCAGAATCTACTCCGACAACCGACCAGGTACCAGAAACTCCCCAATTGCCTGTTGCGACACTCGAAAAAGTAGCGGAGTTAATTTGATCGCTGATCAAGCAAATTACCAAGAATAATAGATTTCTCATCTGCCTTAATTTTAAACCTAAGATAAACATTTTATCGACATATTACTGAATTAAGCAAAATTATGAAACCATTATTCATATTTATCCGGAATTTAACGGAATGTGCATAACTTTCGGCACTTTATGAACGAGCGGCGCGCACTAAACACATCAGGTGGATTACAGGACTTTAAAAAGTTCCTGCCCTTCATTATCAATAATTGGTGGATTGTGGTGTTTTCAGTTGTCTTATTGGCCGGAATTGGATGGCTATACGTATATAAATTGGAAAAGGTTTATGCCGTAAGCACTCAGATTCTCCTCAAATCCAATCAGGATTACAGTGCCGGATCATTAATTACCGATTCTAAATATTACGGTAGTGTAGCGCGCACTTACATCGATAACTCCAACGAAATTCGAGTTATTAAGTCGAAAGATTTAATTGAAAAAGCGCTGGATCGTTTGGATCTGGACGTTTCTTATTACCTCGTTGGACGACTTCGCACTACAGAAGTGTATTCCGGTGTCCCATTTTCGGTGAAAGTGATGAGCCTGCATTCTTCCTTATACGAGCAGGATATGAAGTTTTTAATTACTTCTCCAACAACTTTTGAGTTGACGTATCTGATGGATAAAACGGAGAATACGGTAAAAGGGAAATTCAACGATGAATTAATAAGCCCACATTTCCGATTTCTGGTGACGTCACGTGTAAATATTAAAGATAAGATTGCCGGTTCCAATCAGGCCAATTACCTCATTCGCCCGCATCGATTGGATTTCCTGACTTCCAGCGTTGTTTCTCGTTTAACGGTTGAAAATCCGGAATACACTAATATTCTTAAAATTTCATTGAACGATGTAATACCTGAACGTGCAACTCGCTTCCTCGATACATTATCGGCTGTATACATTGAAAATTCTATCTTACAACGTCTGGATGTTAATAAGAATACGTTGTTCTACATCGACAAGCAGATGGACGAAGTGACCAATATTTTAAATAATATTGAGGATACTTTACAGAATTTTAGAGAAGAAAATTCGGTAATTGATTTAACCAGACAGTCGGATGATTATTTTAATAAATACATCAGTTATTTGGATATGCAACGCATGTATGAACTGCGTTTGAAAACAATGGATGATCTCGAAAATTATGTTATTGAAGATAAAGATCCGTCGTTTTTACCGCCGTACACTTACGCTCCAAAAGATGATGAATTCCAGTCGCAAACACTGCAGAATTTGTATTTAATGCGTACTCGTCTGCATGAATTGCAAAACGTTGCTAAACCTACCAACTTTTCAGTGAAGTTGTTGCAAAATCAGATTGATTCGACCAAACGTGACTTATTGATATACATAAACAACAACCGTAAGGCGATTAAGGATCAAATTATTAATGTAGAACAGCAAATCGTTTTTTATGAAAATATACTAAACGGATTGCCGGCTAAGCAACGCGGTATGATTAACATCCAGCGTAAACAGAAAGTGAACGAAGATATGTATACCTTCTTGTTACAGCGCCGTGCGAACACTATTATTTCTCGTGCCAGTATTGTTCCCGAAACTCAGATCATCGAAAAACCCCGTTTTGCCGGTGTTGTTTATCCTAAGGAAAACGAATTGCTTCTTCGATTCATTTTCGGGGGATTAGTTCTCGGTGGATTAATTGCTGCTATTCGTATTATCTATTTCCATCGAATTCAATCTTACGATGAATTAAAATTACATACCAAACTCCCGATTTTGGGTGATGTTGTATACAATAAAACCGACAAAGAACTGATGATTGCAGTCGAGTCTGATCCGAAATCGCCGATTGCAGAATCGTTCCGTACTGTGCGCACCAACTTGCAATTCATGACGGGTGGTAAAGGTCCGCATGTAATTGTATTAACGTCTAATAGCCCGGGAGAAGGAAAAACGTTTTGCTCGTTGAATCTTGCTGCGATTTTAGCTAAAAGTGGTAAGAAGGTTATTGTATTGGAATTCGACTTGCACAAGCCACGTATTCAGGCCGGTTTTGGTGTGAAAGCCGAGAAAGGTATTTCGACAATTGCGGCAGGAAAGCATTCTGTACGCGAATGTGTTGAGCCCTCACGCATGGACAATCTGGATGTATTGTATTCCGGTCCTATTCCTCCAAATCCATCTGAAATTGTAAGTTCTCCTGTTTTTGATGAGATCATGGAATACTGTAAGTCCAATTACGAGTATGTCATTGTAGATACGCCACCGGTTGGTTTAATTACAGACGCTTTGGCCATTACTTCAAAAGCCAATGTGTTGTTATTTGTAATCAATACGAAATTCTCTTACCGTCACGCTTTGGAGAATGCGCATGAAATTGCTGCCATGAACCAAAATGTACATTTCGGATTTATCCTGAATGGAGTGAAGCGTAAGAAGAACCGTTATTATTATAACCGCTACGGATATGGTTATGGTTACGGTTATGGCAAAGGATACGGTTCTTACGGTTCTTATGGATCATACGGCTCGTACGGGTCATATGGGGAAGAGCCTCGTAAAAAGAAAGATTAATTAATTCCGATAAAGTTTATGTCGGAAGACTCCAAAACAATTGTCATTGTAGGCGGCGGCTTATCCGGAACCTGCATGGCTATTGCGTTACATCAATCTTGTCCCAATCATCAGGTTATTTTATTTGAAAAAAATCCGGAAGCACCGGGACGCGGAATTGCTTACCACACCGATTTTACACATCAGCCGTTAAATGTGACCGCATCAGGAATGAGTCTATTTCCCGATCAACCGGAGCATTTTGTGCAATGGCTGCAAAAGAACAAATTTCGGTACAAACATCTTATTCCGGAAGTTCACTCAAAAGCTTTTGTATCCAGAAAAGTGTTTGGTGATTACGTGACCGAACAGTTAGAAAAAGCCTTGCATGGCGATGGTTCGCGTATTCAGGTACGTATTGATCAAGTACGCAAAATTGAAAAGTCAGAAAGCCGATTTACTGTTACTGCCGAATCACAAGTTCAAATAACTTCAGATGTTGTGATTTTAGGTTTGGGAAATTTTGCACCTGCCGACATTATTTCAGATGATTCTTCCATTTACGATGATCCCAAATACCTCTCCAATCCATGGACAGACAAAGTATATAGCGGATTAACGGGTTATGAGAATATATTGTTGGCCGGCACAGGTCTTTCAGCTGTGGACGTAATTCTCGGTCTTCGTGTTCGTGGTTTTGAAGGGCATATTACCATGTGTTCCCGTCGCGGTCGTTTGCCTTTACCGCATGATTTATCACATCCGCCTCTGAAAATTGAGTATCCGGGAAACTTGAGTCCTAAAGACTGGTTTTTGTTGGTACGAAAATTGATTCGCAATAATCGTGAACAGCCCTGGATTACAGTGATAGAAGGTCTTCGACCGTATACCTCACGCATTTGGCAGTCCTGGAATTTGGAAGAAAAGAGTTATTTCTTGCGTAAAATTCGTCCGTTCTGGGAAATTGCCAGACACCGCATTCCTCATGAGTCATTTCAAATAGTACAAGAATTAATTCAGCAGGGAAAATTAAAAATTGAAGTAGGAACGCCACGTATGCTTAGCGCCGATTCAACTGAAATTACCGTGCAAATTTGTGGCGAACAGGAACCGTACTGCACTGAACGTTTCTCTAAAGTGATTAATTGTACCGGGCCGGAATCGAATTGGCGTAAGATTAAATCGGAGTTGATTCAGTCCTTGTTGGATGATGAATTGATTACAATTGATCCAACAGGTCTTGGTATTGCCTGTACCGCCCATGGCGGGGTTATCGGTAAGCAGGGTGAACAAGTTGCCGGGTTTTACTGCATCGGCCCCATGCGTAAAGCACAACTTTGGGAGACAACGGCCCTGCGCGAAATTCGCGAACAGGTATTCGAACTGGCAAAAAGTCTGAATTGATCTTGCATTTTCTTTATATATTGAGTAAGTTTGTTACTCAATAATGATAGAAACACTCATTTCTTCTAAAACTCGGATTAAGTTGTTGATTAAGTTTTTTCTTAATCAAAACAACACGGCCTACCTGCGTAGTTTGGAGGAGGAGTTCAAAGAATCCACCAATGGTATTCGTGTGGAGCTGAATCGCTTCGAAAAAGCCGGCTTTTTGGAGTCGTTTAACGAAGGCAACAAGAAAGTATTTAAAGCCAATACAGCGCACCCTTTATTTCCGGATCTGAATCGTATGATCCTGAAAACTGTTGGTGTAGAATATGTTATGGACTACATTCTCCAACGTATTGGAGGTTTGCAAGAGGTTTATTTGGTTGGACAATTAGCCAAGGGGCAGAGTGCTGACATCATTGATTTAGTGATTGTCGGGGAGCGATTGAACAAGGTATTTCTGATGGAGCAGGCAGAAAAAGCAGAGCGTAAAATCGGTAAGAAAATACGGTATGTAATCTATAAACCTGCTGAATTCAATGAAGAAATTTTAAGAAGTCAGGGCGAGAAACCATTATTGCTATGGGCACGTTAATTAAATTTCATGGAAACCAGAATATACGAAAGCAGTAAAAAATACAGTCTCCTCAGCATCTTGGGTGCTAGTTGGAGCGGTTTTCGAAATTCGCGGTTTCTGGCTCGTCAGTTAGCTACACGCGATTTGCGGGCGCAATACCGACAGTCATTTTTGGGGTTTTTCTGGGCATTTGCTCCCATTCTGATTAATGCAGCCGTTTGGATCGTGTTGCGTGGTACGGGAACTGTTCAATTGGCAGAAACTCCTGTTTCATATCCTTTGTTTGTGGTGATTGGCACAACATTGTGGACCATTTTTTCCGAATCTTTGTCCGCACCAATTCTCGCTGTCAACGGCAATAAATCAATTATTACCAAAATTAATTTTGACAAGGAAGCATTAATTATTTTAAGTATTATTAAAGTATCTGTCAACTCGTTGATTAAATTTATTTTGGTCGTGGCATTGCTTTTTTACTACTCACCATCAATCAGTTCATCGGTGCTGTTTTTTATTCCGTTGCTGTTGCTTTCTATTATTTTCTTTCTAAGTATTGGAGTTTTGCTTACTCCTATTGGTGTATTGTATCAAGACATTGGACGTGCAATACCAATGCTTATGCAAGTGCTGATGTATGTAACACCAGTTGTATATGTTATGCCGGAATCAGGTTGGATGAAAACCATCATGTCGTACAATCCATTTACTTATATCGTAACTGATATCCGAAATTCCTTAACCGGATTACCCATCGAGCATTGGAACGGTCATATTGGAATTGGTGTTGCCGGCCTGTTATTGGCCATGTTAGCTTTGATAGTGTACCGAATTAGTATTCCGATTATAACTGAACGGATGAGTTCTTAACACCATGGAGACGACATTAATTAAAGTTCAGCATGTATCCAAAAAGTTCTCGAAGGACTTGAAACGGAGTTTGTATTACGGACTTGTGGACGTGTTTTCGGGAGTTATAGGGCGTAGCGGATCGGGCGCTTTGCGCAAAGATGAATTCTGGGCGGTGCGCGACGTGAGTTTTGAAGTCAAACGTGGTGAATGTTTAGGGTTAATCGGCCATAATGGAGCAGGGAAGAGTACATTACTAAAAATGTTGAACGGGCTTATTGCTCCCGATAAAGGCAGAATTGAAATGCACGGAAAGGTGGGAGCACTAATTGAATTGGGCGCAGGATTTAATACCATACTTACCGGAAGAGAGAATATTTACAATAATGCAGCCGTAATTGGTTTTAGTAAAAAAGAAGTTGATGCGAAACTGGAGAGCATCATTGAATTTGCGGAGCTACTTGAGTTTATTGATATGCCAGTGCAGAATTATAGTTCCGGAATGAGAGTGCGTTTGGGATTTGCCGTAGCGGCCCAAATGGAACCTGATATTTTAATAATTGATGAAGTTTTAGCTGTTGGTGATCTAGGATTTCGCGTAAAGTGTATTAATCGGATAAATGAGCTGATGAAGAAAACAGCTGTGATATTTGTGTCTCATGCTATGACTCAGGTATCAGCCATTTGCAACAGGCTGATTTTAATGGATCGCGGAACAATTAAATTCGAAGGAAACGATATTGGTAAAGGTATTGAGCAGTATTTCTTGAAATTTACAGGAGCGGAACAGCAGGTTGTTTCAAATGGCATGGCAGAGTTGAAATTAATGCGGTTACAAGCTAATACTGCGACAAATAAAGAAGAAGTGGCGATAATAAGTAGCGGTGATACTTTGAACCTGTTTCTTCAATTCCGATTAAATCCTGAAGTCCATAAGATTCAAATACGGGTTGCCGTTTTTAACATGGAATACCGCTTACTTGCTGAGGCCGATTCTTCGCAGGGAAACAAAGTGTATAGTAATACGGATTCAGGTATTGTTGACATTCATGCAGCTCTTCAGGGCTTAACGTTGCGACGTGGTCGATACTCCATACATGTCCACGTGATTGACGTAGATAGCAAAGAGAAAATACTTCGTCAAAGTGATGTTGCCGAATTTGTTGTTAAGTCTGATGTATCCGTGGGGGCGGATTTTATTATACCTGCTACGTGGAGTTAAAGACGTCATTAATGTTACAGGTAACTGAATTAGGATAGAAAATTTTGCTGTGATCAATACAAGAGAAAATTATCTGCAAGTCTTGCGACAACTGGATATTGTACATTCAAGAACGGATGCAATGTATCAGGATATGCCCATATGGCCGGTAGTTAGAATGCTGTTGGGCTATAGATTACATTTGACCACAGTTGATCAAAAAATGGATCTTTCTTGGCCAACAATAAATTGGTTTTCATCGAATTCGCTACCGGATTTACTGTACAATTTATTGGACAAGCTTTTGTCTTACGAAGCTGACCACATTGCCGATGCACCATTGGTGGTTGCTATTCATTCCAATCACGACCGTGTTGTTGATGATTCATCCTCAAGGAAAAGCAATGTGGTACTTGGTGGTATTGTAGATGAACTTGCGAGCCTTGATTTGCCATTTGCTATTTGGGATCTTCATCAACCGATATGGAAAACTAATACAAGAATAGGTGCTGTATTAAAACACCATGCTCGTGCAGTGAAACGATCCATATTAAAGGATCCAACTTTTCAAAAACTTCTTGACCAAGTGGCAAATGAACTTCGAACTTTCCAATATCATTTTTCACAGTTATCATTTCATGAATGGGCTTCAGAACAGTTTGCGTTGTTTTACGCACAACACTTGATTTATAAAGATTTGCTTTCTCATACATCGATTAAGGCATTACTTGTATATAATTTTTACAATCCCCAAACAATGGGGCTGATTGCAGCAGCCAAGAAAAAGGGAATAAAGGTGTTGGAATATCAGCACAGCCAATTTCGCATTTAGTTCATTTATTCGTAATTACGACATCAATTGTTGGCGGTGGTTTGTGCCTGATCATTTTCTACTATGGCGTGAATTGGATAAGAAGTTGATAAGTGAATACTTTTACGGGAAGTTAAACGTACAGGCTTCGGTTGTTGGGCGTTTGTTTAAACGTAATACATTTCTCAAATGTCTAAACAGTAAACTTGAAGGTGAAGTAGTAATTTTAGTAGCACTGCAAGGGCTAAAATTACCAGCTTATATAATCGACACTATTGGCAAATCGGATTACGTAAAGTGGTTAATACGTGAGCATCCTCGTTATCCAATAAGGGACTCCTACAGGGAAGAGTGGAATTCTCTAATGGATAATTGTAACCATATTACATTTGATAAGACGACATCTGTAGAATGTACATTGCTAAATGTAGATGCCGTATTGACTGCATTTTCCGGTATTGCGCTCGAGGCTTCTTTGTTAAGCTTACCGGTACTGATTTGTGATGAGTCGGGCGCTGATGTGTATAAAGAAGAAATTGCTTCAGACCTTATGGTTTTCATTAAGGATGGATCCCATTTTGAATCAGAAATTATTAAACTAAATGGCAAAAAGGTTAAACTTTCTGCTGAAAGTATAGAGGAGCAGTTAAGTTTAAATTACAAAGCAAGTATTAACATTTTGAAGCAATATGTTCTATAAATTATTTAGCTATTTTAAGAATGTCATCAGACCTTCTCGAAAAGTTGTTTCGACGAATGAGTTAATTGGTTTAATTCAATTAGCTCCGACAACGAAAATCGTGAAGTCAACGTTGAAAGGGAACGTGGTAGTTGGAGAACGCAGTTTTATTTACAGTGCTGTATTGGATGGTAAAGTTATTGTTGGATCAAACACCACTATAAACGGACCGGGCACTGAAATGTATTCAATTAACAACCCTATCGCAATCGGAAATTTTTGTTCTATTGCGCGTGGTACAGCGGTTCAGGAACATAATCATAATACCGCTAAACCTACAACTTATTTTATTCGCTTCCGGGTTTTTAATGATAAGTACGGTTCGGACGTGGTAAGTTCCGGTGGGGTTACTATTGGGAATGATGTTTGGATTGGAACGCAATGCACCATTCTTTCCGGAGTTACAATAGGCGACGGTGCTGTTATTGCAGCTAATTCCGTAGTAACAAGCGATGTACCTCCGTATGCTATTGTAGGTGGGACGCCGGCTAAAGTATTAAAGTATAGATTTAGTCCTGAGATCATTGAAAAGTTGCTTGAGATTTGTTGGTGGAATTGGAGTTACGACAAGATTTTAAGAAATAAGGAATTTTTTTACGACGATCTGATTTTGGAGAGTTTCAACAAAATTCGAGATTAATTCATGTCTAAATCAATACTCTTTGTTTCGCATGATAATCAGTTACTGGGAGCGACACGTTCGCTTTTAGAACTCGCAGTCGGATTGCGCGATAAAGGCTGGACTACTCACCTTATTTTTCCTGCTTCAGGTCCTGCTACCAAATACTGTGAAGCTTATAATGTCCCGTTTGAAATTATTTCATTTCCCTTACCTGTCACTTATTACAAGCAACTATCCTTCCTAAAACGATTAAGCCGGATTCTGAAAGTTGTAACACGTTTTCGAAGCCTTGCTAGATTAATTGCAAAAGGCAATTATGACATTGTGTATTTGAATACACAAACCTTGTATTTGTTGTTGCCATTTGTCAGTCGTAAGCAATCGATTATTCTTCATGTGCGTGAATTTGGATTTATCGGGCTGAATATGCATTATGTTTTACCTCATCTAGCAGTAAAATGGTGTATGAGAAAGGCTGGCAAGATTTTATTTAATTCCAATGCTGTTCGTTTATATTTTGAACGGGAGATGGACATTAAAGGTGAGGTGCTATATAATGGTGTGATGCCTAGGAAAGAAATAATTGCAGCGCGAAAATTGTATTTGGAACGTTCGGTACAACATAACGGAACGCAAGTGTTCACGATAGGCACGGTAGGAGCGTTGAATCCAACTAAAGGTCAACAGGTGATCATCAATGCTCTTCATTTATTGAAACGACGTAATATTCCATGTCGATTATTAGTAGTTGGCGATGGGAAAATGCGCAATGAACTGGTTGCATTGGCTAAAGAACTTGATGTTTATCAGGAAACAAAATTTGTTGGAAATGTATCGGATCCTTCTAAATATTATCTGGAAATGGATGTGTTTGTGCATGTTGCAGCGCATGAGGCTTTCGGTCGCGTTGTTGCAGAGGCGCAGGCTTATGGGATTGCTGTTGTTGCGGGCAACGCAGGTGGGCTGACGGAGTTAATAGAACACAACCACTCGGGATTACTGTGCGAAATTAATGCCAATGCTCTTGCTGAAACTTTGGAGCATTTGTTTCATAATCCGGAATTAAGGCTGCAATTAGGAGCAACCGGCCATGATACCTGCTTAGCTAAATTTAATGCAGAAGGCTATGT
Source organism: Bacteroidia bacterium (assembly GCA_044344795.1). GTDB lineage: Bacteria > Bacteroidota > Bacteroidia > Palsa-965 > Palsa-965. Next base: position 32,225 of record JBIJCF010000015.1, on the reverse strand, counting down.
GGAGAACTTCATTCACATAGCTGACTCAATGTCTTAGTATCATGCCTACTGTTTCTCTAATAGTTCCTAATTACAATCATGCGCGTTATTTAAAACAACGGCTGGATTCTATATTTCAACAAACATACACCAACTACGAAGTCATCCTGCTGGACGACGCATCAACAGACGAAAGTGTTTCCATTATGGAAGCCTGTACAGATCCAAGAATTACGAAAAGATTGTATGCTAAGGTAAATTCAGGTAGTCCATTTGTACAATGGGAACGCGGTGTTCGAGAAGCGTCGGGAGACTGGATTTGGATTGCGGAATCGGATGATTATAGTGATTCTGAATTTCTAGAGCAGCTGATAACTGTCGTACAAAATGACCCAAATTCAGTTTTGATATTTTGTCGAACCAACATTGTTACCGGTGAGCAGTCGCGTTTGGCGCGTTTTGAAAGTGATCATGGTCAATGGACCGCTAATGCTGATTTTGCAACGTCCGGAGAAGAGTTTTGTAAAGAATTGTTATACAAAGGCAATGTGTTACTAAACGCAGGTGCCGTTTTATTTCGAAAGTCAGCATTTCTGAAAATTATTGATGACGTGCCGCGATTGCGTATGAGCACGGACTGGTTAATCTGGTGGAAAATCGCGTTGGAAGGTGGGGTGCATTATATCGCTGAACCATTAAACTTTTTCAGGCGTGACGGAGAAAATGTGAGTATCAACTGGCAACAAGAGCGTATTGCAGTGAATCGTTATCTGAGTGCTAACTGGCCGTGGACTTCCGCAAACAAAAGTCAAATGGCTTTGGAAAAGCAGTTGTACGATTTATTAGTGAATAAAAATTGGAAGACCGCGCGCGAAGAGTTAAGTAAAAGTACATTCCCTATAAAACGTCGTGTTTTATTGCGATTTATAAAATTTAAAGCGCGCCTATAATCCTATTCCCATTTGCTGCGCAGCTTGGCGATTTCATCCGTTGCGTAAAAGTGCTGTATCAGTTTTGAGGAGTATACGACATCCAGCTTTTCTTTCGGAGCCTTGTAGTTGGTTCTAATTTGTGCGTAAAGCTCTTTTCCTTCCTTATTCTCAGAACGATTGGCACCTGTTATTTCTGCTGTTGACAAATTCAAAAATTCATTTACCGCAGGTGTTAATTGGGTTCCGATAGTATCAAGTTTAATTATAAGTAGGTCGAATTTTGGAAAGGAAAAGCTGCAATACGATTGATCTTTCAGGTAATTTAATTGGTACACATCAATTCCCGTAAACGCCTTAAATTCTGTATCGAACCAGTCTAATGTGTACGCGTGATCATTGGAATTAAAATCAGCAACGATAGTGCTATAGTCCACTTCGTTGATGGACTGCACCTTATACTTGTCCATCCAATTTTGAAAAATGTCTGATATGTCCCGAGTTATGGGATCGCGGATAATAGTTATAATTTTATACCGAAGATTGGATTTTGATGCAAGTTGTTTTTTTATTTTTTCTGATAATTCCAAATGTACCTGATAGCGTCCGGGCATCTTAGGTATGATGGTTTTAATCCAATAGTCAGAAAGGAAATGCACCTGAAAAGCCGGCAACCATGGGTATTTTGCCATTAACTGTCTGTAAATAGTGGACGAGCCTACCTTGCCCATGGTGTAAATCAAAATAGCGGAACAATTATGGGACTTGTAGAATGCCTGCCGCTTCCATCTGAATTTTACTCCGTTAATTTTTTGAGCTAAAAAAAGACGAAGCATATCAGTTCCAGTTATTGGATTTGCGGAACACTCCATTCGAGCGTACAAAACAAATGTCGCACTGGGCTAATGCACCATCCAACGGACGTCTAAGAAAACCACCAAAATCATAAACTTCGTATCCACGATCTTTCATGAACGCGATAACTTCTGCTATAACAGGCATTCCCGGCACATCTGCAAAAGGAATAAGAGATGTTTCCATGATGTATGCTTCAGTTACACCAAAAGTTTTTGTCGCACCTTTTAAAGCTTCCAATTCAAATCCTTGAATGTCCAATTTAATAATTTGTGGAATAGCGATTTTACCTTCTTCAATGAGCTGATCGATTGTTACAATCAGTATTTCACGTTGTTTTCCGGATTTTACTAATTCCGGATCTGCATTTGGCAGTAAAGAAGATCCGGCCAGATCGTCCCAAACTGTTAATGTCAGCATGCCTTTCTGCGCACCTGCACCCGCCAAGATGTATGAACTTCCGGCGTGATTGCGAGAAAATTCTTTCAAACGCGCTTCCATCTCAAGTTGTGGTTCGATCATGAAAACTTTCGAGGAAGGAAAAACTTGCAATGCCAAATTGCTCCAGGTAGTAGCGTTTGCACCGACATCCAAAATCCAATCAGCATGTAAGCCGCGATATTTCAGATCTTCTAACAAAGATCGCATGTTCCCGACAGGTCGTTTGTCCGAACCGGGCAATACAGGAACGGGTGGCGACCATTTCACCAAATCCCATCCTACAGATTGTAGTAGTTTTCGAATAATTTTTTTCATTACGAACCTTCTAGTGCGAAGATATTCTTTCGCAACGTCATAACGTTATGTAAGACATTATTTTTAGATTTAACGACACAAGATTCTTGTTATGGTTGATCCGGGAGTTTCCGTTGTCATTTGTTGTTACAACAGCTCAACTCGCATAGTTAAAGTGTTAGAGCATTTGGCTTTGCAGCAAGGATCATTTGCCGGTGAAATAATTTTGGTAGATAACTGCTGTACTGACGATACGGTAGCCAAAGCCCGACAATATTGGAATCGGGAAGTACGGAATATGCCGTTATCGGTGATTCAAGAGAATCAAGCCGGTTTAACCTATGCCCGAATTGCAGGGACACGTGCTGCACAGTATGAAACGCTCGTTTTTTGCGATGATGACAACTGGTTGGATAAAAATTACTTGCAACAAGCGTTTACAGTAATGGGTAATTATCCGGAGGTTGGAATTGCAGGCGGAGAGATTACAGCATTTTACGAAAAACCAATACCCGAGGATTTTGAAAGTATGTCCGCTTATTTGGCTATCAGCAAACCTCAGGCAGATGGGATTATTACTAAGAATTCGCCGTTCTTGCCGGGTGCGGGATTAGTGGTAAGACGTTCTGCATTAATTCAAATAATTGATTCCGGATTTCAATTCTTTTGTTCCGATCGAGTAGGGAAGTCTTTAAGTTCCGGAGGCGATTCAGAATTGTCGATGGCATTAGTATTAGCCGGTTACGAAGTGTATTTTTCCAACGCGTTGCGATTACAACATTTTATTACTGCAGAACGCATCAGTTGGGCGTATATGGAGAGGCTCGTAAGTGGCATCAATAGTGCTTTACCAATACTTTTTTTCTATTACCATGTGTGTCGCAACGAAAAATTTGGGGTAGCAGAACTCAAACAAAGCACAACGGAACGAAAACAGTATATCCGTAATCCCCGTATTTGGTGGGCTCAATGGATATCGGGAAAGCCGCGCTTGCGTATTGCTTATGCTGCGCGTAAATCATATATCAAATCGGCAGAAGCACTTTTGAGTAATGCAACCTTGCGTGAAAAACTCGAAGTGCAAATCATAAATCTGCAGAAGCTGAAACGCGCTGAATAGCACACTATCGTGTCGATTTTACTGTGATTTCCTCATTCCCTCTGTTATCTTTGCAAGACCAAGCCAATCGCATTGAGCCGACCTAAGATTTCCATTATCGTTCCGAGTTTCAATCAAGCTGATTTTTTGAAAGAAACCTTCGATTCCTTTCGTGCACAACAGTACGATAATTTGGAAATTATTGTAGTTGACGGTGGCAGTTCTGACCACTCGGTAGAAGTTATTCGTAACAATGAAGACATCATAACGTATTGGGTTTCGGAAAAAGATAAAGGGCAAACTGACGCTATCAATAAAGGGTTGGTGAAGTGTTCAGGAGAAATTATCACATGGATAAACAGCGATGATACGTTGAAGGTCGGTGCTTTGAAAGAAGTAGCACGACTATTTGAAGACGAAAAAGTGAATGTGGTATGCGGAAAAACACATGTGTTTGGCGCAGGTCGTGATCATGTAGTGGAACCGTCGGTGCGAAAAGGAGAGCAGTTGTCTGATGCATTAGTTCGTTTTAATTTTAATCAGCAGGGAACTTTTTATCATCGTCGCGCCATTGATCGAATGGGACCGCCGTTATCGCAATTGCATTTTGTGATGGATAAGGAGTGGTGGAATCGTTGCCTGTTAACACACCGGCGTGATGAAATCGTTACCACTGATACTATTTTAGCAGGATTTCGTATTCACGGAGCCTCGAAAACAGGTGCTCAAAGCGAGAAATTTGCAACCGAATATGCTTCAATTTTGTTCGGTTACGGAACTCAATTGAACGATCGTGAATCCTGTGCATTATTAAAACAATTGTATCCGAAATGCGATTCGCTTAGTAGCATGCAACATTCAATAGTACCTGAAATCGGGCTTTATCGTTGCATGGTTTCCGGATTTTTATTGAAGATGTTTAATCGCATATATACGAAGCAGGATTTCGAAAATGCCCAATTGATAAAGCCTTTTGTGCAACATCATTTAAATAATTTGGATGAAGAGCATAATAGGTATGCACTAAAGGCATTCGCATCGAGCAACTGGATGGAATTTCGAATTCGGCGAAAACTCAAACGCTGGGGGATGCGATCATGAAGATCTGGATTACGAGCGCATGGTATCCGACCGCAACTTCAACTGCCGGAATTTTTGTTAAAGAGCAGGCTGAAGCCTTGCGGCGTGCAGGTCACGAGGTGCATGTGTTGATTATTACTTATAATACGTTAGGTCAAGGAATTAAAGCACGCTTCAAAAAACCGGACAAAAAATTTGATGTCTCAGGAACAATTAAAGTTCATCATTTTCATGTTCAGGTGCTGCGGTCTTTGTCACATTCCGGAAATCCACAACTATTACTAAAGGGAGTTATCTTAAAGGACGTGGCTCGTCAAGCGCGTAGACTGGCAGCTGTTGTTGGAGTTCCGAATATCATTCATCACCACTGCTTATCCGACAATTCATACGTTGCAGAATACCTGGCGCAACAATGGCACATACCGTATGTGTTTACGGAACACTCGAATTACCGAACAGATGAGGAATTGAATAAATTCAATGTATTTGAATCCTACAACGACAGAAAGCGATTTGTTCAAGGTGCAGCAGCGTGTATTGGAGTGAGTGAAAATCGTGCAAAATCATATTCCGATTGTTATGGAGCGCCGTTTGAAGTGATCAGTAATTTGGTTGCTGATGTATTTCGCGTGGAGCCGATTCGTGCAGCGAAAGAAGCTTCATTCACTTTTTGTGCAGTTGGAATTGTAGAGCAGCGAAAGCGTTATGATCTGCTCATAGCCGCATTTGCCAAGGCCTTTCGTGGTTCAGCAGTTCAACTCTTAATTGCTGGGTCGGGAACTAAGAAGCATGAATTGGAAGAATTGTGTCGATCACTTCAAATGCAAGAACAGGTGCGGTTTTTAGGAAAGTTGAACCGACTTCAATTAATTGAACTGTTTGATCGTTCACATTGTCACGTTTTGGCATCGGATGAAGAAACTTTCGGTATTGTACATGCTGAAGCGATGTTTCGCGGATTGCCTGTTATTTCCACCATTTGCGGAGGCCCGGAAGAGATAATCACACCGGAATCAGGATTGTTGGTTACCAAAGGTGATGTTGTTGAATTGGCTGCTAAAATGATTGAAATGCAAGAGCACTATTCCCGATACGACAGTGACAAAATTCGTGAATCGGCAATTGCCCGATTCGCTGAAACAGAAGTAGTCGTCCAATTACAACGGGTTTATCAAAAAGCATTGTCCCAGCATCCCAGAAATCATGAAGCAATTTATTAAAAATATCATTTTTAATATTCCTCCGGTTCGCAGGATGAAGGAGGAATTAGAACGTTACAAAACGTATCATCCTCCGGGACATTACTACAGTCCGATTCCTGATAAACAATATGTTCGGGATAATGCCGGCAGAATATTTGATCGTTCCTCAAAACAGCTACCCGGCATTGATTTGAGAGTTGATCAACAGCTTGAATTGGTGCGGAATTTGTCTATTTATGGCTCATCGCATGGTCTTCCTGCAAGGAAGCAAGAAGGATTTCGCTACTGGTTCGAAAATCCTTTATTTTCCTGGTGTGATGGTGTGATATTGTCTTCCATGATGCGACACTTTAAACCAAAACGAATTATTGAAGCAGGTTCCGGATATTCCTCTGCGGTAATGCTCGACATCAACGAGAAGTATTTTAATGATGAGATCGATGTTCGTTTAATTGAACCCTATCCGACACGACTGAATGGTTTAACCAAAGGTTTTAAACAGAATTATAGTATTACGGAAAAGTTCATACAGGATTTGAATCCGGACTTTTTTAACGAGTTACAAGCGAATGACATCCTGTTCATAGATTCCACACATGTCTCCAAGGCAGGTAGCGATGTGAATTTTATTTTATTTGAATTATTACCGACCCTGCGTTCAGGTGTCATCATTCATTTTCATGATGTTTTTTATCCATTCGAATATCCGGGAGAGTGGATTGAAAAGGGCTACGCGTGGAATGAAGATTATTTGTTACGAGCGTTTTTAATGTATAATGCGGAATTTGAGGTGTTGCTATTCAATAATTTTTTGGAAATTCATTATTCTGAATTGTTACAACAGTATTTACCCGACGCGCTAAAACATCCGGGGGGTGGATTGTGGTTAAGAAAAAAATAAGCCCATGAAAGCCATAATCATACAAGCACGAACAGGTTCAACACGTTTGCCGGGTAAGGTATTAGCTAACTTTTATAACGGGCAATCGATTTTAGAAATTATTATTAAGCGTTGTAAAGAGTTGAATGCTGCCTGGCCGGTAATAGTTGCAACGAGTACAGCTGAAGCGGATAAGGCGATTTTGGAGGTAGCGACATCGTGTGGAGTAAATAACTTCGCGGGTGATGAACAAGATGTGTTGAAACGCTTCATTGATGCCGCAGAGCAATTCGGGGCACGACAGCTCATTCGAGTTTGTGCTGACAATCCATTTCTGGATGCAAGTTTGTTAAAGGAATTATTACAGTTTGCCGAGCAACCGGATGTTGATTATGCCTCGTATGAAGTGGCTCCGGGAGTCCCTGCAATAAAGAGTCACTGGGGGATATTTGCAGAATATGTTACACTTGAGGCTTTACGCAAAGTAAATGAACTTACTCAGGAATCCTTTTATCACGAACACGTCACAAATTATTGTTACGGCAATCCGGATCATTTCAAGTGTGCATGGATAAAAGCACCTGATGCGATTTACAATCAAACGGGTTTCAGATTTACGGTGGACACACTACAAGATTTTGAAATAGCACAAGAAATGTACGGTATATTGCAGATGGAAGGAAAGTCCTGTAACTTTAAAGAATTGATAGCGTTGGTGTCCTGTAATGAAAAATATCAGGCTAGCATGCGTACCCAGATAGAACAACAAACGAAGTGATGGATAATAGTATATACGTTATCGGAGAAATAGGTCAGAATCATAACGGCTCTGTGGATATTGCAAAGCTTATTATTGATGCTGCAGCGCGCCCGATTGAGGAGAACTTATTTGGCTTACAGTTAAAGCCGATGAACGCCGTGAAGATGACCAAGCGTGATTTAAAGGAAGAACTGTCCAAATCGCAGATGGATCGTCCTTATGACAGTCCGCACTCTTTCGGTAAAACATACGGAGAGCATCGGGCTTTTTTGGAGTTGGGTGATGACGCACATTTTGAGTGCTATAAATACGCTAAAGCATATGGTTTGGATTTCGTGGAAACCTTATGTGCAATAGGCAACTTATCATTATTTAAATTATTCACACCGGATTATTTGAAAGTTGCAAGTCGCGACCTAACGAATTTGCCCTTGTTGAGTGCATTAGCGGAAACAAAGACTCCGATAATTTTATCTACCGGAATGGCAGGCAAGAAGGAATTGGATGACGCTTTGGAAGTGATTACCAAACATCACAACAAGATTTCCATTTTGCATTGTGTGTCTCAGTATCCAACGCGTCCGGAAAATGTGAATTTGTTGACGATTAAATGGCTGCAACAACATTACGGGCAGTACACGATCGGTTACTCTGATCATACCATCGGCATTTCTACACCGGTAGCGGCTGCAGCAATGGGTGCGCGTATTATTGAAAAGCACATTACTCTTGATCGTCGCATGAAAGGAACAGATCAAGCAGGATCACTGGGTCCTGATGGTATTAATCGAATGATGCGTGATTTACGTGTGCTCGAAATGTCATTCGGAAAAGAGGAGATATTTATTGAACCGGGCGTGGAGTCGGCACGATTGAAATTAGAACGTTCCATTGCAACGCGTCGTGAAATTAAAGCAGGAGAGACGATTACCGAACAGGATGTGCATATGTTGTCGCCGGGTGATGGTTTTCGCTGGGCTCAAAAAGATCAGGTTTTGGGAAAGAAGGCTGCAGCTGACATTCCGGCCGACGAAGTCATTTATTCAAATCAATTAGCCAAGTAATTTATGAGTGATTCGAACATTGTAACCAAAAGTATTGCTTCTGAAGCTGAACAGGAACGTCGACAAGCCTTCGTGAATAGCTATAGAAACAATCCGATTCCGGCAAATGAACAGTTAAGCAATATAGGTTTATTTGTAAAAAGACAGGAACTCACAAAAATGATGTTTCTGGCTGATATTTATAAAAAGATGCTTCCTGTTCATGGTGTCATTATGGAATTTGGTGTGCGCTGGGGACAAAATTTGGTTACATTGACCAATCTTCGTGGTATGTTGGAACCTTATAATTACAGTCGCAAAATCATTGGATTCGATACGTTTGAAGGCTTTCCTTCGGTTCACGACAAAGATGGTTCGCACGGTATTATTAAGGAAGGAGCGTTCTCTGTTACACCCAATTACGAAGAGTATTTATCCGGAGTTTTAGATTATCATGAAAAAGAATCGCCTCTATCACATATTAAGAAGAATTCTTTGGTGAAAGGTGATGCGGTGAAGTCATTAGAAACGTATTTGAAGGAACATCCGGAGACCATTGTGGCGTTTGCATACTTTGATTTTGATATTTACGAACCCACAAAAAAATGTCTTGAATTATTAAAGCCACATTTAACTAAAGGAAGTATCATAGGTTTTGATGAATTACTTGATCCTCAATTTCCTGGTGAAACTGTAGCGCTTCGTGAAACTTTAGGGTTACATAACGTGGCCATCAAACGCATGCCTTATTGCGGAATTCAATCATACGTAATTGTAGAATAATGAATACGCTCCCAAAAATAGTTTTAACCGATATTGACGGTGTTTGGACGGATGGTGGTATGTATTACGACCAAACGGGAAACGAATGGAAGAAGTTCACTACATCGGATAGTGCGGGTGTATTGTTGTGTCACCATGCCGGAATTCCTGTTGGTATTATAACAGGAGAACAGACAGAAATAGTAGCACGAAGAGCGAAGAAGTTAAAGATTGATCATGTTTATCAAGGTGTTCGCAATAAGTATAGCGTTATTGATAATCTGATAAATCAATTGGATATAAAGTGGCATGAAGTAGCTTACATAGGTGATGATTTTGGAGACATGCCGGTATTACGCGCTTGTGGTTTTGCTGCTTGTCCTGATAACGCTCCTAATTATGTAAAATCATTGGTGCAAGTTGTGACCACAAAAAAAGGTGGAGAAGGAGCATTCCGTGAATTTGTAGAAATTATCTTCAGGAATAACGGTATTCTGGATAAGTGTATTTCGGAAATTGAACAAGGTTATACAAGCTGATGTTTTCCTTACTAGGACTTGTTTGGCAGCTTAAAGGCCGTTTATCGTCCACTACAGAGGATGATTACAGTAAGTCCGCACGTCGTTTATTTTACGGCCCATCGTTTCGCATTCCGGATCAAGTTTCGGGATTTCGACATTTGCTGGGATGTTACGGGCAAGCACTGAAAAAATGTTGGGAAACTGCACCCAATTATGATTTGATTTCCGAAGGAAGTTCAACCCATCTTGTTTGGGATAATTTGAATAAATCTAAAAAAGCTCGTTTAGATCAAATTAAAATTAATACTGCTGTTATTCCCGGAATATTTGTCAGCAGAGAAGAGGCACGACCGCGGCTGCTTGTTTCAAGATTGGCAACTTCGGTAATGTTAATTTGTTCACTACCGCTTTTTATTATCTGGATATTGACACCTGCCCAAAAAGTTGTTTCTCTGCTGCCTTTGGAATTAGTGGAATGGGCAGGATTAAAGGAAGTTATTTCCCGTCAACAAATAAAGTATGTTTATTTGTTCAGTCAGTACGAATGCGATACGAATGCAATGGTGTTGTGGTTAAGAAAAATGGGGGTTACGGTGAACAAAATTCCATCTCCGAATTTATTAGTAATTCATAGTAAGGATCTTGTTACGGATGAATTGACGTTGAGCAGTCCTTATCAATTCGATGAATTGCAGAGCGATACTATTCGTGCTTCATACCATAAATTGAATTATTGGGTTCCGGAACAATTTCACGTATATCAGAATAGTTATAAAAATAGAAAAGCAGCTCCTGCAGGTTCTGTTGGTTTTTATTCACATGGTTCATGGACGCGAAAGAAGTCTGGATTAACAGATACAGGGGTAGGTGATGTTGAAGCTGAAGAACAGCTGATAGCATTGTTAGGTGAACTCTTGCAAGAGCGGCAACTGGATCATGTAACCATATTTGTGCATCCGAAAGAGAAGAAGCAACGGATTGAAGAAGTTACCGCTTATTATAGATCTGTATTTGGAGAAGGACGATATACATTCGCACCATTTGATATTTCTTCTGCTCAACTTTTCGATTCGGTAGATATTGGAATTGGAGCAATTTCAACGATTCTTTTCGAACGATTATTTTTGGGATGTAAAACCATTTTTTATCCTGCAGGAATTGCAGATTTTCCGGTTGAAAACAGTTCTTTTAGGCATATTTGTACATTCAATAAATCAGAATTGGTAGAATTACTTCAGACGATAAAACGAGGCAATACCGTAGAAGTTTTGAACCAATTGGATTTATTGAAATATACTATTCATCATTGGAAACCTGAGATGTCCTATGAGCGCAAAGGTTGATTATTCCGATAATGATTTTTTTGCCAAGAACTATTCTGGTTGGGCGAAATGGAAATTTTATTTGAAGATCAAATGGAATTATCGAAAAGCTGATCGTCGTTTAGAAGAAACGCTGCGCAGAAAGGAATGTTTTTATGGCCCTTTCAAAGGAGAATTCGGCCATTTTTTAGCGCATAATCTACCATTTCTCATGTTTTTACACAGTAAGGGTGTAAAGATTAACTATTGCGGAATGGATTTGCATCGTCCGTTTTTAGTAGATGAGTCGGGTAAGTCAATAATCTCTGAATACACACCGTTACGTGATTTTTTTGGTGAAGTAACACCTTCTTGTAACAAAACTGTTCCTCCTGCTGATGTTCAAGTAGATATTAGAAAATGGCAAGAACGCGCAGAGCAATCGGGATTACCGTATTGGAATATTGACGATGAATATTACTATTGGTTTATTCATCGGAATTGGCTTTTGCAAGGTTCCAAAACGTACGCTTATCGTTTGGACAAGGTATACGGAAGTGCTACTAAAGAAAATAGTGTGTGTGTGTTTCCACGATCAAAAGGAGGGAAGTCTTCTTTGAATAATGGTGGTCCTTGGGATTATGCTGATTTGATAGATAAAATTGCGCCGTATTTTGATAAAGTATATGTGTGCGGTCATCCTTCACAAGTGTTAAGCATTGCGCCACATGGCAATGTGGAATTGTGTGTAACAGCTGATAATGGGGTGATTCTTGAGAAATGTTCAAAAAGTAAATTGATCATTACGCAACATTCCGGAGTGAATAATTTGGGTGAATACACCAACACTAAAGTGCTTATTATATATAACGGCAGTGGTCCTATCGGTAGTATGCAAAATACATTTCGTTTCCGACCTTACATTGCAGGCAAAGGGAAGCAGGAATTACATCCTTTATCTTTCGCTTATTCTGAGAAGGAAGTGTTGGATTTCATTCGCACATTTAAGGATCAAATCTGATCACCTAAAACGTCCTAAAACTCTTATCTTTGGAGGATATGAGTTTGGAACAACGCCAACTGGTAGAACAGTTTATTGATCGCACAAAAGATCTTCGTGTTGCAGTAATTGGTGAAACAATTATTGATGAATTTGTTGAAGTGGTTTACGAAGGTCATTCCATGAAATCGTTTTGCCCTGTTTTCCGAATAGTGGAAGGAGCACCTAAAATGATTCAGGAAGGTGGATCTACCGCCATTGCCGGACACTTGCGAGATTTTGTCAAGCACGTAGAGTTAATTTCCAACGGTCATGGTGAAATTGTCAAAACTCGCTATATGGATACGTTTGACAAGAAGAAACATGTAGAAATCAATCGATTTAACACCGCTGAATTCGGTCCTGTCAATATTGATGTTCGAGATTATGATGTGGTGATTGTAGCTGATTTCGGACATGGATTTTGTGATGAACTTCATATCAATGATGGCTTTCATCTCATGACACAGACGAATTCGAATAATTTCGGATTCAATCGGATGTCAAAATGGAAGAGTAAGCGGAAGAAAAGTGCAACGTTGGATTTACGTGAAGCCAGCTTACAAATGAACCGCCAGATTAAAGGAAATTCTGATAACGATATTCGCGAATTATACAATTACGAACTGAATTCAGATCACTTGTTTGTAACGCTGGGCAGTAGTGGATCGCTTTACACGAATGGAACAAATGTCGTTCGACAAGCATCGTTTAAAAGTAAAATTGTAGATACGATTGGAGCAGGAGATACGTATTTCTCTTTTTGTTGTTTGTTGGCTCACCTGAAGCCTCAAATTAATGACATGATTGTTCCTTCCCTTGCAGCGAGTTTGTCAACCACTTGGTTGTGTAATGAAAAATCGGTTACGCGTCAAATGCTATTGGACTATGCCACTGAAATTGTATAAAGACACTTTTAATCGTTGGTTCGATGATCCGGCGATTCAACAAGAATTAGATGCCGCATGCAATTTGGTTGCAGCATCCCAAAAGATATTCTTCCTGGGTAATGGAGGCTCGAACAGCATTTCCGGTCACATGATGGAAGATTATGGTAAAATGCTTCGCAAACGCACCCTGTCATTTTCTGATCCTTCACTCATTACGTGTTATGCCAACGATTACGGCTACGAACACGCAATGGCGGAATACGTGAAGTTGCACGCTGATGCAGGTGATTTGTTAATTGTAATTTCTAGTTCGGGCAAATCGCCCAATATTTTAAATGCTGTTGCCGAATTTCAAAACATCGGTGGCAAGGTGATTACGCTCAGCGGATTCGGTGCAGATAATCCATTGCGCACTAAAGGAAATGTGAATTTTTATTGTGACGCGAGCAACTACGGTTTGGTAGAATGTTTTCATCAAGTTATTCTTCATATGGTTTTAGATCGGTTGTATGCCCAATAATGTTCTAATAACCGGTGTTGCCGGATTCATAGGATCCAATCTGTTGGATTATTTGCTAGAGCACACCGACTGGTCCATTACCGGCATTGATAATCTTTCAACCGGAAATAAGACAAACATTGCCCATATTTCAGATGCTCGCTTTCGCTTTGTAGAAGGTGATGTTCGTTCGATTACTTCACTGAAGGATTACACCATCGTTTTTCATCTTGCCGCATTACCGCGTATTCAACCCAGTTTTGAATTGGTAACGGAACACATTGCAGAAAATTTGTTGGTGGGCGTGCATTTGATTGAAATAATGATCCGGGAAAATTATTATCCGCGGTTAGTATATTCCGGTTCCAGTGCAATCTACGGAACTCCAACCTTGATTCCCACGCCGGAACACGAGCGGATTGATTGCCTCTCTCCATACGCGTTTCAGAAGTATGAAGTAGAACGCTACCTGGAGTTGTTGAGCACACGTTATCCATTGGATTATGTGACGTTGCGTTATTTCAACCCTTACGGTCCACGCAGTTTTAATCCTGCCAATAAGTTCAACGCCTACAGTAGCGTAGTTGGTATTTTCTTGAATCGACATAAAAACGGTGAATCACTTCTGGTAACGGGCGACGGCAGTCAACAGCGCGATTTTATTCATGTTGCTGATTTGGCAAAAGCTAACTATCTGGCTGCCATTCATCCTGAACGATTAAATACCTCCTTTAATATAGGATACGGAGCTACTGTCAGTGTGCTTGATTTGGCAAAAATGATTTCTTCCGACATTCAATTTATTGCGAAACGAGAAGGAGAGGCGGAAATTACATTTGCGGATAATACTAAAGCACGTACTATCTTAAAATGGGAGCCCAGCGTGCCGATCACTGAATATCTTAAAAGCGAATTACAATGAAGATAGGTTTCGCTTGCGGTATGTTTGATCTGTTTCACGCAGGGCATGTACTCATGTTACAGGAATGCAAACAGCATTGCGATTACTTGATTGTTGCGTTGAATACTGCGGAAAACATTGACTATTCCATCAATCCCGGAAAGAAACCTCCTGTATTCAGTTTCGAGGAACGTCGTTTAATTATGTCATCCTGCAAGTTTGTAGATGAAGTCCTTACTTACGATTCAGAAGAGGCTCTATATACGCTAATGAAAGAGCGTAAAATTGATGTACGTTTCTTAGGCGAAGATTATCGTGGGAAAGCCATTACCGGTGCCGATTTAAACATTCCGATTTATTATACAGATCGCAGTCATGGTAAATCAACTAGTGAGTTGCGGGAACGCATTTTGAAAAATTCATAAACGAATTGGAGAAGGTATTATTCATCGCTTATCAATTTCCTCCTCGCGGCGGTCCGGGTGTTCAGCGGAGTATGGCTTTTGTAAAACATCTTCGCGCATTTGGTCACGAGCCGATTGTACTTACAGTTACGGAAGAGGATATAAAGCGTGGACGATATCAGTTCGATGAAACGTTATTGCAAAGAATTCCTGAAGATATTACGATTCATCGTGTGTCTGCCGATGAGCCGGCGGTATGGGCGAAACGAATGATGGAGTTGAAATTGTATCGCTTCTTTTGGTATTTCGGATTTCATCGCTTGTGGGAATGGTCGTTGAATTGGAACGATAATGCGTTTCCCATTGCACAGCAACTTATCCGACAGCACAACATTAAACTTGTTTATACTTCTTCCGCGCCGTTTTCGGTAATGTTGTTGGGTTTGAAATTGCAACAATCGCTAAACGTAAAGTGGGTAGCCGATTTGCGCGATCCTTACACAGACGCTTATGCTTGGCAATTTCCCTCAAAGATACATTGGCTCTTCCGCAGGAGATTT
Source organism: Bacteroidia bacterium (assembly GCA_044344795.1). Lineage (GTDB taxonomy): Bacteria > Bacteroidota > Bacteroidia > Palsa-965 > Palsa-965. The sequence continues at coordinate 16,786 of JBIJCF010000015.1, read as the reverse complement.
GAGCGAAACATATTTTCAAAACCCGATCGGTTGATTGTCAATACACCGGCTGTAAAAGAATTATACCTGAGGCGTCAGCTTATTGATCCATCAAAAATAACCGTGATTACCAATGGATACTAGATCGCCTGTTGTTATCGGTTATTCCGGGTCACTGGAATGGAATCAGGATGTAGGTTCGACTTCATCGAATTCTTTGCTGCAATGGTTTTGGACCTATCGTTGTTTAACTACAGATCCATCAACACGATCGGCATATTATTTAATGAAAGCATTCGCGCATGCACGTTTTGAATTAGGAATGGCGAAAGGTGCAGTGAAAATAGAATTGTGGGGAAAGATTGATTCGCGTTATCAATCGCTTGCAGAATCTTTGGGAATAGCAGATGATGTGAATATTTCCGGTTATTTGAGTAAAGCAGCTTCACTAGAGAAAACCAATCAATGTGACGTTTTATTCCTTCCAATGGAAAGTCCGGGTAAAGATGGACAGCCCTTGTTTATACCCGGTAAGGCGTATGAATATCTTAATGCGCGGAAACCGATACTGGCATTCTCAGAAAGTTGCGATGCTATGAATGTGCTACAACCAAGTGGATTGTTAGTGAAATTTGGTGCACGCGCAGTTGAAGAACCCGCGCAGTGGTTGTACTGTATAGCACAGGATAGAGCATTACTGAATGACATTCGACCGGATGATTCGTATATTGCCAAATACTCGTTCCGTGAAATTACGGGGCAGTTGGCCGATGTTTTTAATAAGACTTTGAATGAATAGGAAGCATATTTTATTGGTTATTGGTACGCGACCTAATTTTATTAAGGTGACGCAGTTTCGTCGTGTAGCTGCACGATACCCGAATCTGGAATTCAGGATTGTTCATACAGGTCAGCATTACGACAGTAAAATGGCAGACGTATTTTTCGAGCAATTTGGTTTGGTTCCCGATCATTTTCTTAATGTTCCTGCTGGGTCACCAAATTCTCAAATGGCAGAAATCATGCTTCGTTTGGAGCAGTTGATCATTAAAAATCGACCTGATCTCGTACTTGTTGTTGGCGATGTGAATTCAACATTAGCTGCTGCAATTACTGCCAATAAGATGGAAATTCCGATTGGTCATATCGAAAGTGGTTTGCGCAGTTTCGATCGCACCATGCCTGAAGAATTTAATCGTTTACTTACCGATGAACTTGCTGAAATTCATTTTGTAACAGAACCTTCCGGTAAGAAGCATTTAATTGAAGAAGGACGTGGTGACGGTGTTGTTGAAGTAGGTAATACCATGATCGATACGTTAGTAGCTTTTCGTGGTGAAATTCAAAAATCAACGGTGTTGGATGATCTAAAACTCACCGCAGGAAAGTATGTATTGATCACCATGCATCGTCCGTCCAATGTGGACAGTAAAGAAGGGCAGTTGTTGTTATTGGAATTGATGACCGAATTAGGTCGTGATTATCAATTGGTATTCCCCGCGCATCCGCGTACCATGCGATTCATGGAAACATGCGGACTGAAGCCGCACTTTGAACAAGTGAATGGATTGCAGATCATTGAGCCGTTGGATTATTTCGCTTTTCAGAAGTTGGTTAGTTCATGCGCATTTGTGTTAACAGATAGTGGAGGCATTCAGGAAGAGACTACGTTTTTACAGATTCCGTGTTTAACACTTCGTCCGAATACGGAACGACCGGTTACAGTTGATTTGGGTTCCAATACATTGTTACCGTTTGAAGTAAGTGGCATTCTACAACAAGTGGAATTGATTCGTACCGGTAAATACAAAAAGGGTGCGATTCCGCAGCAATGGGACGGAAAAGCAACAGAACGAATTTTCGAATATTTGAATAAACGGTTTACGGCATGAAACTCGTTTACCTGACATTTAACGATCATCCTTCCGGGATATATAAGAGTCAGGTAGTGGACACATGTAACTTTCTGCGACAAACTTTGGGTCATGAAGTAGTATTAGTGGCCTTTATTTCAACTAGAAATTTTAATGCTGTTAGACGTGCTATCTTTGAAATGGATCGCACTGCTCGTGTGTTGCCCATGGTTCCCGGTATTCAGCGTTGGCGCAAAAATACTTGGCTACTCCGATTTCAGGGATTAAGTAAAGCGGATAAAGTGATTGCACGTGGAATATTTGCAACTCATTTGGCGCATCTTAACGGCGTTAAGCAGGAGCAATTGATCTTTGATGCACGCGGCGCTTATGCCGCTGAATTTTCAGAATATCGTGTGGGTGGTGATGCGTGGTCTGCAGAAGGAATTGAATCGTTGGAACTATCGGCGCTTGAGCTTAGCGGCAAACAATTGGCTGTATCGGAAGCGTTGCGGGAATACTGGAAACGAAAGTATCAGTTTCAGGGAAGTAACAGCGTTGTTATTCCATGCACAGTATCTGATGACGTGAGTACTGATTTGCCCGATAAGACGGAACTTTCCGGTTATCGCGCTCAGCTTGGTGTTAAAGCGGATGAATGCCTTATTGTGTTTTCAGGAACTGCTTCCGGCTGGCATTCATTTCAAATGATGGATCAACTGTTATTGAAATGGCTGAGGGAAAATTCAAAATTAAAAGTGTTGTTACTCACTAATTCTTTAACAGATCAATTACAGCTGTGCTCTGATTTTCCTGATCGTGTGATGGTGAAATGGGTGAAACATCACCAGGTTCAACAATTGTTACGTGCCGCTGATTACGGTTGGTTGGTGCGTGAAGCATCTGATACGAATCGTGTAGCATCACCGGTAAAATTCGCAGAATATCTTGCTGCAGGTTTATATGTGATCATCAGTCCGGAATTGGGCGACTACAGCGAATTGGTGCACCGTGAAGGATGTGGAATGGTGAGCGATAGGTTAGTAGCCACGGATTTAATTCCGTTAACGCGAGAACAGAAATTACATGCTGTAAATTTGGTGAGGACGCATTTTACTAAAAAAGCCTTGGAGGATCAATACAAAAACTTGTTGAGATGAGAGTGGCTTTATTCACAGACGGAATTTATCCCATTGTAATGGGAGGCATGCAACGACATTCCTTATATCTCGCCAAAGCATTGGCAGGAGAAGGTGTTCAAGTGGATTTGTATCATGCAGCAGACAAAAAGAATGCGGAGCGAGCTCCACAACAATTTACAACTACGGAGTTACAGCATATTCGGTTCTTCCCTGTAAAATTCCCTGATTTGGGGAAGACTCCCGGTCATTATATTCGTGAATCGTATTTGTATTCCAAAGAATTATTCAAGCGAATGCAGGAGCACAGCGCTCCGGATTTTATATACTGTAAAGGATTTACAGGTTGGGAATTATTACACCAGAAGAGTTTAGGTAAGCAATTATCTCCAATTGCCGTCAACATGCACGGTTATGAAATTTTTCAGTCGGCTGCATCGTGGATCGAACGGATCAAACAAAAGTGGCTGTTGGACAAACCTGCGCGGTATCAGCTGGATCATGCAGATATTGTTATTTCATACGGAGGTCGGGTAACTGATGTTTTGAAATCCATTCCCGTTGCTGCGTCAAAAATTGAAGAAATACCCGGAGGCATCACAGCAGATTGGTTGCGTACAGATATTACACCTCGAAACGAAGTTTTACGATTTATTTTCGTCGGTCGTGATGAACGCCGCAAAGGATTGGAAGAACTTTATGAAGCCATTAAAAGTGCGAAATCAGATTTTTATCAATTACACATTGTTGGTCCTATAAATCCTTCAAATCGAGTGAAATTGCCTAACGTGACGTATCACGGCAGTATCACGGATAATCACGCCTTGCTGAAACTGCTCGATTCTTGTCAGGTATTGGTTTGCCCCAGTATTTCGGAAGGAATGCCGAATGTAATATTGGAAGGCATGTCACGCGGCCTTGCAGTTTTGGCTACAGATACCGGAGCAACTCAATTGATGGTTGACGACCGTAATGGTATTTTGGTAAAACCCGGCAATGTTGCACAATTGGCTGAAGGCTGGAATCGGATGATGAACATGGATGCAGCCTCTTTAAGTCGTTTGCAACAACAATCTGTTGTAAAAGTACAGGAGCAGTTTTTGTGGAGTCGATTAGCCGATGAAACCATTAAAATGATGGAACGTAGAATTGCACAACATGATAAAAGTTCCATTTAATACCATTACGTATTCCGGTGCAGAGATCGACACTATGCGCGATGCTGCTAGTCGTGGACAACTTTCCGGCGGTGGACATTATTCGAAATTGTGTAGTGCATTTATGAAGGAGAAGTTGGGAGCGAAGGCCGTTTTTTTAACTACTTCATGTTCGCATGCTTTAGAACTTGCCGCCTCGTTATTGAATTTGCAGCCAAACGACGAAGTCATTATTCCGAGTTACAATTTTGTTACGGGTGCATCATCCTTTATAGCTAAAGGTGCTCGAATTGTTTGGGCTGATAGTAGAGAAGATCATCCGAATATCGATGTTGATTTATTGGATCAGTTGGTAAGTCCGCGTACCAAAGCGTTGGTTATTGTGCATTATGGAGGTGTTGATGCGGGTGGAGCTGCCATTCGAAAGTGGTGTGACGAGCGTGGCATTGTTTTAATCGAAGATGCTGCTCATGGTTATGGAGCAGCTGACGCCAACGAAAAACCGTTGGGATCCTTCGGGCATATGAGTGCGTTTTCATTTCATGATTCAAAAAATATTACGTGTGGAGAGGGCGGTGCTTTAGTGCTTAACGATGATTCTTTTCTGGATAGAGCAGGTGTTCTGTATGAAAAAGGCACCAATCGATCCGATTTTCAACGTGGACAAGTATGCTATTACGAGTGGATTGATCTAGGAGCTTCTTATACGTTATCGGAATTGAATGCTTCCTTTCTTTGGGCGCAACTACAGGCAGAACCCAAATGGACGCAACAGCGCAAGACGGCATGGAAGTATTATTTGGATGAACTATCAGTAAACTCGCTATTTGATGGAGTTACCACGAAAGAAGTAAACCACAACGCGCATAATTTCTTTATAAGACTTAAGAATCCGGACAATTTGAATGTGTGTTTGGAATACTTGAAAAATCAGGGCATTCAGGCGCTCACACATTACAGATGTTTGCACAAGAGCGCTTTCGTAGCCAAAACTTCCGCAATTCAATATTTGCCGCACTGTGAACACTGGGAGAACAGCCTGATACGCCTTCCTTTGCATAACGGTATTAACAATGAACAGTTAATGGTGGTAGTAAATTCGCTGAGAAACTTTACCTGTTAAAGGCGTATTTTCGTATACCAATTGCCAAACTGTGCGCGAATTTCTAATCAACAACAGAACATTTTTATTTTTTACCCTTTTCTGGGTATTGGCCGGAATGTTCGCAGGTCCGGTTGTATACGCGGTGGTGCCGTTTGTGTTATATTATTTTTTTCAGCGCAAATGGATAGCAGAAATCCTGATGGGTTTTATCCTAATGTTGGTTTTATCCGATTCACGCAGTTATACATTCGGTTTTGCACAGAATGCGAAAAACGTTTACATCGTAATGATGGGGATCTTTTATTTTATGGACAGCAATTTGTCCACGCCACTGAATCGCATATTCAAAGCATTTATTCCTTTTCTTTTGGTAGCAGCCATGTTCATGGTTACTTCCGATTACATCGGTACAACTGTACAGAAAACAATTTCATACGCCTTGCTATTGCTGGTAGTGCCGAATTATTTCTTGCAAATGATTCGTGATGAAGGTAAAGAGGGGTTACGAAAATTTCTTTGGTGGATTACATTACTATTGTTAATCGGATTTGTGATGCGCTTTGTAATGCCTGGTTATGTGACTTTGGCTGGACGATACACGGGCTTAATGGGTAATCCCAATGGATTAGGATTATTTTGTCTTTTATTTTTTATGTTGATCACTGTTGCCGGTGATGTAGTGAAAAATCTTTTTTCGCGCCGTGAATTGATCATTATTTACGGCGCAATTTTATTAAGCTTGATGCTGTGCGGTTCACGTAATGCCATTTTCACAATTGTGCTTTTCTTATTCTTTCGACAATTTTATAAGCTGTCGCCTTTTATCGGATTCATCATGTTTGTTGTGGTATTGTTCGTATATCAATACATCAACAACAATATCGAAGGAATTATTTACGTATTAGACTTGCAAGAGTATTTTCGTATTGAAACACTGCGTTCCGGCTCCGGACGTGTGGTGGCGTGGGAGTTTGGCTGGAGTAAAATTCAGGAAGGTGTGTTTAGTGGAGGCGGAATCGGTTATACAGAAGTTCTTTATAAAAAGAATTATGAAATGCTGTCTATCATGGGACACCAAGGTAACGCACACAATTCCTACATCACGTTTTGGTTGGATACCGGAATTGTTGGGGTGCTCTCGTATGTAATTGGCATGATCGTAACTTTTTTAAGAGGCGCACGCGCTATTCCCGGAGCAATTCCTGCGATGTACGGTATTTTGTTTTCTGCTTTTTTTGAATCGTGGTTAACAGCATCACTAAATCCATTGACCATTCAAGCAGTTATCATCATGACTATGGTGTCCATTCCGGAAGTGCGTGAATTGTTTGGTACCGAAGACACCGAACCAAAAGAAGAAATTGACGATTCCGTATTTCCTGTTGTATCATGAGTAAACGAATTCTCATACTATACACAGAATTGGCGGGTTATACCATGTCTTGTTTAAAAGCGCTGGAAAATACGGGTGTTACCATTCATTTGGTGCGTTATCCGGTGAATATAGAAGCCCCGTTTGAATTTAGTTTTAGTTCAAATATTCATGTTTATAATAGGTCGGAGTTAAGTCGTGCCGAATTGATTCAGTTGGCAGAAAATATTCAGCCGGACATCTTACTCGTCAGCGGTTGGATGGATAAAGATTACGTCGCTGTTGCCAAACAATGGAGAAACAGAATTCCTACTATCGTTGCAATGGACAACAAGTGGGAAGGAACATTAAAACAACGACTGGCAGTTTTTGCAGCACCCTATCTTGTTCTTAACGCTTTTAATAGTTGTTGGGTGCCCGGTATTATTCAAAAGGAATTTGCTCTTCGTTTAGGTTTTAAACCTGAAAACGTGAAGACCGGTTTTTATACAGCGGACACGCATTATTTCTCCGAGATATACAGTCAAGGCAACGATCGACATGTGCCGCATCGTTTTGTTTATTCCGGTCGCTACTACGATTTTAAAGGTGTACGAGAATTGTGGGATGCATTTGCAAGTTGGAAAATGGAACAACCGAACGACTGGAAACTAGTATGCATGGGAACAGGCGATATATCAGGTGCAGTGCATCCCGATATTGAACACCTTGGCTTTGTGCAGCCGGACCGGTTACGCCAAATTTTGCTGGAAGGCGGAGTTTTTATTTTGCCCAGTAGAATTGAACCTTGGGCGGTTGTTGTGCAAGAATATGCAGCTGCCGGTTATCCTTTGTTGTTAAGTAAAAATGTAGGTGCATGCGAAGCATTTCTAATTGAAAACAAGAATGGATTTTCTTTTGAAGCAAACAATGTGAATGCAATAAAAAACACATTTGCAAAAGTGAATCAGTTGAGCGCACAAGAATTAAGTGCAATGAAAAAGGTGAGTCACGAACTTGGAATTGCAAATTCACCACAGCAATGGTCGGCTACACTCTTTTCGTTTATGCCATGATGATGCTTACATTTATGTTATGTGCGGAATAAACGGCATCTATTATAAAACACGAAGCGGACTCGGCGAAAGCGTAGTCAGCGGTATGTGTGATGCGATGGCTCATCGCGGACCGGATGCAGAAGGCAGTTACCATTCAGATGGCATCGCTTTAGGTCATCGACGTTTGGCAATCATCGATTTAAGTGAAGCCGGTGTTCAGCCATTTTATTCGGCAGATAAGCGATACGTGATGGTGTTTAACGGTGAGATCTACAATTACCGTGAATTGCGCCATGAATTAGCGGAACATCATTTCACTACCGATACCGACACCGAAGTACTTCTCGCACTGTGGATAAAGTGGGGAATAGAAGGCTTGCATCGACTCAATGGCATGTTTGCTTTTGCCGTTTATGACACGCAGGAACATGCACTTCACATTGTCCGCGATCGCTTAGGAATAAAGCCCTTATATATTTACGAAGATGATCATCAACTGTTGTTTAGTTCAGAGATACGCGCTTTGTTGTATTCAGGAAAGGTGCCGCGTGAAATGGATCGTGATTCACTAGGTGAATACATTCGTTATCAAACGGTATATGCACCTCGAACTATCATTAAGAATGTGAGCATGTTGATGCCGGGGCAAGTGTTAAGTCTTACGAAAGAGAAATCAAACTATTTCAATTGGTGGAAACCAACGATTCAACCACGAGAAGATTCGTTTGTTGCTGCTTCAAGAAATGTTCGTGAATTATTGCGTAGTGCTGTTGAATATCGTTTAGTCGCAGATGTTCCATTTGGAGCGTTTTTAAGTGGTGGCATCGATAGTAGCGTTGTTGTTGGACTGATGAGTGAAGTGAGTTCGGGCAAAGTGAATACGTTTAATGTATCATTTGATGAATCGGAATTCAGCGAAGCGAAATATGCCGCTGCCATTGCTAAGAAATTCAATACGCAACACCATGAAATTCGATTAACACCTGCTGATTTTTTGCGCCAACTTCCGGACGCATTAGTTGCAATAGATCATCCGAGTGGTGATGGTCCAAACTCTTTTGTGGTTTCCAAAGCAACCAAAAAGGCCGGAATTACTATGGCGTTATCGGGATTAGGAGGGGATGAATTGTTCGCAGGTTATGATATCTTTCAACGTACAAAGCGCTTACAACAATCGTCTTGGATTACGAAGTCGCCATATTGGTTACGAAATATTGCCGCAACAGCTTTGCAAGTGACGAAAAAAGGTGTGGCTTCTCAAAAGATGCAATCGGTATTACGAGAGCCAACTGTTAATTTCAGTTCCTTTTATCCGTACAGTAGGGAAGTGCTTTCACGCGCTATGGTAAAACAAATGTTGACTCAGGGTAGCTATGATGATGCGAACTTGCAGGCGTTGTTACAACCAGTTCATGCTGATGAGCAACATGAAATTAGTCGTGTAAGTGTCGCAGAAATACAGACTTATATGCAAAACATTTTGCTTCGTGATACGGATCAAATGAGTATGGCTGTTGCATTAGAAGTTCGCGTTCCATTCTTGGATTATCGTTTGGTGGAGTATGTGTTGGGATTATCGGATGATGTTAAATATCCGCATACTCCGAAACGTTTACTCGTTGATTCATGCAAAGATTTGTTGCCTGATGAAATTGTCAATCGTCCGAAAATGGGCTTCACATTACCGTTTGCTAATTGGATGCGTAACGAGTTAAAATCTTGGTGCGAAAATCGTTTAAAGCATTTAAGTCAGCATGAAGCGTTTCGTGCTGAAGTGATTCAAGGGTTGTGGAATCGTTTCCTGAATAAAGATCCTGAAATCACTTGGTCACGCATTTGGCATTTGGTGGTGCTTGCCGACTGGATGGAGAAAAACGAAATCCAATAAAATAAGTATGCGCAAGAAGGTGGTCATTTGTATTGATTGGTTTTTGCCCGGAGAAAAGGCGGGCGGGCCGGTGCGATCAATTGCCAATATGGTTTCGCATCTGCATCATGATTTCGATTTTTATATCATTACTCGCAATACCGATTACACTGAAGAACAACCTTACCCTTCAGTGCCTGCAAATGAATGGTACAATTTCTCGGAAAATGTTAGCGTGTATTATTTCAGTGCCAATCAACTGACTAAATCAAACGTGGCAAAAGTGTTGTTGCAATTGACTCCTGACGTTGTTTACCTCAATGGTATGTGGTCGAAAGAATTCACGCGTTGGCCGTTGAGTATTTTAAAGAAAAATAATTTTACCGGTAAAACTATCTTGGCTGTTCGCGGTATGCTGGCCCCATCTGCATTACAGATCAAGAAATACAAGAAGAAATTATTTCTGCAGGTCGCCAAGTGGAGACACGTGTATTCCGGGATTGTATTTCATGCAACAAACGAAACCGAACGAGAGCAGGTGTTAGATATTTTCGGACAAGATGCTCAAGTTAAGGTCGCACCAAATTTGGCGCGCATGGATGTAGATCAAGTTGGCATTCATCATCGTAAACGGAATGATGTTGTTTCATTAGTGGCTATTGCACGTATTGCTCCTGAAAAGAATCCGTTGTTTCTTATTGAACAATTGCAACATTGCAAAACGCCTGTTCACATTAGTTGGTACGGACCCGTTTACGACGAAAGCTACAAGTTGGAATGTGAAGCAGCTATTGCAAAATTGCCACCTCATGTTCAGTTTTTATGGAAAGGCGCCTTGGAATCCTCACAAATTCCGGAGGTGTTGCAGCAATCTGATGCCATAATTTCTCCTACACGCGGCGAAAATTTCGGGCATACAATTTTGGAATCGCTGCAGGCCGGTGTTCCGGTTATTATTTCTGATCGTACACCATGGAATGAAGTAGTACGACGAAATGCAGGTTTTGTGGTGAGTTTAGACGATGATCTTGGATTTGTAACAGCTATTGCACAATTAGCAAATATGAACGATGCAGTTTATGCATCATATTGCAAATCAGCAGTGGAGTTCGCGCAGGAGTTTGTTTCCAATCCGGAACACCTTGCAAAAAACAGAGAATTGTTGAACTGATTATTCCGTTTCTTCCGTGTTGAATTGACCGTTATCCAAGACAGACATCTTCACCGATTCTACACTGTGACGGAAACGCTTTAGAATAAGGAATTCATAACCACCGAATTCTTTCTTTTCGTTTACAGCAGGAATTCTTCCGAATAGATAATTTAACAATCCGGAAACGGTTTCGTAGTGAGGACTTTCAGGCAATGCAATAGGAAGAACTTCATTCACATCTGAAATTGCAGATAACGCATTTACGATGAATTCAGTATCCGATTTCTTCTCAACAGAAGGCTTTTCCTCATCGTATTCGTCCTGAATTTCGCCTACTAGCTCTTCAATAATATCTTCCATCGTCACCAATCCGGTTATTCCTCCAAATTCGGAAGTAACAATAGCCATCTGAATATGTAGTGTCTGGAATTCGCGCAACAAATCATTGATACGTTTACTTTGCGGTATAAAGTGTGCAGGACGAATCAAACTTTCGATGTTTTCGCGTGTAATGGCACCTTGCTTCATTAACTTAAGCAAGTCTTTCGTGAAGATTATGCCCACGATATTATCAATATTCTCGCGATATACCGGCAAACGGGAATAACCTTCATCAATAACCTTGTCAAGAATTTCCAGAGGTTCCAACTCCAAATCCAGCGCAGATATTTTGGTTCTCGGGACTAAGATGTTCTTTACAACACGGTCGTCAAATTCAAAAACGTTCTGAATTAATTCGTGCTCCGATTGCTTGATGGCTCCACTTTCTTCCGATTCCGTTAACAGCATTCTGATTTCTTCTTCGGTGTGCGAATCGCCATGTTCAGCAGATGATTTCAATCCAAATGCTCTTAAACCTAAGCGAGTTAATATATTCACGATCCAAATGAATGGTGTAAAGATGACCGTAAAAACCTGCAAGGGATAGGCAAGGAGCAATGAAGTATTCATTGCAAAACGAATACCCATCGTTTTGGGAACTTGTTCTCCAATAACCATGTGGATTAACGTAATGAGGGAAATCGCAGTAATAAAGGAAACATTGTGCAATGTTGCCGCCTCCATGTTCCAATTGAACGATTCGAATATACGTTCCAACAGAACAGCTACATATGGCTCACCAACACGACCCAAAACGAGGCTGGCAATTGTTATCCCTAACTGACAAGAAGAGAGATAGGAATCGAGATTTTCCTGCATTTTTTTAACTAATGCAGCAGCTTTATTGCCTTGATTGGCTTTTAGTTCAACCTGACTCGATCTTACTTTAACGAGAGCGAATTCGGCAGCTACGAAAAATGCGTTGAGAAGGATTAGGAGGAGAATGAGTAATAGGTCGGGACCCATGTAGTAATTTCACACTTTGGTATTTGCAAATATATTAATTGTACGGGGATTAGGCAGAATCAAAGCCGCAATGTTATCGACATTACCCATGTTCGTAAACCAAAAAAGGTTGTCCTAAGACAACCTTTTTTATTATAAACTTGCGATTAGTGTGCGCCTAAATCATCAAAATTTACTTCTGTGTTCACAGATCCTTCAGCAGCGCCATTTTCGTGTCCTTTTTGTTCACGAATGAAATTAATGACTTCCTGCAGCCCATCTGCGAACTTGTCAAAATCTTCTTTGTACAAAAAGATTTTGTGCTTCTCGTAGTGAAAACGACCATCATCGCCGAAGCGCTTCTTACTTTCTGTGATTGTCAGATAGTAATCATTTCCCCGCGTGGCCTTCACATCAAAGAAATAAGTACGTTTTCCCGCTTTAACAGGTTTGGAGAAAATCTCACCTGCATCTCCGTTTCTTTCCGAACGTTCTTCTTGTGTCATTTTGTTTGTAGATAGAGTGGTTGGTATCCCAAATATAGAAAAAATGTTAAAACCAAACTTTTGTCCATGATCTTTTCTTAGCGACCGGATTTCTTCAATTCCTCCACTTGTTTTTTGTACAGCTCGGAGTAAATACCGCCTTTGTTCAACAATTCAGCATGTGAACCTTGTTCTATCATTCTGCCATCATCTAAAACAATAATGGTATCGGCATTCTTAACGGACGAAACACGATGACTGATAATCACCGTTGTTTTATCCTTCATGATACGATTCAAATTGTTTAGTATCTCGTCTTCCGTTTCAGTGTCTACAGCAGATAAACAGTCGTCGAACAGCAGTAGTATCGGTTCTTTGATTAATGCTCGTGCAATTGAAATACGTTGTTGTTGTCCTCCTGATAATGTTACGCCGCGCTCACCAACCACGGTTTCGAACCTTTCGGGGAAGTCCATGATGTTACTATAGACAACTGCATCTTTAGCAGCTTGCTCAATTTTGGGTTGTAGTTCGCGAAGTTCATTAGTGTCGTGAACGCTAAACCCGATATTACTGGCAATGGAATCCGAAAACAAAAATACTTCTTGCGGTACGTAACCTGTTTTTTCACGCAGTTCATCCAAATTAATGGAATTAATCGGGTGGCCGTCAATAAGAACATGGCCTTTGTCGGCATCAAATAGCCGCAGGATTAATTGTGCGATGGTGGATTTTCCGGAACCTGTTTTTCCGATAAATGCAACAGATTTTCCGGGTTCTACTTTAAAACTTAAACCCTGAATGGCTGTGATACCGCTATCCGGATAGGTAAAATGCACATCACGAAACTCGATGCTGCCCTTAAATTGTAATGGAGCAGTGGTCGGGTTTTTAATTGCAGGTTCAGTTTGTAAAAATTCATTGATGCGTTCCTGAGAGGCTGCAGCTCGCTGAATTAAAGACGTTACCCATCCTAATGACGCAATCGGCCATGTCAAACGAATAACAAACAGGATGAAAGCCGTTATTGTTCCAACACTTACTTTTCCGCTGATAGCTTCATTGCCGCCGATGTAAATCGTCAAGATGATACTCAAACCAATCAGCAACATCATAAACGGTTGAAACAAGGAATCGGTTTTAGATAACTCCAACGTTCGTTTACGATACTCTTCCGCTTTACTCTCAAACTGAGACTGTACATTGTCTTCACGGGCAAAAGCTTTGATAACACGCATACCGGAAACTGCTTCTTGCACATGCGTGGATAATGCAGCTTGTTGTTGCTGAACACGCAAACTTTTCTTGTTTATAATGTTGCTCACAAAATATATCGCAATAGTTAAAACCGGCAAAGGTGCTAAAACCCACAAGGCCATACGAGCATCAGATTTAAACATGAAACTAATGGTCATGATGAGCGTAACCATAGTGCTAATGGTATACATCACAGCAGGTCCTACATACATTCGCACGCGACCTACATCTTCACTAATGCGATTCATCAAGTCGCCGGTATTGTTTCGTTTGTAAAACGACTGATCGAGGCGTTGATAATGATCGAAGATGTCATTCTTCAAATCATATTCAATTAAACGCGACATAACAATGATAGTTTGACGATTCAGAAACAAGAAGAATCCGAAAATCAAGGTATGAATAATGATTTCGAGTCCGAAGAGCAACAAAATGTGAACTGTGGTATCGGAGTCAATTTGATGTTCACGAGACCATGCCGCGAAATCCAGGCCTTGTCCAACTAGGTCAACCGGACGTAAGCTGAACCAAGTGGATATAAGTATGAAAATAATTCCACTGAAGAATCGTCCGCCATAACGGATGAAGTATTTATTAAGAGGGAGTAGAGCTTTCACGAATTATTTTCCTTCACACTTTACTAGAAAAAAACAGGTACTTTTGTATGCGTTACTAATGTGTGTAACGACAAACAAAATTAGGTAATTCCCTCATGATTAGGATTAATTAATGATTATGCATACGAAAACAGAACAAACAGCAGCAGCTGCAAACGGTCCAATCGGACAGATGGGTGCTTTTGATCATGAGCAGGTGGTGTTTTGCAATGACAATGCAACAGGATTGAAAGCGATTATCGCTATTCATAATACAGTTCTAGGGCCTGCGTTGGGCGGTACGCGCATGTGGGCTTATGCACATGAAAGTGAAGCATTAACCGACGTATTGCGTCTTTCGCGGGGCATGACTTATAAGAACGCTGTTGCCGGTTTAAATCTCGGCGGCGGAAAAGCCGTAATCATTGGTGATGCGCGTACGCAGAAGTCGGAAGCTTTGATGCGTCGTTTTGGCAAATTCGTGAACAGCTTAAGTGGTAAATATATAACCGCGGAAGATGTTGGTATTAATGCCAAGGATATGGAATATGTTCACATGGAAACAAAACATGTAACGGGTATTCCTCCGGCATTAGGCGGTAGCGGAGATCCTTCTCCTGTAACTGCTTATGGTGTGTATGTGGCGATGAAAGCTGCAGCAAAAGAACGATGGGGCAGTGACAGCCTTAGCGGAAAGAAAATTAGTGTGCAAGGTGTTGGACATGTCGGATCTTATCTGGTGAATCATTTGGTGAAAGAAGGTGCAAAAGTGTTGATTGCAGATATCTATGAAGATCGCCTTGCAGAAGTGAAGACAAATAATCCGGGTGTTGAAATTGTGGACGGCAACACGATTTACGATCAGGATGTGGATATCTACGCTCCTTGTGCTTTGGGCGCAACGATTAATGATGACACACTGATTCGTTTAAAGTGCAGCATCATTTGCGGTGCAGCGAATAACCAGCTTGCCGATGAAGTGAAACACGGACAACTGGTTATGCAAAAAGGCATTCTTTATGCTCCGGATTTTGTAGTGAATGCAGGTGGTGTTATTAATGTTTATTCTGAAGTTGCCGGATTTGGACGTGAATATGCGCTGAGTCAAGCGGAGAATATCTTTAATACGACTGCAGGAATTTTTGCCATGTCAAAGCAGGAAAACATCCCGACTTATTTGGCAGCCAACAAAACAGCAGAAGCCCGAATTGAAGCGATGGCGCGTATTCGTACAAAGCGATAACCACCGAAGCAATTAGAAATTGAAAATTTAAATTGAATACACGTATAACGTTCTTTATTTCCCGCACATGTTAAACAGGAGATACCTCCGAATTAAGGCGATGCAGGCCTTGTATAGTTTTTTTCAAGCCGAATCATCCGATATGCCTGCGGGCGAACGCGAGATGATGCGCAGTATTGACAGAGCTTACGAACTGTATTTGTTGTCGTTGCTTTTTATTGCAGAATTAAAGCGCGCGGCACAAATGAGAGTTGATTTAGGGAAAGAGAAAATGTTACCAACGCAGGAAGATCTGAATCCGAACCTGAAGTTTGTTAATAACCGCGTGTTATCCCAGTTGGAAGCTCATCCACGATTGCATATCGAAGCCCAGCAGCGAAAGTTAGGTTGGCAGCGCGATGAAGATCAGGAACTCATTCGAAAGGTGTGGGATAACATCCGCAACTGGGACGCTTACAAGGAATATATGAGTGCTGAAGAAGACAACTATCAGCGCGATCAAGAATTCATACTGGAAATTTTCAAAAAGCAGATTGCGGATGAAGAGGCTTTCGAATATTTTCTGGAAGAACGCAATATGCATTGGCCCGGTGATATGAACTTGGCGGTGGCTCCGGCGATCATCAGAACATTGGAAAGCAGTAAGGATGATGTTTTCCCTGAATTGGCACCGCTGTTCCGCGATCCTGAAGACGACAAACGCTTTGTGGTGGATTTGTTCCGTCGCACTATTCTCGAAAATGATCGTTTCTCCAAACTTATTGCGGATAAAACTAAAAACTGGGATGTAGAGCGCATCGCCTTAATGGACGTCATTCTGATGAAAATGGCATTGACGGAATTGGTCAATTTTACAAGTATTCCGGTTAAAGTGTCACTCAACGAGTACATTGAAATTTCGAAAACATACAGCACTCCAAAATCAAGACAATTCATCAATGGAATTCTGGACAAGTTGGTGTTGGATATGAAGTCGGATGGATCGATTCGTAAAACAGGACGCGGACTTTTGGAGTAATTGGTATCTGAAATTCCACTAATTTTGCTCCTAAATTGCAGTTAATAACACGGATACGATAAAACAGTAGTTATGAAAAGTAATGTAATTCTAATGTTTGCGCTGGCTGCATCATTGGTTGCCTGCGCTCCGAAAAAAGACAAGGACGTAACCTCTGATTTGGTGGACATTACCGCATCGGGTGGAGGAACAGCGCCTG
>JBIJCF010000035.1:0-36248 GCA_044344795.1 Bacteroidia bacterium | reverse complement strand
ATTTGATCGCGATAAACACGATTTTGGAAAAATCACTCAAGGTGACCGTGTAACTACACAATTTAAGTTTAAGAATATTGGTGGTTCGGATTTGATCATATCTGATGCCCGCGGTTCTTGCGGTTGCACCGTACCTGATTATCCGAAGAAGCCGATTGCTCCCGGAGAAGAAGGTGTAATTAATGTGGAGTTTAATAGTGAAGGAAAGCGCGATAAGCAAGAGAAAACAGTGACATTAACAACCAATTGCGAACCTAACACTGTTGTTTTAACAATTGCCGCAGAAATTCTTGTTCCGGAAGGACGTGAAAGCAAGGAAGACGGCCACTTCCCGGGTGATGGACACAATCACTAAACAATAATTTGTAACATTTTAATTTTTAATATCTATCCATCAATGAATTCAACAATTTTTCTTCAGGCAGCTCAGGGCGGCGGACCGGTTAGTCCGGCAGTAATGCAGTTTATTTTTATCGGTCTTATTATTGTCGTGTTTTATTTCTTCATGATGCGTCCGCAAATGAAGAAACAAAAGGAGCAGGCGAAGTTTCTTGAGGAAATTAAGAAAGGTGATCGTATCGTAACAATAGGTGGTATCATCGGCAAAGTCCTTGAAGTGCGCACGAAGTCTTATGTTATTGAAACAGAAGGCGGCACTCGTATCCAAATTTTAAAGAGCGCGATCTCTCACGAATTCTCCAGAACGTTTAAAGACGAGACTGAAGAGAAGAAAGATTAATTGTATTGGCATTGGCGAATACAGGTTATACTAAGAAACGCGGCGGATTGAAGAAAGGCGAATTCTTTCTCAACCGGCGCGTTTCTACTTTTTTGGTCTGTCTAATTATCGCAGGCACTGCTTGGTTATTGCATCAACTTTCTAAGCAATATAATAATGTTGTGAAGGTTCCTGCTGTGTATGAAAATCTTCCTGAAGATCGCGTGATACTCTCTGATTTACCGGATACACTGGAAACGGAAGTTCGTGGAAGTGGATTTACCATTCTGGCATACCGCTGGTTAAACGCTTTAGGCGCACTAAAAATCGACGCTTCTAAAGCCAAATCATTAGGGAAAGGCGATTATGCCATTACCGCTAACGCAATACCGACAAGGATATCAGGAGCAATTGGCAACGGATTAAAAGTGGTGCGCGTATTCCCGGATCCCATCATCATCAGTTACGAAGGACGTTCGGAAAAAAAGGTTCCCGTTACGTCACGCATTTCGGTGGTGATGAGCAATCTCTATCGTTTATCGGATTCTATTGTACTCAATCCCGATCATGTTGTTATCAGCGGTCCGCAAAATATTCTGGATACGATTACTACAGTTTATACAGAAGTAAAAACATTCACAGGACTCGAAAAATCAACCACTCAGGATATCAAAATAGTGCAACCTCTTGGTGGGCTTGTTACTGTAAAACCCACGATGATCAAAGCTACCATTCCTGTGGGTCGTTTTACGGAAGGTTTCGTGATGGTGCCTGTCAATGCGATCAATATGCCTGCAAATGCGGTTTTACGAACATATCCTGATCGGATTAAAATTGTGTTTGAAGTTCCTGTTGAAGAGTATGCTTCAATTATAGAAGACATGTTCCGCGTAATTGTAGATTACAATAAGGCCAATATTAAAACATCTACGGTTCCGGTAGAAATCATTCGAAAGCCTTTGAACGTTCGGAATATTCGCCCTGAAAACTCAGAAGTGGAGTTCATTATCAGAAAGTAGTTGTTTTGCTTTGCAGCGAAAACCTCTATCGCTGTTGTTGTTTGTTAATCATCCTGTTTTTTGTCGCTCTTTTTGCGGTCCAAGTCTCGGTACGTTACACCCATTTTCGAATAACCGATCATCAGATGTAGCGACACATCGTGGCGGGAAAGAGTAAACAAGTTAGAGTTGTGTAGTGGAATATCGTAAGCATAGCCCATAATCAACTCAAATGAAGCTTTCTTAATATTTACGCTCCACAAGTTGATTTGCATTTCAGGCTTGAGCAGCCAGGCCACATCTCTATTCTTGTATAACATTGCTGGGCCAAGCATAAAACCCAATCTTCGGCTTCGGATATACTTTATTTTACCACCCAATACTAATCCTTTACCATAACTCAGCGAAGAGTAGAAATCGTCACTGCCCATCATTTCAACACGTGACGCTATACCGTGAAAATTGTATTTGAATTGTCTTCCATAATTAAAACGAAACGAAGGGTATCCGGGCTCAATTCCTCGGTAGCTTATTCCGGCGCCCGCTGCCAAAGCATACTTAAGAATATAAGTTCCATAAGTAGGTTGTATTGTGGCTAACTCGTTTAATGTAAATCCACTTTGTGCCACCCATTCGTTGAGTTCGTGCAATTGCATCGTTGCCAGATAATCATACTGAAACAAAGCATTAATTTTTTCGGGCAGTTCGTTACCGGCAGTTTGTTGAATCAAGTAACCCACTGCGCAATACGAGCCGAATTCATCAATAAAACAAGGTCTGCGCTCGCTGTAAGCTGTGTTTACCGGGAACACACCACGCTTAATGTAGTTATTTAAATGTCCGAGTAAAGTCAGTCTTGTAGCGCGAACGGATGGATCTTTGATCTTTAAAGTGCGTTGCAACAGCAACAAATGAGTGTATTTTAAATGTGCAGTGATCTTTTCATTCTCACTGATTTCCTTATCGTCTGTATTGCCGTAATAGAAATCAATCCCCGCGTTTCCAATAACCGCGTTGACTGCCGCATGCTCTTGCACATGACAAGAAATGAATAGAACAAGACAAAGAAGAAGTGGAGTATAAAGAAGGCGCATTTGTCGATTGGTGAACATATTTTGTAAAAGAAGTGAAGTTAAATATTAGACGCAAAGCGGTAATGATTTCCACAAAATGCGTTTGTTTTCACCGTTCGAAGTGAAACTATATTCGGGACAACGCATTATACAACTGCCTGTGACCTGATAAATCTCATTTCATCACGCGGAATTTATAGCTCGTTAATTCAGCCATTTCCCGTAATTTTGTCCTGAATTAACAGCACGCATATGAAATACTTACTAGCCGCAGTAGCTATCACGTTGGGAGCAGCTTCTTGTTCCAATGATACCGGAAAAACCGGAAATACAGATTCTTTGCAAGCGAAAGCTGTGCAATATTTTGGTGATTCTATTTCCGAAGACGGCGCTGTTCCTGCAGATCAGGTATTGACTTTGTTAGCCGGTAAAGATTCAGTGGCTTGCAAATTGATTGCACCGATTGAAGAAGTATGCCAGAAGAAAGGTTGTTGGATGGAATTAAATGCAGGCGCAGAGCATTCCATGCGTGTGAAATTCTTGGATTACGCTTTCTTTGTTCCTAAAGATGCATCCGGAAGCACCGCTATTGTTGATGGTTATGCGTACATGGATACCATCTCTGTTGCGGAGTTAAAACATCTGGCCGAAGATGCCGGCGATCCGAAAGAAGAGATTGACAAAATTACTGAGCCTGAAGTAGAGCTGACTTTCGAAGCGAGAGGCGTTATCATTAAAAAGAATTAATGAAGTACACCGTAATTATTTCCGTTTTTGTGTTCTCAGCATTTCTGCTTGCATGTGATGATGATAGTGAAAAAGCATCTGCTAATGATAGTGCTAAATGCGCTCCTGATGAAGTAAATCCAAATGGAACTGCAGAGCTTGCCGTAATTATGCGCGATATGGCAGATCATTCAGAAGCCATGAAAGCGGCTATTCAGAAAGGTGAAGCATTACCATTACAGCCTGAAATTCTGGAACGTTTGAAAACAGCAGAACGCACCGACAAAAACATTGACGAGCAGGTGTACAATTCGCATGCTGATGGTTACCTCGCACAAGTTAGTCAGTTGTATGGTGCATCATCAGAGGAACGCCCGAAATATTTTAATGCAACAATAGATGCTTGTATTTCGTGCCACGAAAACTTTTGCCACGGACCGATAAAACGAATTCGTAAATTGTATTTGCCGGTCAATTAACGATCGTCAACTAACATGAGTTTTACACGGAAGTTTCTCGTCCGATTCTTCGTATTTCTTGTTGTGCTTAGCGCATGGACGTTTTGGTGGATCATGTTTGCCAAAAGTCCTGTGGTAACTCCATCTGTGCAAACTGAAATTGCTCCCGAAAAGCCGGATATCGCGTTGATTAATGCAACGTTTTTAGGTAACGCTAACCGCAATTATTATGGCAATTTTTGTGTGGATACATTAACGCCTATATGGAAATTGTTTTTAGGTAAGGGCAATACAATAGTTTCTGAAAAGGAAGGTGTTGAAGTATGGATGGGTGCCGGATGGACTGGGCAAACATTAATGACAGAAGAATTTGGTAAAACGTATTTGTATCTCGGTTGTTTTGATCATCATTTGAAAAAGATTTCCGCTGATAATGGTGAAGTCATTTGGCAATATCAGTTTGATGATATTCTTAAAGGCACAGGAACTCTCGTGTTGAATGAATCAAACGATTCAGCTTCATTGAGTATTTTACAAGGAAGTCGCAAAGGTTCACGAGCTGACGGACAAGTGTTTTCATTCCGACATGTCAATGCTTTTAATGGTCAGGAACTTTGGCGTATGGCGGTTCCTAAGACGATGAGTTATAGTCGTGATGTAGATGCTTCAGCGGTTGTGTGGAACGATTCCGGCTTAATTCCACTCGAAAACGGGCAACTGATGCGCTTTTCAGTTTCTACTACCGCTTCATCTGATTCGTTTTATTATCCTTCTGCTAAACAAGTTGCACAATTGTATACCGGTAAAGATCATGCTTTGCACGGAGGAAATTTGGTAGCAGAAGCATCACCGGTGCAATTAGGCTCGCGTTATTATATCGCATCCGGATCAGGTCATGTATATGGTTACGACATTCAACAAGACACCATTGTCTGGGATTTTTACATCGGTTCAGATATTGATGGAACGCCTGTTGCAACTGCAGACAGTTGTTTGTTGCTTGCAATTGAAAAGCAATACATCGCAGGTCATGGTGGTGTATTAAAGATTGATCCTCGAAGAAGTCCAGATAGCTGTATCGTTTGGTTTTATCCAACCGGCGATTTGGAGTTTTCTTCTTGGAAAGGCGGAGTAATTGGAAGTGTGGCAGTGAATGATTTATACCGGACAAAATCCTCACCTCCGCTAGCTGCATTTACAGGAATTGATGGTAAACTTACGGTATTGGCTTATCAGGAATTATCGGATTGCACGACAACCTTGTACGATGGCAAAACAAAAGTACCTTGCCCTAAACGTGTGTGGAGCTACGAGATAGGTCCATCGATTAGTACGCCGTTGTTTCTAGAAAATGGACAGTTAGTAGCTGCAGGTTACAACGGTGTATTTACATTTCGGGGAACAGCGGATAATACTTTTCAGCTAAAATCATTCAATGCCGGACTTTTTGAAGCAACACCTTTTGCCTGGAATGGAAATCTTTATCTCGCTTCGCGTGATGGGTATTTGTATTGTTACGGTGCTATTCCGAAATTAAATGATGTGATTGCCCGACAAAAATCTCCACCTACAACGGTTATTGCTAAAGATGTGCCGAAACCAATCCCGCAAAAATCGAAAGCCGCACCTGCTGTAACAATAGAGCCGAAAAGTGCGTCCATGGCCACAGTTGCCGACTTATATATTGTTGCTGGAGTTTTCAAGAATACAGACAATGCCGAACGTATGCGCAAAAAATGGAAGCAACGCGGAATGGAAGCAGCGATTATTATTGCACCAACGGGAATGCAATATGTGGTGATTGATTCCGGTAATGATTCCGCGTTAATGGATAACAAGGAGCAAGAGCTGTCTATAAAATATTCGGAAGCGTTGTGGGTGTGGCGCAAGTAAAATTTGCACTGATACTCAAAAAACAAAGGCCGTCTTTCGACAGCCTTTTGATTTATCCGATTAATTCTTTCTTGCGAAATCGTACTGCTACAACAGGATTTTTTGGATCGGTGTATTCGTAAAAACCTTTACCTGTTTTATCGCCCAAATGTCCGGCTTGAACCATGTTTACCAATAACGGACAAGGTGCATATTTCGGATTTCCGAAACCTTCCTGCAACACGCGCAAAATGTACAAGCACACGTCGAGTCCGATGAAATCTGCTAAACGCAACGGCCCCATGGGATGCGCCATACCCAATTTCATTACGGTGTCGATTTCTTCCACACCTGCAGTTCCTTCGTGTAAGGTGATGATGGCTTCATTGATCATCGGCATCAAAATCTTATTTGCCACAAATCCCGGATAGTCGTTCACTTCAACAGGAACTTTGCCCAATTTCTTGGATAAGTCCATAATCGTTGCAGTGATGGCGTCGGTGGTATTGTAACCGCGAATAACTTCTACCAGTTTCATAACCGGAACCGGATTCATAAAGTGCATTCCGACTACTTGTTCGGGACGCTTTGTTACCGCAGCAATACGCGTAATAGAAATAGAGGAAGTGTTAGACGCCAATATACAGTGTGCCGGAGCCGCAGCATCTATATCAAGGAATATTTTCAATTTCAAATCCACATTTTCTGTTGCAGCTTCTACAACAAGATCGGCGTTGGAAACACCTGCAGCTAAATCTGCAACAGGGTTAATACGAGCCAATGTTGCTGTTTTATCGGCTTCTGTGAGGCTGCCTTTTGCAACCTGACGATCCAAATTTTTTGCAATGGTTTTCAATCCACGATCTAATGCTTCTTTGGAAATATCCACCAACGTTACATCATAGCCTGTTTGTGCAAATACGTGAGCAATTCCATTGCCCATAGTTCCTGACCCAATAACTGTAATATTTTTCATGTGCTTTTACAATTGTTAAAGGTCAAATTTAACAGTTTCATTATCCCGATTTCCCAACGGTGATAAAATGTGGAAAAACGAGATAAACCTTACCTTTGGATGTGTCTCGACTGAAATCATATTGGAGCTATTTACGCAGAATGCGCTTGTTGCATTATGTGCACAATGTTTTGCATGCCGGTAGCTTGCAAAAGAATAAGTCGCTATACGAGCGTTTTGAAATTCGAAAAGGAGTGTTCAGTTCCGTTTCGCATAAGGATATTCGTAAACATAGCGGTGAAGTTCCGTGGGCTGATCGTCCGGATGCGAGAAATCGACTTGTAACTGTAGGAGAATTACCAAACCCTTTAACGCGAGTAGATTTAGAACATTGGATCGATAACGGCTACTTGGTACTATCCAAATTTTTTTCCGAATCTATAGTTGATCGTGTAAACCAAGAAACACAAGATTTAATAGCTGCTCATGCCGTAGATTTTGATTACACCAATTCACGTGTGATGAACATTTGGAGGAAATCCAACACCGCACGTGAATGTATTACGGATACTAAATTGGGTGAAGTGTTGAGTACATTGCTTGGAAAGAAGGTGGTGCCGTTTCAGTCGATAAGTTTCTTAAAAGGTAGTCGTCAAAAAACACATTCTGATTTTATTCACATGTCTACTGAGCCGCATGGCTATTTGATAGCTATTTGGCTTGCATTGGAGGATATTCAAGCGGATTCGGGCCCGTTGCATTATTATCCGGGAAGTCATCGTTTACCTTACGTGATGGGAGAAGATTTCGATCATAGTTCGAATGCGTTAGTGGTAGGTGATGATTTGTACGGTAATTACGAAAAGAAGATTGCTGCAGTTGTGGAAGAGCAACACTTGCAGAAAAAAGTTTTTTTGGCGCGTAAAGGTGATGTATTGATATGGCACGCCAATTTGTTGCATGGAGGAGAGCCGGTTACTAATTCTGATGCCACGAGAAAAAGTCTGGTGGCACATTATTTCTGCGAAGGGGAAATTTTATGTTATCATGAAATCACCCAGCGTCCTGCCATTATTCAACCGATCACGGCAAGTTAGTGATCGACTTCTACCGGATGAAGAACGAGTTTTGTGCTAATCGGATAATGATCCGAAATATTCATCTCTTCATGAATTTTAAATTGGTATGAAGTGAAACGGTTACTGAATAGAATGTAATCGATTCGCGGTGCGGGCCAATCGTTAATGAACGTTTGTCCAAATCCTTTACCACTTTTAATGAAAGCATCATTCATATTTCCTTTTATGGTTCTGTATGAGTATGAATTCGGAGTATCATTAAAATCACCGCAAACAATAACCGGATAACGGCATTCCGCAATATGTTTGGCAATAGCATTCGCCTGACCGCTGCGCTTAATGTAAGCGGCTTTCATTCGCCTCAGAATGTTTTTTGATGCTGTAACATCATCTTTACTCTGCTCCGGATTTTTTAGAAAGTTCAAATCAGCATACCCCAAACTTAACGATTGCAGGTGCATGTTGTAAACGCGAATGGTATCATTCCCTACGGTGATATCGGTATAAATGCAAATGTTATTTGTGCGATTATTGAACTGTATCCGTCCCTGATTAACGATAGGATAACGCGAAAATGTTGCAATTCCCCAATGATCATCTTTGCGCAGTGTAATAGTGTACTCTGCATGAACGTATGGTAATACAAGAAGATTTTTTAATGAATCCAAATTACGATTAGCGCCGGCATCTTCTGTATAAAATTCTTGCACGCACAATACTTCCGGCATCAATGAATTCAACTGATTAAACATGATGGACTTCGACTGCTTATTGTTAGACCAATTATACAAATCGAACAATTTAACATTGTAGGAAACAATGTTTATTCCTTTGGTTGGGGGCTCTGTATTGTGATTAAATCCGGGCTGCAAGTAATCGCTCCAATACGGAATGCTGATTAAAATGGCAATGAGTGTAAACCAACCTTGATTTCTCTTTCTCCACCACCAATACAGCAGAAAAATAACATTTACAAGAAGAAAGGCTGGAAACAAGAGTCCCCAAAATGCAAGTGGCCAGAATACCGCAGGATTTACAAAAGGTGCAAGAATAGATAAAAGCAAACTTCCTATGGCAAACCAATTCAGCACCCAGATCACTTTACTGACCCAGCTCATGGATCGTCGTGATGGAACGGGCTCTATGTTTATTGACTCGGGCATCTAAAATTTATCATGATTGGCCTTAAGATATTCCTTCTCTTCTTTGCTTAAGCTGTCATAACCTGAACGGGAAATTTTGTCCAATATTTCGTCAATTTTTCTGCGAATCTGTTGCGGGTCTCTAGAATTGGGCGCTCGCTTGCCTGCACGATGTTCAACTCGTAATTTGGTTTTTGGAAACACAAAAATCTTTGACCATCCTTCCAGTACATGCCCTTTTGTGCGTAGCTGCCAACCATACCATAAACCTATGAATGCACCACCCAAATGCGCTGCTTTACCACCAAGGTTCATTGGCAAATCGAGTAATGTCGTTAATACGAACGCAATTAAAGCTAACCACTTTAATCGCATTTCAATACCAAATGGAAACACCGTTGTATCGGGACGATATGCGGCCATACCGATTACTACGGCCATTACGCTTCCGGAAGCGCCTTTCAATTCTGCATTTTCATATCCTGGAAGCAGCTGTGCTACAAGTACAAAGAGTGCCGCTCCAGTTAGTCCGCCCAAAACATACAATCCTGTTAAACGTGCACCACCCAGTAAATCGGAAAACATGCGCCCGATAAAAAACAACCACAACATGTTGCTGAGCAAGTGAAAGAATCCATAGTGCACGAACATGTAGGTAACAGGTGTCCAAAAACGAACCAATAAGTGACTCAGCGATCCGGGAAGATCCAGAATATCAATAAAGAAATATTGAATGTTGTGCACGCCGCTTAACATACCGATACCGATGGCAAGATTAACGACCAGAAATAATCCCGAGTTAATCAGCAGCAAGCGCATTAAGGCTCCATTACGGCCTTTTAACTGCATCGACAAATCGTTGTACCAGCTCATATACTAATAAAAACGCGAACGATCGTTGTTAAATACCTTGATTAAAATAAATCCAAAAATCATTCCACCAATATGAGCGAAATGGGCAACATTATCAGCAGGATTATCCTGATATGCTCGCAACAATTCTGCGCCTCCATAAAAAATAGCCATCCACTTTAGTTTTATCGGTAGTCCCGGAAAGAAGAACAAGTACATTTCTGTGTTGGGAAATAATAATGCTGCTCCCATTAAAAGGCCATAAACAGCGCCTGAAGCACCGATAAGGTAACTGTTTGGTGGATTTTGCATCAGTAACGTGAGGCCGTCTCCGAACTGTTGTAAATAATTATAGGCAGCAACACTTTGCCATATCTGATAGATTAAACTGGAGCCAATTCCTGCAACGAGATAAAACAACAAGAATCGTCGTGCATCCCAAATCCGTTCCAGCATCGATCCGAAAATATATAATCCCAGCATATTAAATAGCAAATGGCTGAAACTGCCATGCATAAATATGCCCGTGATGTACTGATACCAGCTGAATTCAGGAGAATAGGGGTGATGCAGTCCCAACAACAAATCCAAATCAAGAAACATTGATCCAGCAGCATACATTTTCACCGCAAACATGATCACGTTCAATACTATCAAATTAACCACCACAGAATTCATCGACATAACGCTCTTGTATATTGATCTATGATCGTTGTCTGAAACGACGCTCTAATTCGTCGATTCCGGTTTGTATAAAACAAAGCCTACCATCCGGTGTATGTGCAGGCATTTCACAGCCAAACAATTCATCGACCAGATTTTTCATTTCTTCTATACTCAATGTTTGTCCGGGTTTCACAGCAGCGCGTTTGGCCATAGAACGGGCAATATTTTCTTTAGGTTTTAACAACAATTCCTGCTCGTTGTTGCTATAGTCCTGAATAATTCCTTCCAACAAATAGGTACTGTCCAGATGCTCCGTACCTGCAGGAACACCGTGAATAACGAACGCGTTGCTGCCGAATGGTGCTACATCAAATCCCAAAGCATTTATTTCATCCAATAATCCATTCAGCGTTGCTGCGCCGGCCGGTGAAAACTCTACATTATCCGGAAATAGTTTCTGCTGACAAATGCCTTGATGTTGCTCTACTTGTTTTAAATATCGCTCGTACAATACACGCTCGTGCGCACGCTGCTGATCAATAACAAGCATGCCATTCTTTATGCCGCAAACAATGTAACGCTGATTCAATTGTAGAAAACCTTGTCCTTCGGGTTTTTCATGCATCGCCTGAAACAACGGAACTTCAGTTTGTCCGGTAGCTGTTTCCGGTGATTGTTCCATGTGCTGACGATAAAGGTCTTGCCAATTATTCAAGTTACTGCGCTGTACATCACTCTTAGGTTGGCGAGTGTCTGCGGCAAAAGGATTGTAATTGGTATCGATATAAATCTTTGGTGGTTCAACAGGCTTGTCGGATAATTTGTAAGGCAACTCAATACTCATTTCCTGCTCGAAATCCAGCGTAGGTGAGATGTTGTATTGTCCTAACGATTTACGAACAGTTGATTTAAGTATGGCATAGATCGATTTATCGTCTTCAAATTTCACCTCCGTTTTTGTCGGGTGAATGTTGATATCGATAGTTTTCGGATCGACTTCTAAAAACAAGAAAAATCCCGGATGAGAGTCGGGACTGAGTAACTGCTGAAATGCCGATTGAACCGCGTGGTAGAGATATGGATTTTTAATATATCGTGTATTCAGAAAAAAGAACTGTTCTCCACGTGTTCTTTTCGCGAATTCTGGTTTTACAATAAACCCGTTTATTCGAACGATGTCCGTATTTTCTTCTACAGGCACCAAACGTTGGTTGTAAGGATTTCCGTACAACGCCACAATACGTTGACGAAACAAGCCTATCCAACTTTCGGCATTGCCTTTTTCAAGGCGGTAAATGCTTTGATTGTTATGATTCAGTTCGAACGATTTGTGCGGATGACTCAATGCAATGCGTTCAAATTCTTCAACAATGTGCCTGAATTCAACTGTATCCGATTTGAGAAAATTTCGTCGCGCAGGAACATTAAAAAATAAATTTCGCACACTAACTGAAGTACCGGTTGGGGTTGCACACGGATCTTGTTCCTGAATCGCGCTGCCTTCTATGCGGATTAAGGTGCCGTTTTCATCTTCTGCGCGTTTGGTGCGCAATTCAACTTGAGCAACAGCTGCAATACTTGCTAACGCTTCTCCTCTGAAGCCCATTGTAGTTAAGCGGAATAGGTCGTCCGCATTTTTAATTTTTGAAGTGGCATGCCGCTCAAACGATTTTTTTGCATCAGCAGGCGACATTCCTTTGCCATTATCCACCACTTGAATCAGCGTGCGACCGGCATCTTTTACAATCAACCGCACATCTGTTGCGCCCGCATCCAGCGCATTTTCCATAAGCTCTTTTACTGCAGACGCCGGGCGTTGCACCACTTCTCCTGCCGCAATCTGGTTGGCAACGGCATCCGGTAAAAGATGAATGATATCTGACATAAACAAATAAGAATGGCGGATCAATCCGCCAATGCCCAAATTTACGGATTCCGCAACGGTTATCCTTTAAAAATCCGCATCGGATTAATAAACAGGCACAATGTTGAAAATTAATACAATTCTAATCCGCATGGCATCACCTTTGTCAGAACTTTAAGACGTGTGAATTCCATATCCAGCGTGAAGAATTTAGATACTATGAGAAGAAGATTTCGATTGTTATTGCTCTTGATACCGGCTGCCCTTTTTTGGTGGGCTTTTGCCTTTGAAATTGCAGATAAAGCTTCAGGTGCGCCACGTTTGGCTGCCAATTTGAGAAGTATTGCTCCACCTTTTTATACGGATGCGGCTGAAAAATGGGCGGACTCCGTGATGAAAAAAATGACGGTAGATCAGCGTATTGGTCAGCTGTTTATGGTTGCTGCATGGTCGAACAAAGATCAAAAGCATGTTAATGAAATTAAAAAGTTAATTACAGAACAGCATATTGGCGGTTTGATTTTTATGCAGGGTGGTCCTTTGCGTCAAGCTAAATTGACCAATAGCTATCAAAGTCTTTCTAAAGTGCCATTGTTGATAGGAATGGATGCAGAATGGGGCATGTCGATGCGTTTGGATAGTTTGCCCATTTTTCCTCGTCAGATGACGATGGGCGCTGCACAAAACGATTCATTGGTGTATGCGATGGGACGAGAAGCGGCGCGTCAGTGTAAAAGATTGGGTGTGCATGTCAGTTTCTCTCCGGCTTGCGATGTCAACAATAACCCGAATAATCCGGTTATTGGAACGCGTTCATTCGGAGAAGACCGTGAATTGGTAGCTACCAAGTCTATCATGTACATGAAAGGACTGCAACACGAAGGAGTTCTGGCGTGTGGGAAGCATTTTCCCGGGCATGGTGATACAGACAGTGATTCGCACAAAACGTTGCCGGTGATTAAACATCCTATTAAACGGTTAGATTCTCTGGAACTTTATCCGTTCAAACGACTCATTAGCGAAGGATTAGGAAGTGTCATGGTGGCGCACTTGCAGATTCCCGCATACGATACGACCAATAATCAGGCTACAACCTTGTCCCGATTTGTGGTAGATACTTTATTGCAACAGCAGTTGGGCTTCCGTGGTTTGATTTTTACGGATGCATTGAATATGAAAGGAGTAAGCGCTTTTTACAAGGAAGGTGATGTTGAGGTTCGTGCTTTGCTAGCTGGAAATGACGTGTTGTTGTTTTCCGGAAATGTTCCGTTGGCGGTGCAAAAAATTAAAAGCGCTATTGAGCAAAAACAACTCACCCAGGAACAAGTTGATGTTCGTTGCAAGAAAATTCTTCAGACCAAATACTGGAGCGGTGTTCATAAGAATAGGAAGGTGAAAGTGGATGGACTTTACCGTGATCTGAATACTAGCGAATCTGAAAGAATAAATGAATTATTTGGAAAGCAGTCGATTACCATTCTTAAAAATGAGAATCAATTACTGCCTGTTCTTGATTTATCGAAGAATAATGTAGCTGTGGTGCAATTAGGTGGCACGAAACAAGAAGCTTTCACTCAAAGGTTGAACTGGTACATGCCATTCCGTCATGAGATATTGTCTTACAAAGCAACGAATGCAGCAATTGATAGTACGTTGAGTCGAATCGGTGAATCCAACACGGTGATCCTGTTGTGTACATCTGTTTCACAACGCGTGGCAAACAATTACGGAATTACGGATTTACCGGAACGTATGGTAGATTCATTGCTGAAACGTAAACAACATGTGGCGCTGGTAGTTATGGGTAATGTTTACAGTATTAATACTATTAAAAATGCAGATTTATGCCATGCGGTTGTTGCCGGTATGGAAGATCAACCATACATGCAGGATGGCACTGCGCAGATAATTGCCGGTGCTGTCGGCGCTATGGGTAAGTTACCGGTAAGTCTGAATAAATGGAAGTCCGGTATCGGATTGAGAACTGCGGGTAAGCATAGAGTAGAGTACACGTGTTATCAAAATATTGGAATTGCTGAAAAATCAATAATTAAAATTGATTCTATAATTCAAGATGCCATTAACGAAAAAGCATTTCCAGGATGTCAAATTTACGCGGCTAAGGACGGAAAAGTTTTCCTTCATCAATCGTATGGAAAGTTCACATACGAGGGTTTCCGTAAGGTTTGCAACACCGATTTGTATGACGTAGCATCGGTAACAAAAATTGTAGCAACGGCACCTGCTATGATGCGCATGTACGAACAAGGTAAATATAAATTAACGGATACACTGGGGAAGTTACTGCCGGAATTAAAAAACACCAACAAATCGTCTTTAAAAGTAGACGATATTATGGCGCATAGAGCAGGTCTTCCGGCATGGATACCATTCTGGATGAAAACCGTTGATAAACAAGGTAATTTAAAACGGGAAGTATATCGCAAGCAATGGAGTGATTCGTTCCCAATATATGTAGCTCCGGGTATTTTTATTTCCAGAAATTATAAAGATTCTATATACACCCGCATCAATACAATTGCAGTAACAACTGATCACAAATATGTTTACAGTGATTTAGGATTCTACTATTGGAAGAAATTTATTGAACAGGAGACACGAAAATTATTAAGTGAACATATTATTGAGACATTCTACAAACCATTAGGCTTGAGCAGTATAGGATTTCAGCCCCGACTTCGATTCTCGCCTCAAATTTGTGCTCCAACGGAACGTGATGATAAATTCAGAAAGCAATTGTTGCAAGGCGATGTACACGACCAAGGTGCCGCAATGTTGGGCGGAATAGGCGGACATGCCGGTGTTTTCAGTAACGCAAATGATGTGGGTGTAATGATGCAGTTGTTCCTTAATTATGGAATTTATGGTGGTCAACGTTTTATCGACTCTAGTACGATTGTGGACTTTACTAAATACCGTGTTGAAGATCCTGAGAATCGCCGAGGATTGCTTTTTGATAAACGCGAAAAGCAGAAAGACAAACCTCAGGCATCGGGTCAATATGCTTCATCATCCAGCTATGGTCATCAGGGATTCACCGGTACGCAAGCGTGGGCAGACCCTGAAACAGGAATTGTTGTTGTATTCCTTTCTAATCGTGTTTATCCTTCTGCAGATGATAATAAGTTGGCCAAAATGGGCATACGCGGAAAAATCATGGATGTTATTTATGAAGGTTTAGGTTATGCTAAACCGTCAGCAGCGAAGTAAGTTGCGTAGTTTTCCTTGTACCTTTGTACTATGAAAATCGGAATCGTGTGTTATCCGACGTTTGGCGGATCAGGGGTAGTTGCAACAGAACTTGGTAAAGCACTTGCTGCAAAAGGACATCAGGTGCATTTTATTACGTATAGTCAACCGTTTCGACTCGAAACTTTTACGCCCAATATATTCTATCATGAAGTGGTGGTTACGGATTATCCGCTGTTCGAATACCAACCATACGAATTAGTTTTAAGTAGTCGATTGGTGGACGTGGTGCGAAACGAGAAATTAGATTTGTTACATGTACATTATGCCATTCCTCATGCATCTGCCGCATATATGGCTCAGCAAATTTTGAAAGAAGAAGGAATAGACATACCGTTTATCACCACATTGCACGGAACAGATATTACTCTTGTTGGCAGAGATGAGTCATTCGAACCGGTGATTACTTTTACAATTAATAAATCCAATGCAGTTACTGCGGTTTCGGAGAGTTTAAAGGAAGATACGTTTCGTTATTTCCATGTGAAACGAGAAATTGATGTGATCCCGAATTTTATCTGTCCTCATGATTATGGTCAGGCTAAATCGAATTGTCAGCGACAAATGTTTGCGCCGTCAGGAGAGCGAATAATGGTGCACGTTTCCAACTTCCGTAAAGTGAAAAGAGTGGAAGATGTTTTACGTGTATTTGATAAAGTGCGACAACAAATTCCCACTAAACTTATTCTGGTTGGGGATGGACCTGAACGTCACAATATCGAGCGTTTGTGCAGAGAATTAAACACTTGCAACGACATTCACTCCTTGGGTAAAGTTCAAAATCCTGCGGAGATTTTATCTATTGGTGATTTATTTATTCTGCCTTCGGAAACCGAAAGTTTTGGTTTGTCGGCATTGGAAGCAATGGCTTCTTATATGCCCGTTATTTCAACCAATACCGGCGGTTTGCCTGAAGTGAATATCAATGGTATCACAGGATTTACAAGCAATGTGGGTGATATTGATGATATGGCGAAGAACGCAGTTCATATTTTAAAAGATGAAACAACGTTGCAACAATTCAAAGCTCGCGCTCGTGAACAAGCTATGAAATTCGATATTCGTGCGATTCTTCCATTATATGAGGAACTTTACGAACGCGTTACCCAAAAGAAATTAATTATTGCCTGATGCAATTTCAATCTGGAGATAAGGTTCGTTTTCTCAATGAAAAAGGAGAAGGCACATTCATTCGTACTAAGAGTGGCGGAATGGCTTTGGTGGAAATTGAAGACGGTTTTCAGTATGAATTCCCAATTAATCAATTGGTCCCTGTTGCACCGATAGCTACAGCTGTACAGAGTCGAATTACATCAACCGATCCAAACGAAAGAGAGGACGTTGAAGTTAGAACTACTGTTCCTGATGAGTTCCCGCAAGGATTGTTCCTCGCGTTTATACCGAAAAATCAGCAATTTCCGGGTGCAGGATTAATTGAGTTATCGTTGATTAATCATAGCGATTATGATATGATGTACACCATTTCACTAAAGGACGGAGGCGAATGGTTGTGCATACAAAGCGGTAAACTCAGCAAAAATGAACGCGCTAAAATTGATACGTTACAGCCTCAGGATTTTGACGAATGGGGACAGGTAAAAACGGATGTGTTATTTTTTAGCAACGATCCTTACAAGCACCGTGCGCCACTGTCATCAGTAACGAAATTGAAAGGTGTTAAGTTTATTAAAGACGGCACGTACAGCGATCATTTGTTGACAGGAAAGCGATCATACATCACAGAGGTTTGCTTGATGGAAAATATCACTTCAGCTGCTGAGGAGCAACCTTTTATTTCTAACGACCAGTTGCGCAGAATGATGGAGCTGAAGGACCGTATGAAATCTGCACCAAAAGTATCTATACCACACTTGAAGAATCAGGTGTTGGAGAAGGAAGTTGATTTACATATTGAAGAGTTGATGGACAATTGGTCGGGGATGAGTAATGCTCAATTGCTGGATGTTCAACTAAAGCATACTCAAAAGGAACTGGATACAGCAATCGCAGCACACATGCGTCGTGTTGTTTTCATTCATGGTGTTGGCAACGGACGACTCAAGCAGGAAGTTCGCAAGTTGCTGGCAACGTATAAGGGTATTCGTTTTCACGATGCATCTTTTCAGCGTTATGGTTTTGGCGCTACTGAGGTTGAGATTATTTAGTTAATTGAAATTGTGCGGTGGTTTCGACAAGCTCAAGCACCTTAACATTTCAATAATCATTACCTTCGTAATGCAGATCGGCTGGTCGCTGCGGATAACACCGCAGAGGAAAGTCCGGGCAACACAGAGCGGCTCGCTTCCTAACGGGAAGGCTTTATTCAGAAATGGATAAAGACGGAAAGTGCAACAGAAACAAACCGCCACCAACTTGTTGGAGGTAAGGGTGAAATCGTGCGGTAAGAGCGCACGCGTTGTATGGCGACATGCAGCGGGGCAAACCCCGGGTGTTGAAAAACCAAATAGGTTCTGCTTCCGGCAACGGAGTTCGCGGCTCGTGAACAGCTTTGCGGCAGAATGGGTAGGTTGCTTGAGGCTTGTGGCGACGCAGGTCCCAGAGAAATGACCGGCTATAATAACGATGCGTCGTTGTTAAAAACAGAACCCGGCTTACGAATCTGCGCCACATCGAAGGCTCCACAATGTGGGGCCTTCGGCCATTTTAATAAGCACGGTTATGTTGTAACAATCAGCCCGTCTTTCATTACCAACTTGCGGTCGGCCATGTTCGCCAATTGTTCGTTGTGTGTAACAATTACGAATGTCTGTTGCATTTCATCACGAAGCGCGAAAAATAATTCATGCAACTCTTTTGCTGTTGACGAATCCAGATTACCGGACGGTTCGTCGGCAAAAACTACAGCAGGTTCATTCATCAATGCTCGTGCTACCGCAACTCGTTGCTGCTCCCCACCTGACAATTCGGAAGGTTTATGTTGCATACGATCCGATAAACCCAAACGATCCAACAATTGCTGCGCACGCTGATCTGCTTCCTTTTTTGGAGTGCCCTTTATTAGAGCCGGCATACAAACATTTTCCAACGCAGTGAACTCCGGCAACAAATGATGAAACTGAAAAACAAACCCAATATGTTCATTCCGAAAAGCAGATAGTTTCCCGGAATCCAGTTGCATGATGTTTTGATTATTAATCTCCAATTGACCTTGATCGGGCAAATCAAGAGTTCCCAATATAGTCAGCAACGTTGTCTTGCCCGCACCTGAAGCGCCAACTATCGATACCACTTCTCCTTTGTTAATTGTAATATCAATGCCTTTCAGAACTTCTAATGAGCCGTAACGTTTCAGAATTCCACTTCCCTTAATTATTGCTGTCATATCCAATAGTGTTCACTCAAAAGTTGTGCAGTTACAAGGGGCGTATTTCTTTGCTGTACTTTTTTTTGCGCTATTGCATGAAAACACAACGGCAACAGTTAATAAGAGAATTGCAAAACGCCACATAAGAGCCAAAATACTAAATCATCCTTTAAAACAGTGCACACGTCGAAAATAGTTGCAGGAACACGTAATTCCAAAATTTAATTGACATATTTGTCTTTATCCTAATTTGATTTGGTTATGAGTGCAGCAACCTTGCATATCAATATTACTAAGACAGATCATTCCCGTTTACCGGGTTTAGATATAAACAATCTTCCTTTTGGTAAGGTATTTTCGGATCACATGTTTATTGCAGAATATGCTGATGGACAGTGGAGCAAGAGTCGTATCGTACCTTTCGGAAATTTGGACTTGAGTCCTGCCAGCAGCATGATGCATTACGGTCAGGCCATTTTCGAAGGTATGAAAGCGTATCGTTCGGATAATGGTGATGTGTTGTTGTTTCGTCCACTAGAGAACCAGAAGCGATTAAACAGAAGCGCTTTGCGAATGGCAATGCCTGAGGTTCCTGAGGAAGTGTTTATGGAAGGTTTGGTGGAGCTGTTAAAACTGGATCAAAACTGGGTTCCTGCAGGTGATGGAAGATCTTTGTATATCCGTCCTTTTTTGATTGCAACCGATGATTATATCGGCGTAAAACCATCGGATTCGTATATGTTTTTGATCATTACAACTCCGGTTGGTAATTACTACGATCATCCGCTTAAGGTGAAGGTTGAACATACGTTCTTTCGTGCGGTTGAAGGTGGTGTAGGTTATGTGAAAGCATCCGGGAATTATGGCCGTTCGTTGTACCCTACAAGTCTTGCTAAAAAAGACGGTTATGATCAGCTGATTTGGACAGATGCTCGCGAACATAAGTTTGTGGAAGAATCCGGCACGATGAACTTGATGTTTGTTATTAACAACACGCTCATCACACCTCAATTAAGCGACACCATTCTTGCCGGTATCACCCGTGAAAGTGTGTTGGCTGTTGCGCGTGATTGGAATGTGAAGGTGGAAGAGCGTAAAATTTCTGTAGATGAAATTTCTGACGCCTACGACAATGGAACGCTTCAGGAAGCTTTTGGTACCGGAACCGCTGCAACGATTGCACATATCTCTGAAATTGGATATAACGGAAGAAATTTGGTTTTGCCTGCACTTACTCCGGAATCGCTATCCAAGCGTATTTCAAAGGAAATGGACAACATCCGCCGCAAAAGAACTGACGATATCCATAACTGGGTATATCGTGTTTGTTAATTAACACAAAGAAATTATTGATACGAAGCTAATGTAGTAAGTTTGTAATCCTATGCATTACAAACTGTACGTGCTTTATAGCAATACCCGCTATGTACATATTGAGGCATCATGCGAAACTAATGGTGCAACAGAACTTCGCTTGCAATTGCCTGCATGGCGGCCCGGTCGTTATGAATTGGGCAATTTCGCCAAAAACGTCAGGAACTTTGTAGTATTCAACGAGCATAACCAACGCTTGCAATGCCAAAAGTTTGCTAAAGACGGATGGATTGTTTTAACAGCAGGCGCTCAAAGTATAACGGTTACTTATGAATACTACGCCGCCGATCTAAACGCGGGTTCTACTTATGTAGATGAATCACAGTTGTACGTTAATCCGGTGAATTGTTGTTTATATAAAGTAGGAGCAGAGCAGGAGCCATGTGCACTGGAAATTGAGATACCTCCGCATTGGAAACTAGCAACAGCTTTACCGGTAACCACAACAGAACATTTAGGTAAATTGGTTAAAACGATGAAAGCTGAAAACTTCGATCGATTGGCCGATAGCCCGTTCATTGCATCGGCAGATTTAAAGCATCACTTTTTCGTTCTGGATGGCGTGGAGTTTCACTTGTGGTTTAACGGCGAATGTCATCCGGACTGGTCTAAATTAACTTCAGACTTCTTCATTTTTGTCAATGAACAAATGCAACTTTTCGGATCGTTTCCGACTCCTGAATTTCATTTCTTGATTCAAGTTCTTCCCACGAAGTTTTATCACGGTGTTGAACATGTTGACTCTACAGTTATAGCACTAGGTCCCGGTACACAATTAATGTCCGAATTATATAACGACTTGCTGGGTGTTAGTTCTCATGAATTGTTTCATGCCTGGAATATCAAGACCATTCGTCCGGCAGAAATGTTGCCATATGACTTTACGAAGGAAAATTATTCGCGTTTAGGGTTTGTGGCAGAAGGAGTAACTACATATTACGGCGACTACATTTTATTTCGCTCCGGTGTTTGGGAAGAAGTCGAATACTGGCCCGAGTTTGCTGATCGACTGGTAAAGCATTTTGATACACATGCTCGTTACTTTATGTCAGTTGCTGATGCATCCTTTGATACCTGGTTAGACGGCTATGTGCCCGGGGCGCCGCATCGTAAAACATCTATTTACCATGAAGGATCTATTCTTGCATTTTGTACCGATATGTTTATTCGAAAACACAGCAACAACAAACATAGTTTGGATGACGTGATGCGTGTTTTATGGATGGACTTTGCTAAAGTAGGGAAAGGTTATACCGAAATGGATTATAAACAATTGGTGGAACAATTTGCCGGAAGCGATTTCTCGTATTACTGGAATAATTATTTCTACAAAGCGAACGATTACACTCCAATTGTGCAAGAAGCTTTGGACTACATCGGATGTGAATTAAAGATGATTCCTGCGATACGTAGTTATGAGCGGTGGTATGGATTCCGTTTGGTGGAAGTTAACGGTGCTTCCAAAGTGAGTGAGATGTATTACAAGTCTCCTGCGGTATTGTGCGGATTATCCGTAGGCGATGAGATTATTGCAATTAATGGTTATGAAGCATCGGGTGACATGAATATATGGATGAGTTATTTTGAGTCCGATGAGCCTGTAAACGTAACTGTGGTTAGTAACGGGAAGCGAAAAGAGCTGCAATTATTAAGAAACGGACAGCTGTACTATTCTGTACCTCAAATTGTACGTCGACCTGAAGTGACTGATAATCAAAAAGTAGCTTGGCAAAATTGGTCTGGAAAGAAATGGTAATGGGTTACGTTTGTTGAATTGTTAATAACTCATTTTAACGCATATTTGATTTCAGGTATTAATGTTCTTTTTTTGGTATAATTATTAACTAAAAACCAAACACAATGGAACAAACAAACGCTCCCGAAGCACCAAAACGTCCAACGTTTTTAACAGTACTTTGTATTTTATCATTCATCGCTGCAGGTATCAGCATCATTGGCGGTATCATCGGTTACCTTGGCATGGCTGCTATGGAAACTATGGGCGCTAACTTAGCTGAAGGCATGGAGCAGATGGAAGGAATGGAAGAAATGCCTGGCATGGCTGATGCAATGGCAGTAATGAAGCACGCGAAGCTTCTTTTGATCATCGGTAGCATTCTTACATTGGTAGGATTGTTCGGTGTAATTCAAATGTGGCAATTAAAGAAGAGCGGTTTCTATATTTACACCGGCGCTCAGGTATTAGGAATCATTCTTCCTTTAATCATTGTTGGAGGAGCAGGATTCAGCGTATTGAGCGTAATTTTCGCAATCGCATTCATCGTAATGTACGGAATGAATCTGAAGCACATGTCGTAATAGACACTTCAGACTATAAGAAAGCCGATCAATTTGATCGGCTTTTTTGTTTTTACCTTTGAGCGTGTTACGAATCCTGCCATACATTTCATATCTCGGCTCCGGTGTATTTATCTACATACACCTGAAGCGATACTTTCAATACCATGTCAACGATCCGGAAGATTTATCGGCACAGTGGTTTGCGCATTTAAATACTGAAATGCTGTCTATCGGTCATTTGTTGTTGGCGTTGATGAATTTATTACAATTTGCTGTAATTGTTGGCATGCAGTTTAAGTGGAAGCGGGGCTTCGTTTCCTACAGCGCGTTGCGATTAGCAGAAATGCTGATCTTCTTTGTGTTCATTGTTAACTATTTTCCGGGCGCTCTAACGCAATTAACCGGCTATGTCGGAATCATCTTCGCGGCCTTATTTATCTTCTTGTATTATCGTTATCACAGAAGATATGTCGTAGCTTGACAGCATTGCCTAAGTTACCGTTAGGTGTAATATTAGTACAAGTCGGCTTCCTGGATCAAATCGCCTACATCTTCTAATTTCACCTTGTGCATTTCTTTCGCTTTGGCTGATCGCCGAATATCTCCATTCCCTGGCATCGTGTTGTTGTCGCTCGGATCACTGGAATTATTCATGTCGTAAATTTCGTACATGAGATAGTTTCCTTGTGCATTTTTCGATTTTCCAAAGCGCCATGTTAAACCAACATGAACGAAAATTGTGCCTTGTGGTTTGGCCTCATAAAACGGTGCCAGTGGTCGTAAATCATTAGCACGATTATACGTGTATGAATAAAACCAAATTCTGTTTCTTACTGCAAATCCGCCTGAAGCAAAGAAATTGAAGTTTGGACCCGGACGAAAATCAAAACGAATACCATTTGCAATACCGGTTTGTCCGAATTGAATTACATCATCGTTTCCAAGATAGATGCTGTCTTTATTGCTGAAGTTATACAATCCTCCCTGTGTTCTGGAATAGATGGAAAACGCAAACTTTTCGGTCGGCTGAATGTGCAGAGAAACCGTGCGAGGAAGTTGAATATTCAAATAAACCAAACCATCCAGTTTACCTATACGCATTCCTATCATAGGCAAGAAATTCTTATTACCAAAAAGGAACGAGCGCGTAACACCGAAGCGAAAACTTAATCCCGGATTTACGAGAAAGTTTGCGGCTAATGTTGCGCCCAATCGCAACACGCGAGTATTGGCACGATCAGAGGCATCTCCAAAAATCATTGGTGTTGCATCTGCAAACAACACCAGTTTTTTTCCAAGTCCTGCAATAGCTCGCAGTCCTACACCAGTTTTGTATAAACGATGCTGTTCGGACAAACCTGAAAATTCCGGACGGTCAATCACGGAATTAAATGTTGCCAATAAATGAAAGGTGTTCAGAGATGTACTGTCGGCACTAAACGTTGCCTTTGTATACAGCGGAGCGTAAAACGACCAAACCGATTGTAAATACCTGTAATCTCCCAGTCTGCTGTTTAACACAGGTCTGTTGCCAATCGCAGCGCGTTCTCCGGTGGCGTATAATGACCAAGAAAATGCAGGCCGGATAAAGTGTTTAGGCATTTTAACCACTTTAGTTGAATCCTTATTGGCATTGAGCACTTGGGATCCGAGAAGAATAAGAATCAGAAGTAATAACCTCATTTTTTACCTCCCTTGCCTGTGTTATTGTCTTCTGTTAATATGCGAATCAACTCTTTCTTAAATTCTTCTTCCGCAACATACAACAGGGCAACTTTTTTCGGTGATAATACTTTTAATAATGCTGTTTGCTGCTCTTGTGCAATTTGAACTTCACGCTGACGAATTTTAATTTCTTCATTTGCAATTCTTAAATAATCCGCATCAGATAGCGACTCTTTTTGCTCCTTCAATAGTCGTTTGTTCTCGTTGAGAGCTTTACGACAAGAATCACGCTTATCCTGATAGTTATTATATATCGGCCAGAAAACCTGCGCTTCTTCAGGTGTAAGTTCCAACGACTTTGTAATGAACGCCACGCGCAACGCCTGAACACGTTCTGGGCCGGCCTGAGCGGACGATTCAACCGCTGCTATACCTGCCATGAACAGTATGAGTAACAGTATTTTTTTCATTGTTTCGTATCGTTTAACTGACCGAAATCAGTATCGTTTAATAATAATTCCAAAATTTCGCTGTTGTCCTCAATGGGCATTTGTTCAATAAATACATCTTCCAGCACATGAAAATCCACAACATTAAGAACGTCCTCATTCTCGAGAGTCTTTGGTGTTGCAGTTGAATTAATGACATTATCTGCCTCGACACTTGCTGCTTTACGAGCGCCGGCTATTCCTGCACGGAGAAGCGTATCAACTGAAACTTCGGCAGCAATAGTATTAGAATTTATTTCCGGCCCAACAGGGTTTTTCGGCAATAAAAGCAGCGCAATTGCTGCCGCTGATGCAAAACTTACCGACCATGTTGCAATACGCTTAATAGTTATGACGCGGCTTTTCGGTTGTACTCTTTCAATAATTTGCTCCGGTAATTCCTCAAAATAGGTCTTCGGAACATTTTGTTGAGCAATGTGTGTAATGCGATCTACGCTGCTATCAAAATAGTTTTCGGGTACCGTAAAATTGTCAACCTGTTTCGAACTATCCAGTTGAATTAACGTTGGCAGCGATTCAATAGTCGATTGGAAATAATCTTCCGTTACAACAAAATCTTCCGCATCCGATTCTATCGCAGTCAATGCCATCGTATGATCCACCTGCTCCTCGAAATATCCCTTTGGAATGTTAAATGCATTCGCGCGGTGAATTTTTAGCAATACTTCATCAACAAGATTGGTTTCATAGTCTTCAGGACACACAAATCCTTCCGGTGCATCTTTTAGTTTCGCCAACAACGGAGCTTCTTCTGCTAAAGAGAAGTTGTCTTCGTTATTATATGGAGAGTCGTTGTTCATTATCCCAATACTTGTTGCCGTAAATACGATTCAATTTTTTTCACTGCGTGATGATAGGAAGCTTTGAGTGCACCAACCGAAGTCTCCAGTATTTCAGACATGTCTTCATACTTCATCTCCTCATAATACTTCATATTAAAAACCAAACGCTGCTTTTCGGGTAAACTTTGAATTGCGAGTTGTAGTTTTTTCTGTATTTCATCACCTTTAAAATGATGGTCTTCACTCAACAAGCCTTCTATATTTTCCTCTGTCTCTCCAAGTCGGATAAATCGTTCCTCTTTTCTTTTTCGAATGAAGCTGATGGTTTCGTTGCTCGCAATTCGGTATAACCAGCTATATAACTGGGCTTCTTCCTTGAATTGATCTAAATTTTTCCAAACCTTAATGAATACATTTTGTAAAACATCATCAGTGTCATCATGATCCACTAACATGCGGCGTATGTGCCAATACAACTTGCGCTGATACCTTTCGATAATAACCCGAAACACCTGCTCCCGATGCGGAGAAGTTTTAAATTGCGATACGAGTTCTTTATCGGTCAGTTCTGTCATAAAAAAAGCTGCACATACACAGGTGCAGCTTCAAGTTATTGAGCTTTGAGCTTATTTGCTTTTTCTGCCAACTGCTTTTATTGCAGCATTAACAATATCCGCAGTGTCCAAACCATACTTGGTCATCAACTGATCCGGCGTACCGCTTTCTCCAAACGAGTCATTTACGGCAACCATTTCCAATGGAGCAGGGTAGCGGCGTGTCAATTCTTGAGCAATGCTATCACCCAAACCTCCAATGCGGTTATGTTCTTCGGCAGAAACAGCGCATCCTGTTTTCTGTATTGAACGTAAGACGCTTTCCGCATCCAATGGTTTAATGGTATGAATATTTATCACTTCCGCATCTATGCCTTTTTCTTTCAGGATGTAATATGCTTCAATAGCTTTCCATACCAAATGACCGGTGGCGAAAATGGAAACATCTTTGCCTTCGAACAAATGAACTGCCTTACCGATTTCAAATTTTTGATCAGCAGGAGTAAAGTTAGGCACGGAAGGACGACCGAATCGCAGGTAAACAGGACCTTCGTAATCGGCAATAGCAATTGTTGCGGCTTTGGTTTGATTGTAATCGCATGGATTAATTACGACCATGTGCGGCAGCATTTTCATCAGCCCGATATCTTCCAGAATTTGGTGCGTTGCGCCGTCTTCACCTAAAGTCAAACCCGCATGAGAAGCGCAAATCTTTACATTTTTGCCGGAATATGCTACCGACTGTCGAATCTGATCGTAGACGCGACCGGTAGAGAAATTCGCGAAAGTTCCTGTGAACGGAATTTTGCCTCCGATTGTAAGACCTGCAGCCATGCCGATCATATTGGCCTCTGCAATTCCAACTTGGAAAAAGCGTTCGGGAAATTCTTTTTGAAAAGCATCCATTTTCAAAGATCCTGTGAGGTCGGCGCACAAGGCAACAACTTCACGGTTTCTTTTTCCGAGTTCCAATAAACCTGCTCCAAATCCGGAACGGGTATCTTTTTTGTCTGTAGTAGCGTATTTATTTTCCATGCAGTATTAATACAATTTAATGGTAACCTGTCCGCCCGGTTCAATCTTGAAACGACGTTCCAGCGTATAAATAGTCTCTTTTGCAGTTCGTGATCGATACACAATACGATAGTTGCCGGGTTGCAAAATGATATTTTCATTCAGCATTTTTTCGTTCAGGTTGCACACCCACTTTAATTCATTTTTTTCTTCTACAAACAATTGCCCGGGTCCTTCAGCAGGTTTAAATACCGATAAAATTCCGGATTGAGGAATTTGAATAGAAGTAGTTTTACTTTGAGCCACATCAACGTTAGGCATATAAATCCGCGGCAAGCTCAATATCTCCAGATCATATTTACCCACGAGCATTTTCACTTGTGAGCCAAAGTCAACTACAGCCAACGTGTTCATTTCACCACGTTTCCGCACGATACATTTCAATTCTTTATAGTTATTGATGCCTGCCACCTGAAGACTTAA
The DNA here is from genome assembly GCA_044344795.1 of Bacteroidia bacterium. Taxonomy (GTDB): domain Bacteria; phylum Bacteroidota; class Bacteroidia; order Palsa-965; family Palsa-965. The sequence continues at coordinate 8,568 of JBIJCF010000035.1, read as the reverse complement.
ATAACCTTGAGGCGCATCCACCGCAATAACATTGTGCTTTCCGGGAGTAATCGTAATATTTTCTTTCACCACCTGCGGAATCGTGTGCACCACCAGACGGTAGGTACTTAAAGGATCCAATACAACAGTATCCGGATTACCACGATGATTCATCGTGTGCATATAGCTGTATCGCAAAGCTCCCGACTGCTGATCATAAAACGACATTGCTACATCTGTTTCGGAAGGACGACCTGCTTGATCCAATAAGTTCACCTGACAGGTTGTATTATTTAACGCCTGAGAAACTACCACATTCAAAACATTCGTAAATGAAGCTTCCGTGGAAACATCGTAAAATCGTCCGATACAACCCAAAGACTCATAGTTACCGTTCAACCCGACACCAATAACAAATGGTTTTAGAACGATACCTTTTTGCTGCAATGCCAATGAAACCGCACACGGATCGCCTCCACATTCTTCAATGCCATCCGTAATTAATATGATGACGTTGCGTGTATTGCGACCGTCGTTCGGGAAATCGTCTCCACATTTACCCAATGTGTGAGCGATGGGAGTTGTGCCACGTGGTACAATATTTAACAATGTTTTCTTCATCGCCGGAACGGCAATGGAAGGCTTTTGAATAGGAACTTCCAGTTTAGTATCCTCACAATTGCGTTGCGGTTGTAATCCGAACTGATGCCCGTAACAACGCAACCCGATTTCCAGATTTGGCGTGTTTTTCAAAGAATCCAAAAACTTGGTAAGCAGGTTCTTGGCAATGTCCATTTTATTTCCGCTTTGCCACTGACCAAACATACTGAACGACGCATCAAACACGAACAACATGCGTGTTGTTTGTGACGTGTATCCGCCGGATTGCGCACCCATCTTGGTAGACAGCGCCAAAACCAGCATCAGAACTATACTGCGGAAAATATTTTTCATCTTAATAATCACCTAATGTTTCTTCCAACTGATTCAAAGCTTGTGCCAGTTGTTCATCATTAGGGGCAACACCGTGCCATTTGTGTGTTCCCATCATAAAATCAACTCCGGCACCCATTTCTGTTTTCATTAGTATAACGACCGGTTGACCTTTTCCTGTATGTGCAATTGCATTTTTAAGTCCGGAAACGACTTCCTGCATATTGTTACCATTGCCAATTTCCAACACTTTCCATCCAAAAGCAGCAAATTTTGCGCTTAAATCACCCAAAGGCATCACTTTTTCCGTTGGACCATCAATTTGTTGTCCATTTACATCCACTGTAGCAATCAGATTGTCCACTTTATGGGCTGATGCAGCCATGGCCGCTTCCCAAATTTGTCCCTCCTGAAGTTCACCATCACCGTGTAACGTAAACACCAATTTATTGTCATCATTCAATTTCTTGGCTAATGCTGCTCCAATGGCAACAGACAATCCTTGTCCTAATGATCCTGACGCCATACGTACTCCCGGAAGTCCTTCGTGAGTTGTAGGATGGCCCTGTAATCGAGAGTTTAACTTGCGAAATGTATTTAATTCATTTACAGGGAAGTATCCTGAACGAGAAAGTACACTATAGAACACCGGAGAGATGTGACCGTTGGACAGAAAAAATACGTCTTCACCTTTACCGTCCATGTTAAACGGATTAGGCTGGTGAAGCATAATTTCATCGTAAAGCGCGACTAAAAAATCGGTACAACCTAAAGATCCACCCGGGTGGCCCGAGTTAACGGCATGAACCATGCGTACAATATCGCGTCGCACCTGCGAAGCTTTTTTTTCAAGTTCCTGAATAGTAGGCATAACGGTGTTTTGATCGGAAATAATTGCCTCAAAAGTACCGTATTATGCCACCCGAATGGGGCGTGTGAATAACTTTAAGACTTGTTGAAAACTACGTGCAATCCTTGATAAATCAAGCGTCCCAAGCCAATTCGAAATGGTATTTTTGCCCCCCGGGGGTAGTTGTGCCCACTTTGAATTAATAATTGATTTATGTCTTTAAAATGTGGAATCGTTGGATTACCCAATGTCGGGAAATCCACTTTGTTTAATTGTTTGTCTAACGCCAAGGCTCAAGCGGCTAACTTTCCGTTTTGTACCATTGAGCCGAATGTTGGTGTTATTACTGTACCTGACCCGCGTCTGAACAAATTAGCTGAACTAGTTAATCCGGAACGTATTGTTCCAACAACAATAGAAATTGTGGATATCGCCGGATTGGTAAAAGGAGCGAGTAAAGGAGAAGGTTTAGGTAACAAGTTCTTGGCAAACATCCGCGAAACCAATGCCATTTTGCACGTTTTACGTTGTTTCGATGATCCAAACGTAGTGCACGTGGACGGTTCGGTAAATCCGGTTCGAGACAAAGAGGTTATCGATATGGAATTGCAATTGAAGGATCTGGAGTCGGTGGAGCAGAAAATGAAACGTGTGGAGAAAATGGCGAAAACCGGTACGGATAAAGAAGCGAAGAAGGCTTATGATATCTTAACCGAAGTGCGCGACGCGCTGTTGCAAGGTAAATCAGCACGTACTGTGCAAATCAGCAAGGAAGATTTTAAACACATCGCGGATATTCATTTGCTGACTGTAAAGCCGGTGATGTACATCTGTAACGTGGATGAAGCATCGGTGAAAGAAGGTAATAAACATACTGCAGCGCTAATGGAAGCCGTGAAGGATGAAAACGCTCAAGTGTTATTTATTACTGCGGCTATGGAAGCAGAAATTGCTGCTTTAGAAAGTTACGAGGATCGACAGGCGTTCTTGGAAGAAATCGGGCTGGATGAGCCGGGTGTAAACAAGTTGATTCGTAAATCATATCAGTTACTCAACTTGCAAACTTATTTTACGGCGGGTGTTAAAGAAGTTCGTGCCTGGACTATTACGGTTGGAATGTCTGCCCCAGAAGCTGCGGGGGTAATTCATACGGATTTTGAAAAAGGATTTATTAAGGCGGAAGTTATCGCCTATAACGACTATGTGCAGTTCGGTTCTGAAGCCGCTTGCCGTGATAACGGTAAAATCAGAATTGAAGGGAAAGAATATATTGTTCAGGATGGAGATGTGATGCATTTCCGCTTTAATGTGTAAAGTATGCTGACGGAGTTGATCTATGTAATTATGTTTCTGGCCATCTGGATTGTAATTCCATATTTCATCGGCCGTTGGTTGTATGGCAAATTGGCTAAGAAAGTGAAGTGGGTGAGCAAGAATAAATATTTCGCTGCTGTAGCCCTGTTATTGTGCGCATTTGTGGGTTGGGTGATGGAAGTTTTAGTTATCACAGGTATTAAACAATTGTTGTAGATTTTAATTAGAAGTTGAAGAATGGCGAAATCAGGTAATTATAATGAGGATAGCATTAAGTCCTTAGATTGGAAAGATCACATTCGCTTACGCCCCGGCATGTATATCGGTAAGTTGGGAGATGGATCTTCTCCTGATGACGGTATTTATATCTTGCTGAAAGAGATCATCGATAACTCCATCGACGAGTTCGTAATGGGTAATGGTAATTCCATTGATATTCAGATTAAAGAAGGAACCGTTCGTATTCGGGATTTTGGTCGTGGAATTCCATTGGGTAAAGTGGTAGATTGTGTTTCTAAGATTAATACCGGAGCCAAATACGATTCGGAAGCTTTTAAGAAATCAGTGGGTTTGAATGGTGTAGGAACGAAAGCTGTTAATGCCTTGGCTTCCTATTTCCGCGTGCAATCGGTACGTGAAGGCAAAACCAAAGTTGCTGAATTTGAAAAAGGCGAACTGAAAAAGGATGAGCGCGTAAAGGATACTGACGAACAAGAAGGAACTATTATTTCATTCCGTCCGGATGATACGGTGTTTGTGAATTACCATTACATCAATGAGTATGTAGAAAAAATGTTGTGGAATTACGCTTACCTCAATACCGGATTAACGCTTTGGTATAATGGCAATAAAATTAAGTCGGACAATGGATTGTTGGATTTATTGCAGAAGAACTTAAGTGGAACGATTGTTTATCCGATCATTCATTTGCGCGGTCAGGATATTGAAGTAGCCATGACGCACAGCGACAGTCAGTACGTGGAAGAATATTTTTCTTTCGTTAACGGACAGCATACTACACAAGGCGGTACACATCAATCGGCTTTTCGTGAAGCGGTAGTGAAAGTAATTCGCGACTTTTTGAAAAAGGATTACGAAGCCGTGGATATTCGTACGTCTATTGTTGCTGCCGTTAGTGTTAAAGTTCAGGAACCGGTATTTGAATCGCAAACCAAAACCAAACTAGGTTCACAGGATGTTGCTCCCGGAGGAACTTCAATGCGTTCGTTTGTGTATGATTTCTTGAAGCAGGCGCTGGATAATTATCTACACAAAAATCCGGAAACGGCAGACGCTATGCACCGCAAGATTATTCAGAGCGAGCGCGAACGTAAAGAACTTTCCGGTATTCAGAAGCTGGCGCGTGAACGTGCTAAAAAAGCCAACTTGCACAACCGTAAACTTCGCGACTGTCGTGTGCATTTAACCGACATGAAAGATGAACGTCGTTTGCAATCCACTTTGTTTATTACCGAAGGCGATTCGGCAAGCGGATCTATCACTAAAGCTCGTGATGTCAATTCCCAGGCGGTTTTCAGCTTAAAGGGCAAACCCTTAAATTCTTATGGTTTAACCAAAAAAGTAGTATACGAAAACGAAGAATTTAACCTCATTCAGGCGGCTTTGGATATTGAAGAAGGTTTGGAAAATTTGCGTTACAATAATGTGGTTGTTGCAACTGATGCCGATGTGGACGGTATGCACATTCGTTTATTGTTGTTGACGTTCTTCCTCCAATTCTTCCCTGATTTAGTGAAGAATGGTCACGTATACATTTTGCAAACTCCGTTGTTCCGTGTGCGCAATAAGAAGGAAACTATTTATTGCTATTCGGAAGATGAACGTCGCAAAGCCATACAGAAGTTGGGTGGTAAGCCTGAAATTACGCGCTTTAAAGGATTGGGAGAAATTTCGCCGGACGAGTTCAAACACTTTATCGGAAAAGATATTCGCTTAGAACCAGTTATCCTGGGAAGCGGCTCCAATATCCCTGAATTGCTGTCTTATTACATGGGTAAAAATTCTATGGATCGCCAGGAGTTTATTATCAGCAATTTGCGTGTAGAAAAAGATGTAGAAGAAACGTTAACGGCATAATTCGAAGTATAGAATGGCAGACAACGACAATAATTTATTTGAGGAAAACGGAAAAACTCCCAACCAGGATCGTAACGAACGTAGTGAAGTTCGCATGCTGAGCGGGATGTACGAGAATTGGTTTTTGGATTATGCTTCTTATGTTATTTTAGAGCGCGCAGTTCCTTACGTAGAAGATGGATTGAAGCCGGTGCAACGTCGTTTGTTGCATTCCATGTGGGAAATGGAAGATGGACGTTACAATAAAGTGGCGAATATCATCGGCCATACCATGAAATATCACCCACACGGAGATGCGTCTATTGGTGACGCGCTGGTTCAACTGGGGCAAAAAGATTTGTTAATCGACTGTCAAGGAAACTGGGGAAATATTTATACCGGCGATAGTGCAGCAGCTCCGCGTTACATCGAAGCTCGCTTATCCAAGTTTGCTTTGGATGTTGCCTTCAATCCTAAAACAACACCGTGGCAATTAAGTTACGACGGTCGTAACCGCGAGCCGATTACGTTGCCCATGAAGTTTCCGTTGTTGCTTGCTCAGGGTGTAGAAGGCATTGCAGTTGGATTGGCATGTAAAATACTGCCACACAACTTTAATGAATTGATTGACGCTTCCATTGCATCCTTGCGTGGTCGCAAAACCGATATTGTGCCCGATTTCCCTACAGCGGGAATGGCCGACTTTTCTCAATACAACGATGGTTTGCGTGGTGGGAAGGTGCGTATTCGTGCACGCATTAAGGTCAAAGACTCCAAAACCTTGGTAATTACTGAAATTCCTTTTGGTACAACAACAGGAAGTTTAATTGACACCATCATTGCCGCAAATGATAAAGGCAAAATAAAAGTCAAGAAAATAGAAGACAATACCGCCGAGTTTGTAGAAATATTAATTCATCTTCAACCCGGCACAGATACAGATAAAACCATCGATGCATTATATGCATTTACCGGTTGCGAAGTGTCAATTTCACCGAATGCCTGCGTTATCGAGAACGAAAAGCCGCGTTTCGTTGGTGTTAACGAAATGTTGAAGATTTCTGCCCAGCGTACGATGGAATTGCTGAAGCGGGAATTGGAAATTGAATTGCACGAATTACAGGAAAAATGGCATTTCTCTTCTTTGGAAAAGATTTTCATCAAAGAAGAAATGTATATCGACTTTAAGAAATACGCCGATCGTGAAACCTTGTACACATACTTGTACGAGCGATTCAAGCCATTCAAGAAAAAATTATGGCGCGAGATAACTGATGAAGATTTGGCGAAATTGGTACAAATCCCGATGATTCGTATCACACGTTTTGATAGTATCAAAGCGGATGATATGATGAAGGATTTGGAGCAGCGTATTGAAGGTGTGAAGCATCATCTCGCTCATTTGGTGGATTACACCATTGAATATTTCAAAGAATTAAAGAAGAAATACGGAACAGGTCGTGAGCGTAAAACCGAAATCCGTCAATTCGATGTGATTGAGAAGAGCACGGTTGCTGCGAATAATGTGAAGTTGTACGTAAATCGCGAAGAAGGTTTTATCGGTACCGGCTTGAAGAAAGATGAATACGTATTCGATTGTTCGGATTTGGATGAAATCATTGTCTTCCGAAGAGACGGTGTGATGATGGTGACGAAAGTTTCAGATAAATCGTATGTTGGAAAAGACATCATTCATCTTGCCATTTTCAAGCGCGGAGATGAAAAGACCGTTTATATCATGGCATATCGTGACGGTTTGCGTGGCAACACGATGATCAAGCGATTTAATGTGCCTGCTGTAACGCGTGATAAAGAATATCATTTGACACGCGGTGCGAAAGATTCTAAAGTGCACTATTTCTCTGTATGTCCGGGAGGTGAGAATGAAATTATTTCCGTGTTGCTGACTAAAAATTCAGGTGCACGTAAACTGGAATTCGACATGGACCTTACACAGGTGGCTGTTAAAGGTCGTGATGCACAAGGCAATATTTTAACGCGTTATCCGGTGCAGAAAATCACCTGCAAATACCGTTCTCAAGGTGAAATCGTGTTCCAGAAAGTTTGGTTTGATGATTCCACCTTCAAACTGAATTACGATGGCAAGGGAACTTATCTGGGTGAATTCGGTCCTGATGATCGCATTCTCACGGCCACACAAAGCGGACATTATCGTATGACCGGTATCGAAACCACCATTCACTTTGATGAAGACATGGTGCTGATCGAGAAGTACAAACCGCAAGCTGTTGCAACGGCAGTTTACTTGGATGGCGAAAGCAAAAACTACTTCGTAAAACGCTTCCAGTATGAAATGACGGACAAGAAAACCCTGTTTATCACTGATCATCAGGAGTCGCATCTGGAGCGTGTTTCCACCAATCCGGGTCAAAAGATCGATTTGAAATTTGCGAAAGTAAAAGGTGTAGAACCTGAGCCGGAAACTATCGAAGCGGACCAGTTTATTGAGGTGCGCACGATGAAAGCGAAAGGCAATAAAGTGACATCGAAGAAGATTAAATCAATTTCGATGATTGATCCTTTCGAAAGTGTTTCTCCGGAAGAGTTTGAGACAGAAACCGAAGAGTTGTCGCCGATTCAAAAGTTGAAGAAGAGTTTGGAGCAGCAGGATAAAGGTGGTAAATCACAAATGGAATTGTTTTAATTCATGAGCTCGGGAGGTAAAACAGCTGTCGTTTTTGGCGGATCAGGTTTAATTGGGTCTGAATTGCTTCAATTGCTATGCGCGGATAGTAGTTATGCGGAAGTAAAAGTATTTACGCGCCGCCCGCTGAATTTGAAGAAACATAACATCGACGAAATCATCACCGATTTTAAGGATTTAGATACGTTACGCGCTCAGGTGAAAGGTGATGTTGTTTTCTGTTGTCTTGGAACTACCATTAACACGGCGGGTTCCGAAAAAGCGTTTCGTGCTGTTGATTTTGATTTGGTTCGCTGGGCTGCTGTGTCTGCTGCAGAGAATAAGGTTCCTCAGTTTCTGGTCATTTCATCTATCGGCGCCAATGCGGATTCAAAGAATTTCTATTTGCGCACTAAAGGCGAAATGGAAAAAGCCGTAACCGCATTGTCGTTCAAACAGTGTGTGGTGCTGCGACCTTCTATGCTTTTGGGACCACGAAAAGAATTTCGCTTTGGAGAAAGTATCGGGAAAGTCGTGATGCGCTTGTTTGCAATCTTAGTCCCTGCTCGATACAAGGCCATTCAGGCAAGTCAGGTGGCAAAAGCCATGCAAAAGCTTGCAGCAGAAGGAACCTTTTCCGGTGTGATGGAGAATGTGGTGATTTTGAAGATGAGGTAGTGGTGTGACCTCTAACGAGGTCATGGTCATGTAACCAATTGATTGGTTACACACGTGCTACTCCTCCGGAGTCGTGTAGTATCATATTTACTCT
>JBIJCF010000032.1:0-41272 GCA_044344795.1 Bacteroidia bacterium | reverse complement strand
ATCGCATCTCGCGCTCCGTGCATGGCAGTTAACACCAAAACATAATTCGTATCAGCATCGTTTATCGAATCTAAAGTCACCACCGGCTTTCCTTCAATTGTTTTACCAACTCGCTGTGGTGCAACATCCACATAACAACCAATCATGGGTTGCAGCTCGTCAAGTAATTCCCGGTAACGCTTTCGCGTAACTCTGCCTGCGCCGCAAACGGCTATTTTACGGCCATTGTAGTGCCGTACAATTTCTTGCAACACATATTGCGTTTTAACCCGCGCAAATGCTTCCGGACTGTAACGATTATCATTACGCGTCAATCGGGTAGGAGGATCATTCCAAATAATTACAGGCTCGGTTACTTTACCAAAACATACTCCTTGCTCCAACCAGCGCAGCCACTGTTCGTAATCTTCCGGGAAATTTCCTTCACGAGGACCTCCATACTTCTTCCAAGTTTCTTTACGAAACATAACGGAAGGATTCGCAACAGGCGATTCAATAAATCGTGATTGAAAAATTTCTTCGTGTGTTCGCAGAGTATTGAGCCAATCCACGTGCAAAGCATATCCATTCTGATGTTCACGTGAACCGCCAAATTCAACAAGACCACTCACCAAACCAGCATCGGTATGTGTTTTGAGGAAATTATATTGTAATTCCAATCGACTCGGCAGCATGGTATCATCCGCATCCATGCGTGCGATATAACTACCTAGTGCAGTATCAACGCCATTCTGAAATGCCGTTGCAACACCTGCATTAGACTGATGAATAACGCGAATCCTATGATCCAAAGCCGCATAATGATCTGCAATGCTTCCCGATTCGTCCGTACTACCGTCATTGACAATGATCAACTCCCATTCCGTAAACGTTTGTTGTAAAACAGAAGTAATGCAGGCACTTACTGCAGCAGCTGCATTATAAACGGGTAATACAACACTAACTAAAGTTTCTTGCACCGGCACGAATAATTAATGCATCACGGATAATCGCTGAGCAACAAACTTACCGTCATTACTTAAAATAGTTACGGTATAAATCCCGGAAGGCCAGGCCCGGGTATCAATTTGTACGCTGCTCCCGGTCCGGTTGTTGTATTGAAAAAGAGCTCGCCCATTGGCATCTACCACTGAAATGTTATAATCCAATGCAGGGTCCGGCAGTGAAATATAGAGTACGTTTTGTGCAGGATTTGGATAGACCGCTACATTCAATAACGGCTGACTTTCGCTAACACTGCTCGGATTGACAGCACAGGGGTACGGGAGGTAACAGGTGTCATTGTCGTACAAAAAAATCACCGTACCCACGAAATTACTCCAGTTCGTAACGGAAGTCGTAATGGGGTATTCTTGCGTCGAGTTGCCGAATTGTCCAAAAAAGAACATTTGACCTGTTGCAACAACTGCATTAGAGGCATCAAGAATTTGCACCACGTGTGGATAATTGATGAAACCGGAATCAATCATGAAAATGCTGACCAATCCACCGGTTGACGAATTGGTATCGGAATTAATCGCAGTAACACAAAACGAACTGCATGTAATATTTTGACTGTAAAGTCGCGTATTGATTGTAATTAAAAGCATAACGGCCGCGCATAGAGTGATGATTGTTTTCATGGTGATCAGTTTTTAGTGATAGTCAAAAGTACCTCGAGCCTGAGCCAAAATAAAGATTAGAAATTCGCCAAGAACGGTAAATTATTTACCTGAGTCAACACGATACTTTTGCGGAGTATACCCGGTTTTGTTTTTAAACCACTTTGTAAAATTCGTGCTATCATTAAACCCTAACGTGAAAGCAATTTCTTTAACCGGTGTTTTGGTGAAATACAACATGCGCTTAGCTTGCGTCAGCTGCTGATCGTGAATAAAATGCAACGGTGTAAAGCCGGTCTGTGCTTTAACCTGTGAAATAAGATGCTTTGAACTAATATTGAGTTCTTCTGCAAAGCGATCTACAGTTTTCCATTGCACAGCATGCTGATTAACCAGCTTCTCAAAATCAATAACAATTTTCGATGTTGTTACAGATTCTTCCTGTAACTCGTTCTTAAAACGAATCAATTTGCACAAAAATGCAGCAAATAAGTAATGCAGCAAATCGGTGTAATGGTCATCTTGTTGCTGATATTCATTTAACATCATTTCCAGCAACTTTTCCGCATCCTTAAAATTATTCAGGTCCGGTTTAAGAATCGGAACAACCTTATTAAATGGCAGGGAAGTCATCAGTTCAGCAGGCACAAAATCGGGTGTGAACATAATGCTGATGCCCGTTGCATATTGTTCGCGAACCATCATGTGCACATTATGCGCTCCTACGAAGTGAAAATCGGCACCTGTACTCTCATGACTCCTGAAATCAATATCGTGAACAAAAGTTCCTGAGAGAAAACACATGATTTCGTAATACTCGTGACAATGAGGATGCAATGTTTCTAGATCTTGTCGTTTTCCACCCCAACGCTCTATTTTAAAGCCAACTACCGTATTGGGCTTACTGTTCCAACGATGTAAAGGAATCGTGTTTTCGGAGGTCATGTAGCTAAGATAATCAAGTGCGACATCGTGTGTATCTTTACAGCCGTGAAAACTGCGATAGGTCAAGATATACAAACAACTTCTGCTTTTCTGCGAAAAGGGGAATTGGTTGGTATACCAACAGAAACAGTGTACGGACTCGCTGCCAATGCACTTGATCCGGAAGCGGTTCTTCGAATTTTTCAAGTCAAAGGACGTCCAACGTTCAATCCGCTTATTGTTCATGTGCACGATGCGAATCAGTTTTCGTTGTATGCAAATGAAGTTCCGGATGTAATAAAGTTGCTGGCAGAACATTTTTGTCCCGGCCCTTTGACTTTCGTATTACCCAAAAAAAGCATCATTCCAGATTTGGTAACCGGTGGTGGAAATACAGTGGCTTTGCGTGTTCCGGGACATCCGTTAACGCTGCAGCTTTTAAAATCATTGGATTTCCCGCTAGCCGCGCCCAGCGCTAATCCTTTCGGCTATATAAGTCCTGTAACCGCGTTGCATGTACAAGAGCAGCTAGATGGCAAAGTGGCGTACATTCTGGATGGAGGCCCAAGCATGATTGGTGTGGAATCAACAGTGGTAATGATGCGCGACGAAAATCTGGTAGTGCTGCGTGTTGGCGGTGTTTCTGTGGAGTCGTTGCGTGAGGTATATCCGCATGTAGTAGTTGAAATCAACCAGTCGTCCAATCCAAAATCTCCCGGGCAATTAAAGAGTCATTATGCACCACGAATTCCTTTGAAATTGGGCGTGATCGACCAACTACTGGTGGAGCATTCCGATAAAAAAATGGCTGTATTGAGCTTTAAAAACACCTTCTCGCATGCTGCAATTACTGCTCTTGAAGTTCTCTCTGCTGAAGGTAGCGACACGGAAGCTGCTCGTAATTTATTTGCAGCATTGCGCCGATTGGATCAAACAAATGCCGATATCATCATCGCGGAAAAATTGCCCGACAAAGGTTTGGGAATGGCCATCAACGACCGACTGGAACGTGCAGCAGCCGCTCATTAAAATACTACATTTGTTAAGCTTATAAAGAACCTGATTTATGAAGAAGATATTAGTGGCGAACCGCGGAGAAATTGCATTGCGTGTAATGCGTTCTTGTCGTGAAATGGGAATAAAAACTGTTGCAGTTTATTCCGAAGCAGACCGTAACGCTCCATTTGTAAAATATGCCGATGAAGCCGTTTGTATTGGTCCGCCACCTTCCAATCAATCATACCTGAAAGGCGATAAGATCATTGATGTTTGTCTTCAACTTGGCGTTGACGGCATTCATCCTGGATACGGATTCCTTTCTGAAAATGCAGAGTTCGCCGCAGCTGTGAAAAAAGCCGGAATTACGTTCATCGGTCCTTCTCCGGAAGCCATGGACATTATGGGCGATAAATTGTCCGCCAAAGAGGCGGCAAAACGTTATAAAATCCCAATGGTTCCTGGCTCTGAAGGTGCTATTTCTTCTGTTGATGAAGGTAAAAAAATTGCACTGGAAACCGGATTTCCTTTGCTGATCAAAGCCAGTGCAGGCGGTGGCGGTAAAGGGATGCGCATCGTAGATCGCATCGAGGATTTTGAAGAGCAGATGAAACTTGCAGTGAGTGAAGCCACTTCTGCATTCGGGGATGGCTCTGTGTTTATTGAAAAATATGTTGCCGGTCCTCGACATATCGAGATCCAGGTTTTAGCCGATACACACGGTAATATTGTGTATTTGTTCGAACGAGAGTGTTCTGTGCAACGTCGTCACCAAAAGGTAATTGAAGAAGCACCAAGTTCTGTCCTGACTCCTGAGATTCGCGAGAAGATGGGGAATTGCGCAGTTGATGTTGCTCGTGCTTGCGACTACGTGGGCGCAGGAACAGTAGAATTTCTGTTGGACGAGAACAAGAACTTCTACTTCCTGGAAATGAATACGCGATTGCAAGTAGAGCACCCGGTAACTGAAATGATTACCGGTATCGATTTGGTGAAGGAACAAATTAAAGTTGCGCGTGGAGAAAAGTTGTCGTTCACACAAAGCGATTTAAAAATTAACGGACATTCTGTTGAAGTGCGCGTGTATGCTGAAGATCCAGCGAATAACTTTTTGCCTGATATCGGTAAATTGGTTACGTATCGTCGTCCTCAAGGCAAAGGTGTTCGCGTAGATGACGGATTTGAAGAAGGAATGGAAATTCCGATTTATTACGATCCGATGATTGCGAAGTTGATCACTTGGGGACAAAATAGGGAAGAAGCAATTGAGCGTATGCTTCGCGCTATTGACGAATATAGAATTACCGGTGTTGAAACAACATTGAATTTTTGCCGTTTTGTATTGCAACATGAGGCATTCCGTTCCGGCAATTTTGATACGCATTTTATCAAAAAGTACTTTAAACCGGAATATTTGGCCATTCCAAAGATGGAAGAAGGTGAAGTTGCTGCTCTTGCAGGATTATGGTGGCATTTGAACGAAAAGAAAAAGAATGTCTCCTTACCTCCTGCAGGTTCGGTCCGCTCCAACTGGAAAACAAACCGCACCCGATAATATCCAAACTGCCTTGTTAACAACTATTTAGAGAATAAAGGGTAACATTGGCATAGATTTGGCGTTATGAGGGTAGTAATCGGAATGATTCGGTTACTCAAGAACATGAAAAACGCGCTATTAACATTGGTCATTACGCTTTTAGGCTGTGCGGTTTCTGCTCAGGATTTGAAAGTTGGAGATATCAAAGAATATCCGAGTACCCGTGTTTCCTGGACGATGGATGAGAACAATGATTCGTTGGCCGTTATCAGTCATTATACTTGTATCATTGTTGCTGACCGTCAGTTTAAAAATGCGCGTGAAAAAGCCAAGTGGGATAAATTCAAACGCGACGTTAAAGCGGCTTATCCCTATGCTGTTCTGGCTAAGATGAAATTGGCCGAATTAGATACGCAGTTAGCTTATATAAAAGGGGAAGCTGCTCGTAAAGCTTTTGCAGAAAAAGCAGAAAAGCAGTTGGTTGATCAATTTGAGAAAGATATGCGTCAATTGACCATGGCTCAAGGCCGTATTCTCATCAAACTAGTTGACCGTGAAACCGGTTCAACAACTTATCAGTTAATTAAAGAACACCGAGGTTCATTCAGTGCGTTTATGTGGCAAAGTGTTGCTTTCGTATTTGGGAATAACCTAAAATCGGAATATGACAGCACCGGCGAAGATGCCAAAATTGAACAGGTTGTCAGCTTGATCGAGCTTGGGCTGATCTAATTCTTCCAACTACATTTTCTTGGGCCTTCCGGCTCGGAAATAATACTTCCGATAGTATTCTTCGCCTAGATCATTGATCACCACTCCGCGATGTACAGAGGCATGAGCAAATTTGTTATTGCCCAAATAAATGCCAATATGAGAAATTTGGCCTTTTCGAATTTTAAAAAATAGAATATCACCTTCTTGTAATGAATCACGAGGGACAGTGTCCATGAGCGGATATAAGTCTTGTGATCCACCGCTTAATACCACACAATACACACTTTTGTACATTTCACAAACGAATCCGGAACAATCAATTCCGCTTTTTGACTTGCCGGCATACTTGTACTTGGTGCCTATCCAATCATGCACGAGATAAAATAGATTGGGATCATTTGCAGAATCGGGATGCAAACCGTATGGCTGATAAAACGCAATAACTCGGTGATGAAGATTTACGGAATCGTTGCGAATGCTGTCAAGGCGTAAAGAGTCCTGCTGCGCCTGAAGCATAGTGAAAACCGACAGGAAAGTCAGCAGCAATAGTCTATTTACGACGCAATTCAAACCAAAGTTCTTTACCTGCCCGTGGGCCTATTGAATTAGCGCACGGTTCCATAGTTTCAATTATAAAATGATTCGCGAAAAGCGTTTCATATTCTGCTTTATTACCGCCAAATGGCGGATGCGGATTGCCAAAGTCGATATTGAATAACAGTCCCGCCAACACACCACCCGTCTTAATAACATTTCCCATTTGTTCCGCGTAGCGCGAGCGCATAGCAGGATCGAGTGCACAAAAGAATGTTTGTTCTATCACCACGTCCCATAATTGCGGATGTGGTTCGAAAAAATCCTGACACAATATTTGACTCGCAGGAAACTCAGGGAACCGTGCATGAAATGAAGCTGCAGCCAACGGTGATATATCCATAATGTAGATATTCTTAAATCCTTGCTTGTATAAGGATTCCGCCTCATAAGCATTACCGCAGCCCGGAATCAAGATGTTCGCATCCTTTGGAAGTCGCTTGGCAAATTCCATCAACGCCGGTGAAGCATATCCGATATCCCAGCCCGTTTCGCCATTCTTCCAACGTTCGTTCCAGTAATCTCCATCAAATTGCTGATTCATGCCGCAAAGTTAACTTCCTCCCGGCGACGTGCTGTTAAAAACTGCCCCACCAAAAATTCGGATAAGCCAAGGAATGGAAGTAAACTTACAAATCAATATGTTCGAAGATTACATCCGATTAACCGCAACCGTCGAACCGCTTTTCCCAGGTAACGATTTGCTCATTACAGAACTGGGCGAACTTGGATTTGACACGTTTGAAGAAACGACAAGCGGTGTTGTGGCATTTGCGCCTAAGTCTATTTATTCGGAATCATTAATAGCTGATATTCAAAATATTATAATTAATGATATAAACTTTAGGTTTGAGATTGATACGGTGGCGGGTGAAAACTGGAATGCCACGTGGGAAGCTAATTTTGAGCCTGTAGTAGTTGCCGACAAATGTGTCATTAGGGCGCCATTTCATGCTCAACACGGCGAAATTGAATTCGACTTAGTTATCGAACCACAGCAATCATTTGGCACCGGACATCATCAAACCACCCGTTTAATAGCGCGCAAGTTATTAACAATGGAGCTTGCAGGTAAATCGGTAATGGATATGGGAACGGGAACAGGTGTGCTTGCCATTCTTGCCGTAAAACGTCGCGCATCAGTGGTAGAAGGTGTTGATATTGAAGCAAATGCCGTGGAAAATGCGCATCACAATGCCAAACTTAATAATATCGATTCCATTGTTTGGGAACAAGGCGACGATCGAAATCTAGATGGGAAGTCCTTTGATGTGTTAATCGCTAATATTAATCGTAATGTATTATTAAGTGCTATGCCGCGTTATAGCAATGCCGTTAATCACGGCGGAAGTTTGTTGTTAAGCGGATTTTTTACGGCAGATGAACCCATTTTGAGGGAATCTGCAGAGAAATACGGCTTTGTTTTTGAGGATAAAGCTCAGGAAGAAGATTGGTTGGTGTTACATTTTAAAAAGTTAGGCTAGAAAATATGAGAATGATGTTTCGTGTACTTTTTGCGGGAATGCTGCTTAGCATGTCCTTATCGTTACAGGCCCAACAAATGCCCAAGAGTTTCTCGGAAGATCAGGTGAAGTTTATTGAGGAAATGAAAAAGTTCTTTGAAGATTACGAGAAAAAAGAAGGACGTGATTTCATTAACGACTTCAATGAAAAGTACTGGCTAACGAATAGAGTAGACGATAACATGAAGCAGGTGATGTACAAAAACACCAATGCCATGTTGAAGAAAAAGTTCCGTCCTTCTCCCGAGTACTACGCGTATTTCCGCACCATCATGGGACTGATCGACAACAACACGCCTGCCGCAACGATCAATGCGTGGCAAGGCTGTTTCGTCAGTATGAGCAACAGCAAGACTTCCAAGCCATTTTCGGATTTTATCCTGATGGGTGAATCATTCTTCAAAGAAAATCGCTTTTTCAAGGCAGCGTCCGGCTCCTGGAGTGCGTATGGCGGGACGTGGTCCTTTGCATGCGACACGGTAGCAACAATACGTTTCAATAACGTGACGTTAAGCGGGCTTAATCGCAACGACAGTATTGTAATTTATAAAACCAGCGGTACATACTTTATTTCAAAAGGAACTTTTGAAGGAACCGGTGGGCGCATCAATTTCAAACGGGCGAACATGAAGGAAAATGAAGTGTATGCCGATTTGAAGAAATACTCCATCACACTGAAGAGTATGGCTTATCAAGCCGATTCGGTTACATTTTACAACACAATTTATTTTAAAGATAAACCGCTACTGGGTAAAATAACCGATAAAGCTGTTGCTGATGTTAAGCCGGAAACCGCGCAGTATCCGAAGTTTGAATCGTATAGTTCACGTTATCGAATCACTGCAATGTATCCCAACGTTGATTTCGAAGGTGGTTTTACCCAACAGGGCGGAAAGTTTATCGCTTCAGGATCAAAGGAAAATCCATCTCGTTTTGTATTTAAACGCAACGGCAAAGACTTCTTGACGGTTTCTTCTACCTCATTCTTCATTTCGGAAGGACGAATCACCGGAAGTAACACGCGTATTAAATTCAACTTTGACACAGATTCCATTGTGCATCCCGCCGTCGAGTTCAAATATTTCATTGACAGCTCACGAGTAGTGCTGTATCGCCCGGAAGAAGGAGCATCTCAAGCTCCATACTATAATTCATTCCACAAGATTGACATGTATGTGGAGCAAATAGAATGGAAAACATCCGAACCTACCATATACCTGAGTACTTTGCCGGGATCAACATTAGGTGAAGCGAAATTCCCGTCCGCTGATTATTATCGTCAGTATTTGTACGATCGCCTACAAGGGATGGAACCTGTGCACCCGCTCATTAAGATTCGAAATTTTGTGCGGGATGCTAATATCGGCATGAGAACATTCACGATGCTCGATCTGGCGCGCTTCTGGAAGATGGACGTCATCAATCTTCGCCCCATGATTATGGACTTATCGAATCAGGGCTTCCTTGTTTACGATCCGAATACCGATATGGTCACGTATCTGGACAAATGCGACACCTACATTGCAGCCCGTGCAGGTAAGAAGGATTACGATAATATCATGTTCGAATCGAAAGTGCGTCCGGGAACGCCGAACGCGAAAATCAATTTATTAAATTACGACATGACGTTGTTTGGCGTGAAGGAAGTTGCGTTGAGTGATTCTCAAAACGTGGTCGTGTTTCCAAAAGGAGATCAGTTGATTTTGAAGAAAGACCGCAATTTTAATTTCGAAGGTTCCATTCTTGCAGGACGATTCGATTATTACGGAAAGTTATTTTCATTCAACTACAACACGTTTAAGCTGAACTTACTCAATGTGGATTCTGTGCGAATTTGGGTGGATACACCACAACGTGACCCGCGTGATCCGAAAGGTGGATTTATTCAGATGAAGGTGAGAAGCGTTGTCGAAAATCTAAACGGCGAATTAAAAATTGATGACCCGTCGAATAAATCGGGTATAGCGAATAAGAAATACGCACATTATCCCATTTTCACAAGTGCCAAGCCTTCTTTCGTGTACTACGACCGACCAACCATTCAGAAGGGTGTTTACAATCGTGATAAGTTTTACTTCAAGCTTGATCCATTTACGATTGACAGTCTAGACAACTTTGAAAGCAAGTCATTGAAGTTTGCAGGAGTGTTTCAGTCGGCAGGTATATTTCCTGAAATCCGCGATACGCTTGGGCTAATGCAGGATTATTCTTTGGGCTTTGTGCGTCAATCTCCTCCCGGTGGTTATCTTGCATACGGCGGCAAAGCGAAATTCACGAATACCATTCGCTTAAGTAATCAGGGCTTACATGGTGACGGACAAATTGATTACATCACATCCACATCAGTGTCTAAAGATTTTACCTTTTTCCCGGATTCTGTAAACGGTATTGCACAGTCGTATGATGTGAAAGAGCAAATGGTTTCAGGTAAAACGGAATATCCGAATGTGCGTGCCTCTAACGTTTACATTCATTGGATGCCTAAGCGCGATTATATGCAAGCGACTAATCGTGATTCTGCCTTTAACGTGTTTAATGGTCAGGCGTTTTTTAAAGGCACCATGACTTTGGCTCCGAAAAATTTAGCAGGTTCCGGTAATCTGGCCTTTTCCAACGCAGAAATGGATTCGAAACGTATGGTATTCAAACACCAAGTTACAACTGCAGATACAGCCGATTTCCGCTTAAAAGCTTTAGAAATGGTCGGGCTGGCGTTCTCCACCAATAACGTAAATGCCATTGTCGATTTTAACAAGCGAGAAGGTGACTTCAAAGCCAATGGCAGCGGATCCATCGTGAATTTCCCTGTCAATCAGTACATCTGTTATATGGAGAATTTCAAGTGGTACATGGATAAATCAGAAATTGACCTGAATGGCGCTCAGCAGAAAAAAGGCGCAACCGATAAAATTGACCTGGAAGGTCCTGAATTTATTTCTGTGCATCCGAAACAGGATTCCCTGCGATTCCGCGCACCGAAAGCGAAGTATGATTTGAAGAATTACATCATTTACGCAAAACAAGTAAAAGAAGTATTGGTGGCGGATGCGCGTGTAGTTCCTGATTCAGGCAATGTAACAATAGAGAAAAACGCTTATGTGCGTCCTTTATACAATGCTCAGATTGATGCCAATACAGTTACAAGGTATCACCACTTGTTCAATTGTTACGTTGAAATATTCTCACGTCGCAGCTACAAGGCGTCTGGCGACTATGCATATGTTGATGAATTGAAGAAAGAACAAGTTATCCATTTCTCTCAAGTTGTACCGGATACATCAGGTCAAACTTATGCAGAAGGTTTCATTGCAGATACATCGAAGTTTTACCTGAGCCCTGCATTTGATTATGTCGGTAAAGTAATTTTAGCTGCTAACAACCAGTTCTTGGTATTCGATGGAAGCACCATGTTGAATCACTCGTGCGAAATCGGTAAGCGTCGTTTCAAGTTTAAAGGCGAAGTAGATCCGAATCAGATTTATTTACCGGTTACCGACAAACTGGAAGATGATCAGGGCGCACCGATTACTGCTGGTATCGTTAGCACAGTAGATTCGGTTCACATATACGGAGCATTCTTGTCACCGCGAAAAGGACGAACTGATGTTAGCGTTGTAACCGCGGACGGATTCTTGTTCTTCGATAAAGCATCGCGTGAATACCGAATTTCCAATAAGGAAAAGTTAATTGAGCGTTCCTTGCCGGGTAATTACATCAGCTTTAACACCAAATCGTGCTTGGTTTATGGCGAAGGTAAAATGAACCTCGGCTCCGATTTGGGTCAAGTAATGCTGTTGCCAGTTGGAAATGCGACGCACAATACGGTGAATCAGTCAACATCATTCGACCTCGTTGTGGCGCTAGATTTCTTCATGAATGATAAAGCCATGAATGTTTTGGTCGATGACATCAATGCTTCAACAGGACTCTCAGCAACGGAGGCCGCGCGGCCTACATTCCAGAAAGCCTTGAATGAAATTGTTGGTAAGGAAAAGGCGGATAAGTTTATTACGCAACTCAACCTATACGGTTCTTACCGTAAATTCCCGGACGAGTTGAAGTTTACCTTCTTATTCTCAGATATAAAACTAAACTGGAACCAGAAGACACGTTCATACATTTCTGAAGGAAAACTAGGCTTGGCCAGCATCAACAAAGACCAGATCAACAAGTATATACCGGGCACAATGATGTTAGAACGCAAGAAGAGCGGCGACGTGTTAACATTGTATTTAGAACTGGATAATGGAAAATATTATACCTTTAGCTACTCTAACGGGATAATGCTGGTATATTCTTCTAATGAAAAATTCACCACAATCATCAAGGAATTGAAAGATGATGACAAGGTGAAAGAAGGTGAAAAAGGGCAGAAGAAGTACAAGTTTACCCTGAGCAGTCCGAACGACCGGAACCAGTTGTTGAAGAAGTTAAAACGTGCAGAGGCGGGCCAGTCGAACGATGAAGGTGGGGAAGGCGGAGATAAATAAAAGCGCACTATGACGATTACGATAGTTCTTGCTTTGTTGGTGGCATATCTGTTAGGATCAATGCCGTCTGCAGTATGGATGGGTAAAACGTTTTACGGTCTTGATGTCCGCGAGTATGGAAGCGGCAATGCCGGAGCAACCAACACTTTTCGGGTCTTAGGTAAAAAGGCCGGCTTAACAGTTTTGTTTCTGGATGTTTTGAAAGGATTTCTGGCAGTAATGTTGGCAGTCTTGGTTTCTAAAGCACCGGAAGGTTCACGTCCTTTTGTCAATCTTCAACTTGTTTTTGGTATTACAGCCGTAATCGGGCATATTTTTCCTGTATTCGCTGCGTTTCGCGGAGGAAAAGGAATCGCAACTTTGTTCGGAGTAGTTATGGCAGTTCATCCCTATGCCTGTCTGATGGCTGTTGGTGTGTTTTTATTGGTATTCCTGAGTACAAGATACGTTTCGTTGAGCAGCATCTCTGCGGGAGTGGCTTTACCTGTAATTGTCATTGCATTTTTCGGCGCATCTGTTGTGCCTGCTATGGTAGCATTCTCCATTATGGTCGCTATTCTGATATTGATCACGCACCAAAAGAATATCGAAAGATTGTTGCGTAATCAGGAATCCAGAATGAACCTGTCCCAAAAGTTGAAATCCAGTTCAGAATCCGACGAAGACACCGTTAGTCAAGGCTAAGTGATTTTCCTTATGGAATTCACTGTTTTCATGCATCTTGCGTATAAAGAATTAAATTTGTGAATTAGGGTACATTTATTGTGGCTCTAATGCATGGAATCAACTCGAACAAAGGGTTGTGACCCCGCCGTGTATGAGGAATTGGTATTTGGTACGTATGCTGCTGGTGTGTTTCACGTTATTGTGGAGCGCGCAGGGTCTTTCTGCTCAAACCGCCGGTTCCGAGGAAGAGGTTAAGAAGAAAGCTGCAGAACTTTTTGAAAATGAAGATTACGCCGCAGCATTTCCATTGTATTCGCAACTCTTGGCGAACTATCCGAAAGACCCCAACTACAATTATCGTTTTGGCGTATGTATGCTGTATAGCAGCGCTGACAAAACCAAAGCGGTACCTTATTTAGAAACTGCATCTAACGATCCCTCTGCGGATAAAGATGTTTGGTATCATCTTGGGCGCGCTTATCATCTGAATTATCGATTTGACGATGCAGTAAAATCATATACACGCTACAAAGTATTAGCCGGAAAAAAGACGGCAGTAAAGATGCAAGTTGACAATCAGATTGCCATGTGCAACACGGGCAAAAAGTTGCTTAAAAGTATCACCGAACTCGGGGTGATTGAAAAGAAAGAATTACCTAAAGGTGATTTTTTCCGAACGTACGACTTAAAGGGATATAACGGTCAGTTGATCGTTAAACCGGATGAT
Organism: Bacteroidia bacterium; assembly: GCA_044344795.1. Lineage (GTDB taxonomy): Bacteria > Bacteroidota > Bacteroidia > Palsa-965 > Palsa-965. The sequence goes on along the minus strand of JBIJCF010000032.1, from coordinate 27,500 downwards.
TTCAAAACACAGTTGGATAAGAAAAAGAAAGAAACCTCTGTAATTGTTCTAAGCGGTGAGAAAAATGAATTGTATTTCTCGTCATTTGGAGATTCAGAAGACAGAGGAAAAGATATTTACGTAGTGCGTCGTTTGCCGAATGGAGGATGGAGTGCACCATATAATTTAGGTCCTGAAATTAATACTGAATTTGATGAGGATTACCCGTTCTTACACCCAAGTGGCAAGGTGTTATACTTTTGCTCTAAAGGTCACAACAGTATGGGTGGCTACGATATTTTTAGGTCGGAATTAAATGAGGAAACTAACACGTGGCAAAAGCCTGTGAATATGGATTTTCCTATAAACTCCCCTGATGACGATATTCTCTTTATTACGGATTACGATGAAAAATCGGCTTGGTTTGCATCATCAAGAAGTTCTAGAAGTGGTATGATGATGGTATATCATGTGCTTATTGAGCGGCGTCAGGCAACTGAAGTTGTAATTACAGGAACATTTAAAGGGGAGGAAAATGACCCATCTAAAAAATCAACTATCATCGTTAAAAATGCCGATAACGGTCAGATGATAGGGATTTTTAAATCGAATGAACAAACCGGTTCATACTTCATTAATCTTCCCAACGACGGATCCAAATACACATTTACAGTGGAAAAGAACGGCGTTAACACGCAAACGGCCACGGTGTTAATTCCACCTCAATACGAGATTAAACCGATTCGTCAGGAAATAGGATATATAGACGATAAGGGCGATCGTGTATTGTATATAAACACGACGTTTGACGATGATACTGCTTCGTTATCTCCGGAGTTTCTTGCAGGCAAAGCACAAATGAACAACACGGTTCCCGTTAACGAGAACAATGAGATTGTAGATGTAGGCAATCCTAATGCCGACAATAATCCGGATAATAATACAACCGATCCTGCCGATAATGTTCCTTTTTCCAACGATCCGGTTTCTAATCAGCAAGTAGTTGGAACGGCCAAGCAGGAAGCTGAAGAAGCACAAAAGGATGCAGTATCAGCCCAGCAACAAGCGGATCGCGCATATACCTATGCAACAGATTTAAACAATGAAGCGAAGGAAAAACAAGCAGATGCAGATAAAGCTTTAGCTGCAGCACAAGCATTGCCGGAAGGACCTGAGAAACAAACGGCTCTAACTGATGCAGCGCAGAAACAAGCTGAAGCAAATGCTGCTCAGGCGCAAGCCGTAGCGGCTGTAACGGTTGCAAATTCCTTGGATCAAGATGCTAAAACCCAAAAGCAAGAAGCAGACGCGGCTAACAAATACGCGAATACGCTGGATAAAGCCTTAATCAAAAATGATAAGCTGGCCATGGATCAGCTGTCACAACAGGAGCAAGAGCTGCAGGCTTTAACCACAGCGAGACAAGAAGGAGCAAGTACGGTAGCAAACTATAAAGCGGAGGCAGATAAAAAACAACAAGCATTGGATGCTGCTAAAACAGAACTGCAGGATCTTAAAGATGAAAACGTTCAGAATCAACAAAAGATAGATCAATTAAAAGCGGAAGAAGCTAAGGAAAAAGATCCTGATTTGAAGGCCGGTATTGTTGCACAAATTGAAGGTATTGAAGAAGATATCGCCGCCAACAACGATGATATTAAGAAGCAAGAGAAAAAAGTACAGCGGCTCGAGAATGAATACAACGATGCCAATAACAAAGCTCAAGCGGCTAACAATACCATTGCTCAGTCGCGCAACACGGAAATAGCTCCCGTAGCAACAAGTCCTGAAGCGAAGAAACAACTGGAGCAGGATATTAATACCTATCAGCAGTCCGCAATGGAAGCCGGAACATCTCGACCGGTGGCGGCAACTAATCCGACAGAGACTAAAACAATTCCTCCTGATCCTATTGCAGATAATTCTCCTTCCAACAATCAGCCGAACAACAACGTTAATAAACCATCCAACACGAACGAAAACAATTCTAATAAGCCGGTTGTAAATAATTCCGGAAATAATAATTCAAATCCAACCAATCCTCAGAACAATGGCAGTGAAAATCCTGTAAACAACCCAGTTAATAACGATACGAATCCTGTAACAAACAATAACGCGAATCCAACCAATCCTCAGAACAACGGCAGTGACAATCCTGTAAACAACCCAGTTAATAACGATACGAATCCTGTAACAAACAATAACGCGAATCCAAACAATCCTCAGAATAACGACAGTAACAACCCTGTCAATAACTCAGGTAATAACGATGCTAATCCGGCAACAAACAATAACGCGAATCCAAATAATCCTCAGGATAACAACAGCAACAATCCTGTAAATAACTCCAGAAATAATGATGCGAATCCTGTAGTAGGCAATAATTCAGCTAATGAGAATGCTGACAAAAATCTTTCGCCACGGGAAAAAGCAGATGCTGAATTCACTTCACGCATAAGTGCCATAGACACAATAAGCAATCCTGTTACCAAAGCAGAACAAGAAGCTCAAGTTAAAACGGAATGGGCTGTATCTATTGATCAAGAGATCAAAGAGAAGAAAGCGCAATTATCAGCTACAAAGGATAAAGACGAGAAAGCGCAACTGAAAAATGAAATAACGCAGTTGGAGCAGCGAAGTGTTGCATTGAAAAATGAAGCCCGTTCTGCTACTAATGTTGCGAAGCAGGAAGAACAAAAGCAACAACAGGAGCAATCGGCGGCTGCTAGAAATGCTCAAGTCACGCAACCTATTGATAATAATTTCACTTCTAAGCAAACGGAGGTTGCAGCAATTTCAGATTCAAACGAGAAGGCTCAAGCAGAGCAACAGTTGTACAACGATTGGGCAGATGAGTTGGGTGCCGCCGCTGACAAGAAAGATCAAGAATTGGCTGCAATAAAAAACAAGAAACAACAAGAACAACTCAAGCAGGAAATTGCAGTTTTACGTAATGCAGAAAGTGAAAAACGTGCAGAAGCGGAAGCTGCCGGAGCACTTGCTGAAGAAGCCGGGCAAGTTGTTCCTGTTGCGTCTAATACCCCGCAATCGAATCCGAACGCACTTGTAGAAGGTGGAGTGATATTTGAAAATAACACAGCAAAAACTGCGATTGCGAATCGCGATGAAAAGCGTGTGGAGGCAAACGAATTAAGGGCAAAACAAGATTCACTAACACAAGCAGCTTCTAAAGCACAAGGCGAGGAGAAAAATCGTTTGTTGCGGGAAGCTACAACAGCACAGAGACAGGCGTGGGACAAAGAATCAGAAGCTTCTGCAGCGCAAGGTTCTGCAAACAATACACAGTTTAATGATAATTCGTCACGACTGAATACCATGCTAACTAACGCATCAGGTAATAGCGATCCAGGTGTTGAAGTTGCGCGACTTAAGCAAGAAGAAGCCGACATCATGATGAAACAAGCAACGGCAGATAGAGCAGCAGCGGCGCAAGCAACTGACCAATTTACCCGTAGTGAAAAGTTACGCAGTGCAGAGGAGAAGGAAAAACAGGCATTATTAAAACAGCAAGAAGCGCTTGCAGCATATCAGAAGGCCGGAATTAGCGAAACTGTAGTGGCTAACAATACGAATCCCGCAACAAACAACAACACACCGAATTCAAATAATAATCCTGTTGCTAATAATCCGACTACAACAAATCCGGATAACAACACTTCTAATAATCCGGTGACGAATAACAACACACCGAATTCGAATAATAACCCTGTTGCTAATAATCCGAATACAACAAATCCGGATAACAACACTTCTAATAATCCGGTTCCGAATAATCCTACAACAACAAATAATACCAATTCAAATCCTGCTGCAACATCACGCGCAGTAATTAATCCTGTTACCGGTCAACCTTACAGTCCTGAAGAAGTAACCGCCATCAAGAATTCGGAAGCTTACCAAGAATATAGCGAGCGTATTGCAGAGTCGGTTGCTGCTAAGCAAGAAGAACAGCAAACTGAACAAGCAGCAACGGCAGCACAGCGAAGTGGTGATAACAATATTGCCAAATCTCAGGATTTTGCCGGGAAAGCTGCTGACGAACAGGATTCGACTAAACGTCAACAGTATCTGGATAAATCGAAACGTTATAACGAACTGGCAAAGCAAGATTTCAAACGTCGCGATTCGTTGAATGATGAACTAGTTGGAATGCGCATCACTTCTGAACAAAAACAGAAGGAAGCGGATTTGTATTTGAATGAATTGGATAAAAACACGATTGATCAAGTTACAGCTGTTGCTGATTCAGAACGTCCATCTAATCCGGTTACCAATAACGATCCAATTACAATTACAAATACAACAACTCCTGTTCCGAACTCGAATCAAAATTCCAGCAATAATTCAACCCCTACAACAAACAATACACCTGATCCGAATAACACTTCTCGTGTTGCAACTCAATTGCAGCCGGGTGAATCCTTCAGTATTCAATCCAATGCAGCACCGACAGCAAGTATTAATGTAAATGCAAGTTTGCCGGAAGGTTTAGTATATAAAGTGCAAGTTGGTGCTTTCCGTAATCCTATTTCACCGGCTATTTTTAAAGGCATTCAACCATTAACGGGCGAACAAACAGCGAGCGGTCTCACGCGTTATTTTGCTGGCGAATTTAAAGTACTGAATACTGCAAACGCTGCAAAAAATGAAGTGCGAGGGTTAGGATACAGTGATGCTTTCGTAGTTGCATTTTACAACGGCAAGCGAATTTCATTGGCAGAAGCTGCGCGTATGTCAGGGCAACTGTTACCAACTGATGCGACACCAACTAACAACACACCGGTTGTAACCAATAACAATTCGAACGCATCGAATACACCAACAACGAATAATCCTCCCGTTACAAACACACAGACCGTACTGAACAATACTCCTGCGAACAGTACAGAAATAGCTCCTGCAACTGATGTGGCTGCAGTACAAGGTTTGTTTTATACGGTTCAGGTAGGAGTCTTCTCGCGTCCTGTTTCTCGTGGGCAGTTGTATAATTTGGATGGCTTGTTTAGTGAGCGAACAGCAAATGGTTATCTGCGTTATTCTGCCGGTAAATACAACAATGCTAATGCGGCAGTAAATTCCAAAAATTCCATTAATCGATCGGGAATTCGTGATGCCTTCGTAACAGCTTATTATAACGGGAAACGAATCACGTTGGATGAAGCACGCACATTGGAAGCACAAGGTATTCGTGCGGAAGGAAGTGCAGATTCGGGAACACCAGCACCTGTAACTCAGCTAAGCAATTCTTCCAACAAAGCTAATAATTCTCCTGCTACTAACTCATCCAACAATGCGCCTGCTGTAAATAATTCGCAGCCAACCGCCAATACTTCCAATCCTACTAATAACAACTCTACTAACAATCCACGTGCTGCTAACTTGCCTGCAACGCCTGTTACTGCTCAGGGAATTGTATTTAGTGTTCAAATGGGCGCATTCCGCGATGAAGTTCCGGTCGATATTGCCAACAAATATTTGTTGTTTGCTTCGCGTGGAGTCAAAGCTTATTTGGATGCAAAATCAGGACTAACCGTTTATCAAATGGGTCAATTCCAATCGTATGAAGAAGCGGTAGCATTAAAAGAAGAGGCGATCTCCAAAGGATTGGGAGACTCATTTGTTGTAGCTTGGAATAATGGAGAAAAAATCAGCACAGAAGAAGCTTTGCGCTTGTTAGGTAGATAATGAAAACAGTAACTCCGGGAAAATACCTTCACTACAAAGGCAATAATTACGTTGTAATTGACATTGCCACACATTCGGAAACAGATGAACAGCTGGTAGTTTATCGCCGTGAAGAAGATTCGCGTTTGTGGGTGCGTCCGTTAACAATGTTTGTAGAAACAGTTCACACCGATGCCGGAACGGTTCCTCGATTCAAAAAGATATCGGACTAACATTTGTCTTTTGCTTATCTTTGACAAAATCATTCAGCCATGTTTCAGTTAAGCACTCAAACTCAGGAAGAATCCCTCGTATTGGTTAAGGAAAAAACCGAAGAGCGTTATGATTTGGTATTGTATAATGACGACGTCAATACGTTTGATCACGTCATTCAATCGTTAATTGAAATTTGTAAACACGATGTAATACAGGCGGAACAGTGTACGTTGCTGGTGCATTATAAAGGCAAGTGCGGTGTAAAGGTGGGTTCTTACAAAGAACTACGTCCGATGTGTGAAGCATTCCTAGATCGTGGCATCTCTGCCACAATAGAATAATAGTATCATAGTATCATGATGAAATTACGATTTGTCTCCGCATTAGCTATTGCGGTCATGCTTTGGGCTTGTTCGAAAGTTCCGATTACTAATAGAAGACAGTTTCATCTCCTTCCGGAGTCGGAATTAATTACAATGGCGAACACAGAATACAATAAGTTTCTCGCAACTAAAACTAAAGTTCCAGATACAGATGCGAATACCATCATGGTGAAAAAAATTGGCAACGATATTCGTACAGCTATCACCAATTATCTCACCAAGCAAAAGAAACAAAAGCGCGTTGCAGGATACAAATGGGAATTCAATTTGGTTCAGGATAATACCGTTAACGCTTGGTGCATGCCGGGTGGAAAAGTTGTGGTGTACACAGGCTTATTACCCGTAACGAAAGATCAAAATGGATTGGCAGTAGTTATGGGACATGAAGTTGCGCACGCGATTGCGCGTCATGGTAACGAGCGCATGAGTCAACAGTTAGCTATTCAAACCGGAGGATCTGTGCTTGCGGTTGCTATGCAGAAACAGCCTCAGGTAACACAGCAAGTTTTTACACAGGCGTACGGTATTGGTTCCTCTTTGGGTGCGTTAGCCTATTCTCGTAAACACGAAACTGAAGCCGATAAATTAGGATTATGTTTTATGGCAATGGCCGGTTATGATCCCAATCATGCTGTTCCGTTTTGGCAACGTATGGCAGATGCGGGTAGTGGCGCCAATCTTCAAATACTAAGTACACACCCCAGCGATGCGCAGCGCATTAAGGATATCAAAGCATTTTTGCCGACTGCGTTGAAATATTATAAGAAAAGCTAAAGTTATTTCAACTCCAACAATACAACATTCTCCACGTGATGTGTTTGCGGGAACATATCTACCGGCTGCACTTTAGTTACGCGATATTTCTCACAAATAATAGCCAAGTCACGGGCTTGTGAAGCAGGATTACAGCTTACGTAAACAATTCGTTTCGCATTACTGTCCCGCAAACAAATTGCCACATCAGGATGCATTCCTGCGCGTGGTGGGTCTGTTATTATGACATCTGGTAGACCATTTGCCGCCATGAATTCAGCAGTAAACATATCTTTCATATCAGCCGCATAAAAAGTACAATTGCTGATGTTGTTCAGCGATGCATTCATCTTGGCATCTTCAATTGCTGCCGGCACTAGTTCAACTCCTATTACTTTTTTCGCCGATCGGGAAACAAATTGAGCAATGGATCCTGTTCCGGTGTACAGGTCATAAACGATTTCTTCACCGGTTAATCCTGCATAATCGCGAGTTATTTTGTACAATTCGTAAGCTTGTGCTGAACTGGTTTGGTAAAATGATTTAGGTCCGACACGAAAGTGAAGGCCTTCCATTTCTTCCGTAATATGATCCTTCCCTGCGAAAACATGAACATTCAGATCGAAGAAGGTGTCGTTGCCTTTCGGATTGATGATGTATAACAACGACGTGATTTGGGGAAATTCAACTTGAATCGCATTCATCACTTGATCAATGATGGTCTGATCATTGCCAAAAAACATCACAATTACCATGGTTTCTCCGGTTGATGACGTGCGCACAATAAGCGAGCGCATCATGCCACCATGATTACGGATATCGAAATAGGGGATTTGATGTTCGGATGTATATTGACGAACAAACCTCCTGACACGTTCGCTGAATTCGCCCTGTAAGTGACATTCTTTTAAATCCAGCACTTTGTCAAATGCACCCGAAATATGGAACCCCATTCCGCCGCGATCGTCAAATGCAATACCTGACTTCACTTCTTCCGTTGTCAACCAACGCTTATTCGAAAAACCGAAGTCCAAACGATTGCGATAATTGTAAATATTCTGAGCGCCTACAATAGGCTGTATTTCCGGAACATCCAATTTACCAATACGCACCAGCTGATCATGAACTTGCTGCTGCTTGTATTTTAACTGGTGTTCGTATTGCAAATGCTGCCATTTACAACCGCCACATGTTCCGAAATGTCCGCAAACAGGAGTGGTGCGGGTCGGCGATTGTTCATGAAATTGCACCACCTGACCTTCCAGAAATCGACGATGTTTCTTGATAATTTTAATATCAGCCACATCACCGGGCACAGCACCTGAAATAAATACGACTTGATTATTGATTCGTGCAATGGCTTTGCCTTCGGCAGAAACGGCTGTTATTTCAACGCGCTCGTGAACGGGCTGTGTCTTCAACTTCATGCCGCAAATGTAACGGGAAATGCGGGAATCGCTTATCTTGTAGTCACGGAAAGTACACCGCTGCCTACATTGAAGGAATTTTTCTTCCATTCATTGCTGTGGAACTTATTGTTCATGCCGGCATTTGCGATTATACTATTGGTGTGCTTCGAACAATACACCGGCTTAAAGGCAACTCGCGGAACATTTTTGTGGAATATCGCTTCATTGCCGATTGCCGCCACACATTCTGTTCTGCTCGTGTTATTTATGATTCATCGTTTTCGAAACAAGCATTACCGCTACGGACTTTGGTTCTTATTTAATGCCGTTCTCAATGTCTTGGTAACTTCCGGCTTGTTCTTCGTTCTATCCGCTTTCGGATGCACGTTTTTACTTAGTAAATAGCCTATTTCAGGGCTTCTCCGTATCTTTACGCTTCATTAAATCATAATAACATAAATACCATGACAGCAGGAAAGACACGTGCAGAAGAGCTAATGGCATTAGAAGATCGTTACGGAGCGCATAACTACCATCCTTTACCGGTGGTATTATCGCGTGGAGAAGGCGTTTTTGTTTGGGATGTCAGCGGCAAGCAGTATTATGATTTTTTATCGGCTTATTCTGCAGTAAATCAAGGTCACTGCCATCCGAAATTGGTTCGCACGTTAGCAGAACAAGCAGGTAAGTTGGCGTTAACATCACGCGCATTTTACAACGATTGTTTAGGTGAATATGAAAAGTTCATTACCACATTTTTTGGGTATGATAAAGTATTACCCATGAATACAGGCGTGGAAGCGGTGGAAACATCCATCAAGTTAGCTCGTCGTTGGGGCTACAAAGTGAAAGGTATTCTTGACAATCAGGCCAAAGTAGTTTTTGTGGAAGGAAACTTTCACGGTCGAACCATTTCATCTATTTCGGCTTCTACGGATCCCAGTAGTTACAGCCATTTCGGGCCATTGGTTCCGGGTTATGTTATCGTACCATATAACGATTTGGGCGCGTTGGAAAAGGCGTTTCAGGATCCGCACGTTGCAGGATTTATGTTTGAACCGATTCAAGGTGAGGCAGGAGTTGTCGTTCCGGATGCAGGATATTTGAAAGGTATTCGCGATCTGTGTACGAAATACAAGGTGCTAATGATTGCCGATGAAGTGCAAACCGGATTGGCAAGAACAGGTAAAATGTTGGCTTGCGATCATGAAAATGTGCGTGCTGATGTGTTGGTTTTAGGAAAAGCGCTTTCCGGAGGGATGTTGCCTGTTTCTGCAGTATTGGCAGATGATGAGATCATGTTAACGATTCAGCCCGGCGAACACGGATCTACGTATGGAGGCAATCCTATTGCTTGTAAAGTAGCTATTGCGGCATTGGAAATTTTACGCGATGAAAATCTTTCGACTAACGCGGAACGTTTGGGTGAAATTTTACGTCGCGAGTTACGTGCCATCAAAAGTAGTCGTGTAACCGCTGTTCGTGGTAAAGGCTTACTGAACGCAATTGTCATTGCTCCGAAAGACGGTACTACTGCATGGGACGTTTGTTTGAAACTAATGGAAAACGGACTGCTGGCAAAACCTACTCATGGTGATATCATTCGTTTTGCGCCACCACTAGTTATGAACGAGGAGCAATTGATGGAATGTGTGGCAATTATTAAAAAGACATTAGCAGAATTTGAATAATAATTATCATTTACCATTTTGATGTATGGGACGCATTTTTGAAAAAAGAAAGCACAAAATGTTTAAGCGCTACGCCACTATGGCGAAGCAGTTTACACGAATCGGAAAAGAAATTGCCATTGCTGTAAAATCGGGCGGAGGAGACCCGTCTACTAATGCACGTTTGCGTTTGGTGATGCAGAACGCGAAAGCCGTAAACATGCCGAAAGATCGTGTGGATGCTGCAATTGCTAAAGCTGCCGGCAAAAATGACACAGACAACTTCCAGGAAATTGTATACGAAGGAAAAGGCCCTTTTAATGTAGGCGTTGTAGTTGAAACAGCAACAGATAATCCTACTCGTACCATTGCCAACTTGCGTGTGCACTTCAACCGTACGGGCGGAGAAATCGGTAAAACCGGTTCTCTTGATTTTCTTTTCGATCGTAAAGGTGTGTTCCGTATCAGTACTAATGGTGTTAATATGGACGAGCTGGAACTTGACCTGATTGACGCAGGATTGGATACTATTGATTTGGGTGACGAAAACGATGCAATTGTGTATTGTGCATTTACCGACTTCGGAGCGATGCAAAAAGCATTAGAAGCAAAAAATATCGAAGTGTTAGAAGCCAAATTAACACGTCTTCCAACAACAACGGTTACGTTAAATAAGGAACAACACGCTGAATTTCAGAAGTTGTTGGATCGCTTAGAGGAAGACGAAGATGTTCAGGAAGTCTTTCACAATATGGTGGAAGAAGGAGAAGATGAGGAATAAACAAAGAGGAAAGAACGCTGAAAGGCGTTCTTTTTTTTCAATTATTTAGAAACAACTTTCAAGCCAACAATTGATAAGATCAGCGTACTGAGGAAAAATAATCGCCAGAAACTAGCCGGCTCCTGAAAGAAAAGAATGCCTATCACAACCGTACCAACTGCTCCAATGCCGGTCCATACAGCGTAAGCGGTTCCAATCGGTAATTCTTGTGTAGCTTTCATCAACAGCAACATGCTTGCAGCAAGTGCCACTACAAAAGCTCCATACCACCAATAAGAAGTTGTTCCTGTAGCATCTTTTGCTTTACCTAAACAAAAAGCGAACGTCACTTCAAATAAGCCGGCTACAATGAGTATTATCCAACTCATGGAATATTATTTGAATAATGCTAATTAGGAACTTAGCGTAGATCTGTACAATTAACAGATCGTTCCAAGAATCACACCTTGCAATTCCTTGTCAAATAAAGGCGAATTCATTCCTTTACTTTTTGCATTGTCTTTACCATAGATCCACTTCTGAGTGCAATCGAACAAGGTCAACTCAGCTTTTTGTCCGATCTCAATTTGAGGAATCGTAAGTCCGGTAACCTTTCGTGGATTACTAGACAACACATTCACCATCTGCTCCGGCTTTAACTTTCCGCCAGCACACAGCATACTGAAGTTGGTCTCCAGCGTATTCATGCCCGGTGAGGCTAAATCAAATTCCAGCACTTTGCTCTCGGTATCTTCGGGGCGGTGACCGCTCGTGATACAATCGATTGTTCCATCCAAAACACCTGCAATTAATGCATTGCGATCTGTTTCAGTTCTTAGTGGCGGACTCAATTTGAAATTGGTGTCAAATTCCGTTAACTGATCATCGGTATAGAGCAGGTGAGTGGCGTGAACTGCTGCGGTTACAGGCAAACCTTTCTTTTTCGCATTTCTAATCAGTTCTACGCTTCCTGCGCTGCTAACTGCCATAATATGAATCGGAGTTTGAGCATATTCCGCAATAGCTAAATGGTGTGCAAGCATAACTTCCTCTGCAACTGCCGGAATTCCTTTTAATCCAAGTTTAGTGCTGTTGACACCTTCATTCATTTGACCGCCATAAGCCAATTGAGGATCCTCACAACGAACATGAATTCGTGCGCCAAAATTGGAACTGTATTGTAACGCTCGTAACAACACTCCGGCATGGGCTATAGGATGATCCGCATCGGTAAAAGCAATTGCTCCGGCTTGATGCATGTCGTACATCTCGGCCAATTCTTTTCCTTCCAGTTTCACGGTAACGGCTCCTGCAGGGTAAATTCTACAAGGTAAACCGGCACTGCGTTTAATGATGTATTCCACCTGCGATTTGGAGTACGTTACAGGATTATTGTCCGGCATGGCTAACACGGCAGTATAACCACCGGCAGCGGCTGCAGCAGCACCCGATTCCAATGTTTCTTTGTATTCATAACCCGGATCTGATAAATGTGCATGTAGATCCATGAATCCGGGTGCAACCATTAATTCAGGACTTTCATAAACGGTCGCGTGATCATGATTAATGGAATCCGCCATTTTTGAAATAATTCCATTTTCAATTAAAATATCGGTTGTTTTACCGTTATTTAATTGTCCCGGAGCTACGATGCGCGCGCGTTTAATCAAGATAGTAGTACTCATGAAGTGCTGCTGGATTGTTGTGTAACTGAAGATGTTTTCCAAAATCTGATGATGAGCATTTCTGCAACTAGGGCTAATAACATCACCCAAATACAGGTTGTCCACCATTTATTACCAAAATCGGTTTCTGTAAGAAGCTCGTTAACGGATTTAGTATTCGAAGAATATACTGCCGCATTTTTCACACCCGAATCATCCAATGCGGTTTTGATTTCATCATCCGTCAACAGTTGCAGATTTGACTCTAAACGATCGTAATTAAATGACGCGCCACTAACTTGTGTGTTGCCATATTTGATCAGATAATTGCCGGGAGTTGAAATCTGCTGAAAAGGATCAAGAGAAACACTACCGCCAATATTTCTGTGAGCCGGGATAATATCCAGGTGACTTGTCGGCTCAATTAAATGGAAAACATCTTCGTTATTCAGCGTCATGCCGGAGAGCGGAATTTCCTGTGTACTGCCAATCGTGTAAAACAAATCTTGTTGTGCCTGACTAAATAACGCTACCTGATATAGTGTTGGCACAAACAGCGCGTGTCGGGTGAAATTACTCCATAATTCATTAGCAGGAACTGCGCACAAATACACAAACGAGCGATCGTTTTTATAAGAAGCAAAAAACGGTCTTCCATTACGCAATCGCATCATTTCATCTTGAGTTGAACGCGAATTACTTCTAATCACGTAATGTTCGTTTATAACCGGTAAATCCACTGTTCCTTTTGTTTTTTCAAATACTCCTCGATACAACGGATGATCGAAATTCAATACATCAACCTGAGTTCGCAAAGTATCCGTTTTTTCCAGTTGACCGGCTCCGATTGAAATTAAAAACGAATTGTAGGAACCTAAATCAGCGTTCATTCCCGGAAAAACAACTAACGAACCGCCGTAATCCAAAAAACGTTTGATCTCCGTAGACATTCCTGTTGATATGCTTTGCAGACCATTTAACACAATTAAACGATTGCGCGAGAAAGCACTGAAATCCACTTTTCCTTCTTCCATTCCGGTATATTGAAACAAGGAATCACCGGCAAAAAGTGTTTTAACAAAATCAATACTTTGATTGGCACTTACTGTAGGAGTAATGTTTAGAACAGTAATAGCTTCAGCTACATCAAAACTAAAATAACTGCGATCATCAAACGTAATCGGGTAATCATTGATTTCGATCATTCCCTGTTGCAAACCGGCTTGTCGGATGGTAAACAAAATGGTAGTATCCACGCTACTTTTCGCTGCAACACTGAATGATGCCGGACTGCGTGCTTCTCCATTCAGATAAAGGCGAATAGGGACATTTTCAATATTCTTATCGGAATGGTTCACAATACGCACGTGCATCGCTTCGGGAACGTTGAGCTGTCGCACAGGTGAATCGAACCAAATGGAATCAACAGAAACATTACCCGTGCCTTCCACACGCAACGGAATTAATCTATACTGCACAGTTGTATCGTTCGTAATACGGTCAAGATCTGCGGTAGTTTTTTGAAAGTCACTGAGCAAATAGACATGTTTGTTACCGGATTCAACTTGCTGCTCAGCATTCAGAATATCCATTTGTCGTTTTGTAACTTCCGAAATTTTTCTAACCGCCGGAGCAGATTTCACTTCCTCCAATAACTCCAAAAATTCCTCACGATTCACAACCCGCTGATGTTTTCCTTCAAACGAGTTCGTGATCAAATGAAACTCGTCGGATGGACGATAACTTAATGCGATTTCTTTGGCTTGTTTTCTGGCCTCGTCTAGTAATGTTCCATTTTTACCAACAGCATCCATACTAAATGAATTATCGAGGTAAAAACTCACAATTTTTTTTCCGCTTTTTACAACGCCGCCGTTAATGGGCGAATAGGGCTGCGTGAAAGCTAGCACTAGAAACAATACAGCTAATAAGCGGGAAAATAAAATCAGTCGATTCCGAAGTTTGTTACGAGCCTTGGTGTCTTGACGGACTTCACGCAAAAAACGAACATTGGTAAAGGGAATGCGCTTGAATCGTCGAAAGTTAAACAGATGAACCAGAACCGGTATCGCTAATGCGAATAGTGCGAAAAACAGGTAAGGCTGCGCAAACTTCATCAAAGGTTAAAGTTATGGAAATTGAGTAAATCCGGTGACTATTTGCCAAATAATTCAATTTATTGTGAACCACGTGCTGCCGAGATTCAAGTCCTCGATCAAATTGAATCACCTGTATATTCATCTACCACGTCGATTAAAATTAACAGACTTACTTCTTTACACTAAACTTCTGCCAAATTCGACGATCTCCATAGATTACACGAATATAGTATTCGCCCGGAACAAGCACAGGATTGTTCGTAGTAACGCCGTATTGATCAACCAAAACGGCATCCTTACTATTCTTCAAATAAGTTAAGTAATCGTCTGTTGAAACGCTATCTGCAATGCCATAAATGTCCACGTAATTCAGACCTACAACTGCTGTGTCCTTAATAGTAATCCAAGCGGATCCGTTTTCTTCGGATAAAATTTCTATTGCAATCAACTGACTACTTTTTGAATAATATGCCAAAGAACCTCGAGTTTCCCATTGCATTCCTTCTTCAGTCCATGCTAGTTTCATCAAAAGCTGTTGCGAATCAAAAATCGCAAGGTCTGTAGCCGCTATGGTATCTGTAAGTTGTTGCAAAACTGAAATATCCGCCCGGAATATTGATCGGCCGTGAGTGCCTACCAACAAGTGCTTCGCGTGTGGTTGAATAACCACATCATGTACAGCAACAGGAGGAAGGTTATTGGTCATACGCATCCATGCTTTCCCCCGGTTGATAGTTGTATATAAACCACCGTCGGTACCGACAAACAGCAAATTCGGATTTACCGGATCTTCTTTAATAACGTTCACCGGTTCCATAGGCAATTCTGAATCTATGCGCGCCCAGGTCTTGCCATAGTCATCCGAGCAATAGATATAAGCATCAAAATGATCCCACTGAAATCCGCTCAGCACAGCATATACACGACTTTCAACGTGTGCAGATGCAATAACGCGATTTACTCGCAAATGTTGTGGAAGTCCATCGGAGATGCGCGTCCACGAATTACCACCGTCTTTGGAAACATGGATCAGACCGTCATCACTTCCCGTGTACAATAATCCGAATTTAAGAGGAGATTCATGTAACGTAGATATAGTGCCATAAGGAACATCACCAACGCGCCCACCTCTTGTTAAATCGCCCGAAATTTTTTCGTAGTTATCACCACGATTCATAGAACGATGTACAAACTGAGAACCGAAATAGAGAATGTCAGGATTGTGCACTGATAACCAGATGGGTGCTTGCCAATTAAATCGCAGGCGTGCTTCTCCGAGTTTCATGGAAGGTTTTACTAAAGCTTCTTCACCATTGCTGCGATTAATGCGATAATAATAACCGAATTGATATCCGGTATAAACAATGTTGGCATCACGCGGATCAATCATGATTTGCATGCCATCACCACCTAATAATCGCTTATACGGATATTGTCCTTCAGCGTGCCATTCTTCGGATGCAAAGTAGGTATGAGGTCCAACCCAAACGCCGTTATCCTGTAAACCACCGTAAATGTTGTATGGCGTGGCATTATCTGCATTGATTGCATAAAATTGACCGACAGCAGGCGAATTACACTTCATCCAATGTTTACCAAAATCCCAAGTGATATTTATTCCTCCGTCATTGCCATCAATTAAATGCCCTTTTCGTTTAGGATTGATCCACAAACAATGATGATCAGCATGTACACTTGGTCCATCGATAATGGAAAACGTTTTGCCGGCATCAGAACTACTTTGCATGGTTACACCACCAATGTACACTTCACTGTCATCAATCGGAGATACCCAAATACGTCCGAAATAATAGCCGTACGTGTAATACATAGCGTCAAACGATTGGGTATTCGTTTTCTTCCACGATTTGCCAGCGTCATCAGAACGATAAACTTCTGCACCAATTATTGGAGCAATGAATAAATCTTCATTCGCATCACTCACATAATCAGCTAAAGCTGCCGGTGCATAACGGTTGACTTTGATATCCGCCTTCACAGTTTGAGCAGTATGTTCTTTGGGAAAATGATATGCTTTTAAAAACTGCTGCAAGTCTTTATCATCCAGTTTCAAAAATTCTTCCTTGCTCATTTTACGCAATTGAGAAGGTGTTAAGGAAGATTTACTTTTCGCTTTCTGCTGTTGACGGATTTGTTGATTATCGATAACAACATAAAGCAAATTACTATTCTGTGAAGAACCCGAAATGCCCATTCTTCCTGCGCCGGGACCGATGGGTAAACCCGATGCAGCAGTTGAAATCAATTCCCAGTTTTCACCATGGTTGGTTGATTTGTATAACCCTGTTCCGGTACCTCCTTCTTCAAAATTCCATGCTTTACGATTCCGTTGCCAACTCGCTGCATACCAAACATCAGGCTGCTTCGGATCTTGCCATGCATCTATTACGCCGGATTCATTATTGGTAAACAAAACACGTTTCCAAGATTCTCCGCCATCAACACTTTTGTACAATCCGCGTTCATTGTTGGGTGAATACAAATGGCCCATCACTGCAGTAAATACGATGTTCGGTTGTGACTCGCTGATGATGACACGAGCAATATGATGAGCATCGTGCAAACCGGTATTTTTCCATGTTTTACCACCATCAGCACTTTTGTACATTCCCAAACCGGAATACGAACTTCGACTAGAATTGGCTTCACCGGCTCCGACGAAAATGGTATGCGGAGTTTTCGAAAAATCGACATCAAGCGCACCCACATTAACATAAGACACTTCATCAAAAATGGGCGTAAATGATGTACCATTATTGTTGGTGTACCAAACACCGCCGGAGGCATACGCCACATAAAATTCTGTCGGATCATATTCATTTACCGCCATATCAACAATTCTTCCGCTCATGATAGTTGGACCAACATTTTCAAAACGCAATGCGTTCACCAACGACTGTGCTTCAGCTTGCTTTTTGAATTGCAAGGCTTTTAAACGATTCTCGGTGGCAGTTGGTGTTGGTTCAGTTCCTGCGGGTAATTTCGTCTGTTGCGAATAACCAATCAACGAACAACAGAGCAGGGTAGTGATAATAAGATTTTTCATGTGCACTAGTTATGTAATACTACTTTTCCAGCCTTCAAATATTCCAAGACCAAATAAAGCGAAATCATATTTAACGGGATCTTTAGGATCGAGAAAACGCAAATTAGCGGTTAATTCTTCAACTGCTTTTCGATCGTCAATGTGACGTTCGAGTAAGTGCAAACTTCTGGCCACATTTCCTACATGCACATCCAGTGGACACATCAATTCTGAAGGTGAAAATTGCTGCCAGATACCAAAATCAACACCGGTTTTATCTCGGCGAATCATCCAACGTAAAAACATATTGATGCGCTTGGCAGAAGAACCTTTACCCGGATCAGAAACGTGTTTAGCGGTCCTGCTGGTTAACGCTTTCCCAAGAAACTCCGTTCGAAATGATGAAATAGTTTCCATCATATTTCCTGTGGTATGATGTTTCAAAAATGCATGTTCTAACGATTCATGTTCCGAATAAATTCGACGAAACCCTTTTAAAAACACCAACAAATCTTCCCCGTTGAAAGTCCTATGGACAAACGATCTCAGCGAATTTAAATCACGCGCACTGGCATACATCACGAATTCATGCGGACTATCTTCCATTAGTTCCATCAGTCGATGTCCGTTCCGAACAATTGTGGGGCGCTGTCCCCATGCGATCGTGGCTGCAAGAAAACCGGAAATTTCGCGGTCGCGCGAATCTGTGTACCTATGTGGAATAACAATAGGATCATCCGGAATAAAAGCGGCGGTATTGAATTCACGCACTTTCATTTCCAGCAATTCATATATATCGCGATCAATCTTTTTCAATTTTCTCACGCAGCTTTCGCACCTTGTCGTACTTCATTTTGAAAAAACGGTAACGCTGCTTTTCCGATACACCGCTGATTAAAACTGATTTGCGAATTAAATTCTGCAACCAGTATTCGATATCCGCACAGAACGATTCGTTCAACGTGACCATAGAATTGAACGTATTGTATGAAATGTAAGCCGCTTTACGCCCTGCCATTTTCACGAGAATGCTATTGTTGCCCACCATTAAATCGGAATGATACAATTTGAAATTCCCGGAATCGGAATCTCCGTCAATTTTGCTTCCTGCTGCGGCTTGTCGCTCCAAATTTTGAATCATGGATTCAATATCATTCAACACTTGCAAGGCGTGTTCCTTTTGTTGGAATAATCCCGATTCCCAATAATATTCCACTTGTTTAACAGTGCTATTCAGCGTGTCTTCCGTCCAAATTTCAATTGTCGGTATGGCGATATACTGATCATACGTATTACGCGCTAACTGCATGAGATCGGCAGGAATAAATTCAGTGGAAAAAGGCAGTTTATCCAAATCTGGCAAATTCAAAATCGATTTGGACCAATAAAACAATTTAAAATTTGTGAGAACCGGGTAATTAAAGTGATGAAAAATGGGAACATCTTCTGCTGACCACACCAGCTGTCCATCAGAAGCAGAGCGGATTCTGGCAATTTCAGCACCCAAAGACATCATATAATTTTGAAACGTATCCAGCTGATCATTTAGCCGAGTATACGCGAACGCGACTGTTTTACGTGCATCCGCAGAAGCCACTCCAACTTCAAACGGCACTTTAAAATGTGCGCACAATTTGGTCAATTCATCAATGCTGATCGCCGTTTCACCGCGAATTCGTCGGTAAACACTGTCCGTGCTTACATCCAGCACATCGGCCATTTCATCTGCCAATGAAATATTGGGCGGAATGCTCTCTTTCAAACGCTGAACAAACGCCAGTTGAGCACTTTTTTCGGGTTGTCCCATGTTTTTTGTATAGTTAATTCTGCAAAATTGACTGTTCTATTTTGGCATTTTTTGCAAGTACCGAACACCCGAGTTGCATTTTTCGCAACTAAAGATAATTAGAATTTCCGTTACGTCAGTTGAGGTGGTAAAGTTCGCAACAGTTAAGGGTTTTATGCCGGTAAAGCCGTTATGTCACCCTATCATCTCACGGTAGTTTTGCCTTGTCAAACCATCAAAAACAACGATCATGACAACAACAACAAACAAACAACAACCACGAGTAGGAGTCGCATTAGCAATAGGAATTTTAACTGCCATGCTTTGGCTTTTATGTTTTTCAAAACCCGAACCTCATAACACTATCGCTGAAAAAAGCTTTTTCGAAAAACACATTCTACAAAACAAATAATTCCAAATCACAACACCAATAAACCATAGCACTAACTCACCAATAAACTAATTCACCATTACACCATGAAAACCATCATCAAAAAAACAATTTTAGCTTCTTTCACAGTTTTAAGTATGTCTTTTAACTCGGAAGCATTAGCACAAAAAACTAAAGTTGCCGTTTTAAATTTCGATGCCAAACATATTGGCTATGAACCTGCTCAAATGGGCGATTTAGTTCGACTGGAACTAGAGAAACTCGACACCTTCGACGTTATGGATCGTTACGACGTGAATTATCTGGTCGAAAAAAATAAAATCAATGTCACGAACTGTTATGGCAAAATATGCCTTGTGGAAGCCGGCAAATCACTTGGAGCAGACAAAATGCTAACCGGTTCTGTTGAAGCATTCGGCGAAGTATTGATATATACGATGCGTCTTATCGATGTAAAAAATGAAAATATAGAAGCCACGCAGGTTACAGAATTCCTAAACAATCCGAAAGAATTGCAAGTTATGACTGCCGTGATGCTGAAGCAATTGTTCAAGAAAAATGTCGATCCTGCAATCATGTCGCAATTAACAAAACCGGACAATTATGATGCACGTGCTCGCCAACCGATAACAGATCAGGTGCGTATGGACGGACCGCGAATGGGAGCAACCATGTTTACCGGTAAAACAGCTTCAATTATTCAGGCTCCTCGTTCACAAGGCGGATATGATGCGGTTCCGGTAATGTTTCAATTCGGTTATCAGTTTGAAAAACAGTACTTGTCTTCAGGATCATTCCAGGCACTGTTTGAATTTGTACCCATGGTTTCAGGTCTTGATCAAGGATTATTTATTCCGAGTTTCACTTTGATGAACGGATTGCGTGAAAACCGCTTGGGTGTAGAGTTTGCATTCGGACCAAGTGTAACATTATCTACACGTGCCAAAGGTTTTTATACGGAAGCAGGTTCGTGGGTTACACAAAGTGAATTCCAAGGCAATCCCGGATTATATGGAAACATTGCTCCATCATTCGTAGATCGTTTGGATAGTCGCGGCGATGTCCACTTGAGCTCTTCGTTCATCATTGCAGCAGGTAAAACGTTCCGCTCCGGTAATTTGAATATTCCTGTGAACGTGTATTTCGTGCCCAGCGGACAAGGAAATCGCTACGGAATCAGTTTCGGATATAACATCCGCAATCGTAAAGCAAAAACACAGAACGATTATCGCATGAAGTAGTTGGTTGCAACACCATAAGTTTTAAGTAACACGTGTTACAGAAAAGTCGGTGAACTTTTCGGCCCTGCAGTGATGGTATCTGCGGGGCTTTTTTATTCTATGTAAATCAATTATTAGATGAGTTTATCCAGATTCAGTTTTCGCAATTTTGGAACGGCCAGATAGATGAACAACACAATTAAAATAGTCATGCTGCCACCAAAAATCACCGAAGGTACAAGCCCTAACAAACGTGCTGCTGTACCGCTTTCAAACTCGCCAATTTCATTGGAGGATCCGATAAAAATCCCGTTCACCGCAGAAACACGTCCTCGCATATGATCGGGAGTTAACAGTTGTAAAATGGTGCTTCGTATAACAACGCTGACACTGTCAAATGCTCCGCTCATAATTAAAATTGCAAACGACAACCACACATTGGTGGACAATCCGAATCCGATGATACACAATCCAAATCCGCTAACCGCAATAAACAAATTTCTTCCCGCCATGCGCGTAGGAGGAAAGCGCGTCATCAGTAAACCCATGGTAATTGCGCCAATAGCGGGAGCTGAGCGCAAAATGCCTACAAAAAAATCTTCCGTACCTGCAGGTGGATGCAACACTTCATTCACGAAAAACGGAATCATGGCGACGGCACCGCCAAACAACACGGCGAATAGATCCAACCCGAATGCACTTAACATGACTTTGTTGCTAAAAACAAATCGGAATCCTGCAGTTAATCGTTGACCTAAGTTTTCCTGTGTTTCAATTTTCGGTAACGAATGATTGGTCACAAATAATATCGCAATCAGCGCAATGGTTAGTAATGTAGCCGAAACGCCATAAGCACCCGAAGCATCAATGAAACCAAATAAAATGCCTCCCGCCGCAGGACCAAGCACAGCAGCGGTTTGCCATAAATTACTTTGCCAGGTTGCCGCGTTGGGAATCAAATGTCGCGGCACTAATTGATACAAAAACGCCGGAAAAACAGGTCCTAAAAATCCGCGTGCAATTCCGGTACAAAAAATAATTCCATATATCGGCCATGTGCCGAATGCAACTAGTTTCGATTGATCTAAACTAATTGTAAATAAAGCCCATGTGGCAAGCAGCAGAAAAGACAACGCTCCGATAATTATGTACTTCCTACGAACAATATCTGCGACGTGTCCGGCGAATAAAGAGATTAAGATAAAAGGAATAGCTTCTGAAAGTCCGATGGCGCCAACAGCCAGCGGATCTTTCGTGATTTCATACAGTTGAATGCCCACAACAACACTTTGGATCTGAACACCAAGTGTTAGAAAGAAACGGCAAAGCAGAAATATGCTGAAATCCGTAATACGCAGTGTCGCAAAAGGATCCGGGCGTTGTTCAGTATCCGGTGTATGGTTGTTGCTCATGAAGCGGACAAATGTACCGAAAACACCCAATGAATAAATATGCGACAAATGAATTGTTGGGGTGACGTATATTTAGAGCATGAAAGGTTTTCATTATTTGCCGAAACTCATTGGTGTTGTGTTTATGGTTATCGCCTCAAGTTG
This sequence comes from Bacteroidia bacterium, assembly GCA_044344795.1. Classification (GTDB taxonomy): domain Bacteria; phylum Bacteroidota; class Bacteroidia; order Palsa-965; family Palsa-965. The sequence goes on along the minus strand of JBIJCF010000032.1, from coordinate 4,883 downwards.
TGACGGACTAATCATCAGTCCATTCGACAACCAAAAAAGCGAAGAAGAACAAACTGTTACCGAAAAACAAGCCGAGAAAAAACAACCTGGTTATAGCGAAACTCCGGAAGTATTAGTGATCGGAAAGGCCGGTACTTATGCTTTTCCTCCCGATTCCATGATTGATGGCGTTCCTTTGGGTAATGCTGACAGCTTGGAAAGTTACTTTTCTCAACACGGCAACAATTTTATTAATGTCGGCAATGATGTAATGGTTTCTTATTTCACCAACAGAAGACAAAGTGAACACTTTCGCATTTATTCGAAACGTCTAAATGATCGTCAAATTCCGTTCAAATTGGAAGTCATCAGTTCAAAAGACAAGCCCGTAAAATCAAAGGCGGTAGAGAACTTTATCACCGTTCCGAATATTTTCACCGGTTATAGGATTCACATTGGCCACGAACCGTATGAGGTGAAAAACATTTACCAGCAACAAGCGGTTACGCAATGGCTTAAAAATGATACGCTGACTGTGGAATATCAGCCCAAAGAGAAAGACGCTGAACGCTATCCGAAGTGTGGACGTAAGTCATACAAGGCCACATACAAATTTTACAACGACAGGTTGCGATATGTGTCCTACAGTTTTGATCCGAAGGAAATACAATAATCAACGTTCACGTAGTAATTTATAAGTTAAATAAATAATTCAAAAAATAAATAAATTGATTCGCGTTGTTGTTATCATATGTGTTACGGTGTATGCCGCATCAGGATGCAGCAAACAGTCGAAATTGTTGGATTCTCAAACTTTTTTGCTCACGAAAATAACTACTGATCCTACGTATGGCTTCTCTGACTCAAATCCGATTAAAGTTGGCGGTATTAAATCCAATCAAGGGCCATTAAACGAACGACGCTTTCTAAACGCACTTGCAGGTCCTAATGGAGAGCGTATTTCATACTTCCGCGCCGGAAGCTGCTGTCCAACACCCAGTAAAAATGGCTTTATGGGCAAAGCCTTACTGGATATATATCGTGTTTCGTACGAGGGCTCAAAAGATACCGTATCGCTCTACATAAACATGTACGACTACGACAAACTTATGGCTCCTAAGGGATTTACAATAAAGGCCCGATAGCTTTTTCATCTTCCCGCAATCACCTTGGCGTCCGCCATCATCTCATGAAAGCGAGCTACAATGCGTTGCAGTAATTCGTCTGTTAAGCGCTCTTGAATAGCTTCCACGCCGCCCACATCTTCCTGTGCAAATTTGAGGGTTTGCTCCATCGGACCGGCTTCAAACTTCACAATATACTTATCGTTCATGTGAAAAACGGTGATTCGTATTTGTGGATGTGGAATAGTGCCTACAACACGCATATTTTAACTAAAATGGAGATTTATAATAACCGGCAAAATCTTCATTATTAAATTTATTGAATTCAATAATGGCTTCTGCCAAGGCCACATACACCAGAAAGTTGTTGCGTTTCAACCACAACATGGCGTCTTTGTCCTTATTAACTGCATTGGCGGTTGCTGCCCAGAAAATACTCTTGTTTTGCATGAGCCAAATAAACGCTTTCTTATCGCCGCGAACTGCGTTAGCAAATGCTGCAATTTCGAAATGCTTACGGTCCAACAACCAGTTAAACGATTCATCACGACCGCTCTTGATGAACTCAAATGCCTCAATCAGTTCCCGCTCATTTCGTTCAATCAATCGATTATATGCAGCAGCATTCCGCGCCTGAAACAATTGAGCAAACAAACGAATAGAATCGCCGTGATAAACGTGTGCCTGCATCTTTATTCCTCCGACAATTGCTCGGCAACGGCTTCTGCCAGATTAATCCACGCTTTCAAATTGTTTTTTTGCAAATATTCAATTTGACGTTGCTCGCCTAAAACGTAACCTGCAACCTGCGCCAATCTGGCATTTTTCGTGTCGAATAAACCTTGAACAGCATAAGGATCGCCGTCTATGGCAGTAATAAATAATCCCCAGTCATCGTGTCCGTTTTCGCGCAACCATTCCACCGCATGATCATCTCCGAAAGCAATAGCATCCAAAACCATAATCAATTCCGGTTTTCCCAAACGTTGGAGATTGGTTTGCGCTTTTTCGTTTCCTCGTATCGCGTCAGCCAGGATTTGTGCCTGCTGGTCGGTTAAATATGCCATTGTATAGTAATTTAATGTTAATTATTCATTTTGTCCGTATTGTACCCACAAATAAATTCCTCCACCGATTACAGCTAATAAAGTCAATACGAAGAAGAATATTTTCCATGCACTGTATGGACGCTCTCCGTGAACTTCACCGGTCCGACCGTTAATCATAAAGCGATAAGACTTGTCTTTGTATTTATACGCGCTTAGCCAAATGGGCAATAATAAATGCTTAAAGCTGATGTCTTCGAATTGCGGGCTGTAGGTAAGAATCTTCTGCACATCACCGCCGATATTCTGACAAATCGAACTTTGAATATCAGGATCCATTCGTTTCTTGGCTTGTTCAAAGCCCATTTCAACACCAACCTGATATTTTTCAGCAATAAATCCGCTCAAGAATTGCTCGTTAAAGCCAACCAAATTCTCCAAATCCCAAGGCTCCAATTCATTCGCATAATTGCGCGGCAACGACTCACTCGCTACTACTAAAACATCATTAAATATATTAAACACCGTTCCCGAAGCAGACGACCAACGTGTTTTTTGTACTTGGCGTGTTCGGTGTTCGGTTCTGCCATTTACCGTTATGGTGTACGATTCACTCACGTAATAATGATCGCCGCGCATTCCGGTATATGGGGTCGTCGCTTTGGAATCGTACGTCCAATATGGAATGTATATACCGTTCAAACGATCCTTCTGAGCGAACTGCTTCAAATCATTCGGAGCGAACCATAAGTCATACAACCATTCTTTAAATAAAGCAGCCGATTTCTTTTTATCAATTTTAAAAGGCAATAAATATTTCGGCTTGATGATGTGAGAAGTAGTTCCGCCTTTAATGACCAATGCTGTCCCGCAAAACGGACAACTATCGGCAGTCACATTTTCTTTCAGTGTAGTAGAAGCGCCGCAGTTGTCGCATTTTACCGTAGAAATGTCAATGGCTTCAGCGTTTATTTCCACATTCTGAAGAAATTCGTGATAATCAATTTCTTCTACTACAACCGGTTGCTTTGCTTCCGCAATTTCATTCTGCGCTCCGCAATACTGACAAGTCAGCTGTTCAACACCGGGATCGTATTGCAGAATGGCACCGCAATCTTTACAGTTTACCTTATGCTGTTCTACCTCGTGGGTTTTTTCGTTGAAATCGTTACTCATAACAATTTGGAGGGAGAGTAGGGAAAACGGAAAGGGTATTGAACTTCAATACCCTTATTTTGTGTTTTGCTAACCTGCCGGCGGTGGTGGTGGCGGCGGCGTGTTCATAAACAGACTCGCCAATTCTGCAACTTGACCTGCTGCGGTCCAAGCTATCATTCCGTTTTTCCATACCATAGTGTCTTTATTTACACTTCCGGATTGAATCATACCGCGGAACGATGCTTCATCAAATGGACCCTGTTGCTGACCATTAACTGCAATAAAATATTGCGTCAACGGTGGCGGTGGCGGCGGAACTTGCGGGCCTTGATTCATAGTTCCTTGATGCGGATTGAACTGATTCTGATTATACATTCCGGCCATTTGATTACCCATGCCGAACCCCATACCCATTCCTACGCCTGCACCCATTAAGCCGCCTGCGTTAGGATTGTTGGCTGCATTTTCAATAGCATTGGCAGTCTGGAATTGCGTATAAGCACCCAAATTTCCAACAATACCCATGCTGGAGCGTTTGTCGAGAATTTGTTCCACTTCCGGTGGCAATGAAATATTCTCTACCAAAAATTTGGTAATGCTAATACCGTATTCGTTGAATTCTTCTTTAATACGATCTTGAATCAACTTGGAAAATTCATCATAGTTGGAAGCCATATCCAATACCGGAATTTTGCTGGAAGCAACCGCATCGGTGAAACGTGTCACCACAATATTGCGCAGTTGTTCAGTCACTTCATCAGTTGTAAACTCGTGATCCGTTCCCGCAACTTCTTTCAAAAACTTAGCAGCATCCGTAATGCGCATCGCATAATTCCCAAAAGCACGAATACGTATTGGTCCAAACTCTGCATCACGAAGCATAATCGGGTTTTTAGTGCCCCATTTCTGATTGGTGAACTGTTTGGTATTCACAAAATAAACTTCAGCCTTAAACGGGCTGTTAAATCCGAATTTCCAGCCTTTCAGTGTCGATAGAATAGGTAAGTTCTGAGTCGTTAAATCGTACATGCCGGGCTGAAAAACATCAGCCAGTTGTCCTTCATTAACGAAAACCGCTACCTGCGACTCACGTACAGTAAGTTTTGCGCCATTTTTAATTTCGTTTTGATAACGAGGAAAGCGCCATACCATCGTATCGTTTGAACTATCGGTCCATTCAATAATGTCGATAAATTCGCCTCTGATCTTGTCAAACAGTCCCATGTGTGTATAATAAAGACTTTGTGAACGACTATAGTTGTATTATTTCAAATATAGAGTGATTTTTTGAGTAAAATTGATGCGTTGAAAAAAAATCAATCGACATACGATGTAGTTGTAATTGGCGCAGGAGCAGCCGGTTTTTTTTGTGCAGGAAATATTGCCGAAAATCGCCCGGATTTATCGGTGGTGATCTTGGAAAAAAGTAACAAGGTTTTATCGAAAGTGGTGGTTTCCGGCGGTGGACGATGCAACGTTACGCACGCTTGTTTTGAACCGAAAGAATTGGTGAAATTTTACCCTCGCGGTGAACGTGAGTTGCTGGGACCTTTCACACGTTTTGGACCATCGGACA
>JBIJCF010000030.1:0-43977 GCA_044344795.1 Bacteroidia bacterium | reverse complement strand
GAATTATTTTCACTGTTCATAGATTGGTTCATATTTCTTACCTGAAAGGTTGGTTTTGGTAAGATTTTTCCTTATATCTTTAACCATCCAATCCAATTAATGATTTCTTGATAATTCGATAAAAAAAACGATATAAATGATTGATACAGAGCGATTTGTGTTAGCTGATGAGTTGAAAAAGCACTTTGGTTTCTCCAAGTTTAAGGGGCAGCAAGAGTCGATTATTCAAAATGTGCTGGAGGGTAAGGATACATTTGTCATTATGCCGACCGGTGGTGGTAAGTCCATGTGCTATCAACTTCCCGCTCTGATTAGCGAGGGGACGGCGATAGTTGTTTCTCCTCTAATTGCACTCATGAAAAATCAGGTGGATGCAATTCGCAATTTTGGAGGAGAAGATGGTGTTGCGCATTTCCTCAATTCATCACTTAATAAAGCAGAGATTGCTCAAGTTAAAAAGGATATCACTTCGGGCGTAACCAAATTGCTTTACGTGGCGCCCGAGTCGCTGACAAAGGAAGAGAACGTTGCGTTTTTACGTGAGATCAATATCTCCTTTTTCGCTATTGACGAAGCGCACTGTATCTCGGAATGGGGACATGACTTCCGTCCGGAATATCGACGTTTACGCCCAATTATCGAAGCTATAGGTTCTGTGCCGATTATTGCTTTGACAGCTACGGCAACGCCGAAAGTGCAGCAGGATATTTTGAAAACTTTAGGAATGACAGAGGCCAAGGTTTTTAAAAGTTCATTCAACCGAGCTAATCTCTATTATGAAGTTCGACCGAAAGTGAACATCGTTAAGGAGATTATCAAATACATTAAAAAACATCCCGGCAAATCGGGGATTGTGTATTGTTTGAGTCGCAAAAAAGTTGAAGAGTTAGCAGAAAGTCTGAAAGTGAACGGTATCAAAGCAATGCCGTATCATGCAGGATTAGATGCATCTACCCGCGCGAAGACCCAGGATGATTTTTTGATGGAGGAAATTGATGTAATCGTAGCAACCATTGCATTCGGGATGGGAATTGACAAACCGGATGTACGATTCGTAATTCACCATGATATTCCGAAATCGTTGGAAGGTTATTACCAGGAAACAGGTCGTGCCGGACGTGATGGCGGTGAAGGAAATTGTGTGACTTTTTACAGCTATGATGATATTCAAAAGCTGGAAAAATTTATGAAGGGCAAGCCGGTTGCTGAGCAGGAAATTGGAAAGCAGTTGTTGGTTGAAACCGTCGCTTATGCTGAATCTTCGGCATGTAGACGTAAAGTATTATTGAATTATTTCGGTGAGAAATATGAAAGTGATTCTTGCGGCAATTGTGATAATTGCAACAATCCAAAAACAAAAGTGGACGTTACCGACGATATCGGATTGGTGCTGGAAGCAGTTGCGGAGGTTAAAGAGAAGTTTAAGGATAAGCACATCATTCATGTTCTTCAGGGGACTATTACCGCAACTGTTAAATCATACAAGCATAATGATTTAGAGATTTTTGGTAAAGGTTTGGACGATGCCAAAACTGAAAAGTATTGGAATGCTGCGATTCGAACGGCGTTGTTGGAAGGTTTGTTAACCAAGGATATTGAAAATTACGGATTACTGAAATTGACAGCTGCGGGTAAGAAATTCATGGATCAACCATACGATATCAGTATGACAATGGACCATGATTACAGCAACGCAGAATCAGACGAAGATGATGATGTTGCAGGTGGAGGACAAAAAGGAGGTGGTGCGGATGCAGAATTATTTGCAATGCTGAAGGATTTGTGCAAGAAGGTTGCCCGACAGAAAAATTTGCCGCCTTACGTAATTTTTCAAGAACCGTCTTTGGAGGAAATGTCTATTCAATATCCGATTACGTTGGATGAATTGACACGCATCAACGGCGTTGGGCAAGGTAAGGCCATTAAGTTCGGAAAGCCCTTCGTAGAGTTAATTGCCAAGTATGTTGAAGAAAATGAGATTGAGCGGGCTCAGGACATGGTAGTGAAGTCGGTGGTAAATAAGTCCGGATTAAAAGTGCATATCATACAAAGTATCGATCGCAAGCTGGATTTAGTGGATGTAGCCGAAGCAAAAGGCTTGAAAATTGAAGATATTATTTCTGAAATCGAATCAATTGTTCATTCCGGAACTCGTGTCAATATCAATTACTACATCGACAGTATTATCGACGAAGACAAGCAAGAAGAAATTGTGGAGTATTTTAAATCTGCGGAAAGCGATTCTTTGGAAGCGGCATTGGACGAACTGGGTGCCGATGATTTCACGGAAGAGGAAATCCGCTTGGTGCGTATTAAGTTCTTATCGGAATTCGGGAATTAATTACTGAACAAACGAGTTCCGTGGAAGGAGTCTACTCGAAAGAGTGACTCCTTTTTTATTAAGTCTTCCAAATGATGCCCTGATTTTAAGCGTGAACCTTGCAAATAGGCAGAATAATTAGTTTGTTCCACACTTTCTTATCAAATTTGGCCATCCATAAGTCCACCCTTCCGGCATGAATGACACCCGAAACCAAGTAGCACTCATAGTTCACAGTTGCGACCGCTACCAGTTGCTTTACACGGGTTTTTATCATTTTTTTGCGAAGTATTGGGATTTCCGTATTCCTTGTACGTGTTACTTCGTTACTGAGGAGATCGATGTTTCATTCGAGGGGTTTGTCAATATTAAAACCGGAAAAGGCGAGTGGGCCGATCGTCTGAAAGTGGCACTGAACGACATTCCCGAGAAATACGTACTATACTTCCAGGAAGATATGTGGCTGACGCGAAAAAGTAATGCGGATTTCTTCTCAGAACTTTTTACATGGTTCTGTACGAATAATAAATCGCTAGTGAAGTTACACAGTGCAGATATTTACCGCACATATTCAACTGATCTTTACATTACCGGTTTAAATGTAGCGAGATTGAATAATGCAGCTTCCAAGTATTTGATGTCGCATCAGGTTTCACTGTGGGATAAAAGTTTTCTTATTCATCAATTGCGCCCAAACGAGCACCCCTGGCGTAATGAAAGACGAGCAACAAAACGACTTAGAGCAATCGATCCGGAAATTTATCATATCGATTATTTTGCGGAAAACGGTCATGCTTCAATCAACCAAAATTCTGATAATTCTGTTCGCAGTGGGTACGCATGCGTTTCTTTTAACGGCACGTTGAACGATCGATCTCTAACGTTTATTCAAGAGCTTAAGAGTTGCCCGAACACAGAACTTGTTAAATACGGCCAACTTTTGGAGTACCATCATCAATTCGGATTAACCCACGATGGTCTTTCAAAGCCCAGGAAAGACGGTATTTTCAAGAAGATAAAGAATCTATTTGTCCGCTAATACGAGGCATCACATTCATGATGGATTGGTGCATGGTTAAGTTGGAGCATGTTTATCCTATTGCCCAAACTTTGATCAGTCGATCGTCGCCTGCAGAAGCAAATTTGAGATGTTCTAAGGCACATAAAGTGTTCACGGAATTGTTATGCCCGCTGAACTGCTCTGCATTTAATCGCAGTACAAATTCACCTTCACTTTCCCAAAGTTTTACCGTTTTGTCTCGGCTAGCGCTAACTACCAGGCCGTTCTCAGCAAATTGCATAAAGTCATAAATGGCATAGTTATGCGCGGGAATTTCACGAACAGCATGGTACGATTTAGTATCCCAAATTCGAATATGCGCATCTCGCCCGCCGGACCATAGATAAGCATCATCTGTACTCCAGAAAAGTGCGTTTGCAGATCCTTGATGTGCCTTTAGAACTGTTATTTCCTCCATCTCCGGTAGTGAAAATACGCGTATTGTTTCATCCCCGCCCGCAACTGCAACGCGATCTCCGGAGTTCGATATTTTAATTTTTCGAATTTTACCGGAATATAGTTGTTTTATCATTATTAAATTAAACGTACGTGTGTCAAATATTGCCAATTGCCCATCTCCACCTGCGCTAAAACCCAAATTCAATGAATCGGAAATAGACAAATCGAAAACCTGCGCTTTATGAAGTTGAAGAATTTTTAACTCCTGTTTCCCTTGTGTATCCATAAAGTGAATACTTCCTGCGCCCGTTCCAACCGCAAGAATGGAAGATCCATCCAGCAAACTCATTGAATAAACAGGCGATAGTGTTTTGGCAAAAACCGACGCATCATCAGATTGATCAGGTTGCCATTGAGCAATAATTCCTTCGCTACCTGCCGAAAGTAATGAGCCGTCCGGGAGCGCAAGTAGTTTATAAATTGAACCTTGATGTCCGGTAAGTGTTTTTACCAATTGCACTTGAGGAGCTGCGTGGTTATCGGATTTCATAAAAGAACAGCAAAGCTGCAGATTGCGTATAACTCACATGTATAAATTTCGGAAAACCGTTTTTATCGTAACTAATTTTACTTGGTGCAGCATTGGATCTGCTGCAACCATCGGGTGTTCCGCCGGTTTGATAAACTCCTGTACAGCGTCTTTCGGCATCATACGTGTACACCAATTCCATGGACGATCTATAAAAATCACTGTTATATACTGATTTTACTAGCATGTGATTATTAAACCATTGTTTTTCCGTGTACAGTATTTGCTTGTCTTTATTATAGGCCGTTATTAACACCACCGAATCACTCGAATATTTGTAAACTAATGAGTCGAATTGACCACTTAAGCTTTTCGTTGTTTTTGTAGTTAATTGGTTTTGCTTGTTGTATTGAAAGTTTCGGGTAATCATTGCCGGCCAATTCGGTGTTTCTGAAAGACCGCCATATTCCGCTAAATACAATTCTTGAATTTGTCTTTGATTATAGTATTTATACAACACAAAGTAATTCATGTGATAAGCGGTGTCGTATTCATTACCTAAATCTTTTGCATTTACAATTTCATATTTTACCCGATGCTGCTCATCATATACGAATTGCGTTTTGGTAATGCGGTTGTTTTCATCAGGAACATTATTATAAATCCATTCCGTGCGACCTTGTTCATCATAGCGAATCTGCATACAATCGGTGCAGTTTAATGCGCGGACATTGCGTACAGAAATTCCGCCTGACATGCTATCGCGCGCAGCAGCAATTTTTACCATGGATATTTTAAGTCGCTCGCTGCTGGTGTCGTTACGCAGGTATTGTTTGGTAACCATCATCATAGCTTCGTTTTTCCAAACGCAGCGGTTAGAACCGGAGCCTAATTGTGCAGCTGCGACGAGCGGTAACAGAAGAATAATAACAAGAATAGTATTTCTCATGACAATACAATTACACCCCACATTCTTCCTGTTTTACCCCGATCGCGTCGGTGCGAAAAGAAATCGGGTTCTGTTGTACAACGTTTCAAGCAATGAATATTTTCATCAACAATTCCTGCTTGTTTCAAAACAAAAACATTTGCCGCTAATAAGTTCAGTGAGCGACCGTTAAAACAATGTTCCGGAAATCCTTGCATACGAAATTGATGGATCAGTTCTGTACTTACTTCATATTTCGTGCCGCTAATGCCCGGACCGATTGCAACGTGAATATGCTTGGCTGAAGCTCCTTGATCTATCATGGCTTCAACGGTTTTTCGAGCCAAGTGTGCAATTGTTCCTTTCCATCCGCAATGTGCTGCGCCGATGACATGATTGATCGGATCATGAAATAAAATCGGATAACAATCTGCCGCCCCAACGGCCAGCAATAGTCCCCGTTCGCTAGTTACCAAGGCATCACCTTCTTGTACTCCCGGTTTTGCGGGAACCACTATATCGCTGTGTATTTGATTTAATCGTGCAATACGATTGGAATTTAATCCAAATGTTGCGGCCACACGATTTCTGTTTTCTTCAATGAATTCTGGCTTGTCAAGGGTTCCACCGAGATTAAGCGAAGAATACTCATGAACTGAAACCCCGCCATGTCGAGTCGTAAAGCCATGAGGCGTGCTGATATCGGGCAATTGCAATAAAGGAACTCCCATATAACGAAGGTACGTGTTTGGTGTCATTCTGGCAGCCTTTTCGCTCTGGCACATGCTTTGACTTAAATGCGCGTATTCAAACTTGAATTATTATGACCACAGGAAAAATTAATGTACAAACTGAGAACATTTTCCCCATCATCAAAAAGTTCTTGTATTCTGACCATGAAATCTTTCTACGCGAATTAGTGTCCAACGCTGTTGACGCTACCCGTAAGCTGCAGGCCTTGTCAGTTATGGGCGAGGTTAAAGGTGAAATCGGAGCGCCGGCTGTCAAAGTGTCTGTTAATAAGGAGCAAAAAACGATTACTATTTCGGACCAGGGAATTGGTATGACCGCTGATGAGGTGGAAAAGTACATCACTCAAGTGGCTTTCTCGGGTGCTGAAGAATTTGTGCAGAAATACAAGGATAAGTCAGATGCCGTAAAAGGAATTATTGGGCATTTCGGACTTGGATTTTATTCCGCTTTTATGGTGGCAGCTAAAGTCGAATTGGTCACCAAGAGTTATAAAGATGGAAGTGAAGCAGTGAGTTGGACATGTGACGGCAGCCCGGAATATAATATCGAGCCCGCAACGCGCGATGAACGTGGAACAGATATCATCTTGCATGTTGCGGAAGATTCTCTCGAGTTTTTAGAGGAATATCGTTTACGTGATATTTTAACTAAGTATTGTAAGTTTTTACCGGTGCCGATTTATTTCGGTGAACGAGAAGAGACTATTAAAGACGATGCGGGTAACGAAACCAAAGTTTCAAGTCCTGTTTTGGTAAACAATCCTTCGCCCATTTGGACAAAGAAACCAAGCGAATTAACAGACGAGGATTACAAGAACTTCTATCGTGAATTATATCCGATGAATTTCGAAGATCCGTTGTTTTGGATTCATTTAAATGTGGATTATCCGTTCAACCTCACGGGAGTCTTGTATTTCCCTAAAATCAAGAAGTCGTTCGAGGTACAAAAGGATAAGATTCAATTGTATTGCAATCAGGTTTTCGTGACCGATCATGTGGAAGAAATTGTTCCTGATTTTCTGACCTTGTTGCGCGGTGTAATTGATTCGCCAGATATTCCACTTAACGTATCGCGCTCTTATTTGCAAAGTGATGCGAACGTGAAAAAGATAAGTGCGCATATTACCAAAAAGGTTGCAGATAAATTAGAAGAGCTGTATAAGAAGGATCGTCAAGACTTTGAGCAGAAGTGGGAAGACATTCGCATTTTCGTTCAATACGGAATGATCAGTGAAGAGAAGTTTTACGACAAGGCAAAGAATTTTGCATTGTTGCGCAATACAGAAAACGAATGCTTTACCCTTGATGAGTATCGCGAGAAAATAAAAGCACTTCAAACCGACAAAGATGATCGTGTTGTGCATTTGTATGCTACGAATAAAGAAGAACAACATACGTTCATAGCATCAGCACGAAATAAAGGTTATGATGTGTTGGTACTTGATAGCATGATTGATCCGCACTTTATCAATCACCTGGAGTCGAAACTTGATAAAGCATCATTCGTGCGTGTGGATGCAGATACAGTTGATAAGCTGATCAAGAAGGATGAAGTAATTCCGTCCAAACTTTCTGAAACAGAGCAAGAGCAAGTGAAGGGTTGGGTGGAGCAAGTGGTGGACAAGGAGAAGTTTAGTGTGGTGTTTGAACCGTTGGATGAGAAAGAAGTTCCAATGTTGATCACACGTCCGGAATTTATGCGTCGCATGAAGGATATGAGCGCGTTGTCGGGAGGAAGTAGAAATATGTTTGGCGATTTACCGGAGATGCACCAGTTGGTTGTGAATGCAAATCACCCGTTGATGGGAAAGGTGTTGGAAGAAAAAGATGAGGAGAAAAAGAAAAATATCCTCAAGCAATCTGCTGATCTAGCCTTGTTGTCACAGGGAATGCTTAAGGGAGAAGAACTTTCCAACTTTATTCGTAGAAGCGTTGAGCTGATCGGATAGTGTCGGTGTCCTTTAAATACAATAATTTAGATCATTGAACGACTTTAAAAAAAACACATATGAAAAAAGGAACCATTTTCGGAATTGTCATTGTTGCATTTCTTCTGATTGCAGGCATGAACGGTTGCAGCTCGTATAACGGCATGGTACAAGGACGTGAAGACGTTAAAAAGACCTGGCAGAATGTGGAAGCCGCATACCAGTTGCGTTTGGATAAAATCCCGAATTTGGTTGCTACAGTCCAGGGACAAGCTGATTTTGAAAAATCGACGTTGGAAGCTGTAATCAACGCGCGTGCAAGTGCGACAAAAGTGACGATTAGTCCTGAAAATTTGGACGCCAATAGCATGGCACAGTTTCAGACCGCACAAAATAACGTAAGTTCGGCATTAGGTCGTTTGATGGTGGTGGCAGAACAATATCCGACACTGCAGGCGAATGGTGCATTTACCGAGTTACGTGCTGAAATTTCTGAAACCGAAAACATGATTAAAAAGGCCCGTACAGATTACAATAATATCACGGGCGATTATAACACGATGGTGCAGAAATTTCCGCGCAACATTTGGGCCGGAATCTTTGGATTTAAGACTATGCCATACTTTGAAGCCGATGCCGGTGCAGAAAAGGCGCCAAAGGTGGAATTCGATTTTAAAAAGTAATCGGAATGTCAGCCATTACCGATTTACTTACGGAAGCAGACAAAGCGCGTGTTGAGGCAGCCATTGGCGAAGCTGAATTACATACCATTGGCGAGATTCGTATTCACCTCGAGAACTGGTGTTGGAGCGATCCGTATAAACATGCGGTGGATGTTTTTCGTCGGCTTGAAATGGACAAAACCGCCGAACACTCCGGTGTTTTGATTTACATCGCGGTAAAGTCCCACAAACTTGCTATTGTTGGTGATGAAGGCATCAATCGCGTTGTTCCTGAGCATTTTTGGGCAAGTGTTGTGCACGAGTTGCAATTGCATTTCGGTAAGCAACAGTATGCCGACGGTTTAATTGCTGCTGTTGAAGCATGCGGAAAAATTCTGGCGCAACATTTCCCTAAAACACCAGATAATCCTAACGAATTAAGCAATGAGATCAGTTTTGGTTAAGCGCATTACGTCAGGATTATTAAGTGTTGTAACATTTTTGTTGCTCTTCTTGTACGCGAACACCGGTGTTGCACGCGATAAATACGAAGGCATTCCGGATCCGAAAAATCCTCCACGTCTCGTCAATAATTTTTCGAAAGAATTCCCCGACTTTTTAAGCGCTGCAGAAGAACAAAAGTTGGAGGAAAAGCTGGTTGCATTTAATCGTGAAACATCGAACCAAATTACCATTGTTATTGTGGATGATTTGGCCGGATATCCGGCATGGGAATTTGCAACCTACATCGGCGAAAAGTGGGGCGTTGGCGCAAGCAAATACGATAACGGAGTTGTCGTCTTAATTAAGCCAACCGGAGGTGAAGGGCAACGCGATATGTTTATTGCTGTGGGCGACGGACTTCACCCGAAAATTAATGCAACAAGAAACAGTCATTTAATTAATGACATTTTAAAGCCTGAATTTTCTGATGGTAAATTTTATCAGGGACTTGATCGTGTTACCACAGCAATTATGGAAATGGCGCGGGATCAATTTGATGATGCCGCAGCTGCTCCAAAGAAGAGTAAGTTAAATTTTCGAAAACTATTGCCGCTCATTGTTATTGTAATTATTCTTCTGTTTGTATTCTCCCGTGGTGGCGGAGGTGGCGGAGGAACAATTGGTCGCGGTCGCGGTTATTATGGCGGAGGATTCGGCGGTGGAGGTTTTGGTCGTGGCTTTGGCGGCGGCGGTGGTGGCGGTTTTGGCGGTTTTGGTGGCGGCGGATTCAGTGGTGGTGGCGCCGGAGGTAAATGGTAAAGAGCTATGCTTAAACGCGACTACATTCAGCGATTAATTGAAGAGTACGCACATACTATAGCTAAAGCCATGGGTTTAAAATCGCAGGAGCGCAATATCGAAGCATTAGAATTGGTGCGTCGCGGTTATCACGATTATTTACAATTGGATGCTGATGTTATTGATGAATTGGATGCTTCTCAGCTTATCGAGATCATGCAACAGCGTGAAGTATTTACATACGGCCAATTGGAAATAGTAGCTTCAGCATTGAAGACGGAAGGTGAACTCTTGTTGGAAACAGATTCCGTTACATCGCGCAACAAATTGCAAACTGCACTGGATTTATTGTTATGGATTGAACAACACGATACCGCTAATTTTTCTTTCCACCGTAAGTCATTAGTGAGTTCTTTGCAAAGCGCACTCAGCGCTTGATTGCTTTCTGTTTCAGAACTTTTGAAAGCCCACGAAAGTCCCTATCTTCGGACATCTTTTTCTAAATTTTATGATGAACAAACCCTTGCTATTCTCGCTTCTCGTAATCTTCTCGTTATTAACCAACTTCAGTTTCGCACAGCAGGCTGTTCAGGATCCTGAATTGATTGATGCCAGAGACGTTTTGTTGCAAGGAGATGTTTTCCAATATCAAGGTCGTTACAGCAAGGCAATTCCGTTGTACAAGAAAGTTAGCCGCAATGATTCGTTGTATTACCGTGCACAGTTCGAAATGGCCAAGTGTTATTTGAACGAGAAAGAAGACAGCATGTGTTGGGTGGTGGCTGTTCGCGGCACCGAATTGAAATCACTTATTGATGCCGATTTTTATAATATCGGTGGCATTGCGCTGAAGGAAATGAAGAAGTACGATGCTGCAATAGAAATGCTGGACAAAGGCATCAGTATGTATCCGTACATGTATTTATTGCATTACAACAAGGGCTTGGTGTATTACAATATGAAAAAATATGCCGAAGCGCAAAAAGCATTTCAAAGTGCTATTACCGTAAATCCGTATCATGCGTCTAGCCATTTTATGTTGGGTAAGTCGGCGATAGAGCAGGGCAGAGTAATTCCGGCAATTTTGTCCTTCGAATTTTATTTATTGGTAGATCCAACTTCTGATCGTGCATTAAAAGTAGTGACCCAGTTGGAAGATATCATGGGTGGGAATTATGACGTAGATCCTGATGTGGAAATAGAACGTAGCGAAAGTGGTGATGGTTGTTTTGATGACCTGCTTCAAGTTATTGAATCGAAAGCTGCATTGTCTGAAACCTATCAGAACAAGACGAAGATCAATTTGAAGATGGTGAAGCAACGTCAGATGTTGTTTGAAAAGTTAAAATATCAGGAAGGAACCAATAACTGGTGGATGGATTATTACGTTCCGTTTTTTGTGGATATCCAAAACAACAATCATTGGGTTTCTTATGCGCATTATACGTTAATGGGCATTCAGAATGAATCGGTGCGTAAAGGAGTTAAGAAGAATAAGAAGAAAATTACTGCATTTGCCAAGTGGGCGGGAAAAGAAATTGTTGAACGTACTAAGCATCCGGCGTACGAAGAGTTAAAAGACAAAACCGGTAAGCGTGATATTTTTTACTACGAGAATAATATCGTTGGTGGTGTAGGACATCAGGATGATAAAGGAGAACCGGTGGGCGAGTGGATTTATTTCCACAGCAGAAGTGGTCACGTGAAAGGCAAAGGCAATTTGAATACCATGAATAAACGTGATGGAGAATGGATTTGGTATCACGATAACGGACAAATTAAGGAGAAGGAAACTTATAAAAACGGATTACGGGAGGGTGAATTTATTTCCTATTACGACAACGGAAATATTCAAACGAAAGGCACTTATGTGAACGATAAATTGGATGGTCCTTACGAGAAGTATTCCCTATCCGGAATTATGACGGAGAAGGGAAGTTTTAAAGCCGATAAAGCTGACGGTCAGATTGTGTTGTACCATGTGAACGGAAAGGTAAGTGTTGATGGTTCTTATAAAATGGGCAAGATTGACGGTCCATTAAAGCAATATGATAAGTTTGGCGTGTTGCGTCGTGAAATTATGTTTGTCGGAGATAAGCGCAACGGTGCCTACAAAGAATTCGATCACAACAGCAAATTGATTACTGAAGGCGAATACCGCAATGGTGAAGAGTTCGGGAAGTGGAAATATTATTTCAACGAAGGAACGATCCGCATGGAGGGCAATTTTGCCTCAGGCGGTAAGAAAGAAGGATTGTGGAAGGAATATTATAAAAATGGGACTGTTGCTCAAGAAACTAATTACAAAGCAGGAAATCTTGAAGGTGTACAAATTACTTATGCGAAGAACGGTAAGAAGGTAAGTGAACGTAAATACAAAGCAGATGCGTTGCTTGCAGCGAGCTTCTGGAATGAATCAGGAAAAGAGTTGGGCAAGTTTGATATTGTTGGACGTACTACCGTAATTGAGTATTATGAAAACGGTAATCGTGCGGCAGAAGGTGATTATGTGAACGGGAAAAAGTCGGGCGAGTGGAACACGTATCATCCGGTAAGCGGATGGCGAACAACGAAGGAAGAATATTATCAGGGAGAATTGGATGGCACGCGTAAAGAGTATTTCCCTAATGGTAAAGTTCGCAGTCAATTAAATTTTAAAAATGGTTCTCGTCGTGGTTTGCTAAAATCATTTTATATCAATGGAATTCTGGAAACAGAAGGTTGGTTGATTGGTGATGAACGCGAAGGCAACTGGTATTCGTATAACGAACGCGGAATTATGACTTCGCATAACTACTACGTAGAAGATGAAGAGGTAGGTTTTCAAGTAGGCTTTGATCATCGCGGGCGCAAGCGCGAAGAAGTAGAAGTGAAGCAAGGCATGGTGTGGTCGCGTACAGAGTTTGATACAACAGGACAAGTACGAGTGAAATGGGTTTCTGACAAAGGCACAGGGACGTTCATTGCGAAACATACTTCGGGAGCAGATGAAATGCGATTTAATTACGAAAAAGGATATTTGCAAGGTTCCTTGTACCGCGGAACATATTATGGCAAACCTACATTGGAAACGCAATTTGAATACGGCGAGCAGAAAGGCTTGCGAAAAGAGTATTATGCCATGAGCGGTAATTTGTATTTCGAGTCGAATTATGAGCGCGGTGTAAAACACGGCAATAGCAAAGGTTATTATGATAACGGCAATTTACGCTGGGATGAAAATTACGATTACGGCGATCAGGAAGGAATGCAAGAGTATTATCATGATAATGGAATGATCGCACGTGAATTGCCGTACGAAGAAGACGATATCAACGGTGAGGCACGTTATTATAATCTGGCCGGCAAATTGGCGTATATCCGTAATTACCGCGACGGTTATTTAACCGACATCGCGCCGGTTGATGCAGAAGGCAAAGCGGGAGCAAAGGTCAGTTTGGCACAAGAAGATGTTACCTTTCGCATTGTACTTCCGGATAGTTCCAAATTTGTTGAAGGCGCATTTAAAAACGGAAGACAACACGGGAGGTGGATTACATACTATCCTGATGGAAAAATTTACAAAGAAGAAAATTACAATTACGGTGATCTGGAAGGAGAAGTGAAATGGTATTATCCGAACGGACAATTGTGGAAGCAGTTGAATTATTTCGCTGATCGTTTGGAAGGTGAACAGAAATTTTTCTATTCACATGGTACTATAGAGCATACTGAATACTGGCTTTTGGATGATGCTTTCGGGGTATGGATTTATTATGATAACGACAAGGGTCTCCCTAGGAAGCTTGTGAAATTTTATGATGATAAAATTCTTTATGATAAAACGCTTGATGGCAAAAACTGAAGTAATTTATGGTGAAGTTTGGTAAATGGATTGGTGGTGGTCTGGGCTGGGTGCTGGGTGGTCCGATAGGCGCATTGGCCGGATTCGCGTTAGGAAGCTTATTGGATAATGCGGAAGTAACCGTTTCCACTGGCGGTCCCGAGCCCGGATACAATCCACAAACAGCTCGCGGCGATTTTGCTATCAGTTTGCTGGTGCTGACTTCTGCTATCATGAAGGCAGATGGCAAGGTGGTGAAATCTGAATTGGATTATGTAAAGCGATTTTTGGTCAACCAGTTTGGTGAAGCACAAGCAGCCAAGTTATTGCCTGTGTTGAAAGAGCTGATGGATCGTGATGTGCCGTTGCGTGATGTATGTATGCAAATACGCCAGTACATGCCCGAGGCGCAGCGTTTGCAGCTGATGCATTATTTATTCGGTATTGCCAATGCGGATGGCGTGTTGCACGCTGCAGAATTAAACCTGCTGGAAGAAATGGCAGGATACATGGGCATTTCCACTGCCGACTACGCTTCCGTAAAAGCCATGTATTACCGCGATGTGGACGGTGATTATAAAATTTTGGAAATAGACGCGAACGCTACGGAAGAAGAAATCAAGAAAGCGTATCGTCGAATGGCGGTAAAATACCATCCCGACAAAGTTGCCGATTTGGGCGAAGAAGCGCAGCGCGCTGCCAAGGAAGAATTTCAGAAGGTGCAGGAAGCGTATGAAAACATTAAAAAGCAACGCGGTATTAAATAGCCGCGTTGTTTATTTCATATACACATCAATCGATTCAATTTGCAACGGGTCGAGAATGTTCACCGCCGCGCGATTCAATTCTTGCAACCATTCATCCAAACGCGAGTTCGGCACAAAGTGAATTCCCGTTTCGAAAGAAGACGGGTCGTTAATATTATTGAGTAATAAGCCTGTAGTTTGCGAGCCGTCCTTCAGCGTAATTTTTGCCGGCTCCGGAGAAATCATATTCATCATGTTCATCATTCTATTTCCGGTAAAGGTCCGATGGTAATATTAAGCGGGTGTTACGGGAGGATGAAGGGAGCAATAAGATTTACACAAAACAAAAGGAGGTCAAAATGACCTCCTTTCGCCCAAACCACTCCCACCACATTGGTGATGAAGTTTACCCCTGAGCAGTCTCTTTGCGTTGACTGCATCTACAAGACAAGTCGCAAACCATATTGTTCTTGCTGCCGTAAAAAAAAGTGTTAAAATATACTTTGTTGAACATTTTTATAGAATTCGGGGTGATTCATTCATCAAACAGAACAGTTATACCTTCACTCGAAAACTGATGATGAAGTTTCTTCCCGGTGCACTGATGCCCGAACCATAAGGACGATACAATACATCCATAATATTCTCTACGCCGCCATGTATGGAAAGGTATTTGTTCCAATAATAACCGGCTTTAAAATTAATGGTGTACCATCCGGGGGTGTACGGTAAGCCATTTGCGTCTGTCAGATAGGTTATGCTTTCCAAGCGCTCCGATAAAGCAAAATCTTCGTAACGCATGCCTACATTAAATTGAGAATTCAAATCGAGCATCCAGCCTTTACGTTCGTACCGAAAATGCAGTGCACCAAATGATGGAGTGTTGTGAGTAGGCGGATAGAATCCTGCACTATCGGTATTGAACTCTTGTCCCGCGATGTAGTTAAACGTTGAACGCACCGCAAAGCCTTTGCCCAACGAGAAATCCAACCCAATTTGTGCTCCGTAAATTTGAGCGTAGCTGATGTTTTGTATCGCAAAAATCTGACTCATCACGCCATCATATAACATGCTGTCTGCACCGTTTACTTGAAACTGACGACGTGCTAACGCATTGTCCAAATACGTGTAATACGCCGCGAATTCCATTTTCATCCATTGCCCGAATATTTTCGTGAAACCCAACTCGGCATTATATGCGTATTCCGGTTTTAAGTCGGGATTTGGAACCACAATAGTTCCCGGCTGTGAATCGAATACTTTGCCGATATCATCAATATTTGGTGCTCGGAATCCGGTTGATACGTTCGCGTACCATTCGAAACTTTCGGAGTGGCTATGCACCCATCCTAAACTTCCGTTGAGTGAGCCGTTGCTTAACGTTGATGACACATACGGGTACGGAAACAACGTGCTATCGAAACGCGCTTGAATAATGTTGTGACTGTAACGCATGCCCCAGTTGATGTGATTTTTTTCATTCACACGATAACGCAAGTTGTGGTACACACCAATTGATTGCCACGTAGAGCCGTTCGGATAACGGGTGTTGATCGGTGGATCAATTACTCCGGTTTCAATGTGTTCGCGATACGCTTCAGAATTTACACGGTTAAATACATATTCCCCACCGTAATAGGAGGACAAACGTTCGTTCCACTTTTTGTCAAGATCAAGATTAGCGGAATAGATCGTCACATTCTCGGTTTGGTGACGCAACTTTTTATTTCCGAAACGACGATCGTGTCGACTCTCTTGATAAGCTTGCTGCGCAACAATAAGTCGTGCGTGATTATAAAAGCGATTCGGCTTGGAGTGCGAAATACCTGCGCGATTCATCATCCATTTTTGCGGACCGTAATACCATTGTGCGAAATCCAGCACTCCGTTATTGTTATTGTCTGCAATCAATCGATCGTAGCGTGGCGCATCGGATGTTTGTGAATAGTGAAACGCATAATCGAACAGCCAATTGGAGTCGGGACGGAAAGCAATTTTTTGCACTACGTTGTACTGGCTATATCCGCTGTTTACTTGTAGGGACGGATCGTTGTTCACGACAATAGAATCCGTGAAACCGAATGTTTGCTGGTAGAAAGGGCGCAAATAAAACGTATCGCCTTTGCTGCCTGCGCGAAGATCATCGTATTCGGAAAATGTGAATCCGGTAACGAATGACCATTTCTTAAATCCCGCAACAAAATCTACGTGACCTGTTTTTTCATTGTTGGCAGATGAGTATCGCGTCATAGCATTAGCAGAAAAATAATTGCCGCTGTCCGTTGCGAATTTTGGAGCAAGCGTTTGAAAATCCATTACACCACCGATGGCATCACTGCCATACATTACGGCACCCGGACCAAAAAGTACTTCTGCACTTTCCAATCCACCTGCATCCAATGAGATGATATTTTGTACATTGCCACCACGAAAAATCGCATTGTTCATGCGAACGCCATCCACTACAATCATCACACGATTCGTTGCGAATCCGCGTATCATCGGTGATCCGCCTGCCAGTTGACTTTTCTGTATATAAACGTAACCGGATGAGCCCACCAGATCTGCTGCGGTTTGCGGGTTCTGCAGTTGTGCTTCACGCATACTGATTTTCTCAATTTTGTTGGGCACCTCTTGTTTCTCGTTTTCCCAGCGGTTGGCAGAAATCACTACTTCTCCTTTCGATATCACCGTTGGTTGCAATTCGATGACACGCGAAACAGACCAGACGGTGCGCGCAACAGCAAGTTCCTCATAACCGTATTGACGAAAGCGCAAGGTGTCATCGTTTTTAAACAGACCTAAATCTGCAAAACCTTTATTGTTCGTGGTGATACTTAGTTTGTTTGCGTTATAGATAATCACACCGGGAATTGCTTGACGCGTGGTGTGATCAATCACTTGAATAATTTGCCCTTGCAATGTGGATAACGCCATCCACATTACCAGCAGCAATGCTTGTAATTTCATTATAATTTGAGTTTAGTTAATAGCACGTTGCTACATCACTGTTGATGTAGGACAAAACGACGATAACTAAACTTGTGGTGGTTTGCCGGTTGATGAATTGAGCGAATCGTAATTGCGTTGCAGCAACTCGCCAAATACAACAGCTCTCTCGTTAATTGGAAGTAACATTTTAGTTAATGCAGCAACATCAAATTTATCCAACTGCAACAATTTGGAAACTGTTTTCGCATCATTATTATGTTGTTCTGTCCAATCTTTCAACCGTTTTTTGAGCACCATTTCGTTGCTATCTGAGATACAACGAATTTTGTACACGTTTCCCGATTTGGTGATCGAGATGATATCAAACAGGTTATTGTCCCAAGTAAATTCCTTGCTATTGATTCTGACAAAACGGCTGCCGGGATTTTCAAATTCATTTTGCGGAATTTCAACTTCCTGCGCGAGTTCTCGTTTAATCTGTTGTTTAACGGCACTCATGGTGATTGTATGCTGTTCCAGTTCAATCCATGCAACAATCCCTTTCAGGGCGGCACCCCAAAAGATGATGGAAACTAAGAGTAAACTAATAGCTGATCGCAACATCAGAGCAAATATACATTTAAACAGCTCGTATGACATAAGGGCAGGATTTTCGTGTGGCACGGCTATTGACTTTTATTTGCCATGAACAAAATACGAGTGTGGTTCTCCGAGTTGTTGCCGTTTACTTTTGTGACGGTCATGTGGTTAACACATTTGTATTTGGGCTTTGCGCAGGAAGATGGACTTTCGCTGGCCATGCACCCGCGCTGTGTAAGCGGTTTGTGGGGCATTATCTTTTCACCGTTTTTGCATGGAGATTTTGTACATCTGTTAAATAACACCATTCCGCTATTGGTACTAGGATTCTTGTTGACTTCGATGTACGGTCCTGTATCACGACGTGTATTTATTGGTGTTTATATCATTCACGGAATACTATTGTGGTTCTTTGCCCGCGATTCCTATCACATTGGCTCAAGCGGAGTGGTGTATGGATTGGCTGCATTTTTGTTCTTGAGCGGCATTATTAGACGACATCCGAGATTAATGGTTATTACGTTGTTGGTCGTTTTTTTATACGGCACAATGGTTTGGGGTGTAATGCCCTTCGATCCGAAAATATCTTGGGAAGCGCATTTGTATGGAGCTTTAACGGGTCTTATGCTTGCTGTTGTATTTAGAAAAGAAGGCCCACAACGACCACATGAAATTATCGAAGATGAAGATGATAGTGACGCACCGTTAACAGATGAAGAATTGCAGTTGCTTACTCCCGAGCAACAGCAAGAATTGTTGGCAAAGAAGGGATCAACACCGGAAACTGTTCAGCAGCCCGTAATTCGTGTGTTGTATGATTACACGGAAAAGAAGCCCGATACCGACGACCGTTCGTAGAGATGCGGTAACTTAGCGGCAATGAATTTATTATCAGTTGAAAATTTAAGTAAGACGTACGGAGAACGCGTGCTCTTTCAACTTATTTCCTTTGGTCTGGAGCAAGGTGATAAAGTAGCGTTGGTTGCCAGAAACGGTTCCGGAAAAACAACTTTATTCAATATACTCGCCGGTAAAGAACAACCTGATTCGGGACAAGTCACGTATCGTCGTGATATGCGTGTTGGTTTTTTAGAGCAAGATCCTGTTTTGCCGCACGGTATTTCTATTGTGGAAGCGGTGTTGCGTTCGGCCGGTAAAGTGGCGCAAATCGTAAACGAATATGAACAGGCACTAACGGCTAATGATGAAAATCGTTTAGCGCGTGCTACAACCAATATGGATTTGGAAAACGCTTGGAACTTTGAAGCGTCGGTGAAAACATTGCTAGGGCGTTTAGGTTTTGACAATATGTTACAACAAACTGAAACGCTGTCGGGCGGCCAGGTTAAACGTGTAGCGTTAGCTAAGGTGGTGTTGGAACGTCCGGAGTTGTTGATCATGGATGAACCTACGAACCATTTGGATTTGGACATGATCGAATGGCTCGAAAACTTTTTAAGTGGAGAAGATATTACGTTGTTGCTGGTTACACACGATCGTTATTTTTTGGACAGTGTGTGTAATGCGATTCTGGAGATTGATCAGCAAAAAGTATTTCGTTACGATGGCGACTTCGAATATTACTTAAACAAGAAATCGGAACGCGAGGACTTGCAACAAAGTGAATTGGAGAAGGCAAAGAACTTATACCGTCGCGAATTGGAGTGGGTGAGGAAAATGCCCCGTGCACGCGGTACAAAAGCGAAAGCACGTAAAGACGCGTTTGAAGATGTTTCTCAAAAAGCACAAGGTCGTAAGAAAGAAGAAGCCTTGCAGTTGCAAGTTAAAATGGCGCGATTGGGCGGTAAGATTCTAGAATTAGTGAAACTGCGTAAAAAATTTGGCGAGAAAATTATTCTCGATGGATTTGATTACACATTCGTTAAAGGAGAGAAAATTGGAATTGTAGGTAAAAACGGAACAGGAAAATCTACATTTCTGAATATCATTTTAAGTAATGAACCTGCGGATAGCGGTAAAATTCAAACCGGCGAAACGGTTGTATTCGGTTACTATTCTCAGCACGGAATGAAGTTGGAAGAAGACAAGCGCGTTATTGAAGTGGTAAAAGATATTGCTGAATATTTTCCGCTTGCTGACGGCTCTAAATTGTCGGCATCGCAAATGCTGCAGCGTTTTTTGTTTGAGCCGGCTCGTCAGTTCAATTTTGTGTCTACATTAAGCGGAGGTGAGAAGCGTAGATTGTTTCTATTGACGATTCTCATGAAGAATCCTAATTTCCTTATTCTGGATGAACCTACAAACGATCTCGATCTTTTAACGTTAAGTGTACTCGAAGATTTTCTCAGCGATTTTCCCGGTTGCGTCATCATCGTATCTCACGATCGTTATTTTATGGATCGACTCGTTGATCATTTATTTGTTTTCCAAGGACAAGGCGAGATACGTGATTTTCCCGGTAACTACACGCAGTGGAGAAATTCGGAACGATCCAAACCCTCGAAAGTCGAAGAATCGAAACCTTTGGATGAAACTACTGCAACACCGATATTACAAGCTATAGATACTACTGGCAAAAAGAAAATTTCATTCAAGGACAAGTTTGAGTTTGAGCAATTGGATAAAGAAATTCCGAAATTGGAAGAGGAGAAGAAGCAGTTGGAACAAGCTATGGCCACAGAGTCAGACCACAGCAAATTGAATGATCTTGCACAACGTTTCTCGGCGGTAGAAAACGAACTTGATACGAAGTCGATGCGTTGGATGGAACTATCTGAATTGATGAGCTAGACAGTTATGGATAAGTCGAAGTTACATCGTACTGTAATACAACAATTGGAAGATTCGTTGCACCGGTTACAGCAATATATGCAACAATTGATCGAAGATGCTGCTAACGATTCTAAAAGTTCTGTCGGCGATAAACATGAAACCACACGTGCGCAGGTGCATTTAGAGCAGGAGAAGTTGAGTCAAGCGATTAGTAATATTGAGCAGCAGTTGCAGGTAATGGAACGACTTTCGGTTGAAATTTCGGTCAGTATTCGTGCCGGTAGTGTCGTTGAAACATCTATAGGTTGGATGTATTTTTCTGTTCCGAATATTGTATTGGAATTTGAAGGATTAAAAATAAGATGTATAAGTAGCAGCTCTCCATTCGGAAAAATGCTCATGTTACAACAAAAAGGCAATGTGATAAGTTTCAATAAGCAAAATGTATCCATCCTCACGGTGTATTAATTGCGTTATTGCAGGAATACCCGCACACTCAGGTACGAAATGTTTTTTATTTGAAGTCTAGATAAACTAGGGTAAAAGATTTTAATGAAATGTTTAGTCTGCGTTTTTACATAAATACTGCTAGTACAACAATTTCTTTAAAACTATACAGTACACTATTTTTAGGATTATAGCTTCGTGTATTTCCTTCTTCGCAATGTTCTTTCGATTCTACATTTACACCATTAGCACCTATTTTGTGTCCAAACGAATTGTATCCGCTTTAGATCCAACAACATGACAGTTACCAATGGTTTAAGAATAATGTTGCTATTTCCGGCGCAACGAATTAATTTCTTTTGGTATCTGCTGCACAGGATGTAGGATATAATTTTTCTTTAGAAGCTACATTAAACGCTTGCATGGAAATGTCTCCTCCGGTTTTGGCAGACAGCTTGGTGTTTGCGGGTGATACCGTAATGATGGATGGCCCATTTACGGTTAATAGTATGGGAAACTTTTTGGTTTGTGCAGGTGATACACTGTTATTGATCGTAATGTCGCCTTACACGGTGAATATTCAATGGTTCAACAACAGCACACCACTCAAGGTCAAACTAACGATACACTCATTGTTACTTATACCGGAAATTATACGGTTCAAGGCTCGCCGGCAATTTGTCCCAATTACATTGCAAACCCCGGAGTTGTGATGTCGTATACCTTTTATAACTGTTCAGTTAGTGAAAATGAGATACCGGATGCCAATGAAATTAGTTTAAGGCCTGTGCCTGCAAATGATGTGTTGGTGATTCGACAAAATAAGTTTAACGTTAATACACCGTTTGAATTTATGATGTACAAGGTCGCGTTGTGCAGACAGGAATTATTACCGGAACATCTACAGAAATTTCGATAGGAGATCTATTATCAGGAATTTATACGCTACGTGTAAATAGTTCCGCACCATTAAAGTGGATCAAATCTGATAACTAATAGTGAGGGTGTTTGTTGCAGCCTGATCGGGAAACCGGTCAGGCTATTCTTTTGCTGATAATTGATTCTACCGATCGTATTAACTGTAACGGAGCAAGTGTTCTCCAAGGAATCTCATCGAGTTCACCTCCCCATTGCACAAACCAGTCTATTCGGGCACGCTTCATTTCAGTCAATACATGTGGTCTGAAGTTGATAAATGCAATCCATCCGTCTTCCACATCTTCAAACCATTCTTCATAGTAGCTGTCATCGCTGTAATGAAAGTTGAGAACGTTCTCTCCGATTAAAATAAATTTCTGAACGCCTTCATGAATCAGTTCATCGATGATGTCACGCTTTAATATCATGATATCGTTATATAACGCATCGTTCCATTCTCCCAATAATTCAATGATAGCTACACCTTCTTCATAATTCACAAATAGAATTTTGATGTAAAGAGTAGGAGATCCAATATCATCCCATTGTGGATGAATGTAATAGTTGTAAATGGTATTCGTGAATTCGAATTCGCTGTACTCGCGCTCAAAGAAAGGTGACCGTGGATCTTCCTCTGCCATGTACAAATGGCGCCAGTTGTAGTGCGGTTCTAGCGTATGCATCTGTTTCGTTACTTGTTGGAATGAAACGCGTCGACAGCTTTACGCACGGAGCCCTGTTCAGATAGCAAAAGATTAGCGGCTTCATAGTCCAATCCGGTCTGCTCCATTACCATTTTGGTTCCTCGGTCGATCAACTTATTATTGCTCAGTTGCATGTCCACCATACGGTTTCCTTTAACGCGTCCTAGTTGTATCATCACCGTTGTGGAAATCATATTCAGCACTAACTTCTGCGCTGTTCCGGATTTCATTCGTGTACTTCCGGTAACGTATTCCGGACCTACATTCACTGCAACAGGAAATTGAGCAACTTGTGTAATCGCACTCGCGGGATTCATCGTGATGCAGCCCGTAGTTATTCCTTTATCATTACAAGTTATTAATGCTTCAATAACATATGGAGTTCTTCCTGAAGCTGCAATTCCAATCACCACATCCAGTTCGTTGATGGAATGTTCTTGTAAATCTCTCCAACCTTGTTCTTTGTCATCTTCAGCAAACTCGACTGCTTTGCGTATGGCAGCATCACCACCGGCTATAATTCCCACCACCATTCCATGAGGAACTCCATACGTAGGAGGACATTCGCTGGCATCAACAATTCCTAATCTTCCACTTGTGCCGGCACCCATGTAAAAGAGTCGTCCGCCAAGTTTCATCTTGCTAACAATAGCCTGAACCAACTTTTCAATATCAGGAATGACTTGTGCAATGGCTGCAGGCACTTTGTGATCTTCACGATTGATGTCCTGAAGTAGTTCGATTACCGATTTATTTTCAAGTTGATTATAGTGTGATTCGGATTCAGTTATGCTGCTCACAGTTATGGTTTATGGTGCACAACAAATTTCCGTAATTAAATCAATAAAAAAACCGATCATGAGATCGGTTTTTTATTAAACATTCTCTTTTCTAATTCTGTCTCAGGATATTAATCAGAAGTTAATTTCTGTTACACGAATTCTCAATGACTAACGATCAATTTCGCAATTCCTGTTGTAGCATTGTTGCCATCAATAGTGCGAACCATATAAGTTCCATTCGACAACTGTGAAGTTGAAATGGCGTTATTCCAGGAGTTGTACTGTTGAGTGTACACCACGCGTCCATTAATGTCTGTTATTTCTAAAACAGTCGTATTCTGAGCTGCAGTTACATAAATGAAATTGTTGGCAGGATTCGGATAAAACTGTAATGGTGTTGAAGATTGTTCAGCAATTCCTACTCCTTGTTGAACCGCAACCGGCATCCATGACGCACGGGTAACTGTGCCTAGATCTTGCGCAATTGTTAAATCAGCAAGAGGAAAACCTAAGCCGTTCGCCCAAAATGTGAAGTTCCGGGCGCTATCAACCTGTATGAAAAACTCAGGTACCCACTGACCAAGAATGTAAACATCTAAAGTGTCAGTTTGCGTGCGCATTACGTTCTGACGAATGCAGTTGTATGTTCCAAACGGAGTTGTTAAAGAGCCCCAACCATCAACCAAAGATGTTTTGTTTACCGTAGTATGAATACGCACAGAGTCGATTACGAAACCGATGCCCGGATCGATTCCAAAGTAAAACTGAGTGTAACCTTTCGCAACATCTGTAAACGCAGTGTTATAGGTAGACGGGAATGTTGCTAATACTTCAGAATTATTAAATGGTAACGAAACAACACCTGAACCGAATGGGTCTAACGCTTGCCCAACAACCGCCAGTTCGTTCGGCTGATTATTGAAATACTGGAACACCATACCGGAATTCATGTTCGTCGCGAAGTTGCAGTTAGAAAAATTCATACCATAAGGCGTGAACTGCGGTAATGTGAAAATCATAGAATCTGTAGTGTGCTGATTAAGCGCCGACAAATTATACGTCTGGTTTGCACCGGAAGAACCTTCGTTAACGACAGGCATCGTGTCTTGCGCCTGATACACTTGCGCATAAATAGGAGCGAGGTCGCTTTGGGTAATTGTAATTTGTGCTGTAGCTGTACATCCAACAAATACACCTGCAAATAGTAATGTTTGTTTCATGAGGATAGAGTTTTATATAAAATTAAAAAAGACACGCGATACAAGAATACCTTATATCGCGTGTTTTATCAGATGCTTCATGAGTTTAGTACAATGAAGGAAAGCGATTAGGATCCACTTCGTTCATCATTTCATATACACATTCCACAATATCTTCAATGGATGGTTTGCTGAAATAATCACCATCGGAACCGTAAGCAGGACGATGCTCCTGAGCAGCCAATGTGCGCGGCTCGGAATCTAAATGACGGAAACCGTCTTGCACTTCTACAATCTGTTGCATAATGAAAGCACTCGCACCACCCGGAACATCTTCATCCACTACCACCAACCGATTTGTTTTCTTCACCGATTCAACGATACTGTGGTGAATATCGAATGGCAATAAAGTTTGAACATCAATTACTTCAATTGAGATTTCAAGTTCACTAAGTTGTTTAGCCGCATCTATTACTAATCGTAATGTAGAACCGTAGCTTACTACTGTGATATCAGTTCCCTCAATTATTAATTCAGGAATGCCCAATGGTGTGCAGAACTCGCCCCAGTTTTCAGGTTGTTGCTCCTTTAAGCGATAACCGTTCAGCGGTTCAATAACTAATGCAGGCTCATCTGCTTTTAGTAAGGTATTGTAAAATCCTGCAGCTTGAGTCATATTACGCGGAACACAAACGTTAATTCCACGAACAGAATGAATGATCATTCCCATTGGTGAACCGGAATGCCAAACACCTTCCAGGCGATGTCCCCGTGTACGAATAATAACCGGTGCTTTTTGCCCACCCATAGTTCTCCATTGCACAGTAGCCAGATCATCGCTCATTAATTGCAATGCATACAGCAAGTAATCAAGGTATTGAATTTCCGCAATCGGACGCAATCCGCGCATGGCCATACCTATCGCTTGTCCCATAATGGTGGCTTCACGAATGCCGGTATCAAATACGCGTATTTCTCCGTACTTCTTTTGTAATCCTTCCAATCCTTGATTTACACCACCAATGAATCCGCTGTCTTCACCAAAAATGCACACTTCAGGATACTTGCTAAGAATTGCATCAAAGTTGTCACGCAATACTTCACGTCCATCGCATTGTTGTACTTCGGTGTTGTATTGAACAGGTACCGGCGCAATGTGTGAAGCTGTTCCGCTTTGCAACAAAGCACTGTAGCGATTGTAATTGGCAATTTTATTCAAACGCAACCAATCAATGATCGCCTGACGTTCTACAATTTTTTCATTACGCACGTAACGCAATGCCATGCGCAACGCCACCAAAATATCTTTGCGAATAGGATCCATTGCGTTAGCTAAATCGCTTTTGATTTTGCCAATGAATGCACCGTTATCACTTTTCGTAGCGAGATTATCTAGTAATTGCAACGCTTCTCTTAATTCACTTTTTATCGGTTGCAAGTATGCTTCCCACGCTGCACGACGTTCTGTCTTTACCGTTTCTTTTGCCTGCTTCTCAATTTCTTCAACTTCTTCAGGTGTTGCCAGTTTGGTTGCAAGAATCCATTCCTTGAATTTTTTCAAGCAATCAAAGTCCAATTCCCACTGTAAACGTTCTTTTGTTTTATAACGTTCGTGCGAACCTGAAGTAGAGTGACCTTGTGGTTGATTCACTTCTTCAACGTGCACCAAAACAGGAGTATGTTCGTCACGACACACTTTTGCAGCTTTCTCGTAAGTCTCTACCAAGTGCGGATAATCCCAGCCTTTGGTTTTAAAGATCACGAATCCAGGTTTATCGGCTGTGCGTTGAAAGCCGGCAAGCGCCTCGGAAATACTTTCTTTGGCGGTTTGATACTTTTTAGGAACAGAGATACCGTAACCATCATCCCACACAGATACCAACATTGGAATTTGCATAACAGAAGCAGCGTTCATAGATTCCCAGAACAATCCTTCCGAAGTAGAAGCATCACCAATAGTTCCAAACGCAATTTCATTTCCTTTATTCGAAAAGATTGAAAATTGCGAATCGTGTAATTGCGGATTTTGACGGTAATGTTTTGATGCAAGTGCAAGTCCAACCAATCGTGGCATTTGTGAACCTGTAGGTGAAATGTCTGATGAAGAATTTTTCATTTCCATCAGATTTTTCCAACTGCCGTCGGGATTCAAACTGCGTGTGGAGAAGTGCCCGTTCATCTGTCGTCCGCCCGATGATGGTTCTGCATGTACGTCAGTGTGCGCATATAAACCTGCAAACCATTCACGGATAGATAAATTTCCGGTTGCGAACATGAAGGTTTGATCACGGTAATATCCGGAACGAAAATCGCCATTACGAAAAACCTTCGCCATGGCCACCTGCGCCAATTCTTTACCATCACCGAATATTCCGAATTTCGCTTTGCCGGTGAGCACTTCTTTTCTGCCTGTTAAACTTGCTTCACGACTCTCATTCACGATGCGAAAATCATTCAGCACTGCATTGCGAAATTCAGCCCACTTCTCACTGCTGATTCCGGTTGGTTTTACGGCCACGTTACTCATAAGTTGTGTGTGTTATTCTATTGCTGATAAAAATACGCATTTTAACACTTTCGTGCCCCCGAATAGGGTAGAAATAAAGAAAGCCATCCTTGCGGGATGGCTTCATTTTTATACTTGAGCAACTAGTGTTTTTCTTCAGTCTTTACGCTATCTGTTTTTGCAGAGTCAGCAGCAGGTTTTAAAGCCACTGAATCAATGTGTTGACCTTCTGCCTTTTTCTCTTCAGCAGGTTTGCTGTGTCCGTGCCCGTCATGATTGTCATGCCCATGAGCATCACCGTGTCCGTGAAAAACAGCGTGATCGTCATGTTTACCCCATTTGTCAGAGCCGGAAATGTTGAGAATCCAACCTGCCAATAAAGCAAATGCCAATGCAATAACAACTAATCCAACTAATGGAAGGTGCCATCCTTGCGGATAATACTGACGATTGCCTTCTGTGTCGTGTCCGTGAGAGTCGTGTTCGTGATGTGCCATAATAGTAGCGCTTAAAATGATACGGATGCAAGTATACAGGTTTTCTGAAAAATACGAGCGTCTTGAAATGAATTTCCGCCGGAAAAATAAAATGAAAAGGGCTGATTCGTAGACATGAATCAGCCCAGTTCTGCACACCAATTGCAAGAAACAGAACCTCCCGTTAACTTGACCTGACCCTGTCGGGAGGCGCTTCTATGTGTAAGACGGAAGAATTGATCAAATGTTACCCTGAGTTTCGTTTTTTTGAAATTTTAACGTTTGCCTTATACCATCGAGCCGGCCTCTGCAGAAATCATACGAAACAATTCAGCTTCTTCTGAAGTCAAAAATCGGAATCCGTCGAAGCTAAATCCCGGCGCTACGTTGCAACCACTCAGAGACCAGTCGCCGGCACTGCGCGCCGCTTGATACCAATTTCGTGGAATGACATAAGTAGCTTCGTAACCATCTGTCACCGGCCCGAGAATTATTTTTTTGTACACAGATTGGTCCGGAGATGCAATAAATAATTCTAGCGGAGCGCCATCGTAATAGTGCCAAACTTCATCTGCATCTACCACATGCCATCTGCTGTGTTCATTTCGAGGCAGCAAAAAATATATGCCGGTAAGCACAGATCGGTGATGACCTTCATAGTTGCAACCCGATTCCGAGCGGTAAATTTCCTTGTAAAATCCGCCTTCCGGATGCGGCAACAGTTGTAAACGGTTGATGAGATCTTCTGCATTCATGTAAAAAATATTTTTTTTCAAAAATGCATAAAAAAAGAAACCCGGGGCTGCGATCCCGGGTTTCATCGCACGAAACAGAACTTAAACCTAACCTGTAATAGCAGCTCTGTTTACCTATGACGCAAAGGTGGATGATTATGTTACAGCCTTGCGTTACTTTTTGATGAAGTTTTTATTAAACGGATTAACGGTCTTTGCCGGGTTCTACTGGCGGTACGGGAGGAACCGGAGGAATTGGTGCCGGATAATCTGCTGCCCGAGTTCCTTCACGCGCTTCTAATCCTGCACAATCAATACATGCTAAACCGCGTTCGGTCATTTTCCAGCGACGATCAGCCATGTCTTCATCGTATGTATTCGTTAAGTTATCCACGTCATCTAACACTTCCGACGTATTTGGTTTCAAATAAATGACTTTGTTTTTTGGGACACGTAATTCCGCAATCACACGCTGTCCGCGCCATTTCTTCTCGCTTCCGATGGTGAAATAAGAACTCAGTAGTAGCAGAGAATCTTGCGACGTTACTTGATATTTGATTTCCTTAGAACGCTGTAGGGCTACTCGTTCATTTTCACCGCGTGCATATTGGTAAATCACTAATTCGAAACTGTCGGTGTTTGATGGGACAATCTTCAATGCCGGATAACCGAAATAAGGTTGATTGTCTTTAAAGTGAATGCCTTTCCAACGACGTTCTAACCGGTGACGTTTATTCCAATTACTATCATAGTCGTCGTTCATCATTTCAGGATCAATCTGAACATCAACGATCAGCGTATCACCATGCGGCTGATCCAATGCAATGATTTCTTTGACACGAGATTCTTCTTTATAGTCTGAAGCTGTTTTTGCGATGACGTATCCACCAAGAACAAGACCTGTAACCCATAATACTAAAGCTGTTATGCCTACAAAACGTTGACGATTTTTTATTCTGAAAATCATTTTAATTCCCCAGTAAATCATCATCAGAATAGGTATGCCGAAACTCAGTAATAATGCCGTAACAGCAAGGAGATACACTGTCGAGTTTGGAAAGAAACTTTCGATACCATCGCCCAATTCCGCGGGACCGAATTCGTTTATGGTAAATGTGGATGTAAGCAAACCGATCAGCAAAGCGATACCTATGAAGACTAAGCCAAAAGCCAGTAATCGTCCCATCACTTCGAAAATCTTTGCCAGTATGCGTTCTGCATGAGTGCCGCCTCTTTTTACATTACCCTTGAAGTCGCGTCCAAACTGATCCGCTTCTTTTCCGAAGTTTTTCATTCGATTGCCAAACGAATCAAACTCTTCCTTGATCGTTCTGTGAATATTATTCACGTCAGCAGGTTCACCACGCATTTCTAATTTGTCTGCTGTAGTTTCTGCACGGGGAATGATAATCATCAGCAACAGGTAAAACAGAAATCCTGTTCCGAACGCAAAGAAAATCAGCACAAATCCTAAACGAATCCAAAGCGGATCAATGTCAAAATAATGACCTAATCCTGAGCAAACACCTCCAACCACCGCATCGTCAGGGTCACGGAAAAATCTGCGTCGCGATTTACGATTCTCTGTTGCATTATAATCGCGGTTATGATTGGTTTGTTCGGTTGTGCCGGCATCTCCCATTTCTTGAGGTTCGCCCATAACGCTAATGACGTGATTAACATCGCTTATGGTCACCACTTGTTTGGATGTACCATTACGTTGTGTCAATAATTCCGCAATGCGCGATTCGATATCGGTCATGATTTCGTCGCGACCTTCTTCCTGACTAAAGCGCATACGGAGCGCTTCCAGATAGTATTTCAATTTATCAAACGCATCTTCATCAATGTGAAAAACGATGCCGCTAATATTTATTGTTAATGTCTTTTTCATGACGTGGAGATTAAGCGTTAGAATTAGTGCGTTTAGTAACCGTATTTACCGACTGGACAAGTTCGTCCCAGGTATTTTCCAATTCCCGAAGGAATTCGGTTCCTGTTTCTGTGAGGCGATAGTACTTACGAGGTGGCCCGCCGGTACTTTCTTCCCAACGATACGCCAATAACCCCATGTTCTTGAGTCGCGTTAATAATGGATACAATGTACCTTCCACAACTACTAGTTGTGCCTGTTTCATGCGCTCTATAATTTCTGTCGGGTATGCATCACCGTCGGCTAAAATGGAGAGAATGCAAAATTCCAGAACGCCCTTACGCATTTGCGCTTTCGTGTTTTCTATACTCATAGTTGTGAAGTATTGATGCCGATGTGATAATTAACTGATTGGATAATCAGGTGATGAGTGGCAAGTCGTGAACCTGACATTTGAATTCCAACAACACGGAATCCGTTGTCGTTGTCAACCAAAACCGAAAACTGTCTTTCGGATCCTGTCCACGACCAATTTTTTTGAGGCGACTGATCAATCTGCGGTGACTCCGCGGTTAATTGTATCAGTAATAGCGCTGTTGCGATCATATTTACTAGGTTTTACATTTAACCTTATGACGCAAAGATATATGTATATGTTACTACTATGTAAGGCAAGGTACTAGATAAAATTACAACTAATTGAAAATCAGATTATTTAATTTTTTCTTGATCCTCAAAATACTCCTTACCTTTGCACCCAATAAAACCAACTATGGATTTTGCATCTCAATTTCACCACTTATTTACGTTAGACGGCTTAATTAGTTTGCTGACTTTGGCGGTATTGGAAATTGTATTGGGGATAGATAACATCATTTTCATTTCTATAATTGCATCTCGCCTCGAACACAAAAAGGAACAGAAAAAAGCACGTTTTACAGGACTTGTTCTTGCGTTATTAATGCGTGTTGCCTTGTTGTTTGCGATCACCTGGATCATTGGATTGAAGGAGCCGTTGATTGAGTTTTTTGATTTTCATTTCAGTGGACGTGATATCATCTTGTTAGCAGGCGGTATATTCTTGTTGGTAAAAACAACTTCGGAAATTCACCACAAAATGGAAGGTGCCGACGATACACCGGAGGAAAAGAAAGGGAAATATCCTACCATCATGAATATCGTGATGCAGATTGTGTTTATTGACATTGTATTCTCGTTTGATTCTATTCTTACCGCGGTAGGTATTGTGAATGAAGTAGTGATTATGATTGCGGCTGTAATTATTTCCATGGTAATCATGCTCATCTTTAGCGAATCCGTAAGTGAGTTCATTAACCGAAATCCAACTGTGAAAATGCTGGCACTTGCGTTTTTGTTAATGATAGGAATTCTGTTGGTGATGGAGTCATTCCACGTAGAAGTGCCGAAACAGTATGTTTATAGTTCTATGGCGTTCGCCTTTCTGGTTGAATTGTTGAACATGCGCATGCGCAAAAAAACTGAAAAAAAGAAAGCGCAGAAGGAAGTAGAGTAGGTGATATTGCGCTAGTAAAACAAGTCCAACAACACGCAAATTGCAAATACAACACTCGCGATACCGTTGGTTGTAAAAAATGCGCGGTTCACTTTACTCAAGTCGTTGGGTTTTACCAATGAATGTTGATAGATCAATAACCCGCTGAATAAAACTGCTCCGATCAAGTAGAGCCAGCTGAAATTTCCTGTATACCATGCTGTCCAAATAAATCCGACACTTATAATATGTAAGATTTCTGATAAACGCAGCGCTCCCTTTTTGCCTAACAAAACAGGAATAGAGTTGAGTCCTTGTTTCTGATCAAACTCTTCATCCTGCAAGGCATAGATCATATCAAATCCACTTACCCAAAACAACACGGCAAAAGAAAATAATAGCGGAAGCCATTCAAAATACCCGGTGACAGCCAACCATGCACCAATTGGAGCTAGCGCAAGACCAACACCAAGGACAAAATGACACAGCGCCGTGAAGCGTTTTGTTAGACTATATCCCAATACAACCAGCAATGCAACGGGTGATAAATAAAAACAGATGGTATTGATAAAATAGGTTGTTCCACAAAATGCAATACAGTTAAGTATTACAAACCACAGTGCTTGTTGAGGTTTTATTGTTCCCGCCGGAATTTCTCGGTTTTGTGTTCGTTCATTTTTTATGTCAATGTCACGATCGGCATAACGATTAAAACCCATGGCGGCATTGCGAGCGAAAATCATGCACAACACCACAAGTCCAAGTAACTTCCACGATAAAACTGCATCGGTGCGAACAACAGCGAGGAAAAAACCAATAACCGCAAAAGGCATTGCGAAAATGGTATGACTAAAAGTTACGAGCGAGAAATAGGATTTGATGCTACCCATTATCCGCGAAAAAACGTAAAGTAAATGATCAGCAGCAAGGGTAAGGACGATAAGGCTAAACCAACATAGCCCGGGTTAATGCGTTGCTCAATTTCTGCTCGCGCACTAATCATAATGTAAGCAGTAGAAATAATAAATCCTGGAATCATTAACATTAAAGCCAGCAAGCCGAAGTATCCGGGAAGAAAAGCCATTATCGCTACGCAACACCCGATCGCAACTGCTGATCTGCCTAACCACTTGACCCAATTTTTCATAGCGCGAAGTTACGCACTTATTGTACAATGATGCGCGTTGTTCCTCCGGATGAAGTTCTGATTAAATATAATCCCGGTGCCCAGCCTGATGTATTAAACTCAACAACATCATTCGAACTATTTACAGCATTAATTATTAGTTGACCTGCTGCGCTGTAAATCCAAATTGTTGTCGCAGGTCCAACTCCATTCAGCCGGAGCGTATTTCCTGCAACCAGCGGATTTGGATATGCAGGAATTGATGCACCTGCGCTAGACTCATTATTATCGACCGTTAACGCGCAATTTGTCATTAGCGCAAAGGCATCTGTTTTTCCGTATCCCCAGGTGTTGTCGGGAAGTGTGTTGCCCGTAAATCCATCGGTATGTGCACAATTAATGAGCGCAGTTTTAAAATCGGTCCAACTTGAATTCGGGAAACGTTCCAACCACAATGCAGCTGCACCCGTTACTACAGGCGACGATGCAGATGTTCCGCCACCGCGAACATGATAACCACCCGGTGTAACGTCTTGTGGTGCTCCTGCTATAATACCGGGCATCATACTAATTACACCACAAGTAAACGAGTTGGCTCCGGGTGCAGTAATTTCAGGCTTGGTGCGTCCATCGCGCGTCGGACCGCGACTGCTGTTATACATAATGTCCCCTGCAGTTACTGTAGTGTCGTAACTCCATCCATTATTGTAATTCGGCCATGCTGTGCGATTGACATAATTACCAACGGTAACAACTTTATCTGAACATTGAAAGCTACTTACAATATTGTGCGTGTAGTCGGGAAGTTTATAATCAATAATTTGCGGATATACATTGGATTGAGGCAAATTACTATTCTCCATGTTAAAACTCCACAAATGAAATCCTCCTGTTCCGGTCAGTTCCAAACTCCAGTGCAACCCTGCAGAATCCGGAGTAATTAAATATTCCATGCTGAACGCACTGCCTTGTGTTGTTGCAATACGTTGAATGATAGCAATACGATCTCCGTTAGTATTGTACATGGTATCGGCACTGAGAGTGTTTAAGTTGGCAGATATGTTTGTGAAGCTTGTTCTGTTAACGTCCGTCCAAGATGATGACCGTGTTGCTCCAATCGCCATTTGTGCGCCACTGAAATTATTGAGGTTGGCCCACAGTTGCAAGTAAATTGTACCATTAGAAGTAAACCACGTAAAGTTGGTATCGCTAGTTAAATTATACGAAAGATGAATGGGTAAATCTCCGGCATTTCCTGCGGCTCCCACCATCACGCGACCTGTGGTGTTTAATAAACTATCAATCATCAACGCTTGCAAATCCTGTCCATCGTGAGATCCGTAATAATCACCAACGCTGGCATTAATCACACAAGGTCTACCCAATGCTTGTGCTTGTGCATAAATCCATGCTGCCGCATCTGCTACTGCAACCGGACTGTTTGCACCGACAAAGTCCAAAGCCACTACCATAAATTCAACATCAGGTGCAACACCACTCATGTCTATCATAGAAACAGAACGACCGTTACCACCTGCAATGCCGCTGATCTGTGTACCGTGCCCCCAATATTGTAAATCGTTGTGCGCACAAGTTGTCGCATTAATTTGCGAACTGTCCCATTGTGTTCCATAATTCCATGGACCCGGCGCAGGGCCTGCAGCATCACGCTGATCCCAGATTTTTAAAATGCGTGTTCGTCCTGTGGAATCTTTGAAATCAGGGTGATTGAAATCAATTCCCGAATCAATGATTCCCATGATAATTCCCTGCCCGGAATATCCTTGTGTTAAAGGAGGTAAACCGTTGCGGACTTCCATCACACGAGTTTGTGTTTTCATGGTGTCGTTTAATACACGGTTGTTAATGTCCGGATTAACACGCTTCACCACGGACTCTGCGCAGAAGGATTGCACGGCTCCGGCCGGAAGTTGAACGCTACACACATTGCCTGTTGAATAGGCCAAAAAACCTCCGTAATTCTTAACCGCTGTAGCTATGGCGTTTGGTTCTCCTTCAACAAGAATGCCCATAAATTGTCCCGGTGCGAATTGTTGCGATTTTACAAGTAAAGAAATCGGAACTTTGCACGGAATTTGCGCATGTATTAAAGTTACACAGAGTATCGCGCAGGATATTAATACTAGTCGTTTCATGAAAAAAGGTTTTTTCGCCGTCTTTAAAGATCAGAAAATCAATTCAATAATTGAGTGTTTTCAACCTAAATCTGTTTCGCTGTTAATTGTGTTACTGACTATCAGTTTACAGCTTAACAGTCAGACGGATTCACTTGTTTATTCTTCTTCATTTCCACTAAAAGACGGAGTATATCTAACCTATGAGCAGTTTCGTGCCAATAATCCCGTTCCGCGCTCAAAAATCGTTGGTGCCGGCGACACAGCCGCAATAGATTTCATTAAAACACAAATGACTTCCAGAACGCTTCGTTATAGGGATACAGGCAGTGTAATCATAGAAATTAATCCGCTTCGAGCTTGGGGATTTTGCGAAAATCGCGCAGTGTATGTGTCTTGTAACAATGATTTTAGCCGAATTATGCTCATGGGAAATATTGCACAATTTACGGCATACGTAACCACTTATATGACTACAGGTCCGGCAGGAATGGGCGGACCGACAATGGGCACTCCGGTTCAAACTTTACAGCAGTACTTTTTGGACACGAAATCCGGACGTATTTACGATGCGAATGTCGATAACGTGCAGTATCTGATTCAAGGAGATCCTGTTTTGTTGGCGGAGTTTAACGCATTGAAAAAACGAAAGCGTAAAGAGATGATGTTTTATTATGTGCGTTTGTATAATGAAAAGCATCCGTTGAAGTTTCCCGGTAATAGATAAATGTAATTGCACTTGTTTGCCGTGAATGGCTGATTTTGTCGATATTTGCACCTCTTTAACTATATCGGAAAAATCATGTCAGAAGGAAGACAAATTATTTTCTCGATGGTGAATGTTTCAAAAATTCATCCTCCGCAGAAACAAGTATTAAAAGATATTTACCTCTCGTTTTATTACGGTGCTAAGATTGGCGTAATCGGTTTGAACGGTTCCGGTAAATCTTCGTTGCTCCGCATTATTGCCGGTGTCGATAAAGATTATTTAGGCGATATACATTTTTCGCCGGGATATAGCGTCGGCTTTTTGGAACAAGAACCGAAATTGGATGAAAACAAAACGGTAATTGAAATTGTGCGCGAAGGTGTCCAGCCTATTATGGATATTCTTCGTGAATTCGAAGAAGTGAATAACAAGTTCGCAGATCCGGATGCCGACTTTGACAAGCTTTTGTCGCGTCAGGCGCATTTACAGGAAAAGATTGATCAATTAGATGCGTGGAACATTGACAGCAAACTGGAACGAGCAATGGATGCCTTACAATGTCCGGACAGTGATACACCTATTTCTGTTTGTTCCGGTGGTGAGCGCCGTCGTGTAGCACTGTGTCGTTTGTTGTTACAGCAGCCTGACATTCTTTTGTTGGACGAACCTACCAACCACTTGGATGCGGAATCTGTGCAGTGGTTGGAAAATCATTTGCAGAATTATCCGGGTACGATCATTTCAGTAACTCACGATCGTTATTTCCTCGATAATGTCGCAGGATGGATTTTGGAATTGGATCGCGGTGAAGGAATTCCATGGAAAGGAAACTACTCGGAATGGTTGGATCAAAAGTCGAAACGATTAGAGCAGGAAGAAAAGTCGGAGAGCAAGCGTCGTAAGACATTGGAGCGCGAGTTGGAGTGGGTGCGTCAAGGGCCGAAAGGTCGTCAGTCGAAATCCAAAGCTCGTCTAGCAAATTATGAGAAAATGTTAAGTGAAGACGTAAAGTCGAAAGAAGAGAAATTAGAACTTTTCATTCCAAATGGACCGCGTTTGGGTAATGAAGTTATTGAAGCATCCGGTGTCTCAAAAGCTTTCGGTGATAAGGTGTTGTATGAAAATTTAAATTTCAAATTACCACCTGCCGGAATTGTCGGTATCATTGGTCCGAACGGTGCCGGTAAAACCACATTGTTCCGATTGATTATGGGTGAGGAACAAGCGGATCAGGGCGAATTTAAAGTGGGACCAACGGTAAAAGTGGCGTATGTGGATCAGGCGCATGCGGATATTAATCCGGAACACACGGTATTTGAAGCAATAACCGGCGGAACAGAATATGTGGAATTGGCAGGTACAAAACTGAATTCACGCGCTTATGTTTCCAAGTTTAATTTCAACGGTCAAGATCAGGGTAAAAAAGTAAAAGTGTTATCCGGTGGTGAGCGTAATCGTTTGCATCTGGCGTTAACATTGCGTTCCGGAGCAAACGTATTGTTGCTGGACGAACCTACCAACGATATTGATGTAAACACCATGCGTGCTTTGGAGGAAGCTTTAGAGAATTTTGCTGGATGTGCAGTAATCATTTCTCACGATCGTTGGTTTCTGGATCGCGTTTGTACACACATTCTCGCGTTTGAAGGAAATGCGTCAGTGTACTTCTTTGAAGGTTCATATTCAGAATATGAAGAGAATAAGAAGAAACGTCTGGGTGAAACAGAACCAAAGCGTTTCCGTTATAAAAAGTTGACTACTTAATACCGAACACCATGAAAACAAACCTGAAATTTATTGCGGTAATACTTGCTGTAGCCGCTCTTAGTCTGGCGTTTACAAGTTCCAATGTTTGCAATGAAATGGAATATTTCGTTGCCGGAACAACAGCGACCATGTCGCACTTCGACGGAAAGGGAAAACCTCAGGGCGTGAGTAATTCTAAAGTACTGAAAGTGTACAATAGCGGCGATACGGTTGTTGGGGATATTGAAAGCCAGTTTCTGGATGAGAAAGGTAAAGAACAAAGCAAAGGAACAGTGCACTATCGTTGCCATAAAGGCAAGTTGTACCTCGATATGCGCGACCTTATGAATCAGTCGGGGCAAAAACAACAGGAAGGAAAAGATGTTACCGTGAAACTGGAAGGTAATATCATTGAATATTCTCCGGATATGGTTTCCGGCCAAACGTTGCCGGATGCCATAATGACCATGAGCATGTTCACCGATGGTCAACTATTCAGCACCAGCATTATTAAAATGACCAATCGTAAGGTGGAAGCCAAAGAGAATAAAACTGTTGGGGCCGGAACTTATGAGTGTTTTAAGATTTCCTGTGATACTGAATTTTCTATGATGATTGGTGGGATGAAAATCCCGGGAATG
The DNA here is from genome assembly GCA_044344795.1 of Bacteroidia bacterium. GTDB lineage: Bacteria > Bacteroidota > Bacteroidia > Palsa-965 > Palsa-965. The sequence continues at coordinate 5,815 of JBIJCF010000030.1, read as the reverse complement.
GCAAGAAAGTCAATAGATTGGTTGTCGTTTAAAGCAGGCACTGTGCGCACGGAATCATACAAAGGCGATAAACTGCAATCGTATTCGGAATTAACGGCATTTAAAAAGCCATAATCTAATTGGCAGCTAAAATTTCAATTGAGAAGCTCTGTCTATTGGCAGGGCTTTTCTTATTTATCACAATTGCTCCCTTTTAGTTTAGTATTTTCGCAACCATTATGGCATCTCAAAAACCTTCAATACCAAGCGGCACACGCGATTTTTCGCCGGAGCAAATGGTGCGTCGCAATTATATATTCGACACAATTCGTTCGGTGTTTAAGAAATTCGGCTTCTTACCTATCGAAACACCGGCGATGGAAAACATTGAAACACTGACGGGAAAGTATGGTGAAGAAGGCGATCAGTTGTTATTTAAAATTTTGAATTCACGTCCATACGAAGCCAACGACGACAAAAAAGCAAAGATGCGTGAGGCATTTGAGCGTTCACTTGCACAAAACTCGAATAGTTCGATTTTAACAGAGCGTGCTTTACGTTACGATCTTACGGTTCCTTTTGCACGCTATGTGGTGCAGCATCAAAGTGAAATTACATTTCCATTTCGTCGTTATCAGATACAACCGGTTTGGCGTGCCGACCGACCTCAGAAAGGACGTTATCGCGAGTTTTTTCAATGTGATGCTGATGTGATCGGCAGTGATTCATTGATCAATGAAGTAGAGTTGGTGCAAATGATCGATGAGGTATTTCATGTATTTCGCGTTCCGGTGTTAATTAAAATCAACAACCGCAAAATCCTCTGCGGTATCGCAGACGTTTTAGGTGAAACAGCACGAATGATGGAAATCACCATGGCCATTGACAAGCTTGATAAAGTTGGTGTTGAAGGTGTCAATAAAGAGCTGCGTGAACGCGGAATCTCTGATTCAGCCATTGAAAAACTTCAGCCATTGCTTACTTTTTCAGGCAACATGGAGGCGAAGTTGAATTTAATAGGTGATATGCTGAAAGGCAACGCAATCGGAGAGAAGGGAATTGAAGAATTGAATTTTGTTCTTAATACGATCCATTCAACGGGACTTCAAACCGCACAAGTAGAGTTGGATATCACATTAGCTCGCGGTTTGAATTATTATACCGGAGCAATATTTGAAGTAAAAGCATTGGCAGGAACACTTAGCAGTTCTATATGTGGCGGCGGGCGTTATGATGATTTAACCGGTGTCTTTGGTTTGAAAGGAATGTCCGGCGTTGGAATTTCTTTCGGTATCGATCGCATTTTTGATGTATTGAATGAAGTGGGCTATCCGGAGGATGTGATGCAAAAAGAAGGTACACGAATTCTTATCGCAAACTTCGGTGGAGAAGATGAGGCACACGCAGTTCGTTTGGTGAAACAATTGCGCGATGCGGGAGTGGCGTCAGAAGTTTATCCGGATGTGGTGAAAATGGGGAAACAATTTAAATATGCGGATGCAAGATCAATTCCTTTTGTAGCTATGCTTGGTGCTGAAGAACGCGCTAAAAATGTAATCGCGGTTAAGAATCTATCTACCGGTGAACAATCTCTTCTGACGCTGTCTCAATTAATTGAAGTCTTGAAATGATCTACGAAATTTGTCCTACTCAACCCTTAACTATCGAAGGTCTGAATCAACTTCGACAGAGTTCACATCATTTAAAATTGTCTGATCGTGCTAAAGAATCGGTTGCGTTTGGTCATCGCCGATTGTTGGAAATCATTGCTGCTGCAAATCGTCCCATTTACGGAGTTAACACGGGCTTTGGTGATCTTAAAAATACTCGCGTTTCAGATCTTGAGTTAACGCAGTTGCAGGAAAATCTTATCATGTCGCATGCTTGTGGCACAGGGAAACCTGTTCCGGTTGAAGTAGTGCGGTTGATGATGTTATTGAAACTTCAAGGGCTTGTACATGGCAATTCAGGTGTGCAGCTTGAAACAGTACAATTATTGGTTGATTTATACAATAACCGCATTTTCCCTGTGGTTTATGAGCAGGGGTCTTTAGGTGCGTCCGGTGATTTGGCTCCATTGGCGCATCTCGCGTTACCGGTAATCGGAAAAGGTGAAGTGAATTATTACGGTAGCATACGTGCGGCAGCTGAAGTTATGCAAGAGTGCGGATTGAAGCCAATTAAATTGAAAGCCAAAGAAGGACTTGCCATTTTAAACGGAACGCAGTTTATGAGTGCGTGGTCTGTCTATTGCTTGATCAGAGCGAAACAATTGACGCGTGCCGCAGATGGAATTGCCGCGATGTCGTTGGACGCATTTGATGGTTTAACAGAACCTTTTGACGCTCGACTGCAAGATATTCGTCCACACGCAGGACAGATAGAAGTCGCCTCGAATATTTTGGATTGGTTGCACGGAAGTGCTATTGCCGGAAAAAGTTCTGCGCAAAAGCATGATGTTCAGGATCCCTATTCATTTCGATGTATTCCACAGGTGCATGGTGCAACACGCGATGCAATAGATTACGTAGAGCGAATTGTACTCACTGAAATCAATTCCGTTACTGATAATCCTACCGTTTTCCCTCATCATGGGGATATCTTATCAGGCGGCAATTTCCATGGACAACCACTTGCTTTAGTTTTGGATTTTATGGCTATTGCATTGTCCGAGTTGGCGAATATTTCAGAGCGCAGAACCTATCTACTTATTTCCGGTAAACGAAATCTTCCGCCAATGTTGGTAAAGCAAGCCGGTTTGAATTCCGGATTCATGATCCCACAATACACAGCTGCTTCTATCGTGAGTCAGAACAAACAGCTGTGTACACCCGCATCTGTAGATTCTATCGTGTCATCCAACGGACAAGAAGATCATGTCAGTATGGGCGCCAATGCAGCTACAAAATGCGCTCGGGTAGTTGATAACGTTCGTCAGGTATTGGCTATCGAATTGTTGAATGCAGCCCAAGCATTGGATTTGCGTATAGAACGAGAACAGTTACAGTCGTCTGAACGCATTATGCAAGTGCATCGTGATTTCAGAAGTAAAGTGACCTTTTACGAGCAGGATCGAGAAATGTATCCCGATTTAGCTGCGGCAGATAATTTCCTGAACGAATATAGCTTTTAGACGATGCGACCTTTGTTATTTCAGTTGGTGGTGATGGTGTTGTTGTTCGACAAGGTTGAAGCTTGCAATTGTCCGCCTATTGCAAAACCCGACAGCGCAGCTTACGCGAAGTACGATGTAATATTCGTAGGAACCGTGAAAAGTGTGGGGCCGTGTTACAAAGGAATGAATGAAGTAACTATGGTTGTTCGTAGTTTACTCAAGGGAAAATTATTTGCCGAAACACCGTTAAAAGCAGATTGCGAAACAGATTGCCAGATGAGTTTTGCAGAGGGTGAAGAATGGATCATTTACGGTAAATATGAATCGTACGGCGTGCCAATGGTGGAGTTGTGCAGTCATTCCCGGCGCAAGCCTATAGCAGGCGAAGTAGATCATATGAATGAAGTAATTGGGATGACGTACACAGATCAATTCAATGATTTACAACGTGATTTTCCCGAGTTGGAAGTAGTCTCGGAGCAAGCTAAGGATCGCACCACACATTATAATGAACGACCTGAACGGAAACAAATTCTTATATACGGACTTGTAGGTTTGGCGTTCGTGGTAGTTGCGTACTTCGGTGCCCGCCGATGGCTGAAATAAACCTAGGTGTGGTTGCAGTATTCCTGCAATTGAATGGTTATCTTTATTTAGTGTCATGAAATTAAAAGGTCATAAGATTTTATTTGTAATAGTGCTAATAGTCCTTAGTGCTGTTTCTTCGGGTTTCTCTCGGCAGTATAATTTTCTTAAATATACTGTAGCTGATGGTCTCCCGCATCCTCAGGTTTTGTGTTCATATCAGGACAAAGCGGGATATATGTGGATTGGAACACAGGGCGGTTTGTGTCGATTTGATGGTACTGAATTTGAGTTATTTGTAGATAGCTCAGGTGCTCTTGGGAATGAAGTATCGGCAATAGCGGAAGGGACTGATGGAATTTATATAGCGAGCGAGCGAGGGGTAGTTTTATACAAGAAGGGAATATTTAATCCCATAAAACAAAGTGCAGGAGCCAGGTTTACCAAGGTGTACTCATTTACCTGGGTTTCTAAAATGTTAGTACTGGCAACGGATAATGGACTCTTTAAAGTTGATGGTCAACAAGTTATCAAGGTTTATACGGGCAGTGATATTGATAAATTGGTAATTAGAGCAATGCTGTTTGATTCATCAAACAAATTGTGGGTTGGTACGGATCGTAATGGACTGTTCGCGTTTAACTATGTTAATGGTGTTCTAGTTGAAGACCCGATATCGGAGCTTCAGAAATTATCTCATTGTAAAATCAGGGCACTTATAGAAATTAGCGATGGTGATGTTATGGTAGGGACTTCCGGAAGTGGTTTCTATAGTTTTGACGGAAATATCGTTAATCAAGTCAAACTCCCCAATTTTTTGGAAGTTAATTATATCACCTCTGGCGTTAAAGACGCAAACGGTATTGCATGGTTCGGTACATGGGGTGAAGGTTTAGTTAGTTATCACAACGGCGTTTTTAGGAACTACAACAGAAATAATGGCTTATTTGATGATGTTATTTTAGCCGTTTCAGTTGACAGCCGGGGTAATGTATGGATGGGTAGTTTAAACTCAAGTCTCATCATGTATTATGGTGACACTTTTACTCGGCTTACGAAGGATGATGGGCTTCCTTCTAATGAGGTAAGAGGGATTGTCGAAGACGATGATGCAAATATTTGGATGGCCACTTTAAATGGAGTGGCAATGTATGATGGTGTTGACGTCAAAGTTTATGATGAGAAGGACGGAATTCAATATCCTAGAATTGGAGCAATTTGTACTGATGGCAAAACTATTTATGCCGGCACAATGGACGGTGTCTTGATTGAAATTGCTAATGAAAAAGTGAGGACTTATCGTTCGGAAGGGGGAGTTGAGCCAGGTGAAATAATAAGTCTTATGCATACGAATGATAATTCTGTTTGGATAGGAACTGTTCGAAAGGGACTTTTTTTATTTACGAATGGTAAAATTCAACAGGTCGAGTCTGGCGGAGCGCTGTTAAATAACCCTATTTGGTCGCTATATGAGGATGCTAATGGAGTGATCTGGTTGGGGACTGAAAAAGGGTTGTATAAAATGGAAAATGGGAGTGCAATTTCTCCCGTTGGTATAGGTAATAAATCGATCTTGACAGAAGCGATATACGATATTGACGGAGATGCAAATTACATATACTTCGCATCTAAAAGTAAGGGCCTTGGTCGATTTCATCTGAAGAACAAAAAAATTGAAGTTCTCGATAAAACAGAGGGATTGGGAAGCGTATATACCGAAGGTGTGGTGCGTAATGGTAAAAATGGTTTTTACGTTCTCACTGTGCTTGGATTAGACGAAGTAATACTTGCAAATGACACACAATATGTTCGACATTACTACTTTAGGGAAGGTATTGGAACTACCAAGTTTTCCACCGGTGCGGCTTATCTCAATGAATATGGAACCTTGTACATGGGAAGTTCTGATGGTGTAATTATCTATCGTGCTCCTAAAAAGGAACAATTGAAATTTATTAAGAATATTCAAATAAAATCTATTTTATTAAACAACTATGAGGTGAATTGGAGTCTTTTCACCGATTCAATTTCATCTGCTGGAATTCCCTTCAACTTAGCGTTACCCTCGAATAAAAATAATTTGACTTTTAAAATAGCGGGGCTTGAATACGGTGCCGGGGTCCAGTTACAGTTTCA
>JBIJCF010000049.1:0-15961 GCA_044344795.1 Bacteroidia bacterium | reverse complement strand
AAGCCATTACAGCCTAATCAGTCGGTGAAATTCAAAATGGACTTTTCCACCTACTTCGATGGCGATGGTACAATTCGTCGTCGCATGAAAATGTACAAAGCTTATGGATACAAACATTACGATGGTGTGCATTGGTATCCGCGTATTTCGGTGTACGACAGAAAAATGGGTTGGGATACCGACCAACATTTAACACGCGAATTTTACGGCGACTACGGCGTATTTGATGTTGAAATTACCATGCCGAACCATTACATCATGGATGCAACAGGTGTTATGGTGAACGAACAAGAAATGTTACCGCCTGATCTTCGCCAGAAACTTGACATCGCCAACTTCGCAAAAAAAACCTGGGAATCGCAACCTAGTGTAATTGTGGAACCTAACGGAACAACGAAAACCTGGAAGTTTCACTCTGAAAATACGCACGATTTTGCTTGGACTGCAGATCCAACTTATCGAATAGGAGAAGTAGTGTGGAAAGGCATTCGTTGCATTGCTTTAGTTCAGGAACCACATTGTGCCGGTTGGCTGGACGCAGCTGCTTTTACAGCTAGAGTAATTCAGGTGTATTCGGAAGATTTCGGCATGTACGCGTACCCCAAAATGATTGTTGCCGATGCCCGCGATGGTATGGAATATCCGATGCTCACGCTGGACGGTGGATACGCTCCGGATTATTATGATCTCATTGCGCACGAAGTTGGCCACAATTGGTTTTATGGAATGGTAGGCAATAACGAAACGTATCGTGCACTGTTGGATGAGGGGTTTACACAATTTTTAACTGCTTATGCTTGCGAAAAAATTCTGGGTAAAAACCGTGTACGTATGCCTTATCGTTCCAAGTATGTTGAACGTTTTACGGACGGAGAAACCTACATAGATGGTGAAGTTTACAATGGTTACATGAACGAAGGTGTTAATGATCCGGTAACGGTAATCGATCAACACTCCGATCATTTTAACAGTGCACTTCGTCATGGCGGAGGCTATGGACAGGTATATTCTAAAACGGCAACCATGTTGTTTAACTTACAATATGTATTAGGCGATTCTTTGTTTCAGGCAGCCATGAAAAACTATTTTGAGCAATGGAAATTCTGTCATCCTTATGTAGAAGATTTCAGAAACTCCATAATTCAGTTTACACATGTAGATCTGAACTGGTTCTTCGATCAGTGGCTCACAACTTCGAAAACAATTGATTATAAAGTTGGACGTATAAGTAAAGGTGATTCGACCGACGTGTATAAAATTAAATTTGAACGTAAAGGTCGAATGCAGATGCCGGTTGACTTTACAGTGTACGCCAATGACGGAAAGCATTACAACTACTACATTCCGAATACATGGTTCGAAAAACAAACGACCGCAACAGTGTTACCGCATTGGATCGGATGGGACAAATTGCGTCCGACATACACAGCTGAAGTTGTTATTCCTACAGGCATTCAGGATGTTCGGATTGACACCACCAATCGTCTTGCAGATGTTTACATGCTGAATAACAGCAAAAAAACACCGGTAAATTTCCATTTCGATCACCGTATTTACAATCGTCCATCCTGGAAAGAGTATGATTTGTATGCGCGACCTGATTTCTGGTACAACAGTTATGACGGACTAAAAGCTGGTTTCTATCTGGGTGGTGATTTTATGAATGTGCGACACACTTTTGATTTAACCTTCCATTACAACCTTGGCGCATTACGTCCTGAATTACCTGCTAACGCAGAGCTCAACGGATACGATCAATTTAGTGTTCAATTCAACTACAGAACGCCACTACACCGTTTCGTGCGTAACTCGGCTATTGTTTTAACCGGCCGTCACATCGACGGATTAAATATGGGGTTAGTAGGTTTGGAATTTAAAGATCGCTCTGAAAAAAACCGCTACTACATTCACTTTAAATTATTGCATCGTCAGGATTCCACGGATCTCACTTATTTGATCAATCCTGAAGAATGGGAACCCGGCAAATTCAACAATAGTATTACCGTTGGATACGAACATCCATATCAATATAAGCGCGGTAATGGTGTAATTCAGTTGCAGGTGCGTTCATCCGCTATCGGCAGTGATTACGATTATCATTACGCTTCGTTAAACGTGGTGAATAAGAATGATCTTGGTCGTATTAATATTAATACACGCACGTTTGCACAGATTGGAACAGGAAGCAACTGGGCGAAAGAATCCATGTTGTATGCGGCAGGAGCAAATCCGGAACAACTGATGGATAGTAAATACACTCGCTCTGTTGGTGTAATTCCGGGTGAATGGGGCGGGTACGGCAACGACATCAATCATTTCCATGCAGGCGGCGGATTGAATTTGCGCGGTTATTCAGGCTATTTAATGCCGCATTACGATTGGTATGGCGATGTGCGCAGAACCTATCGTGGAACTTCAGGCGTTGCAGTTAATACTGAGATTGAATTCCAGGAATTGTTCCGGTTTATCGGACGTTCCATGCCACGTGTTAATAGCGTGATTGGAATTGCAACATACGTATTCGGTGATATTGGAGCCATTAACTTCAGCGTACCGGGTGAATCGTTAGCATTTGCAGAACTTCGCGCAGATGCGGGTATCGGATGTGCATTAACGATCAAACGATTCCCTCCATTGCAAATGGTACAGCCATTAACATTGCGTTTTGATGCGCCACTATTCCTGAACCGTACACCGTTCGCATCACCCGACTACATTGCAATGCGCTGGGTTGTTGGAATTAGCAGAGCGTTCTAAACAACACAAAAAAGAGTATTGGCAGCCTTGTTACTTAAATAGCAAGGCTGCTATTTTTTTTGTCAAATTGCGACGAGAATATTCGGAAATGTTTGACGTTGCAGAGACATCATTGGCTTTGTTGAATAATTCCATGATGTTGCTTCGTAAGTTGTCCGCATCATCAAAATCACTGATGAATCCACACTTGGTCTCATTCATAATCACTGCTAAATCACCATCATCCGGGCCAATCGCGAGTACAGGTCGTCCCGCGGCCATGTATTCGAAAAATTTTCCGGTTAATATACCTTTCGCATTCTTAGTTCTGTTCACCAATAATAACAAAACATGAGATGAACGTTGAACCCGCATTACTTCATCGTGAGGTAAGTAATCTATTTTGTTCACGTAATCCGCCAAACCACAACGCTCAATACTCTCACGAACGAGCACATCCACTTTGCCTACCAATTTAATTTCAAGTTTTCTTGCGAAATCCGGTTGTGATTGCACCAAGTCGCCTAATACTTTCCATAATACTTCCGGATTGCGGCTTCGGTTTAGTGTACCAATATGTGCAATGCTGAACTTGCTATCCAATGCAACGGGCACAGAACTTACATCAGCATCATCGTACCCGTTAGTGACCACTTTAAACTTATCCGGTACTTGTTGACTTTGATGAACCGATGACCAAATTTCCTTGAATTCCTCATTCATCGTGGCACCAACACTTACAACGATATCCGCCTCAGTTAAAGCAGCAGCTTCCAACTTGCGATGTTTACGATCAGCAGCTTTAGAAACCATCAAATCTTCGTAGAAATCAATATTCGTCCAAGGATCGCGAAAGTCTGCCATCCACTTAATTTCCGGAAAACGTTTTTTTATTCCGCGAGCAATAAGGTGCATACTATGTGGTGGTCCAGTTGAAATAATCGCATCAACAGGGTTCTTTTTCAAATATTCTGTTAGATAACCGATGGAAGGGCGAATCCAAAACCTACGCGCATCCGGGATAAACAAATTACCACGCAACCATACAGCGAGTTTCTCTTTTACCGATGGTTTCTTGTTTTCAGAAATAAACCCCGCTCCTATTCCATCTTCTTTCTTTCTACCCGTAAACTTTTTGTAAAACGAATAAGGTTCCCAAATCTCAGTACCAATCACTTCTGTACCAACGGGAATATCTTTGAGCAATGAATGATCTACTGCCGGCAATTCGGGATTCGTAGGTGTATATACCACAGGTTCCACACCAAATTCCCTAAAGTACTTTACAAACTTCAGCCAACGCTGAACGCCTGCACCACCTGCCGGAGGCCAGTAATACGTGATAACTAAAACACGTTTTAAGCTTTTGTTGTCCATCGTGACCAAACAGCTAATAATTCTTTTCTGAAAACAAATCCAATTACAACTCCGGAAACAATCAATAACACCACCGCTTCCCACAATACGTATTCCGTCGGATGACTCAACCATAAGCCCATATACAAGCCTATAAACAATAGCGGCAGTACAATCAATTTAACCGGATTCATGTTAAACGTAAAATAATTGCGCACCATCCACCACCAAATTACAATTTGCACCACTTTGATTAATACATGCATAACAACAACACCTGTCAATCCAAAATGATTGGCGGCAAACCAAGTACCTGTAATTTGAATAACAGCTGAAATTCCAAAAACAAGTGGTAACACTTTCGTTTTCTGCAAATACAAAACAACGGACATGTAATAATGATATAAGCCTCGTGTAATCAAAGACGCGGCAACAACACCCAAAAATGCGAAGGATGCAAAGAACTCTTGCTTCTTTACGATTAAGGGTAATGCTAAAGGCATAACGACAAACAAACCTGCTGTCATTAATATGCTAAGTGAAGTCAGCACGTTGAAATAACGATTACTTTCCGCCGTAGTTCTGTTTTGTCCATCAGCTCTCCAAATTTTGAACACTTCCGGATAAAATGCAGCTGTTACTCCATTTTGCACAAACTCAATAATCAAAGCGCACTTTAATGCGAAATCAAATACACCGACAGTTTGCAAATCAATGGCATCGCTGATGATAAACCGATCAATATTGCCTACAATCCAAGTCATGATCAAATAACCAACGTATGGCAAACAGAAAACGTGCAACTCTTTGGGAACATTCCACACCAATCGAAACTTGAATTGACGAATCAGAAACAGCAGGCTTAATAGAAAGATACCAATACCGGGTAGAATTCTTCCATACATTGGACCATCCAGTGAATATGGATTTGAGAACAATCCGTACAAGGAAATACTAATCGTAATTACAAAATTGAAAAGATTAAAAAGGAAATATTTCACCGGTTCCTGGCGATAAATTAACAGTCCGGTTGCGGATTTGAAAAAACTATTGCACACTCCCGTAGCAACTGACATCAATCCGTATGGCATAAAGTTCAATCCCGAATCTTCACTGAAAATAGCATCAAAAATAAAATCGCCTGCCAACCAAGTAAGTCCAATAAAAGATAAGCCAATTGCGAGTAATAATGTAAAAATGGAACTCACAAACTTATTCGTGTCGCCACCTTCGTCTCTAATTTTCACATACTGCACGCCGATATAAGTATCCAATGCGTAGCTGACGATGATCTGTACTACCAAAGAAATACTGATGTACAACGCGAGCAAACCGTACTGTTCAATAGTAAGTAGGTTCGTGTAAAAAGGCAACAAGACAAATCCTCCGGCAAGCGGCATAACACCGCCTATCGTGAACAGCATGGATGATTTTATGAATTTGCCTGAAATCATATTAGTTCAACTGCTCACGTATCGCTTCGGTTAACTCGATGCTTCTTCGTTCAAAAGTAAATTCTTTCTCCATTCTCCGTCGCAAGAAGTCAATCTGATTAACCGTTTCAAGACTCTTGAATAATGCAACCAATGCATCCGGATCTTTTTTTCGTAAAATAAAACGATCGTCACCCACCATCATCGGCATTGCGCCAACTGCACTTACGACAGGAGTGCATCCACATAATATTGCTTCTGCCAACGCATTGGGAAAACCTTCAGACATCGACAACTGCGCGTAATACTGATGCTGCGAGTAGAGCTCCGGTAGCTGATCGTTCGGAACGTTTGGATGTAAGAACACATTAGCCGGCATTTCACTTTGCGACAAACCATTACCGCCGACTACAGTGAAACTCCAATCGGGTAAACGACGCGCAGCTTCCAGCAACAAATCAATACCTTTTAGTCGAAAGGCAAACCGCGAACCCAAATTGGCTCCAACCGTAATTACCGACCGAGAACTTCTTGACACAGCACGCGGTTTCCAAATCCCGGCATCATAACCGTTATAAATAACCTTTTCGCGAGCTTTAATATTCTTCACAAAGTTGCGATAACCCTGACGCGGGTAATCCTGATCCGTATACGTGTATTCGTAATCCATCAATGTTTGATCTACAGGTAATATCAATGTGGCCCATTCAAAACTTTTGCGTGTGAAATATTTCAAATAGGGACGTTGAAAATTTCCGTAATCGATGGACGGAAAAGCCACACAATCTGTACCACCTGCAACTATGACGCGTTTCTTACCCAGCAATTTGGCCACAAAAAAAGGAACCAAACTGTGGTAGCTGGCAAATTGACAAACTACTATATCGTACGATCCCGCAGCGAATATTCCAATGAAAAACTGACGCAAGAATTCAAACGGCAAGCGCCATTTCACGTTCGCGATAAACGTGTAATCCTTAACCGCAAAAGACTTTCGCAAGATTTCCAGATCCTTCTTAACGAAGGTGGACTTACCTAAATCCCAATATAAGATGCGGCCTTGCTTCAACCTCAGAATTTTGAAATCCAGTTTTCGATGCCCTGAGCCAATTTCGAACGACGCGTAACACTTACCCGCGGTTTATCACGTTTCAATACAATGGCGAGATATTCTTCATGTTCGTATTGCAAACCATATGGTGTAACTGAATACATGTAAAATCCATGAGGATAAACATTGTTACACAAATCGCGCATGGATAATGACTGATCAATGATCTGCAAGCGATCCGGATGATTACGACGCGTCCAATCCAAGGTGTAAGGTTCCGGAATATTTATCACGACCACCGTATTTTCATGCGAATGCGCAGCAATAGTTTTAAAAAGTGCGCCATGTTGCTCAACCGGAATGTGCTCGAGCACATCAGGAAACACGACAAAATCAAATTTCAAATCGTGCTTAAAATCACTCATGTCGGAAACGATAAACTCTGCATTTTTATAATTCGCATTAAACTGCTTCGCATGAGCAATACTTTCCGGACTTATATCAACACCAACGAATCGTCCGTGAGCAAGGTGCTTTAACATTAAATGACTCACCGTGCCAATACCACAACCAATTTCAAGTACAGTAGAATTCTGTTGTAATCCCGCATTTAAAACATTTTTAAAAATTGTTCTGTGACGGAGATTAATTCCAAGATTTTTTTGATGCGTTTTAAACTCATCGTAATATTTAGCAACGTCTTTATTTTCTGTGCTCATAGTTATGCACTTGCTTGATTTAGTTTTCCCTTTTTCCAAGTCCAGAATGCCGCACCTAATACGAATGCGAATAACGCGATACTACCCATTAATGCAATGCTCTCGCCTTTCTTGTAACCTTCCGGCTCGAATTTAAATTCGATGGTGTGCTTACCTGCAGACACTTTCATCGCACGTAAAATGTAATCTGCTCGTACATGAGGCGTTAATTTTCCATCCACATAAGCGTTCCAGCCTTTTTCGTAATAAATCTCGGAGAATACTGCTAATTGATCTTTTGAAGCATTGGCTTCATAAACTAATTTATTCGGCTCATACGACTTCAACACGATGCCGGAGACTGAATCTGCTTGTGGCTGCACACCGCCTAATTGCTCTTTGAAGCGTTCATCCACTAACGCCGTGCGTTTCGGATTAAAGGTGCTCAGTTCTTTCATTTCTTCATCGGCATTCTTCACCCATTTCAATTCACTTACAAACCATGCATTGCCGGCAGCATATCGATTGGTTAATACTCCTCCATCCGGATTGTAAATCATGTAACGTGTATTCAACATATTCAACACGTTCTGATTCGCCAAAACAGCACGAATAATGGAATCGTTAGCACCTTTCTGCAACGCACCGGTAACTGATTTAATTTCAGCATCCATACGCTGCTCGTAAACTTCCTGAATGCGTTTCAATTTCGCACCGTGATATCCGCCAACCGACTTGTGATAATACGAAGTATTCGCGTCGTTCCAAGGATTACCCACATTTAACACGCGATAACTCGGGTCTTTATCTTCCAGAATCTGCTTATCAGCGTTGGTCATCGGAATTTCTGTTTTGCCTTTCGACTTCACACGATAATGTTTCTTTTCGTCCATGTAACGCATACTTACCGACCACACATCAACCATCATCAGAACAAACAATCCTCCGATTACAACATATTTAGAAAATGAAAAACTAATGAAAGCGTAAATCAATCCTGCTCCTAAAAAAATGAAGAAGAAACTGCGCCATGCATCCGACGTTACGAGATTTTCGCGTGCTTCACCAATATAACTCACAAAATTCATTGCCGTCATTTGATCTGCACCTTGCGCCATTACAGCCTCTGAGATGCGCTGCGATTCTTCATCGGAAACTGTTGTTACAAACATTGATGGCATGATGGCAATCAACAAAGCCAGTCCGCCGGTTACACCAAAAGCGATGTACAACTTCCTAATTTCTGCTTTCAATTCATCACGACGTTCTATCACTTCCTTAACAGCAAGCATTGCGAGGAAGGGCAACAACAATTCTGCGACTACCAAAATCATTGAAACCGCACGAAACTTGCTGTAGCCTGGCACCACATCGAAAAAGAATTTCGACAATCCTTCGAAGTTACTTCCCCACGATAACATAATGGTAAGCACAGTTGCTGCTAAAACCCACCATTTCAATGAATCACGTATAAAGAGCATTCCCAATACAAATAGAAAACAAACTATGGCTCCAACGTATACAGGCCCTGTTGTAAACGGCTGTGTTCCGAAATACGCTGCGGCACTATTGGCAACAGCTTCCTGCATCTGTCTATCATCAATCGATTTCACGGCACCTTTGTCGTACTCACCGATAGCTTCTGAAGCGCCTCCCTGAAAGTCGGGAATCATCAGCGTCATGGTTTCCGCTTTGCCATAACTCCATTGTGTAGCGTACTCAAAATCTAATCCTGCAGTTTTGGTTTTTTCGCCGGCATCCAATGTTAATTCACTCTTACCGCGGGTTGATGCTTTGCCATATTCGTTGGTTAACCACAAATTGGTAATGTTCGGAAGAATCGCAAGAATCACTGCTACTAACAACAATCCGGAACTTTGCATCAATTCTTTGGTCTTCTTCTCACGAAATAAACGTACCGCCTCACCCAATCCGATAAACACCAACATAATAGCGAGATAATAAGTGATTTGTAAGTGATTCGCCTGAACTTCCAATGCCAATGCTAACGCCGTTAACGCAGCACCTAACAACATTTTCCCACGAAACGTTAACAAAACGCCCATTAATACAGGAGCCATATAGGCTATGGCATAACCTTTTGAATTGTGTCCGGCCTGAATAATAATGATGAAATACGACGAAAATGCAAATACCGATGCTCCTGCCAGGGCTAGCCACGGGTCAACTTTCATGCTGACCAGCAAAAAGTAAAAACCGATTAAGCACAGAAAAATAATCGTGGCCGGATGCGGCATGATTTTCATGAAACCTACCTGAAGTTTAGCCACCCAATTGGATGGATATAACGTTGAAATTTGATATGCCGGCATACCACCAAACATGGAGTTTGTCCACAAAGGTTCTTCGCCATACTTAGCGCGGTAATCCACAATTTCTTTGGACATGCCCTTATGTTTCTCGATATCACCCTGAACGATTTCTTTATTTCCAAGAACAATCGGTTTGAAAAAAACAGCGGTGAGGGCGAGCATAATTAAAATGCTTGCGCCAATGGCAATCAGATTCTTCTTATTAGTCATAGATGGAATGGTGAAAACAGTCGTTCGGTTATGTCGCAAATTTATCAAAATACTCGCGACGACAGCGTTTTTTGGCTTATTTAACGCATCAACACCGAGATAAAAATGCGAAACCGCCTCTTACTTTGGGAAAGTGAGGCGGTTTCAATTTCAACTGCAGGTACAGCAGGGAAACCTTGATTTTAACAATCAGAGGGCGCCGTCTTACAGCCAAACACCTTAACCAGAATTGTAACTTAAAACTATACGTTGAAAATACCGTCCGCAACACACTTTGAATAAGTGGCGAATGCAATTGGCAAATGGAGGAATTGAACGGATAATTGGTTGAGCCGATACTACTATTTGATCTCCTCGTAGTCCACATATTCACCATCCGCATCACCTTTCGATTTGCGAGCCGGTTCGGACTTCACTTCCACCTTAACTTCACCTTCTCTTTTATCCTGATGATAATGGTGATGGTGCTGTTCGTTCTTATAGAAAACATTTTTCCGCTCCGTAAGTCCGCTTTCAGAAAAAGCACTGAACAAACGCCAAATCACCCATATCGTTAAAACGGTGAAGAAAAACTCTTGCATACGACAAAGGTACAAACAGTTCATCAGATTGTTGACCCGAATAATAACAGGGTACAGTTATCATCTACGCGTATCATGTACCTTTACTTCAACTTAACAAGATAACTATGCAGTACAAATTATTTGGCAATTCCGGATGTCGCGTTTCTGAGCTGTGTCTTGGAACAATGACTATGGGTGAAGAATGGGGTTACGGCGCTAATAAAGAGGAGAGTCGGAATATTTTTCAAACCTTTTTAGACGCGGGTGGAAACTTTATTGATACCGCGAATCGCTATACGGAAGGCACCAGTGAATTGTTTTTAGGTGAATTCATAAAAGAAAGCGGACGACGCGATGAGCTCGTATTAGCGACAAAATATTCCCTATTCACGAAATCGGGAAGATTAAACGATGGCGGCAATCATCGCAAAAATATGATACAAAGCGTGGAAGGAAGTTTGCAACGATTGAAGACGGATTGTATCGACATTTTATACCTGCACGCATGGGATTTTACTACGTCGGAACAGGAAGTGATGCGTGGCCTGGATGATTTAGTGCGAAGTGGTAAGGTGATGTATATCGCTATTTCTGACACACCGGCGTGGTTAATTTCAAGAATGCAGACATTGGCTGAGTTGCGCGGTTGGAGCGCTTTCGCGGGGATACAAGTTGAATATAGTTTAATTACTCGCGACGCAGAACGTGATTTAATTCCAATGGCAAATCATTTGGATTTAGCCGTTACTGCATGGGCACCACTTGCCGGCGGCGCCTTAACCGGAAAATATTTAAATCAGAACGGCAGTCCCAAACGTTTGAAAGAAGGCAGTAAACGCTTGAACGATAAGAGCGTTGCGATAGCGCAAGAAGTGGTTAAAATTGCAGGAGAGAATAATTGTGCTCCTGCACACGTAGCGTTAAAATGGGTGATGCAAAAACATCCGCAAGTATTTCCCGTAATCGGAGCACGTTCAGCTGCGCAAATTGCAGAGTCTATAGCTTGTATGAATACAACCTTATCCGACGAACAAATGACACGTTTGAATCAGGTGAGTGCATTTGATATTGGTTTCCCGCATGATTTTTTAGCGGGAGAAGGTGTTCGACAGGTATTGTTTGGTGGCTTTCAGGATAAAACGTTCAATCACCGAAAAAAATAATTGAATTCAAAGTAACACTGTTATGAAAGTTACATTAACCGTTAAAGAAGTCAATCCGGATTTCGATCAAGAGGTAGCAGATCGTCATTACGAAGGAAAAGAATCGGATGACAATATCTTATACAATTGGGAAGATCAGTTTGAAGTAACTATACCTGTCCGCGAATTCAAAATCGAAAACAATACTACCTACGAATTGCGCGGATATCGTGGGGAAACCCCGTTTGTGTACGCTATTCCCGGAATGACCGTCATCAACTGTGTACATGAAGACGGAACAGTTACGCAATTTGCAGCGTCACGAAAACTAATTAAAGACACGAAGAAAACAGTCAACAAATCAGGCGATGTAAACTTCTTCTTGTTTCTGAAAGGAAAGAAAGAAATGGTAAATCCATTGAATGGAGTTTACATTCTGGAAAAAGATTTTCCGAATGAGTTGCCTGTTCCGGATGAGGATGAAGAGGAATAAAAAAACGCCCGAGAACATCGGGCGTTTTGCTTTATAAAATAACTGATCAATCTCTCGGAATTGCTTTCAGCTGGACACGTAGCGCTGCAACCTCTTCTTTTGCTTTATCTACTTTCTGCTGGTATTCGGCAACCATAGATTGTGCGCCTTTCGACTTTCCGAAGAAACCTAAATTGGTTTCCAAAGTATTAATTTCCGATTCCAATTTTTTAATTTTCTCCTGAATCGCTCCGCGCTCGCGGCGCAATTGATCACGGCCTTTATCCGTTTGTGATAACTGCTCCACACGAATACGTTGCATGGTTTTTTCATCGCCTCCTTTTTCGCGCAGCTTATCGAACAAACCATCCATTGCAGTTTTCCAGGCATTATCCAATCGCTCACGTTCGTTACGCGGCGACATCGGCGCTTGTGACCATTTCTCTTGCAACGCTGCAATTACCTTGCGCGCTTCAACTAAATCATCAGGCAAAGCTGTTGCACCGGCTTCAGCAATAATACCTTCGCGAACGGCGGCATTAGCGGCAAATTCCGCGTCTTTCTCTGCAAAATGTTTAGAACGATTATCAAAAAATGTATCTGCCGCTTTCTTAAAACGATTCCAAACTTTGTCCGATTGTTTACGAGGAACAGGTCCCACTTTCTTCCAATCGTCTTGTAACTTCTTCAATTGATTAGCAGTATTCTTCCAATCTGTGCTGGTTGTCAATGCTTCTGCCTTTTCACATAATTCAATTTTCAACTTCAAATTAGCATCGAATACTTCACGCTGTTTACCGTAAAACGTTTCACGTTTTTTAAACAACTGCAATCGTGCATCGCGGAAACATTTCCAAGTCTGATCTTCATCCTCTTTAGGAACGAAACCGATTTTTTTCCACTCTTCAAAAATGGCGTCCGCACGCTCTGTGGCAGTCTGCCAATCTTTATGCGATTGATAATCGTGAGTTGCTTCCTCTTCCATTTTCACGCACAACGCCTTCTTCAACTCCAGATTCTCCAACTGCTTCACTTTTGCATCTTCTAGCAACACCTTCTTACGGTCGTGCACTTTATCGGAAGCAGCTTTAAAGCGCTCCCACAATTGCTCATTAATGTCTTTTGCAGCAGGACCAATTTCTTTCCAGCTTTCGTGCAATTCATGCAATACGTCCAACGCACGGCGCACAGAAGCTTCACGATCCAACTCTTCTGCTTTGACGATCAACTCTTCTTTCAGCTCCTGATTTTTCTTATGATCCAACTCTCGCAGTTCACGCGAAATTTTCACCATATCAAAGAAACGATCCTGGTGATGCTGCCATGTATTTCGCAATTCATTGACGCGTGCAGAAGGCACTTGACCAACTTCTCGCCAACGCGCCTGCAAGTCCTGCAACTTTTCGAATGCCTTATTCATGCTGTCGCTGGTTTCTGCCAACGCCTTCAGCTCATCAATAAGTTCCAGCTTCTTCTGCAAGTTTCTGTTTTGTTCAACTTCACGCTGTCTGCGCTGATCAGCACGCTGCTGATTATACTTTCGCAATGATTCTTCAAACTCTTCCACAACCGCATCAGGTGCAGGCTCGAATGTATCATCAGCTCCTTCTTTATTTTCTTCCCACTGACGACGCTTCGCCTCCATTTCTTCGCGCGCCAATTCACGGAATAGCTCCTTTAATTTTGCAACGGTTCCGCGCACTGAATCAAGGTCGCTTGAAGTCAGACATTCTTTCATGCGGTTTAGCAGCTGTGTTTTGTCCCAACCCGTAAAGTCTTCTGTCTGCTGCACTTCTTCAGCGGCCGCATCGTGTTCAGAGGTAACTATCGTTGCATTTTCTTCGTGCAATTCTTGGTCCTGCTGTGAGTTCATCAGATTCTCGCTCATGTCGATTAGAATAAGAATGAAAAACCTTGTCGCAATTGACAAGGTTAGATTACATTTTAGTTATGAGCAAAAATACGTTTTTTTCAGTCAAACAAAGGAAATAACAACGTTAATCGAAGATTAAAAATTGACTGTATAATCGGGTTTAGGCGTAAGGTTTAGTATCTTCACAGCACTTAAAAAATATAATTCTGTACCATGAGCACGACGACACAGCGTTCCGTAAAGCATACTGAAAATTACGCACTAGGCAAATGGATTAAAGGAGATGGAGACGGACAGGTATTGTACAATGCCATTACCGGAGATCCATACGCTATGGCCGGTAGCAAAGGACTGGATTTCGCAGCGATGACGGACTTTGCGCGTCAAGTAGGCGGTCCCAATTTACGTCGTATAACTTTTCAGGAGCGAGGAAGAATGCTGCGTGCCTTAGCCTTGCATTTGCTGAGTAAGAAAGATGAATTTTACGGAATTTCCTGGGCTACAGGTGCTACGAAAGTGGATAGTTGGGTGGATATTGAAGGTGGTATCGGAAATTTATTTGCGTATGCTTCTTTACGCCGACAGTTTCCGAATGAAACATATTATGTGGATGGAGACATTGCAAAACTCTCCAAGGGCAATACTTTCATCGGTCATCACATTTGTACACCGAAACATGGTGTTGCGATGCACATCAATGCGTTCAATTTCCCGGTCTGGGGAATGCTTGAAAAGGTTGCAGTGAATTGGCTCGCAGGTGTTCCGGCAATCGTTAAACCTGCAACGTTAACTTCTTTCCTTACCGAAGCAGTGGTGCGTGAAATTGCTGCTTCGGGAATTTTACCGGAAGGTGCTTTACAACTCATATGCGGTTCTGCGAATGGCTTGCTGGATCATGCCATCAACCAGGACGTTGTAACATTTACAGGTTCTGCCGCTACAGGACGCATGTTAAAATCGAATCCAACCATTATCAACGAGTCTGTTCCTTTTAACATGGAAGCCGATTCTTTGAATTGTATCATTCTCGGTAATCACGTTGAACCTGCTCATGTCGAATTTGACATTTTCATCAAAGAAGTTGTTCGTGAAATGACCACAAAAGCAGGTCAAAAATGTACTGCTGTGCGTCGTATAATCGTTCCGGAAAATAAAGTAGATACAGTACGCGTAGCATTGAATAAACGGTTGAGTCAGACCATCATCGGAGATCCTAATGTGGAGGGCGTTCGCATGGGAAGCTTGGCGGGTATCTCTCAACGTCAGGAAGTGATGGAGAAAGTAGAACAGCTTTCGAAGACCCAAAAAATGATCATTGGTGATTTCGAAAACTACGAAGTAAAAGGAGCAGATAAGAATAAAGGAGCATTTATGCCTCCGGTTGTTTTCTTAAATGAAAATCCGTTTAAAAACACCGACTGTCATGACATAGAGGCATTCGGTCCTGTAAGTACGTTGATGCCATACAAAACAGCTGATGAAGCTATTGAGCTGGCACGTATGGGCAAAGGATCGTTGGTTTCTTCTATCGTTACCGCTGATACTAAAGAAGCGCGTCATTACGTGTTGGGTGCAGCTCACATGCATGGACGTATTCATATTTTGAATGCTGATTGTGCGAAAGAAAGTACAGGACATGGTTCACCAATGCCTTTGCTGGTGCATGGCGGACCTGGACGTGCCGGCGGAGGGGAAGAAATGGGTGGAAAACGAGGTGTGATGCATTACCTGCAACGCACAGCAATTCAAGGATCTCCGGATATGCTAACCGCGGTTACTAATCAGTATATGTACGGTGCGAAATATGTTGAAAAAGATGTACATCCGTTCCGTCAGTATTTTGAAGATTTGGAAATCGGAGAAACAGTAATTACTGCGAAACATACAGTGACAGAAACAGACATTACCAATTTCGCAAACGTTAGCGGTGATAATTTTTACGCACACATGGATGCTACTTCTCTAGAAGGAACCATTTTCGAGCGTCGTGTGGCACACGGCTACTTCATTTTATCAAAAGCTGCGGGACTCTTTGTTGATCCGAAGAAAGGACCTGTATTATTAAATTATGGTATTGATGAATGTCGTTTCACA
>JBIJCF010000025.1:0-49198 GCA_044344795.1 Bacteroidia bacterium | reverse complement strand
AGAATAAAGAGATTACGTTTTATGCGGCAACTGATATTCGTAAGCCGAAAAAGAAGGTTGAAAATGTGAAGCCCGATGCTGCGGATTCAGTGAAGCAAGATTCGGTGATCATTGAAGGAGAAGGAGAAGAAGTGAACAACTTATTCATCTTCGAAGGTGCTGCTATGGAAATCTTCGGTGGCAATAATAAAATGGCTCAATCGTATGCTGCTGCCATTAATAAGTATCAACAAGAACTGCAGGGTAAAGTGAATGTGTACGCGGTGATGATTCCTTCGTCAATTGAATTTAACGCGCCTTCTGAATACCGCAAAATGTCGGTTTCTCAACGCAATAATATTCAAACTGCGTATAACAGTATGTTGCCGGGTGTTCGAAAAGTAGATGCATATGGTTCTATAGCAGAACATCAGCGCGAATATTGTTATTACCGCACGGATCATCACTGGACAGGTCGCGGTGCATATTATGCCTACACCGCATTCTGCAATTCTGCAGGTTTCACGCCTGTGCCATTAACCAATATGGAGCGTAAAACGAAAACTAATTTTTTAGGATCGTTGTATTGGTTAACGCGTGATTCTCGATTGAAAGAACGTGCCGATACAGTGGAATATTTTAAAATTCCCGGCAAGTACACGTCCACTGTTTTTCCGAAAGGAAGTAAAAAAGGAATGCGCGGAACAATTTATTATGAAACCAAAGGAAGTTACGGCAACTATGGTGTTTTCCTTGGTGGCGACTGGCCTCTAATGAGAATTGAGCGCGATGCAGCAGAGCCCAAAACCGGGCGCAATGCGATATTGGTTAAGAACTCCTACGGAAATCCATTCGCGACGTATTTGCCCTCACATTTCGACAAAGTATTCGTCATTGATTATCGCTACTACGAAGGCAGCTTGTTAGAACTAATTGCAACAGAAGGTGTGACCGATTTGATTTTTATTAACGGTGTATTTTCTGCGAACACGTCTTGGCATATTAATATGATGACGAAAGTGATGAAAGGAACCGGTCCTCGTAAGTCGAATGATTCTGACAGTAAAAAACGTCAGGTTCGCGATTCGGCATTGGGGCCTGTTCGCAAGGATTCGGCAGGAATTCCGGAAAAAAAAGGTTAAATTCACAGTAAGTGTTATGAGAGAAAAGTTGGGACAAACATTTATCGGAATTGGTATTGGAACGGTAATCATGCTGACGACTGGCTTCCTGTTATCGTGCATGGAATCGTCCGAACCACCTGCGAAAGTTGCCTCCGACGAGCCATTTGTATTGCGTATAGATACTTCCATGGCACCCGTGATTAATAAGCAATACAATTACATTCAATTTTATTCCCGTTCCGCTTTAACCAACTTTTATAACAATTGGAACCGTTCGAAAGAGAAACAATTATCCTTGGTCCATTTGGGCGATTCGCATTTACAGAATGATATTTTTCCGGGACAAGTTCGTAAGCACTTACACAAAATCCATGGTGATGCCGGACGCGGATTGATCTTCCCCTATTCCACTGCTAAAACATATTCATCTATCGAATATAAAACTACACACACCGGAGAATGGGAATGGGGAAAAAGTTTAAGACTACCACCTAAACATCCACTGGGCGTAATCGGGATGAGTTCTTACACGAATCAAGCTAATGCATCCTTTACGCTTCAGTTCAATGATCCCGTTCCTGCACACTACGATCGTTTGCGTTTTTATTGCAAAAAAAGTGCGAAGAGTTTCGATATAGAGATTGACTTTGGCAGCGGTAATAAGCATGTTATCGTAATTGATTCCTTGCCCGGAGATTCGCTGTGTTACTACGAAGTTCCGTTAGTCAATCCTGCGCAAACTTTGAAGGTTCGTACGATAAAATCCAAAGCCGGTGAATCCGAACTCGAGCAGTACGGCATGACTTTAATGAGTTCGAAACCGGAAGGTGCTGTTGTACATAATTGCGGTGTCGGTGGAGCAATGTATAAATCGGTGTTGTATGAACAGTTATTTACTACCCAATTACCTACCCTACAACCCGACGTTGTCATTATCGATTTCGGCACCAACGACTACATCTATGATGACAGTATTAAAACGGAACTTGAATTGCAAATTATGGAGGTGATCAGAACCGTGCGCAGAGCAACTCCTGAGGCCAGTATCATTCTTACCTCCGCTCAGGATATGTACTGGAAGCAAGAACTAGTGACCAGCGGTGAAAAATTTTCAGACCTCATTCATCGCATTGCCAAAGAACAAGATTGCGGGGTATTCGACTGGTACTGGATTTCCGGAGGAAGAACCACCATGTTGCATTGGATTAATAAAGGTTATGCGCAACCCGATGGCATTCATTTAACGATTAAAGGTTATCGTTTAAAAGGAGATTTATTCACGGATGCTGTTCTAAAAACTATTGCATTATATGATGCACAGCCACCTCAAAGTGCGTTTACATGCAATTACGATTCCATTCGTGAAGCACAGAAAAAATTAATGCCCAACGATTCTCTGAAGCAAGTTGCAATGGGAACCGGTGGTAAAGTGAAAGTAAAACACACCGTTACCAAAGGACAAACGTTGGGCGGAATTGCCCATAAATACGGCGTTAGTGTAGCGCAAATCAAGAAGTGGAATAATCTTCGAAGCGATATGATTCGCGTTGGTCAAGTTCTTGTTATTTATAAGCAACCTAAAAAGAAGAAGAAGTAATTACTCCAATTTTTTATACAACAACATCAAAGCCGTTAGTGCAGCACGTGTGATGTTGCGTTCACGATTATCTCCGAATAAAAATTTGTGCGCCTCCGTTCCATTCGGTCCCGCAAGTGCAATCCACACAGTACCAACAGGTTTATCAACTGTACCGCCATCGGGCCCTGCGATACCGGAGGTGGCTAACGCATAATCAGCACCGATAATTTTCCGAGCCTGT
The DNA here is from genome assembly GCA_044344795.1 of Bacteroidia bacterium. Lineage (GTDB taxonomy): Bacteria > Bacteroidota > Bacteroidia > Palsa-965 > Palsa-965. Next base: position 46,275 of record JBIJCF010000025.1, on the reverse strand, counting down.
TGTGCCATTGCCGTTACCACTTCTTCACTCACCGCACCGTGGTTCTGAATTAACGCCTGAGGAATTTGCAGCAGATCTGTTTTCGCCTTATTGGCATACGTTAGTGTGCTCCCCAAGTAATACGCAGAACTTCCGGGCACACCGGTTATTAAATGCGCAATGTATCCACCGGTACAACTTTCTGCTGTACACAATGTTTGACCTGAAGATTTCAATCGTTCGCCCAATGCGAAAGGTAATGAAATGTCACTGGTAGCAAATGTCCATTTTTCAATTAACGGCAACAGCTTTTGCACTGAATCATCCAATAATTTGCTGCACTTCTCGTAGTCTGTCCCATCAATCATCACACGCAAACGCACTATACCGGGTGAAGGCAAATACGCGAGCTTCATACCTTGAGCAGTAATTTCATCCTCCCATTGCTCAATGCACTCTGCCAACACCGACTCACCAATTCCTTGAGTCATAATGGTACGTTGCAATACGACGGGCATTTCAAAACGTTTGCGAAGTAACGGTAATACCTGCTCACTGAATAAACTTTTCATCTCATAAGGAACGCCGGGCAATGAGACAAAAACTACGCCGTCCACATCAAACCACATTCCCGGAGCTGTTCCATTAAAATTACGGAGCACGGTACATGTCGCAGGAACTAAAGCCTGTTTGCGATTAACTTCTGAAACCTGCTTGCCGAATTTAGAAAAGAACAACTCCACATCTGCTAACACCTCAGTATTTGATACCAATTCAGTATTGAAATATTCAGCCAACGTAACTTTGGTTATATCGTCTTTGGTTGGTCCAAGTCCACCGGTAATAATGACGATTTTAGCTCTTTTCCGCGCTGCATTCAACGCCTCTACAATACCCTCTTTGGAATCGCTCACCGCGGTTCGTTGCACCACCCGAATGCCGTTAAAAGTTAATTCAGCGCCAATGAATGCGGAATTGGTATCAATAACCTGACCGATCAACAACTCATCTCCGATGGTAATAATTTCTGCCTTCATAATAAACAAAGGTAAGGGCAAGGCAAATAATCTGTACTTCCTTACAATTTGGCTCGCAATTTGTAGATTTGTTTAACAACACAAAAAAGTTACCATGAAAAAGATCCTCGCATTAGCAGTAAGCGGAATTGTTTTGTTTACCGCATGTACCGAATTAAATAAAGCATTATCTCAGGCCGGAGCTATGTCAGGTGCGGGTGGTGGCGCATTAACTGCCGCAGAAATTGTTCAAGGATTAAAAGAAGCTTTGAACCAGGGCACTAACAAAGGTGTGGCCAAAGCTTCTGCTACTGACGGATTCTTTAAAAATCCATTGATTTTTATTCCATTCCCGCCGGCCGCTCAGAAAGTAAAAAACTTCTGTCTGAACTTGGGTTTAAAAGGTCAGGTGGACAAATTTGAAATGACCATAAACCGTGCTGCTGAAGATGCTGCAAAAGAAGCGGGACCAATCTTCCTGAACGCTATCAAAACAATGACCGTGCAGGATGGATTAGGAATTCTTCGCGGTGCAGATACAGCGGCTACAAATTACCTCCGCACGAAGTGTACCGCAGATATGATTACCAAGTTTAAACCTAAAGTTCAGGCGGCTACTCAGAAAGTAGAGTTAACCAAACACTGGACTCCGCTTGCCTCAGCGTACAACAAGGTTCCAACTAATCAACCTGTAAATCCGGATTTGGACCAATATGTTACCGACAAAGGGATTGATGGTGTGTTCAAATTGGTTGGTCAGGAAGAAAAAAACATTCGCACGAACCCGGCGGCAAGAGGAACGCAAATTTTACAAAAGGTATTTGGTTCTAAAGAAAATCCCCACAACAAATAATAATCTCTCTCTATGTTAAATGGAAAAGCCAGTCTGCGGACAGTCTTTTTCAATTACTACTTGATTTCTTATCAGTAAGCCGTGTAAGAACCGCCCATGTCAATTCCGGAATATTTTCCCTCACGAGGTTTAATACTCAACACCGGAATCTTGGAGTGATTAACAATTTGTTTAGCCTTAGGACCTAAGAAAATACCGGTCATTTCAGATTCATGATCCGTCATGATCACGATAAGATCTGAATTAACCTGATGACCATATTTCAATGCTTCAATAGCAAGGTTATTGCCTTCAATGGTGTTTCTAGAGAACGGAACACCTGCCTTCTGAACTGCATTTTCTACTTGATCCAATACAATTTGCAATTTGTCGTAATCAGCTGCTTCACTGGATTCCAGCAATCCGATAATATGTATTTTAGCTGCATAAGCCGATGCCAAATCCACCGCTTCATCCACCTTCTCGCGGGAATGCTGCGAACGATCGATTGGTAATACGATATTTTTAAAACCTAAATGAGTCGCGTGAGTTTGCACCGTTAACACCGGACAAGGAGCCAATGTTACCACCTTGTGTGCGTTACTTCCGATAAACAACTCTTCAAATCCTTTTGCACCGTGTGTTCCCATCACGACCAGATCGAACAATTGTTCATTTACAATCGTTATAACCTCCTGGCCGACTTGTCCGCGAGCAGAGGATGATGTAGGACGAATTCCGTAATTTTTATAAACGTCTTCTGCCGCTTCGTTTAACTTCTGCTCTACAATTTTATTAATGGCATCATGATTTTCTATTCGCATGATAGGTTCCGGAATCTCGAAATAATATTCGCTCACGGGCATCACATGCAACAAGTGCAAATCTGCTTTCATTAAACGCGCCATAAATGCTGCGTGCTCCAACGCTAACATACCGGTTTCAGAAAAGTCAATCGGTACAAGAATCTTTTTGGGTTTTAAACTCATTTCGCGGATGATTTGATTATTTGGATAAAGATAGCAGATGAGCGGAATAACGAAAATCAGTTTTGCACGGTATTCGACTGATTCCTGTCAGGAAATAAAAAAGGTCGCTTGTTCAGCGACCTTTAATAATGATTCTCAAAGTTCAATTAATATGGCAAGAACTCTGTCGTATCCTTCTTTGGAGAAGGAACTACAGACATTACCGGAATATCCGACTTGTTGATGATTTCCTGAGCGGCAGATCCGATGAAATACTCGGTGATGTCGGTTTCCTGTTGCGTCATAATCAACAATAAATCGCCTTCTACTTTATTGGAATAATCAACGATGATTTGTCCCAAAGACTCTTCACCCTTAATTCCTTTGATAATTTCAGCTGTGCAGCGAATTCCGGATTTCTCAATAAATGCCTTAACCTGTGCCAACTGGCGAGTCAATCGATTAACGATAAATTCGTCATTTGTAAACAAAACAGAGCAAACACGAATATCTGAACTATACATCTTAGCAAATTCAATTGCCTTGTTCACCTTTTCACGTGTTTCTGTTGTTAAATCCAACGGCACTACAATATTCTTACAACCGTCGCGGTGGTGTTTCCCTTTAATTGTAATTACCGGCACTTGAGATTCGCGAACAACACGCAATGCGTTAGAACCGATGAATCGCTTGCGAATATTCCCTGCACCGCTGGTTCCCATCACGATGAACTTCGCGCTCAACATATCGGCAACCTCAGCTACTTTTTCGTAAACAGAACCGTGTGCAACTACTTTCTGAACTACAACACCTTGATCCTTCTCCGTCTTTTCAATAAGCTCATCCATTTTTTCGTTGACTTCTTTACGAATCTCCTCTTCATGAGAAGAACCGATTAGACGAGAAAATAAACCGGACGTTTCCATAACGTACAACAGCGTAATTTCTCCGTTGATCATTTTTGCCAAATGAGCGGCCTGTTCCAACGCAATCAGTGATTGTTCACCGAAATCGGTCGGCACAACGATTTTGTTCAGATTTTGACTCATATATTCTTAACAATCAGGTTATTGTAGCGTAATTAGTGTTGATTATCTCTTGAAAGTGGTGCGAAATTACGACAAATAAACGGCTTTTCAAAAATGGTATAATTTGCCCACAAACTTTGGATTGGGTTGACGTGATTACCTTTACGAAAATCAAAAACACGATTTATGAAAGAACGTTTGGCGGCGTCGGAATTGGTTCTCAATCCTGACAATAGCATTTATCACCTGAAATTGCATCCTGAACAGATTGCTAAAAAAATCATCGTAGTTGGCGATCAGGCGAGGGTGGCAACAGTTTCGGAACGTTTTGATTCCGTTGAGCATCGCGTTCAAAACCGTGAATTCATCACGCATACAGGGCGTGTCGGTAATACGCGAATTACCGCCCTTTCCACAGGTATCGGAACAGATAATATTGATATCGTTTTGAACGAACTGGATGCATTGGTGAATATTGATTTGCCTAATCGCGAAATAAAAAGTGAATCCACATCATTGGAAATCATACGTATCGGAACATCGGGTGCGTTACATGCTGATATTCCTGTGGATTCGTTTGTTGCTTCTTCTTTCGGAATGGGATTCGATGGTTTGCTCAACTATTACGCCGGCATGAAGCACGTAGACGAGCCTAATTTGGTCAATTCGTTTATGAAACACGCCGGATGGCTGCCGGGAATGCCATATCCTTACACAGTTGGCGGTTCGGATCGATTATTGAAACAAATTGCGCATGACATGACGCAAGGCATTACGGCTACAGCACCGGGGTTTTATGGGCCTCAGGGAAGACAGCTTCGCCTTGCCGCAGCCAAGCCTGATCTTAATGAGTTGTTGGGGAGTTATTCATTTAACGGTAACCGGATCACGAATTTCGAAATGGAAACTTCGGCATTGTATGGTTTGGGTAAAATGCTGGGGCACGACTGCATGACGGTATGTGCTATCATCGCCAATCGTGCGGCCGGACAATACAGCAAAGACTACAAACCGGTTATCGCAAAGCTCATCGATACGGTTATTGAACGTTTCGTTGTGTAAAACTGTTGAGTTGGATCGGGAACAAAAGGCACCCCTCAAACGTATATTTGTTTGAGTACCCGCTATTATGCCCGATAAAAACGAAATAAATGCCCTCATCAGTTTACTGGACGACCCTGACGAAGCGGTTTTTCGGCATATCCGTGAGAAATTGTTGTCCCTCGGTGAAGAAGTAATTCCTGAATTAGAATCGGCCTGGGAAAGTTCCTTTGACGCTGTATTTCAGGAGCGTGTGGAAAGTATTATCCAGAGTATTCAATTTGATCGTGTAAAGCACGAATTGATGGCTTGGGCATTACCGGGCCATCAGGATTTATTGGAAGGTGCGTTACTCATTGCAAAATATCAATATCCTGACTTGAACGAAATCCAGGTGCGAAAGTATCTGGATCAGATGAAGCAGGACATTTGGCTGGAACTAAACAACAATTTAACTGCACTCGAAAAAGTCCGTGTTATCAATCACATCATTTTTGATGTTCATGGTTTTGGGGGTAACACTACCAATTTTCATGCACCTCAGAATTCACTGATCAATACTGTTCTTGAAACCAAGCGTGGCAATCAAGTTAGTTTATCGATCATTTACGCAGTAATTGCTCAGGATTTACACATACCTATTTACGGTGTTAATTTGCCGGAACATTTCATATTGGCTTATGTGGATCAAGGTGGAACGAGTGGCGTAGTAACGGATGATCCGGAACGTGTGTTGTTTTACATCAATCCGTTCAGTCGTGGATCTGTTGTCAGTAAAAAAGAAATTGATGCTTTTATTCGTCAGCATCGTTTAGATGAGAAGCCCGAGTTTTATACGCCTTGCTCAAACCTGATCATCATAAAGCGATTGCTGAACAACTTGCTTCATGCATACGAAAAGTTAGGCTACGCGTTAAAAGTGGATGAGATCCGAAGACTTATTCTTGCAATCAGCTAGAAGTGTTTCTTCAGATTACTTCTTTATAATTCGAAGAATAGTTCGCATTATAATTTTAATATCTGTAAGAAAGCTTACATCCTTAATGTAACGTGCATTAAGTTTGAGTTTGGCCGGCATCACTTCACAGATATAAGTTTCCTCAGGATTTTCTGATTTCGCCAACAACTCGTTTTCTTCAAAATATTCTAACGACGCATAATCTGTAATACCGGGTCGAACATATAGTACTTGTCTTTGTTCGGCAGTGTACAAATCAACGTATTTACGTACTTCAGGCCTCGGACCTACTAAGCTCATATCGCCTAACAGAACGTTAATCAACTGCGGCAATTCATCTAATTTATATTTCCGAAGAAAATAACCTGCTCGCGTAATGCGAGGATCACGACCTCCAACAGTCAACAATCCTTTTTTATCGGCATCAGGAACCATGCTTCGGAATTTCCACAACTTGAAGTCAACGCCGTTCTTACCTACACGAATTTGTCTGTAGAATACGCCTCCTTTACTTTCCAGGCTTACCCATACAGCAAGAAAGAGGAAAAGCGGCGACAGAATCAACAAGCCTATAAAGGATGCAACAATATCGAAGATTCGTTTCATTTAAGCCCCGTTCCTATAACATGATGAACAGCAATAACCACTGCCTGAACAACTTGTTTTACTTGATCTTCCGTGATGTCGTAAAAAATAGGAAGTGAAATTTCGCGTGAAAAATTATCGTAAGTCGTGGGATAATTATTGATATCATATCCGGCATTACGATAGAAGCTCATCATCGGAACAGGAATGAAATGCACATTAACAGAAACATCCTGATCAAAAATATGTTGAATAATCTGATCGCGCTGTGTTTCTGTAATTCCCTTTATGCGTAATGGATACAAATGATAACAAGTTGATATGTTCTCTTTTCGAAGAACAGGTAATTCCGCCCAATCGTAAGCGCTAAAAATCCAACTGTATTGATCTGCAACCTTACGACGCTTCGCTAATGTATCATTTTCGTAACGCTCCAACTCCACTAACCCAATGGCAGCCATAATATCCGTCATGTTACACTTGTAACCCGGTTCGATGATATCATACTTCCAATTACCCTTTTGCATTTTAGCCAACGCATCTTTGTTCTGACCGTGAAGCGTTTTAATGCACAGATAATTATAAATAGCTTGATTATCGAATGGTGCAGGTAAATTAAGAGCTACAGCACCACCTTCGGCAGTTGTCAAATTCTTAACTGCGTGAAATGAAAACACCGTTACATCAGTTAATGCTCCTGTTTTTCTTCCTTTATAACGAGCACCAATAGAATGCGCAGCATCTGAAAGAATCATAATTCGTCCCAATTGTTGTTGCTCAGGTGTTGCAGGAACAAAGTCTGACCGATGTTCTTCCGCCACTGTATTGATGGCGTCGTAATCGCATGGAAATCCTCCAAAATCAACAGGCATGATCACCTTAGTTTTAGGAGTAATCGCTTTTTTAATTGCAGAGACATTGATATTAAAATCATCTGCATTCACATCCACAAATACAGGTGTTGCGCCACAATGCATCACCACATTTGCCGTGGCAGAATACGTGTATGCCGGCAAAATCACTTCATCGCCTGCTTTAACGCCGAACCAACGCAACATTATTTCTAAGCCCGCAGTTGCAGAATTCAGACACAAGGTAGCAGGTGCCTGATAGTATGCGGACAATTCTTTTTCGAACCGCTTTGTTTTGGGACCTGTTGTAATCCAACCACTGCGAAGTGTGTCCGCTACTTCATCAATAATTTTCTGATCAATACGAGGAGGAGAAAACGGCACCATTGTAACTGAGTCTTTTTACTGTGAAGCAATTAATCGGGCAGAAACACTTTGCGATCTGCAGAAAACAAAAGTATTGAATATAAAAATCCGACATACATAGTTCCTGCCTGCAATTGTAGCATAGATTCGGGAATCATGTTTATCGTTAATAATCCACCTACAATTACAATGACTCCTAAACGTTTACGTATGGCCCAAAGTACAACGCCTAGCGTTAAGGCCAAAAGCACAATCAGTCCAAACCAACCGAGCGCTAATCCGGTTTGAAAAAACTGACTGTGTGCATTTAATTTTTTTTCCAATGCGCCCGACATTCCTTTTTCTTGGTACTTGCTCATGAGTTGATCCTGCACGTCCCCGGTTCCATATCCGTAAATAGGAGCATCCATCATTAAAGCTAAATCGGCGCTCCAGATCAACATTCGCACTTCGCTGCTTTCGGAAGAAGAAGGATCAACTACTTTATTACCCGATAAACTCGTCATCATACGTTGGAATGTTTCTTCCAATCGCGGAGAAGTTTGAATGGCCAGCCAAGCACCTCCAATAAGCACCAGTATAGCAACTGCCCCACTGACGTATCTTTTAAAACGTATAACTGCATATGCAGTATAAAAAATCAGAACGGCAGCCAGTGATAAAAAGCCCATTTTAGAAGATAATAGAAAAACGATAAAGGCGAAAAATAGTCCCAGGAACGCCGCAATCAATTTGTTTCCGGAAGATTCATTTTTTAATAACACTCCATGAAACAGCAAAACGATGCCCGTCACAAAATACAATGCCAAATAAGACGGATGCATAACATATTCCGTGAATGTTTGATACATAAAAGCACTTGTTCCCATATCACCATAACGAATAGCGCCGCGAACAATCATAAACACACCTACTCCAATCAATCCAATAATAAACGCGACAAACACTCTTCTTGTTTCCTTTTCCGATAAACGCATAGAAGCAAACACAATTGACAATAGGAAAACAGGAAGTTTGACTTGAATACTGTTTATCGCCTCATCACGATTATCCGACCATAATACTCCACACAGATACAATCCGGTAAAGACAAAAAATCCAAATAACCACGGTGAATTACGCATGTTATTCCATTTCTCCTTCCAGTTTGGGTTAAGCAACCAAAAGAACACAAGAAAAGTAGAAAACTGAGAAGTCAAAAAATTAAAAGGCAACAGCGCGCAGCACAGCAGCAAAAGAAATCGCATTGTCAAATTTGTGAAGTTCGCGTATCGTGACATTACCGGGTTTGATTTTTATGAATGTCATCTAACTTTCTATACAACGCCAAGGCAATCTTGTTTCGCTCAAAGTTTTCACTCACATATTCCCTACCACGCTTACCCAATTTCATTGATTCATCAGCGTTTTGACTCATAAATAAAACAGCATCAGCTAAAGCTTGTTCATTTTCTGGCTCAAAATACAAACCCGCTTTCGCTTCATCAATAAAAAGCGTTTTAGCCTCACCGTCAATTCCTAACAAAACCGGTTTTTCCATGGCCAGATTTTCAAACACCTTCGAAGGAATTGCTCCTTTGAATAAATCGAGTTTACGTAATGGAAGTATGGCACAATCAATCATAGCGACGAATGAAGGCATTAAGGTTTTGGGAATGGCATCTATAAAAATTACGTTATCCAATGTCCATTCTGTTCTTAGTTGTTGTAAACGTTCCTTTTCAGGACCTTCCCCCAACAGTATGAATTTAATATCGGAATGATGTTGTAATAGATGAGCTGCTTTGAGAATAACATCAAGTCCTTGAGCATGCCCAATAATGCCACCATAGAAAAACACCTTGTCTGTATTTTTTAATCCGTGCACAACCCTTTCCTGTGCGGTAATTTGCTTCGGATCATATAACGATATATCTACTCCATTAGGCAACCAATACACTTCTTTACGTGGAAATCGCGATTTTATATTTTGTACAATTCCTTGCGTTTGACCCGTTATCAATATCGATTTACGATACAAGAATTCTTCCAATGCCGTAGACATACGCAACAGCAACTTATTTTTCACAAGGCCCAACTTTTCAGCACTTTCCGGCCACAAATCGGATACGTTAAAAATCATTGGAGTGCGCTTTAAACGGGATAATAGATATGCCGTAATTCCTAAAAACAAAGGAGGTGATTCACAAATCAAAAAATCACTGCGCTTAATTCGAAAACATCCTATCCAAAATGCACTAAACACGAATGAAAAATAGTTCAATAAACGAGGGACAATAGATTTTGATTGCGGCACGTAAATCCAACATCGCGTCACAGGAACTCCGTCAATTTGTTCTTCAACACGCCATTTTCCATGATAACCTTCCGCAATTTTCATGTGCGGATAATTGGGCATAGCAGTTATTACACGTACATCTGCACCCAACGATTTTAATCGAACAGCCAGCTCGGAAAGGCGATTTTGAGGAGCCCCAACTTCCGGAGGATAGTATTGCGATAAAATGACAATTTTCATAAGATCATTTTATCGTAAAGCGTTTCAACAGCATCAAGATTTTTCTCCCAATTATAATTTTCCAAAACACGTTGCCGCGCGGCATCTCCCATTTGCTTCCGAAGTTCAGGATTATTCAGTAAATGTAGAATAGCTTCTGCAGCTTTGTCGTGTTCGTCTCTCGGAACAATAATCGCGGTAGTGCCATCAACAGCAACTTCTCGAAATCCTGATGCATCGCTCACAACTGCCGGTTTTCCACAGGCCATAGCTTCCACCAGCGCAACGCCGAAACTCTCTTCTCGTGACAACGCCACAAAAACATCAAAATTTCTATGATATTCCGGAGTTTGAAGATGATCAATATGCCCTGAAAATGTAACATGTTCATTGCACTTCAAATCCTTCGTCAACTGCTCCAATTGCTCACGCTGTGTGCCATCACCAGCAATTATCAATCGCACACTATCGGTGCATCGCTGCCTAACTTTCGCAAATGCTTTAATCAATGTGTCAATACCATAAGCGGCTTCCAATGATTTAACGGTTCCAATTACCATTTCATTCGGCATACGACTTAGCACTGAAGTTGTTGGAGAAAACAACTCAACATCTACACCAAAAGGTGTCACAACGACACTTCCGGAATAGTATTTACCGATTTCCCGGGCCATTACATGACTGGTAGAAAAGACGCGTGTCGCTCGATTCAAATTGAATTGAATCATTTTTTTATGCAAGAAGCTGCGTGAAGCGAAATCGTAGATATCCGATCCCCAAACTGAAATTACGAAAGGTTGAAACCGGCTTAATGCGCCCAACAAACCATAGGATGTTGCATAATGCGCATGAACCAGATCTGGTTGAAATGTCGCAATGACTTTTTTAAGACGCGGAAGCAACTTCACATACTTCAACTTTCCCGCCAAACCGCCTTGAAACGTGGCAGTTGAAAAACCATATTCATCAAACACCTGAATGTTTGAATACGTTGTCCACCAGTTTAACTCACTTTTTCGAAGACTGAAAATGCCCACTTCATATCCGCGCAGTGCCAAAGAAATTGCCCATTTGCGTGTATGAGAGGAATCCACATCGGACAAGAACAAAATTCTTCGTGCCATTGTGGTAAAAATAGAAAATTCGATGCACTTGCCGATGCAGGAAATACTTACCTAGATCACATTCTATGCGCTGCAGCAGGATTATGTACATTTGAGAACAGTAATTGATTCCAACGCTACTGATGAATCGACCAAAAATAGCCTTTATCAGCGAACAAGATGCCCGAGACAAGCGTTCGTGGTCGGGTACGCAATACTTTCTTTGGCAATCGCTCCAGAGGCACGTAGGTGATGTTACGTTGTTTGAGCCGTACACTCCTCGGTTTTTAAAATTTATTTGTTCCGCATTTAATTTTCTGACTTTGAGGTTACTCAATAAACGCTTCGATTATCGTCATTCCGATATCATGAGTAACGCATATGGTAAGCACTATTCCGGACGATTGCAACAAAAGAAATATGACCTCGTCGTAGTTTCTGCTTCTATTGCAACTATGTCGGGTTTGAGAACACAACTTCCTGTCGTTTATATCAATGACCGTGTAATCAGCGGCGCCATTAACTACCATAAAATCCTAACAGGTCTTTTTGCATTTTCAAAACGTCAAAGTATCAGAAATGATCAGAAAGCAATTACGAATAGTTCTTTGGCGCTATTTTGTTCAGATTGGGCTGCTGATGCTGCGCGTATAGTTGCTCCGGATAAAGTGGCCATGATTCCTTTTGGTGCTAATCTCGAGAACGCACCTGAACCTCCGAATGAAATAACCTTTCCTCCGCAAAAAATTAAGTTGTTATTTACAGGAGTTAACTGGGAAGATAAAGGAGGTCCAAAGGCGTTTGATGCGTTAATGCATTTGTTGAATAATGGATATGATGCTGAACTATCCGTCGTAGGTTGCACACCTCCGAAAGAATTTGAACACGCAAACGTTAAGTGTTACGGATTTTTAAATAAAAATAACTCAGCGGAATTTGACCAACTAATCTCACTTTACCGCAGTCATCATTTCTTTATTCTGCCTACAAAATACGAAGCATACGGGCTAGTATTTTGCGAATCGGCTGCGTATGGTTTACCTGCTTTGGCGCCAAGAACGGGAGGCATTCCTACGATTATTGACCATCAAAAAACGGGTGTTCTACTCTCGGAAACGGCGACAGGACAGGATTACGCCAACGAAATAATTGCACTGTTGCAGCAGCCGGATCACTGGCAACGGCTAAGGACCAACGCGTATCAAAAATATACTTCAGTATTAAATTGGGAGGCGTGGGCCACAACATTTAAGGCTACATGTGCCGAACGAAAAATTATTAGTTAGTCACCAAGTACCAACAGTTCTTGGTACGCAGCGCGAAATGCATCGACACTAAAGTGTTCCGTCGCGTAGGTCCTCGCCGCTGTACTAGCCCCTTCCATTTTGTTGCGATTCTCTAACAAGTCGGCAATCACTTCAATAGCTTCCTGAACTGAAGCTTCTGTTTCGGCGGAATGCAACACAATACCATTTGTGCCATTCAAGCGATTAGGAATATCACCAACAGGAGTTGCCACTACAACAAGTCCTGCAGCCATAGCTTCCATGATCACAACCGGAAAACCTTCACGACTCGAAGTCACCACCAAAATTTGATGACGTGCATACACTGCAGCTAACTCATTTTCATCCGTTATTTCACCCAAACATGTTACATACGGAGAATTAACTTGCGCTACACCGACCGCAGTAAAATGAACCTCATCCTTAAAACGCTGTTTTAACGATTCAGCTATTTGCACAAAAAGTTCAAATCGTTTTTCAGGGCTATTACGACCTACGAACAATACACCAACAGCTTCATCGCCGCAAGCTGAAATGGTTGGAATGTGAACGGCATTAGAGATAAATGTAGATCGCTTACGAAGCTGTGCCGGGATGTTGTTATGGAATAAGAACTGATCAAATTCTTTCATTGCTGCATCAGAAACAAATACACGGCTATCAATTCGTTTCGCAAGTGGCAATAAGGCTTTATGTGCAAAATTGGCTTGTGGTTGATACTTGAATGCATGGATTAATTCGACAACCTTCACGCTGTCGTTCAAAAGTGGAATTAAGTCATAAAAAAATGCAGCGTTCGATCCCATAACCACAGCCCTACTGCAATTCATTTTTTCCGCCAACCGTTGCAGTGCTATCTTTGCAGTGAACGGATAATTCAAATAATTCGGAAGGACCAGCACTTCGGCATGCTCAGCAAATCGCGACAGAAATTTTTCATTATCAGAAAATCCTGAAAAAATAACAACCGGTTTACTACGCTGAGCTACTGCGACAATATCAGCATGAACCTTCTCTGCTCCGCCCACATGCGTATACGGGAAGATAAAGTAGTGTCGTCCATTGTAATCTCGTAACGTTTTCTCAAATGCTCGTTTTTCTGAAAGTACGCGTAACGGCGAACTGGTCATGATCCGCTTCATACTGCGCGCCCAATGCGGAATTAAATTTACTTTCAAGTGGCGACCAACCGTTCTAAACATACCCAACAATACCCGAAAGAAGAAAGCGTTTAAACGCAAATGCATCAAACGTCCTGCAAGAAACTTTCTCAACACGCGTAGCAGACGAATCTCCAATAGTTCCTTTCTCTTATCTCCGGCGGTAATGCTGTCCAGATGAATTCTGTAATGCAAAAGCACTTCAGAAAGTTTTGCTATGCGACGACCGTCAACTAACAAGCGTAACCACAAATCCCAGTCTTCAGCACCTTTTTGATTAGTCTGATACAAATACTTGCGGGCAATTTCTGTGCGCATCATTACTGACGGGTGTGCAATACAATTAGTTCGCGCCATGACAAGTGCAATATCCTGCTCGGAAACGGCAGATTGATCCGTAGACCAATTTCCGGTAACCTCGCCATCGGTATTGATAAAATCAACTAAAGATGCAACAACAGCCACATCAACACGTTGTTCCAAAAATGCTACCTGTTTACTCAAACGATCAGGCAAGCATACATCATCTGCATCCATACGTGCAATGAACTTTCCTGATGCGAGTCGAATTCCACTATTCAACGTAGCAATTAATCCTAAATTCCGTTCATTGTTGATGAACCGAATTCTTTCGTCGCGAAATGATGTAATAATTTCGGCACTTCGATCCGAAGAACCGTCGCTGATAATAAGAAGCTCGAACTGAGTAAAAGTCTGTCTCAGGACGCTATCAATCGCCGTTGCTACAAATGCTTCTGCATTATACACCGGCATTAAAACAGTTACTATTGGTTGCTGCTGAACACTCATTCCAGTTTCGATAGAAGTGATTGATACAGTTTGAGATATTCACGGGTAATTAGCGACCACGTAAATCGCAACTTCCAAGCCGCATGTCCATTTTTACCCGCTTCACGAAGTGCAATTTTGTTCTGTAAGATTTGCTCTAAAACAGGAACTGCTTCATCCAATTTTACATCCACCCATCCATTAGTTCTGCGAGCGCAAGGCAACAACCAACCGCCGTTACTCCATTCAATGATTTCTGCGGTGTTACCGGCTGCTGAAGCTAAAAATGGTACACCTGCAGCCATACTTTCGAACAGCACAATCGGAGAACATTCCACATTACTCGGAAACAAGAACAGATTTGCCGATTTAAACGCAGCAACAGTCTCTTCCCTACTTAACTCTTCAAACAAAATTCGCTTACGTTTCAGAATGCATAACAAATTCAGTTTAAAATAAGATGGATGTGAATGAAAATATTTTTTCAGGATCTTATTCTTTTCTCCTACCAGAAGCAATACTGCATTATCCGTTTTTGCGCGAATAAACAACTCGATCGCCTCACGATGACCTTTGATTCCGGTATACGATCCGACATGCAATACCAATTGAGCATCCTGTGAAATATTTAACTTTTCGCGAATTGAATTAGTTCCGTCTCGCTCAAATTCTTCTTCAGCAGCACCGTTGGGGATGATACAAATTCCATGAGCATTATTGGCACGCGCGAAATTGATATCGACATAATCGTTCGACAAAAAAACATTCGCATCGAAATACTTTATTCTTCGCTTTAGCTGCTCGAAATATTCTACGTACCCAGAATTAAAGAAATGAGAGAAACCGGTTGGGACAAATACTTTTTTTCCCGGAATATTCGGAAGCTCATCCGCAATAGCATCATACGACCACTGCTGTGCTGCAAAACAAACTATCACATCAAAATCTCCACTTCTGAGATCATTGATGTAACCACTCGTATCACCAACAATTCCGTTAACCTCGTTACCGATAACAGCATAACTCTTAATTCGCACTCCTTTAATCGCATCCAACGTTCTATCGGGATGATGCGAAGTAAATACAGTTACATCGTGACCATTCGCAGCCATGCGCTCCGACAATTGACGCACCACCTCAGGCATACCGCCTTTAGCAGGAAAGTAACTTTCCACACAGTGCGCAATCTTTAGAGCTTTTTCCATGAGCAAAACAGAATTGAAGATTGAACAGGTAACCCGGACTCAACTACTATCAAAGATCGGTATACAACTCTGAATGTTACGCTGTTCATAGCAATGATTGCTATCATATTATTTATAAACCAAGGTCATTCCCGGCAACCCAAGTTGGGTGGAAATTGCAGTGTACGCATCACTTCTATTGGCGAGCACAGCTTTAATGGCATTATGCGGACCCGTGTTATAGTTGGATTCAGGAATCTGGTAAAACGTATCATGCAACAACACAACAGCATCAGGTAAATGATCGAGTATTGCAGTGAGTTCCTTATAAACGCTATCGTAACTGTGATCACCATCAACCAGAAAAAGCACTTTTCCTTTAGGACTCTGCTGAGCAGTGATTTCAAGTGAACGTGTCACGCCATCCGCTTGATGCAGCGTAACGCCCTTCATGCCGCGAACCAATTTGCCCCGATCATTCTTCGGATGTTCATTATGAAACACGTCATCAGGCAGATCGATTGAATGAACGTGGCACGGTATGTTAAATGCATTGACAATTTCGACAAAAATGCGCGCGGACTTTCCGATGTTCGTACCCCACTCAAAAATCAATTCAGGACGAAAGCGACATACCGTTGCCGTCATCAGCGAAAGTTCATCCAAAGGGAATGGATGCACACCAACAACCGGAACTAATTTTTCTACGATGAACTCCGAGGTAATCCAGTTATTTACTTCAAATTGCCCCTGCAGATTTTTTGCAGGATTCTCGAATTTCTTTTTACCAAATAAACTCATCTCTTATTCATTAATCTGTCCGCTTACGGATGAAAAAATATCAAGACACGTACAAATAAGTGCCTTCTTACCTTTATTTATAATGCAATATAACCAAACGTCATCACTTTCGGACTCAAGAACCACCTATATCGCAATCCACGAAACAGGAATTAAATCAGCATTGTATTGGGTCTGATCATTTACCCATTTTTTAGGAGCAATAACTTTCTTCTCTGTAGCAGGATTTAACCATGCGCCCCACCAACTGAAACTACTATTAGCGATAATATGATGCTTGCATTGACTCATCAGCCGCAAATCTTCGTACGATGCTTTACCGGTATTCCAATCCACGATCGTTGTTGTTCCGGGTAAATTCAAATGTTGTCGGCACCATTCCGGATCATCAGAAAAGACGAAAAAATTCATGGACAAATTATCTGCTGTCAATATCTCGACGGCTCGCTGATAATAGGGTAATCCGGTTAATGCATGATATTCCGCAGCTGAAGGCAAGGAGACATAATCACCTCTGCGGACGTGTAGGCTAACAGCATTCGAATTGAGAATCTGTTGTAACACCTCAGCATTCTTCCCGGTTGCTGGTGTTTTAAAAGTAAATTCTTTTCTAATTAGCGATTCATGACGCAAGAAATACTGTTCGCTTTGGAAATAACCTTGCAAATAAACGTGTTGCGGCAATTTCAATAATTCGGGATGAAAACCTTGTAATGACTCGTAATAGTTGCGATACGGAAACATCCATACCGGACTATTGGAAATTCTATTCCATCGTGAATTGGAATTTAATCGCTTCAATAATCTAACCGAAAAATTTTCAGGCGTTGAACTTTCAATATTAAAAACATCTAACTCAAAATAACGCTGTGTCCACTTTCCTTCACTGGGAGTTTCTAAAAACGAAAGATCCAAAAACACGGGGCAGTTCCGGTCCGCAGCCATTGCTCGTGCAGCAGCGTATTGAAACATCTGGTTACCCAGACCGCCCATGAGTTTTACCGCGATCATCTACTTTACTTTTAAGCGTTCCCAGAAAGAACGTCCGTTTTTTTTCATGGCAGTCTTATATGCTGTGCGAATCGCATCTTGATTAGCGGTTGACTCTTGCCGACCATACCACTCATATAAACTTCGCATCACATTCTCCCGCTGCACCAACTCGTTCGCTCCTACTCTTATGCTATTGTTCGTATCGTCCGTGTACAACGTTAAAGGCTCGTGATGGTAAACGAAATCAGATAACGTGCACAAGCGCAACCACAGTGCATAATCTTCCACAGCGCGCAGCGCTTCTTCTTCAGGAAATCCTCCGGCTTGTTCCACCAATTCCTTCTGTACCAAAACAGAACTGCAGATCACAAAATTGGTTTGTAACAAAACATTAAGATTAAACCGGCGATAAAACGTATTCAAATACTTAGTGTGCTTGTTAATACCCGGAACAACGCGCAATGCATTAGTGCATGAAGCCTTCAAACCGGCACGTTCCAAATCTTTGAATTGCATTTCCAGTTTATTTGGCATCCATTCATCGTCACTATCCAAAAACGCTAGCCACTCGCCTTTAGCCTCTCGTATCCCGCGATTACGAGGAATTGCAGGTCGGCCGGCGCGCGGACCTTCGATTAAACGAATACGACTATCCTCAAAGCCGGTTAAAATTTCACGCGTATTATCAGTAGAACCATCATCGCAGACCAATATTTCATAAACCGAATGCGTTTGACTCAAAACACTTCGTACTGCGGCTCCGATTGTTGAAGCGCGGTTCCAGGTAG
Organism: Bacteroidia bacterium; assembly: GCA_044344795.1. Taxonomy (GTDB): domain Bacteria; phylum Bacteroidota; class Bacteroidia; order Palsa-965; family Palsa-965. The sequence goes on along the minus strand of JBIJCF010000025.1, from coordinate 28,050 downwards.
GAATAACTACGCTGACTGTTTGCATGAGCCGTTAAAGATCTGAATCAAAATTTGCGTTTTACTTTCTGCACCAAAGCCTTGACTAGCGTGCGAACAGTCTGCTCTTTGGAAATATCACGGCGAATCATTGGAACAGTTGCACCGAAATCCGTGTATGTCTTAATTTCCGTATTCACTTCACAATGAAAGGGTTTATCCCATTCAAATCCTTCAAAGAAAAATTCCGGTAATCGTGTATAAAATTCATCGTAACCATTAATCAATGTGCTAAAGAAAAACTCTTGCACCGGTTTGAATTCGTTAAGAGGAGTTTGATCTTTTTTCAGATAATACAACACTTCCCCATTCCACTTCACATAGTTCAGGTGCGCACCAATATTATGCATATACTCGTACGTAATCAATGGATATTCGAAATAACCGCCCTTAGCCACACGAAATACCTCTGTAAGAAATTGAGGCACATCCGGAACATGCTCCAATACATGCGAACAGATGACATAATCGAACTCCTTGTCTTTGAAAGGAAATTCGTGACCATCATAAAACACAACAGGCTTGTCGGTTTGAAGTTTTCTATCGTGACCAAATTGCTTGGCATAATCTTCTTCATCCGACAAACGCAATTCCAAAAGCACATCCGATCGATGGAAAGGATCAGCACCGGGACCAATTTCAAGAACGCGGTCAGTTGGTGCAATACGAGTTATTTTATGCGGATAAAACATTAGCTGATTCGTTTAACTGTAACATCCATTTGATTGATGATCAATCCGCTTTTTGTATTAATAATTCGTTCATCATCTGCCAAACTTGTGACTTCAGAAATTGCCAATACACCGGCATTATCGATGTAGTGTAAAACTCGCTTCTGTTGAGATAATCCTAAAGTCAGTTTGTATTGTCCATCAGCCAATTGCAAGCCGTCATTCGTAAATACTGCCTCGTATTCGCCTTCGGTTGAATTTGCAGGATGACTCCAGGTTGTCCGAATAGGTTGATCCATCAGTGTTGAAATACCAACTGCTATGACCACATCATCCAACGACTTTTTCAATTGAAAATAAACGCGCACCTGAAAGTTCTCACCGATCATAACTTCCTGCACCGGCTTACCTTCCATGTTTTCCACTTGCATACGATAAATAAATCCAGCTGTATCACTCGGTTCCGGATAATCGTACCACGCTTGTCCTTCACTAAATGTTTGCATGTAACGATTACAAACAGAGTTGATATCACCATCCATCACTAACTTCCCTTTATTCAACAAAATTCCTTTGTTGCATAAGCGTTGTACGGCATCCATGTTGTGGCTCACAAACAAAATTGTTCGCCCTTCTCCGGCCACTTCCTTCATGCGTCCCAAACATTTTTTCTGAAACGTCGCATCACCAACCGCCAATACTTCATCAACAATTAATATCTCCGGTTCTAAATGTGCTGCTACTGCGAATGCTAATCGCACATACATACCTGATGAATAACGCTTAACCGGTGTATCGAGAAAACGCTCTACCTCAGCAAACGCCACAATTTCATCAAACTTTTTCCTGATCTCATCTTTGGACATCCCAAGAATAGAACCGTTCAGAAAAATATTTTCACGTCCCGAAAGTTCCGGATGAAAACCGGTTCCAACTTCCAGCAAACTGGCTACTCGACCATCCAAAATAATTCGTCCTTTTGTTGGAGCGACAATTCGGCTTAATACTTTTAGTAAGGTAGATTTACCGGCACCGTTCCGCCCTACAATTCCAACACGATCACCTTGTGTAATGGAAAAACTAATATCGTCTAATGCGAGGAAATTTTCTTTTGTCTGATTGTTCAATTGTCCTTTCGCCATACCTTTTACACGATCAGCCAAAGTATCACGCAACGTGCTGTACGAACTTGCCTTCTGATGGCGAAGCTCATATTGCTTAGTTAAATGTTGGACGTCGATTACGATATTGGACATGTACTAGATTTGATCGGCAAAAGTTTTTTCTGTATTTCGAAAATAGGTGATTCCACACACGATTGCTACAAATGAGACAGAACAGGAAACCACAAAATATTTCAATTCAAGACTAAATGTTCCACCTAACAAACACCAACGAAAACCTTCAATAACTGCTACCATCGGATTTAACGAATACAAGTATTTAACGGCTTCATGCAATTCAGGACGATTGTAAATATCGCTACTACTAAACGCAATTGGCGACACAAATAATCCCAACTGAATCAGGAAAGGTAATGCATATCTGAAGTCACGATATTTTACGTTCAATGCTCCAAAAAATAATCCGAAACCCAACGCTCCAATTACAGTGAGCAGAATGAATAACGGTAAGAACGAAATAGTCCATGTTGGTGCATGACCATTGTACAGCATTAATCCCGCGAGGATAAGAAGTGACAGTGCGAAGTCGAGCAAGCAAACCAAAACTGTGCTAAGCGGAATAATAATCCGTGGAAAATAAACCTTCGTGATCAAATTTGTATTAGCTACTAACGAATTGCTGGAATCGTTTAAAGCAGCAGAAAACAACTGCCAGGGAATTGTAGCTGCTGTTACTGCCAAAATGCGGGATACACCATTGGTATCCGTTCCATAAATAGAACCCAAAAACGTAAACACAACAATGGTTAACAATGGGCGAATTAATGCCCAGGCAACACCAATTACAGTTTGTTTGTAACGAACGGTGACATCGCGCCAAGCCAGAAAGTACAGAAGTCCTTTGTACGTGAAGACATCCTTCCAGTAATTTCCGCCTGCCTTTTCGGCTTCAATAACAATGCGATTCCCCATGAGGTGAGCATTACTGCTGAGTACTATATAAATTATGCAGGAAAACGACTATCATCATCACCTTCCTGCAATACGATTACTTCGCAACGCTTATAGAACGCGTCTCACGAATCACGGTAACTTTCACTTGTCCCGGATACGTCATTTCGTTCTGAATTTTACTCGCGATATCTAGCGACAACGTTTCTGCATCTTTATCGGAAACCTTTTCTGATGCAACAATTACGCGCAATTCACGACCTGCCTGAATAGCGTAGGTTTTATCAACGCCGGGATAAGACAATGCCAATGATTCCAAATCCTTCAAACGCTTGATGTATTGCTCTACAACTTCACGACGCGCGCCCGGACGCGCACCCGAAATCGCGTCACACACTTGAACGATTGGAGAAATCAATGATGTCATTTCAATTTCATCGTGGTGTGCACCGATTGCGTTACACACTTCCGGCTTTTCCTTGAACTTCTCGGCCAACTTCATACCAAGAATAGCGTGTGGCAATTCCGGTTCATCATCAGGCACTTTTCCGATATCGTGTAATAAACCTGCTCGTTTCGCAACTTTAGGATTTAAGCCCAATTCTGAAGCCATAACGGCACACAAATTGGCTACTTCACGCGAGTGCTGTAACAAATTCTGTCCGTATGATGAACGGTATTTCATACGTCCAACCATTCGGATTAGTTCCGGATGCAATCCATGAATTCCCAAATCAATTGCCGTACGCTTACCGGTTTCAATAATTTCTTCTTCCACCTGACGCTTTACTTTTTCTACTACTTCCTCAATTCGCGCAGGGTGAATACGTCCGTCAGAAACCAACTGGTGCAACGACAAACGAGCGATCTCACGACGAACAGGATCAAATCCGGAAAGAATGATAGCTTCAGGAGTATCGTCAACAATAATTTCGATACCGGTAGCTGCTTCCAACGCACGAATATTACGGCCTTCACGACCGATAATGCGGCCTTTCATTTCGTCACCTTCAATATGGAATACAGATACCGAGTTTTCAACGGCATGTTCTGTTGCCACACGCTGAATGGTTTGAATCACGATACGCTTAGCTTCTTTATTCGCAGAAATTTTAGCTTCGTCCATGATATCTTTAACATAAGACATGGCATCTGTGCGCGCAATAGCCTTCAACGATTCCATCAATTGAGCTTTTGCATCTTCCGCAGAAATACCGGAAATAGTTTCCAGCTGTTCTATTTGTTTACGGTGCAACTTCTCTACTTCCTCTTCTTTTCCTTTTACCAAATCCAATTGGTGCTCTACATCTTTACGACGCTTTTCCAATTCGTTTTCTTTACGCTTGGTCTCTTCCAGCTTTTGATTCAAGGATTGCTCCTTTTGTTTGATTCGGTTTTCGGCCTGCGTAATTTGATTATTGCGCTCCTGTACCGTCTTTTCGTGTTCTTGTTTCAGCTGCAGAAACTTCTCTTTAGCTTGCAACAACTTCTCTTTCTTGATGGTTTCTCCATCAATTTCTGCTTGTTTCAGCTTATCCTGTGCCTTTCGCTCAATAGAGCTTCGCAATACAGAAGCAACCACCACAGCACCCGCCAAAACCCCGACAACACCGGCAATAATGGCTATTACAATTGGGGACATAAGTCAGTTTTTTATAGTTAAACAAATCTCTTGTTTCGCAACCAAATAACTGCGCTTACTGCGGGAAAATCATGAACAGGAAAATGTATATAACCTGATATACACTAATTAGAGGAAGCCGAAATCCCTTGGTCTAAAAGCTGGTTCAGATATAATAAATCCTGCGCCAGTTGCTGCTCTTGTGAAGCATTTTTGTTCTGGGATTCAAGGTACATGGTCGCAAATTGTAAAGCTGCCATCGCCAACAAGTCTTGCTTATCACGCACCGAATAGCGCGCTTCCAGCTGAGCCACACGATCATTAATGCGTTTTGCTGCGTCATTAACAAACGACTCTTCGTGATCCTCCACTGTTAGCGGATAGGCTCTGCCTGCAACTTGTATTTTGACGGACTTTGCGCCCATTTAACCAATTTTAGTTCGTTCTCCTCTACCTGTTCAGCTGCGCGATACAATGATCGATTTCCCGCACCAGCTCATTTATCTTGAGTTTTAAAGCAAGATTCTTTTCATCCGTGTCAGCTACCGTTTTTGCAACTGCCATAGCTTTTAACCTATGATTTAGTTGTTCATTCTCGGTTTCCAAACCTGCAATACGTTCCTTTAAGTCGGCCACCTGTGCCAATAGACGACTATTATCAGCGCGTAATGCTTCTTGCAAAGCTACTAATTTTTGAGCTTTGTCCCTGAGTTGCAGAATAATAGAAGCATTAGTTTCCATAAACGATCGCAGTGCCCTGAATGTCAGAGCACAACAAATGTAAGCATTGCGCCAAATTACGTTACAATTCTGGTATGTATCTTGCGGAAGATAAACTATGAAAAAGAACTTTTTTTTCGGACTGATGCTGATATTGAATGTCGTGGTAGCTGCGCAGTCGGATTCCCTATATCCAGCCGACTACTTCAAACTTCCTATGGATATTCCCGTTAAGATTTCCGGAAACTTTGGGGAATTGCGTCCGAATCACTTTCATGCGGGACTAGATTTTACCACTTCAGGCAAAGAAGGTTATCCCGTGAAAGCAGCAGCAGACGGATACGTGTCCAGAATTAAAATTAGTCCGTGGGGTTATGGTAAAGTAGTGTATGTAACACATCCGAATGGTTATGTTACGGTTTATGCGCATTTGCAGAAATTTTCCGGAGCATTGGCAACTTATGTAAGTAAACAGCAATCGTTGAAAGAATCATTTGAAGTGGAAGTTTTTCCATTGCCTGAAGAACTCGTAGTAAAACAAGGACAAACGTTGGGATTGTCAGGAAATACGGGTAGTTCAGGTGGTCCGCACTTGCATTTTGAAATTCGGGATGCGAAAACAGAAGAAGCTATCAATCCTCAGCTTTTCGGATTTCCGGTTTCCGATCAAGTGGCTCCGACCGCAGTGAGTTTGGCGGTTTATCCATTGAATCCGCAATCGTGCGTAAATGGCAAATCGACTATACAACGATTCAATTTGGTCAAAACTTCCTCAGGGTATAGCATTGCGGGAAAAGACAGTCTTGCTGTTTATGGTAATATCGGCTTCGCCATTGAAGCATTTGATACTGAAACACACGTCCACGGAAAAAATGGGGTATTTGAAGTGATATTGAATCACAACGGTAAAGCAATCTATCACCATCGTATGGACAGAATTGCTTTTGAAAAATCGCGCTATATCAATTGCTTTGTAGATTACGCCACTAAACAATCCACCGGTAAGTACTACATGCGTTCATGGAAATATCCAAACAATGAGCTGAATTATGTGATTTCACCCGGTTCTGAAGGAATCTTGTTTACTGCAACCGGCAAACATACTTTGCGATATTTATTGCGCGATGTAAAAGGCAATACTACAAAAGTTGATTTTGCGGTTTACAGCAAGAATAGCCCTTGTGCAACAACCGCTGCATACAAGCCTATTGATCAAGTTGCAGTGTGGCAACAAGAAAATATATTTGAAGAGGCCGGACGTTTTCGTATTGTAATGCCGGCTAAAGCGTTCTATCAAAATGAATATTTCACGTACAAAACCGGCAAATCTACTTTCGGATTTTCGGTGACGCTAGGTGATGAAAAAACACCTTTACAACTACCATGCTCGTTGCATCTTTATGCGAATGTGCCGTTGCATCTGCAAAACAAATTGTTGGTAGTAAGAACTGATGCAAAAGGTAAAGTAACTGCAGTTGGAGGATCCTGGAATACGGATGGCTTGTCAACTACAATCAAAGAGCTAGGCATGTATAAAATAGCAATAGATACTATTGCTCCGAAAATTACGCCGATGAACTTCGATCTCAAGGGCAATGCACAAACCGTGTTATCAATAAGCGAAATGAAATTCCGAATTGGAGATAACCTTTCCGGAATTCAATCCTATCGTTGTGAAATTAACGGCAAATGGGTACTTGCGGAATACGAGCCTAAATTGAATCAATTACTCGTAAATGTGGCCCGATTGAAAGGCGATCAACAAATGAAATTAACAGTTACCGATAAATGTGGCAATGTAAATACTTTCGAAAAGTCGTTCCGACGTTAAATTATTGGAGGAACTGAATCCATGCATCGGCATACTCTAACCGTATTATTTCAACGATCTTAATCACATCTTCTTGTGTTGCCAGGTGCGCGCTGGTTAAATGCGTGAATGCTCTAGTACTATTAAAGCGCGTTGATCTTTGGATTAGTTGTACGCTACTGCTGCTTATGCCTGCAAAAATTGATGGATATACAATTATTGACGTAGTTAAAGTTCACATCAAACTGTTCTACTCGTAAAAAGTTTCAGCAACTCAAGAATTTAGATCAAATTCACTCAATTTCTGACAAATCGGGACGTAGCTAAAATTTGATTATTCTCCACTACCTGAATAAAATAAACGCCAGCTGCAAGTTGACGACAATCAACTCCAATAAAGCCATTGGAAAGGTTGGAATTCTCCTGTTCCAGAAGTACTCTTCCGCTTATATCTACGATACGGAATATAGTTTCAGAGCCGGGTGGAATGCTTACTGAAACAAACAACATGTTGGATGTAGGATTGGGGAAAACAGTAAGGGATGCATTATTTCGCTGAGGATCAAGAATACCAACTTGAAAAACATTATCTCGCATCGAATCCCGATAGGTAACCGTATTAACAATTTCAGTATTTCCTGTTATCGTAGCATCCACTTGCAAATAAGGAACGCCACCGCCGTTCACCAACCACTTATATTCTACAACAGTTGGTCGGTTAAATACAAAAGAATTGTTTCCGGTTGAATCTAAAGAAATTGAATCGCGCGCTTCCACCACAGAACGAACACGCAAACTTTGAAAAGTTCCGAATGGTGTAATTAATGTTCCCCAACCGTCAACTGTGTTTACTCGTGTTCTCCATTCCTTCAAATAAAAAGTTCCCGGAATTCCAAAAGAGAATTCAGAATTTGAAGTATCGACATCATTGAGATTGAGTGGAAAATCATAAACATGATCCGCTGCCGAGTACAATATTGGAACAGAAAAATTGCCCAGCGGAGCATATTCAAACGAACTGCCCACCTGACGATAACTGGATGAACTGTTTTTAAAATAATCGGTGAAATTGCTAGGTATTACACCTAAAAACGGGATACTGTCCGGCGTTGGATTCAGTAAGCCATATGTTGCTAAAAAATTAAACGGTATAGCAGTAGGAGCATTAAATTTGTACAACTCCTGCGCAACCGTTGTTAATGCGGAGAAATCCCACAAGTAATTCGTTCCCGATAAAGTGTGATCGACATTAGCGGTTCCCTGTGCTATGCTGACACGCAAGGTATCGCCAACAACAGGCATATCGGATGATGTAATGGTAATTTGTGCGTGGGTTCCGAGAACAGTAACCAGCGCAAAAACAGTGCAAAGATGACGCATAAAGGTTGAAATAGAAGTTAAATGTACCATTTGTGCTGTAAGTGAACGCGTATAACTGATCTTTTTTATTGCATTAGCACAATAAACAGTTAAAAATTCAGTTGCCCATTACACAAAACGAGAATTCGTAACTTTACCCGATGCGCAGAACATTGGTGATCGCTTTTCTATCGTGCTTGGCCGTTTTGCGGTCGGATTTTGCTATTGCGCAAACAAGTCTCAGAGCCGACACCAGCCTAAAAATCATACAATTTTCAGGGCTATTGCTGGATGCGGACAGCCTCTATCCTATTCCATATGCAGCCATCGTTATTCGTAACACAACACGCGGAGAATATAGCAGCTCAACAGGATTTTACTCGCTTGTTGTTCAGGAAAAAGACACGGTAGATTTTTATGCGTTAGGTTACAAACGAGGGTCCTTTGTTGTGCCTGATACGTTCACCACATCTACGTTTAATCATGTTCAGGCATTACAAATAGATACGATTGTTCTGCGTGAAATGGTCGTTTATCCTTGGCCTTCACGCGAAAAATTCAAGACAGAATTCTTAAGCATGGAAGTGCCTTCCGACGATTTGGACCGTGCACGAAAAAATTTAGCTCGCGCAGAAATGATACAGGCTATTCAACAAGTTTCTATGGATGGCGGCATGGCTTATCGTGCTAAAATGGATCAACAGGTGCAACGGAATTATTATGCCGGACAGTATGTTCCCAACAATCTGATGAATCCACTGGCCTGGTCGAAATTCATTCAAGCCGTGCAAAACGGTGAATTCCGCAACAAATAACAGCTAAAGAAATTCCGAAGTGCGCAATATCTCAGCGGGTGCAATTATACTTTTTATTTTATTTACGCAGTTGTGTTTCGGGCAAAGCGGTTACGTTAGCGGCACGGTTACTGATTCATTGGGAAAACCAATAGAAGGAGCGTTGGTTGCATATAGTGGTAGCACATCTGCAGTTTACGCCAATCCTAAGGGAGAATTTACCTTATCCATTCCTTCCGGCACAAGCGTTATTGTTATTGTTCGTGCAACAGGATATGAAGAATACCGGAAAAAGGTTTTTGTTCCGAACGGAGAAACAACGCAGATTCGGATCAGTATGACGTCACGAACGTTCATAGGAACCGAAAAAGTAATTACTGCGGAAGGAACCAAACCATCGCCGGGTGTAACCATGAACCCTAGAATATTCGATCGCTTACCTTCTCCAACAGGCGACATTTCTGCATACCTGCGTTTCGCGGGAGCAACATCCAATAACGAAATGAGTACGCAGTATTCTGTTCGCGGCGGTAACTTCGATGAAAACCTGGTTTATGTGAATGACATTGAAGTCTATCGTCCACTGTTGACACGAGCCGGACAACAAGAAGGATTGAGCTTCGTGAATACAGACATGACAGAGAACATCTTTTTCTCGGCAGGTGGATTCGAAGCGCGCTATGGTGATAAGATGGCATCAGTGCTTGATATCCGGTACAAACAACCACAAAGGTTTGCCGGAACATTTACGGCCAGCTTGTTGGGTGTAAACGTAACGCTGGAAGGAACCAGCGAAGACTTGCGATTTACCTGGTTGTTTGGTGCGCGACAAAAATCGAATCGTTATTTACTGAACTCATTAGACACGCGCGGCGATTACTTTGCGAATTTCACAGATGCGCAAACCTTGCTCACGTTTCATTTCAATGAGCACTGGAATATTGAATATCTGGGTAATTACGCGATTAATCGTTACACGTTAGAGCCGGCTACTCGTGAAACCGATTTCGGCACACTCAACAACGCACTGCGTTTTACGGTGTATTTCGATGGCAAAATGAATAATCGTTTTCAGACTTTTTTCAATGCTGTTGCGCTCAATCATTCCGATCACAAACACTGGCGGAATAAATTCATCGTATCCTCTTTCAATACTTACGAAACAGAATCCTTCGATATTCAGGGGCAATATTTTATTGATCAATTGGAAGCAGATTTCGGTAAGCCAACATTTGGTCAGGTGGCATTTAACCGTGGTGTCGGAACATTTTTAGGACATACCCGAAATTATCTTGACGCCTGGGTAAATAATGCGGAATACAAATCATGGTACACCAACGATGTTCACCAGGTTGCTTTCGGAATTCGTTATCAGCATGAATACATCCGCGATCAATTAAGCGAATGGAATTATGTCGACTCTGCAGGATATTCTATTCCTTATAATCCTACAAACAGTATCGATTTGCAAGATGTTGTGAAAGGACGGATGAGTAAAATGTCCAATCGCGTAATGGGCTACATTCAATACCGGTATGCGGATACACTGCGAGATAGTTCTTTGTTTATGGTAACCGTGGGTTCGCGGATTCATTATTGGGATATGAACGGACAAACGATTGTAAGTCCGCGTGTGCAATTTTCCTGGACGCCCAACTGGAAAGCCGACGTTACATTTAAGGCAGCCGGAGGTTGGTACAGTCAGCCTGCGTTTTACCGTGAATTACGCGATTATGCCGGACGTCTGAATACCAATATCCGAGCGCAGAAAGCGATACATGCATTGGTGGGTTCTGATTTTAATTTCAAATTGTGGAATCGGCCGTTCCGGTTCATATCCGAAGTGTATTACAAGTATTTTGACGACCTGATTCCGTATGAAGTAAACGACGTTCGTATTCGTTACTACGGTGATAATATGGCATACGGATATGCGTATGGTATCGACCTGAAAATGAATGGTGAATTTGTAAAAGGCACTGAAAGTTGGGTGAATCTGACCTTGATGCGCACACAAGAAAATTTGTACAACGACAAGTATTACATCTATTTGAATTCTGACGGCGATACTATCGTTTCAGGATTTACATTTAACAATACACCGGTAGATAGTATTCGTCAGGAACCGGGATTTATTCCTCGTCCTACGGATCAGTTGATGACATTTGCGTTGTACTTCCAGGACTATTTACCGATGGCACCATCGTTTAAAATGAACTTGGGCTTAATTCTTGGCACCGGTTTACCATTCGGTCCACCAACCCACGAGCGCTGGAAACAAGTGTTTCGTATGCCGCCTTATCGTCGCGTGGATATTGGTTTTTCGTATGAAATCATCAGTCCTAAAAAACCATTGCCGCAAAGCAGTCCGTTCAAAGTATTTAAAGCGTTGTGGTTGGGAGCCGAAGTGTATAACCTGTTACAAGTGCAGAATACAATTTCTTATTTCTGGGTAAAAGACGTTACCGGTCGATCCTATGGTGTTCCGAATTACCTTACCAACCGACAGTTGAGTGTTCGCTTGATTGCCAATTTCTAAAGCATTTTTTTGCCAATTATAACGTGATTTACACCTCTTATCAAGGTGCAACATCACCAAGGATAAAAAACAGTAAATTCGTCTCTTGTTATTCCAATTCGAAATGAGACTATTCGCTATACTGTTATCCGGATTATTGTTGTGGAATTCCTGCAGCACAGAAGTTGATTTGCTTGATGATTATCGCGAAACAACTATTGTGTATTGTTTACTGGATCAAACCTTGCCAAAGCAGTATGTCCGCATACAGAAGGCATTTTTAGGTCCTGACAACGCTTTGGTAATGGCACAACAGTTTGATTCTATCAATTACATCAATCAGTTAGATGTAAAGATTGAAGCATTTAATAGCGCAGGTGCGTTAGTCAACACGTTTGTTTTACAACCCGACACATTTACGAATAAAGAACCCGGCACCTTTGCTGCACCCAATCAGGTTATTTATTCTTTTGATAGTCCTTCAGGCACGTTAAATACGTCGCACACTTATAAATTGACAGTTACCAATACACAAACCGGAAATGTGGTAAATGCTGAAACGAATTTGGTGGAAGCATTCAATGTTACTTCTCCGTCTGCAACGGCAACGATTATCAACATGTCACCATCAACCGTTTCCCCAAGCTTTGACGTAAAATGGAGCGCTGCGCCATCTGCACGTTTGTATCAGGCCGGCTTAAGAGTTTCGTATTGGGAATATCGAGTTAACGGTGATACTGTTCTCAATTATACGCCGGAGTGGGCTCTTGGTACCACTGAAACAAACAACACTTCAGCGAATTCTCCACAGGGCATTAAGTTCGACAAGTTGAGTTTTTACCGTTTTCTGGGTCAAAATATTCCGGTTGACAACAACGTCATCTCCCGTAAATTCAGAAGTGTGGACTTTTACGTCTATGGCGGCGACGATGTGCTAAAAACCTACATCGAACTGAACGGACCAAACACATCATTGGCTCAGGATCGTCCTATGTATACCAATATCAATAATGGTCTCGGTGTATTTTCATCACGCACGGTAGCAACACGCCTGAACCTCGGTTTGGTAAATAACTCTATTGATGATTATCTGGCTGTTGGAGAATTCACTTGCCAGCTACTATTCCAAAAAACCGACGGTACAACACCGGGTTGTCAATAAACACATTTCTTCACAGTAAAGGCAAACGACGTGGCTCCCATGTCGTTTTGTCATATATAGTCAGTTCCAAGGGCTTAAACCTGCGTCATTGGCAGGAAAATAACCGCATTTTTCGGGTGGCACATGAGTTGATCTAAAGAGATCGTTATTAAAAACTGAATCACATTTATATCATTTAATTATGGGAAAGATAATTGGTATCGACCTGGGCACAACGAACTCCTGTGTAGCAGTAATGGAAGGCAATGAGCCGGTAGTTATTCCGAACAGTGAAGGACGTCGCACTACCCCGTCGATCGTAGCATTTGTTGAAAACGGAGAACGTAAGGTCGGAGATCCTGCAAAGCGTCAGGCGATTACCAACCCGCGTAAAACGATTTTCTCTATTAAGCGTTTTATGGGTCATTTGTTCGACGAAGTAACTATGGAAACCGGACGCGTTCCATACTCCGTTGTGAAAGGCGACAACAACACCCCTCGTGTTGCAATTGATGATCGCAAATACACACCACAGGAAATTTCTGCCATCATTCTTCAGAAGATGAAGAAAACAGCGGAAGATTATTTAGGAACTGAAGTTACTGAAGCAGTTATAACTGTTCCTGCCTATTTCAACGACGCACAACGTCAGGCAACAAAAGAAGCCGGTGAAATCGCAGGTTTAAAAGTTCGCCGTATTATCAACGAACCAACTGCAGCGGCATTAGCATACGGACTGGATAAGAAAAGCCAGGACATGAAAATTGTGGTGTTCGACTGCGGTGGTGGTACACATGACGTATCTGTGCTCGAGTTAGGCGATGGCGTATTTGAAGTAAAATCAACCGATGGTGATACACACTTAGGCGGTGATGACTTCGATCAAAAAATTATTGATTGGTTGGTGCAAGAGTTTAAAGACGAGAATGGAGGACTTGATTTATCTAAAGATCCGATGGCGCTTCAGCGTTTAAAAGAAGCGGCAGAAAAAGCGAAGATCGAGTTATCCAGCACCAACTCAACAGAAATTAACTTGCCGTACATCATGCCGGTGGATGGAATTCCGAAGCACTTGGTACGTTCTTTAACTCGTGCAAAGTTTGAGCAGTTGGTAGATGATCTTGTACGTCGTACTATCGAACCATGCCGCTCTGCCTTGAAAAATGCGGGATACAGTGTTAACGATATCGACGAAGTAATCTTGGTAGGTGGTTCAACTCGTATTCCTGCAGTACAAGCTGCTGTTCAGAATTTCTTCGGTAAGGCGCCATCTAAAGGAGTAAATCCTGACGAAGTAGTTGCAGTTGGTGCAGCTATTCAGGGCGGTGTATTGACAGGTGAAGTAAAGGATGTATTGTTGCTGGACGTTACACCTCTTTCATTAGGTATTGAAACGTACGGAGGCGTATTGACAAAATTGATCGAAGCCAATACAACAATTCCGACTAAAAAATCAGAGACGTTCTCTACAGCCTCAGATAATCAGCCTTCTGTTGAGATTCACATCCTACAGGGCGAGCGTCCGATGGCGAAAGATAACCGTACTATAGGTCGTTTCATTTTGGATGGCATTCCTGCCGCACCGCGCGGAGTTCCACAAATTGAAGTGTCGTTTGATATTGACGCGAACGGTATTTTGAATGTCTCTGCAAAAGATAAAAACACCGGAAAGTCTCAGAACATTCGTATTGAAGCCAGCAGCGGCTTATCGAAAGATGAGATTGATCGCATGAAAAAAGAAGCCGAGGTTAATGCAGAAGCCGATAAGAAAGCGAAAGAAGAAATTGAGAAGTTGAATCAAGCAGATGCATTGGTATTCCAGACGGAGAAGCAGTTAAGCGAACACGGTGATAAGTTGCCGGCTGATAAGAAAGCTGCGATTGAAGAAGCTGTAAAGGAATTGAAAGAAGCACATGCTTCGAAGAATATTCCTGCGGTAGAATCAGGTTTGGCGAAGTTGCAGACTGTGGTGCAAGGCATGTACGAAGCGATGCAACAGCAGCAAGGCGGCGCTAATCCGGGTGGAAATGAACAAGCGAAATCAGGAGACAGTGAAGTAACTGATGTAGATTTTGAAGAGGTAAAGGACGCGAAATAAATAGTTGCTTGAAGTAAACCTAAAGAGAAAACGGGATGACGAAAGTTGTCCCGTTTTTTTTGTGGAAGGAAATGATGGTGAAAAAAGAAGATGTATCATTTGGGTAAGCAAGTGGAATCGGATAGATAAGGCGATGTTGGCAATTAGAAGGATGATGTTGGCAAAACGGTGAAACGGGAATTGTTGAAGCGGTTAGTTTTACAAACAGAAATGATTCAGGGTACGATTTAAATCGTACCCTGCGTTTTTATTATGATGTTGATTACTAATGAGACATTAGTTTTTGTGCGACTCCTAACGGAGTCGTGGTGAGCGTGTAACCGATGGCGGTTACACGGCTTGGACTCCTAACGGAGTCCGTGTGTGGGAAGCTAAGCGATTATCAATACCCGAGTTGGATTTCTAACGGAGTCCGTGTATTGGAAGCTAAGAGATTATCTAATACTCGAGTTGGACTTCTCACGGAGGCTGGATGAAGTAAGCTAACAAGATCAGCTAACAAGCTTTCCAAAGTTTAAAACGTTGGAAAGCTTGTTGCGCATTACACAACACCTTCTACTTCCCTACCACTACCCGATTGCTGCCTACTATGGCTCCATTAGTATCGAGCACACGAACCAAATACAATCCTGCATTCCAGGTGCTGACGTCAATTTTGTGTTGAGTGCTTTGTGTTTGTAACGTCTGAATCAAACGACCATTAAAATCAAAAACTTCGATTGTATTTGCTCCACCGGCCGGAAGTCCGCTTACCGTAAGGTCCGTTGAAGTTGGATTGGGATACCATTGCATTTTATCCGCATCACTCACTTCATCATTTCCTGTTACATCGTATGTACCTCCAAAAACGGGACGCATCATCAAGGCACCATCGAAAATTGATGTGTACCAAACACCGGAAGTGTTGTAATAGATCTTGTCCGACTGATCATTATTAAAATCAAATCCGATATACAAACGATCTGTCGCAAGCTGTTGCCAACCAATGTAAAAGGTTCCTGATAATACAACCGTTCCGCTATCTATTGTATATTCCACAAAACGATTTGGTGCATCATAACGATATTCCGGCGTGTACTTGTACTGCGTGTACAACACTGTTCCGGGCTGATTCGCGGCTGAATTGTGCGCCCAAACAGTTAAGCGAAACTCGCGCAAATCGATGTTCGGTTGATCTACAACAGGAAGAAAATACATCATCACAGATTTCAATGTGTCCGTTACGTTCGGAGGCAAAGTAAACTTGTATGCCATCAAAGATTGTGAACCGTAAATACCGTAACCGACTTCCGCGGTGCCATCATCGTAAGCGTAATAGTTGTATAAGTGCTGCTTATAAATCACTGTATCAACTGGCGCGCTGGCCGATGTACCTTTCTTTAGCATGTGATGCACATAGTACGTTCCCGTATCTTCCGGATTGCTGAAACCGGGATAACTGAATGGCGTCACATTAGGATTTGCGTGTGGAGCATAAGGCGAATATCCTGAAGTATAAAAAGGTTGCAAGTTGCCGTCAGCTCCCCCGTTGTAGGTGAAGATTGGTGTTGCAGAAGTTGGATCATACACTTCGTAAGTGTAAGTCACGTTACGCGGAATGTCATCATTGTTGCGGATAAAAATATCCACGTCACTCGCCATCATAGAAGGCACGTAATGACGACCCGGAACAACATGAAAATCGTTCAACATGGATGGCATATCATACACAAAGTGTGGCTCACCCTGCAACGTGTCCGCAAACGAACGTGTTTGCTTTAGAAACACTTCATCAATATGCCAATGATCGTTGCTTCCGCAAACTGATGCATAATTGCGAAAACGAAATCGAAAACCGTTCTGAAAATATGATGCACTATCCAACTTCAACATCACCAAATGAAAACCGGTGTCGTTGCCTTGAGGTGTATAACCTTCCATAAACCAAATAGTCTTCCACACTTCGGTTGAAAAGGAATTCCAGGAAGGAACATTATATTGTAATATCAATGAATCAGTTGGATTAGGCGCGTAACCTTTACCACCTGCCTGATACCAAAAACTTAGGTACACAGAATCGCCAACACTTAATGACTGCATATTGATATGACGTGAAGTCAATTCATCCGCTAGAGAACTTGTATTTGCATTTGCTAAAGCGTTGTAAGGCATTCCTGTAAAATCCAGACCATCGAAGGTGCACACACCAATATTTATCGGCGATCGTGACCATCCGCGATTTACATAAATTCCCGGATTCAAAGTTGGATTCCACCAATTGGAATCAGGACGATGATCATCGTACGAAAAATCATCACGAAAACCGGTAGAAGGCAAGTTAATGGTATCGCCGGAAAAACTTCTGGTACGATGAGCAGCTGCATCAACCGTTTGAGTCGCATTGTGCGTAACCGGTGCCAGATGTTCAGGCTGCGCGAAATAACTGATAGTAATAAAAACTGCACCAGCAGTGAGCAATTGCTTCATGATTAATCCTCTGTTTTCAATTTCGATTTATCCGAAGTCACGAAAATATCGATAGTAGTTCCTTTGATGATTTTTTTATCCTTGCCCGGTACAGGATTTTGGTTGTACACAAATGCATTCAATGAATCTTTTATATCAGGATCTTGAATTAACAACCAATCCAAACCCATATCTAAAAGCTTACCACGAGCCTGACGGAAAGTTAAACCATTTAAATTAGGAATAGGCATTCCCGAAATTCCGCCTTCACCGTCAACACCAACCATGAGCAAGACAGTTTCTCCTTTCATAATCGGAGTGCCGGGTTCTATACGCTTTCCTTTGTAACGCTGTTCGATAATAGCACCATGATGCGGGTCTTCAACTTCTTTGAATTCCGCTTTCAGTCCATAACTCTCGCACACCGCCTTTGCTTGTCGTTGTGATAAATCCTCCAGTTTCGGCATTGCAATAGATGGCGGTGTAATTGCCGTAACGTACAAATACACGGTACGATTTTCTTTCACATGCGCTTTAGGTTCAGGATCCTGACGAAAGACAACACCTTTTTGTTTTTGCGGATCCCAAATGGAATCGATGATTTCATATTTCACCGGTTTATCATCAACAAAACGATCCAATTGAGAAATTTTTAAATCGGTAAAATCCGGCACCTCTATAAAATCTCCGTGATTTGTAAAGGAACTCATCCAGGCAAATGTTGCCCAAATTAGCAAGGGTAATAGCACCAGAGCAATGGCTGCATTAATCAGGAAACGCTTACCGGTAAGAAATTGAAACAAATTTTTCATTTAAATATTATGCCGGTTGTTGTTGTTGTAATTTTTTTCGCGCGAATGAAAAGTTCAATATCGCATCAATAAACTCATACGGTTTGTATTCATTAATCGCTGCCTGATGAAAAATACAGGTAGCCGGTGTCATTCCCGGCAGTGAATTCACTTCAACAAAAATAACCTCAATTCGATCAGGAGAATAAATTCGCACAAATGCATCAATACGGGTATAGCCCTGAATGTTTAACAGACGCGCCGCCCCACCCAAAGTTGCCTTCACCTGATCCGAAATTTGTTGGCGTTCGTTAGGATCAACTGCGTAACGCGCAGGAGTGATATTTTGTCCTTGGCCCGCTAAAAATTTCTCTTCCAGTGATAATACTTCTCCTTCCGACAAGGCTTCCGACGCTTCAAATACTTCGTATTCCAACTGTCCTTGCGGTCCGTAATGAGTAACCATTCCTCCGGTAATTTCCAGAAAATGCTTCGCATCGCGCTTACTGATTAATTCTTCAACAAGAATAACAGGCTTGTTGGGAAACTCTTCTTTGGGCTTAATCTTTAACAATTGCGCTGCTTCCGGATCAAGTTCCTCAGAATTTCTAAAAATCAATTTGGCGAAAGCTTCGAATTCTTCTTTGGATTTAATTTTCCGTACAGCAGAGCTACATCCGTCATCAACAGGCTTCGCAATAAAAGGCCAATGAATATGCTGATCTATATATTCTAGTACCGACGCCGGATTTTTCATCCATTCGTCCTGAGTAACGAGCACGTGTTCCGCAACCAAAAATCCATTTTGTTTTAAAATTTCATTCGTGCGGTATTTGTCTATCGTAATCTGTGAACTCTCTTTACCGCTTCCATTGTAAGGAACACCTAATGCATCGAGTTTCTCCTGCACTGCTCCATCTTCACCCGGACGACCATGTAATGCAATAAACACGGCATCGCTCATTGCACTCAACTCTTCGTATGAAATTTTTCTTGGTGCAGATAATGCATCAGGAGATGCAAATCGATTGGTAATCAAAGTTGCTTCCTGAATTATATTGCGCACTACAGGATGAATTTTCCACGCATCAATTTTCTCTTTGATATCATCGGCGTTGTCCTTCAACAAAATATTTACAGGAATAACATACAATTGATGATCATCTGCGTGACCTGTAAGAAATACCGGTATCGGACTATACTTAGTTGATGAAGATAATTTTTCGAAAATGTTTCTTCCGCTTTCTACCGAAATGTGGCGTTCGGAAGAATAGCCACCCAACAATACTGCAACACGTGTATGTTCTTGAGCCGCTGAACGAATAGCGTCCATTCCCACATCCAGACGATGCAACAAATAATCGTAGTGTTGACCATTCTTATCGGACTTTATGCGCGCCTGCAATGAAGTGCGGATGATGTAAGTCAAAAACTGTGAAGGATTCAATCCGATTTCAGCTGCCTGATGGAAGAAGAATGATGAAGGCATCATCCCTGAAGTCGTGTTAGGATCGTTCAAATAAATTTTTCCGTCGTCACCAACGAAACCATCAATACGCGCGTACACATCGAACTGAAGAGCCGAAAATAAACGCACACACTCCGTCCTGATCGCTTCAATTTGCGCATCGGGCAATTCAATCGGAGTAATTTTTCGGGAAAGTCCCGGTAAATACTTGGAACGATAATCGAATAACTCCTTGCCTTTACGAATTTCTGTAGGCGGCAAAGCAACCGGAGTATCTCCTTCACGCTCCACAACAATGCAGGAAAATTCTTTCCCTGAAATAAATCCTTCTACCAAGACAACACTCTCTGCATCCAATGCTTCCAGCAGTACACTTGCTTCCTTCGTAGCAAATAATTCATCTAATCGTTGCAGCAATTTATCAGGATGCGAAATAACTTCCGAGTTGCTTCCGGCGGAAAGTTTCAGGGGCAAGCCTACTCCCTCACGTATATCAGTCAACACGCGCAGCGTGGCATTCTTATCTTGTTCAGATAGCACTTTCCAATCAGCTGCAGTAATTGTTTTCATAAACAAACTCTTCAGCAATGCTTCACGCAATTTATTGGCATCAGGATCGTGTAAAATTGAAATACCGATGGATGAACCTTGCGTGGATGCTTTTACAACAATGGGAAAGCCAACTTCCTGCTGAATTCTTTTAAATAATTTTCCTCCGGAATCATTGACAATTTCTTCTCGTGACAAAGCGATAAATTTCGGCGACGCAAAACCTGCATTCACCATCAATTTCTTCTGAATCGCCTTATCTATTCCAATTGCAGAAGGTAAAATACCGGAACCTGAATACGGGATTTTATAATATTCCAACAATCCTTGAATTTTTCCGTCTTCGCCATAAGGTCCATGCAAACACAAGAACGCAAAATCAATTTCTTGCTTCAGTTGCCCCATAGTTAAGCGATTGCCCAATTGCGCACACATTGCATGAATTGTAGCTTCATCCGGATTCAACGACTCTGCGTACACCTGAAACTCCCCAGGTGATTCAGGAATAAAATTAACGGGAGGATCAAAGTCACGAATACTTCCTTTGTACAGGTACTCCCAATTTAACAACACAAAGTTGCCGAAGCTATCCACAAAAATCGGAACTGCTTCAAATAGGGATTTATTCAAATTATCATAAACGGTCCTACCACCTGCAAATGAAATTTCTCGTTCGCGGGATGATCCTCCGAAAATAATTCCAATCTTAATTTTCATAGTGTCGATTATGCCCGAATCCATATTAACAGGCATGTGTAAAGATAAGCAATCGCGCAGGGTGTGGAAGGTTACGGCAACAGAACTGCAACCAACTTTTGAACAAGTGTTAGCTGAAATCTATTGATTGCGTTTACTCATCCATTGCGCCCATGCTTTAACAGCCTTCGAACGATGACTTAACCTATTTTTTTCATCGGAAGTCATTTGTGCAAAAGTGCGCGTTTCTTCATCTGGGATAAACAACGGATCATAACCAAAACCATTATTACCGCGAGGCTCTGTTGCAATTACACCATTAACTATTCCCTCAAACAGATATTCGCCTGCACCATCAATAAATGCGAGCACCGTGCGGAAACGAGCCTCTCGAGCTAACCCGTGCTTCAGTTCATCCAGTAACCGAGCATTATTCGCCCGGTCATCTCTCTCAGGACCTGCATAGCGGGCAGAATAAACGCCGGGAGCATTGTTCAACGCGAATACTTCAAGTCCGGAATCATCAGAAAGTGTTGGATTTCCCGTGAGTTGATAAATCTTACGCGCCTTTTGTAAAGCGTTTTCTTCGAGGGTAGTGCCGATCTCTTCCAACTCACTTTTCACCAAATCGTTAATACCTGAAGCCTGTATATCTTTGGGAAGAACAGATTGTATTTCCTTTATTTTGTGTAGGTTTTGTGTGGCGAGCAGCAGGTGCATCATAAGTGTGTAGCGAAATGTTTATATTGTATCGATTTTATCCCACTAAGTTAAGCTTAAACGTGAAGAAGATCGACCTTATGATTGTCGGTGCCCAAAAGGCAGGAACGACATCGTTGAAAAATTATCTGGGAGAGCACCCGGAAATTTCGACGCATGATCAGAAGGAAATCGGATACTTTGTGGTTGATGAAGAATACCATCCCGAAATAGAAAAAGTATACGAAAAGTATTTCCACGATTACCGCAAAGGAACCACGTTGATTGCCAAAAATGCCATGCTGTATGCGCATTCTGAGGGATTGAAACGACTTGCTCAATATAACCCTCAATGTAAAATTGTTATTCTACTTCGTAATCCAATTGACTGGATGTACAGCGCCTTTTTAATGGAACAATTTTTCGGCTCAGTAAAAACAGATTTCACTGCGATAAAAGAAGTTATAGCCGGTGGAGGACACGATAAAAACGATTGGCGCTATGAGATTTTTGTGGGAATGAGCTTATATATCTGTCATTTGACAGATATCTATGCCAATTTTCCTAAAGAGCAAGTTAAAATATTCTCATTCGAAGACTTCAGAAAAGATCCGCTGCCGTATTGTAAAGAAGTTTCCGAATGGCTGCATGTAGCTGCTGATTTTCAGCCTGCCACGCATATTGTTCGTAATGAAACGAAGAAAGCACAATCATTAACGTATTCGCGTGTAACCAATCGATTCTTTGATAATAATAATCCTATTAAAAAATTAATTAAAAAAGTAATTCCCGCTTCTGCCAATCATAAGTCAGGTGAAGTAGTTCGCGGATTGAATAAAATAGAGAAACACCCAGATCCTGTTTTAACCGAAATGCGCTTATACCTCAAAACGTTCTTCGAGCCTTACAAAAAGCCGTTACAGCAACTAACCGGATTTAATACCGAGCTATGGAACCAATAAAGGAATATACCATAAAAGCTCCGGGAAAATTTCATTTGAATATTTCGGAATTAAAACAATACCATGAACTATTGTATTTCTTCGCATGGCGTGATATTAAAATAAAATATAAACAAACAGCGCTCGGTTTTTTGTGGGCTGTCTTGCAGCCCTTATTGATATCGGGAATTTTAGCTTTTGTGTTGGGTAGTCGAACCAGCGGATTCGTAAATATCTTTTTACCGTTTTATGCCGGAATGATGGTATGGAACATTTTTGCTTCAGGCATCAACAATGCCGGTAATAGCATGGTAAGTAATGCCAATATCATTAAGAAAATCTATTTCCCGCGCTTGCTACTTCCACTCTCATCGCTTGCAGGAACGCTGTTCGACTTCGCAATGTCCATTCCAATTCTGTCTGTTGTGTGTCTACTAGCGCCTTCCGAAATAAATATTGCACAAGTTATATGGACATTTCCTATTGCTGTATTCACGATGCTGCTGGCCGCTACCGGGCCCGCATTGTTACTTTCGGCATTAAATGTCAAGTACCGTGACTTTCGCTATATTATTCAGTTTTTACTTCAACTATTACTTTTCGTTTCACCACTTTTTCTTAATGCAATTAATATTCCGGCGCACCTAAAACCATTGCTTAATATTAATCCTGCTGCTCTTGGAATAAAATGGGTACAAGCAGGATTTGGTGGCGAATTACCATCCGGAATGGAATTAATTTCGGGATATTGTATATATGCCTTATTTCTGATAATCGGCATTAATTATTTTAAGAAAACGGAACATTATTTCGCCGATCTCGCTTGAAACCTATTCTCGAAATACAGAACATTAGCAAAACGTTCAAGATTAATCATGAACAGTCGCCGTATTTAAGTATGCGCGATGCGGTGTCGGGAATATTTAAAAGTAACAAAACCGAAGTTGAAACCTTTTACGCTTTGCGGGATCTAAACTTCGATGTTCAGCAAGGCGATACGA
The DNA here is from genome assembly GCA_044344795.1 of Bacteroidia bacterium. GTDB lineage: Bacteria > Bacteroidota > Bacteroidia > Palsa-965 > Palsa-965. The sequence continues at coordinate 4,617 of JBIJCF010000025.1, read as the reverse complement.
TTGGAATTGTTGGTAAAAACGGTGCCGGCAAATCAACTTTACTTAAAATTCTTTCTCGCATCACACCACCGACTAAAGGACAAATTAAAGTTCGCGGCAGAATTGCAAGTTTACTGGAAGTGGGAACAGGTTTTCACCCGGAGCTGACAGGTCGTGAAAATATTTTCATGAACGGTTCTATTCTCGGAATGAAACGTGCTGAAATCAATGCGAAATTTGAAGAAATTGTAGAATTCTCCGGCACCGGCAAATTTTTAGATACGCCACTAAAGCATTACAGTAGCGGAATGCAGTTGCGACTTGCTTTTTCTGTTGCGGCATTTCTTGAACCCGAAATTTTAATTATTGATGAAGTGCTTGCAGTTGGAGATGCGGAGTTTCAGCAACGTTGCATGGGCAAAATGGAAGACGTAAGCAAAAGCGGACGAACAATCTTGTTTGTAAGCCATAATATGGGAGCGGTTCAGGCATTATGCAAAAACAGTATTTACCTGCAACAAGGTCAGTTGAAAATGCAAGGCTCTACTACGCAAATAATACAATCCTATCTTAACGATCAGCCAAGAGCCACTAACACCATTAGAACTGCTGATGCAGTTAAACAATGTGCCGTTCTGCAAGTTGAAAAAACAGCGCAAAATGCTCAATTTACAGAAGTTTCCGTTCATATTCACGCAACAAGATCGATGGCTTGTGCACTAGATGTGCGTTTAAGTAGCATCGATTTAACGCCTTCCGGATTCGGGTCACTAGGCACTTTTAATCCTGAAGAAAAAGTTCAACTTCAACCGGGTAATAACATTATTCCATTTCGACTCCCAACTTCAACTTTAGCCAACGGACTATACTATTTGGGTATTGATCTGACCGAACCGGATAAAGAATATTATGACCGTGTGGAACAAGCGTTACTGATAGAAGTTGCGAATCAGCCCATAGTTCCTGCAGGAAGAGTGTTACAATTGGATTGGAAATACGGTTCCACACAATTACAGATAGTGAAACTATAATGCTGAAATTAACTTATAAAATACTGAACCGTGTTTTGTATTCCGGCAAGTTCGGAGATGTGAAACTGCGTCGGGAATTGATTCAGCTTTTACCTAAGAAGTCGATTAATTATTGCGATATCGGAGGTTTCGACGGCAGTTTTTATTTGTTTCTTCAAAAAGAATTAAACATCAAACAGGGTGTTATATTTGAACCACAAAAAAAATATTTTCAATTATTAAAAAATAAATTTGAAAAAAATCCTGCCGTATCGGTTTATCCATGCGCTGTAAGTGATCAGCCCGGTGAACTGGAGTTTTACGAAAATGCATTACCGGCTACGTCTTCACTCCTACCTGCAGATGAGCAACTTTTGGGTAAGGAAATTAACATTTCAGGAACAAAACGAAGTGTTGAAGTTGTTACGTTGGACAGTATGAACCTTTTCGAAGGTGAACCACTCGGATTAATGAAACTGGATATTCAGGGCGCGGAATTGCATGCATTAATGGGGGCAACAACTACATTAAAAAGAACCGAATATATCTGGATAGAAGTCTCGTTTAAGCCATTATATAACGGATCTCCCATATTTGCAGACATCGTTAGCTTTTTGGAATCCCAACAATTCATTATGGTCAATATATTACCTGGATTCAAAAGTGCGGAAGGAGAGTTGCTTCAGGCGGATGTATTATTTAAAAAACGAGGGTTATGATATTTTCAAGAATCAGATTCTCCGTTCAACAACGCATCTTTTGGAGTGGTGTTCGCGGAAAGCGAAAAGAGTGGCTAGCGCTCCATAATCAACAACAACATGTTGTAACTAAAATATCACCTAATCTTTCGTTCAAATTATACACCGACAATGAACTTGCCCCACATATTTATTGCGGTGCGTTTGAATGGGCGGAACGTGAGTGGCTGGAAGCAGCGTTGAAACCCGAAATGGTATTTTACGACATCGGTGCTAATATTGGCTACTTCTCCATTATCGCAGCAGATAAAGTAACCCCACTAGGACATGTTTACAGTTTCGAACCTGTTAATGATACGTATATTAGGCTCGTCGAAAATATACAACTCAATCAGCTCGATAATCAAATAACGGCTTTCCGTGTAGCCGCTTCTGATCAAGCAGGCGAAGCTCAAATTTATATTCCCGATAAGGGAATGGATGCATGGAATTCTTTGGCCGTTAAACCCGAAGCAGGAAATTACAAATTAGAAGTAATTAAAACTGTTGTGCTCGACGAGATGGTTACCGGGAAGACGCTTCAACCGCCTGATATCATTAAAATTGATGTAGAAGGTTGGGAATTATATGTACTCAAAGGGTTGCAACAAACATTAAAAAAATACCACCCTACTTTATTCATTGAATTCAATGCACACAACCTAAACGCGGCCGGAACAAGTTGCTCAGAACTTGCTGATTTTATTCGTGCTTTGGGTTATCAGCTTTACGAATACGACCCACGTCACAAAATATTAGTGGTGCAACATGTATTTAATATCGAGCACAAAAATCTGATCGCTCAAAAAGCACGATGAAATCTTACCCGAAAATCAGCATAGTTGTGCCGTCCTTCAACCAAGGGCAATTCATCGGTGAGACGTTGGAATCATTGATCAATCAACAATATCCGAATCTGGAAATAATTGTCATCGATGGTCGTAGCATAGATAATTCCGTCGCTGTTATTGAACGTTATGCTTCTCACATTAAACATTGGGTAAGTGAAAAAGATAACGGTCAAGCGCACGCCATTAACAAAGGTATTGCACATGCTACGGGAGATTTATTCAACTGGCTCAATAGCGACGATGTATTAGAGCCGGGCGCTTTGCATCACCTTGCGGACTTGTATAATCAAAATCCTGCAAAAAATTTATTTATTGGCAAAACGCGTTTTTTTGATGCGAAAGGTACTATCCGCAACTCAACACCAATTATATTCAAATCTATTACCACAACGCTAGGCTACGGACAAGTAAATCAACCTGGCATGTTTTATTCAAAGAATGCGCTAGCGGAACTTTTACCGTTAGATGAAACACTGCGCATGTGTATGGATTTGGATCTTTGGTTGCGTTATTTAGTTAAATTCGGTCAAGACGGTATATGCCAAAGCGATTATGTACTTGCCGGATTTCGCTTTCACGGTGATTCTAAAACCATGAGTGCAGAAAATCCCTTCCGTGAAGAACGTAACTTTTTGTACGAAAAGTTGTTTTCCGAAAACCGTCACAATGAAATCGTTCAATCCGCAATACCTCATTATTACCTGTGGTATGCTGATGAATTGCTGGGCGAAGAGAAAATAAGCGAGGCGAGGGAAAAGCTCAAGGCTGTTTCGTTTATACAATTAAACTTTGAAGGTAAACGCAGATTTGTTGGAATATACAGACGCGTGAAATTTAAAATAAAGTAGCATGTGGTTAAATGTGTTGTGGGATTATTTTAAATATCTAATTCGGAGATTACCTAAACCACCGGATGATGATTTTAATTTCTTGCGTCCCAACATGCTGGTTTTTGATGTGGGCGCGAATCTTGGAAATTATGCCAACATCTTTCGTCAGCGCGGAGCACGGGTTATTGCGATCGAACCACAACCTTTTTGCTACCGCTTTTTAAATCTTCGATTTTTATTCATTCCTCTTGTACGTGTAATACCTGCAGGTGCCGGTTCAAAACCGGGTAATATTTCCATGACTAGTTCAACGGCGCATACTTTAAGTTCTATGAATCGGGAGTGGATACAAAAGGTTAATGAAAGCAAGCGCTTTCAAGGTTCACAGGCTAAATGGAACAAAACCATTAACGTACCGGTCGTTACGCTGGATTCGTTAGTTGAAAAATATGGAAAACCTGACTACATCAAAATTGACGTGGAAGGTTTCGAAGTGCAAGTATTACAAGGTTTATCTCAGGCCGTGCCTAGTATCAGTTTTGAATTTACTTTACCCGAATTAAAAGTAGATTGCATTCAATGTATTGATCGATTGGAATCACTCGGTAATTATAATTTTAAATCCATTTCATCCAATTCTGAGATTCGGATAACGGCACAAGAATTGAAGCAGGAAATTGAGTTATTGTGCGCGAATGGAAACTTACATAACGGCGATATTTTCGCATTTGAAGTAATATAATCATGTATTCAAATTGTGGCATATTAGTATTAAGTTGCGATAAATACGCTGATATATGGCCGGTGTTTATTGAATTTTTATTTAAACATTGGAACGATTGTCCTTACAAAATATATTTAAGTTCTAATACAATATCCTTCAATAATCCAAAAGTAAAAACCGTCCTTTCCGGCACACCGAAAGACTGGTCAACGGATACGAGATCTATCTTACAGCAGATTGAAGAAGAATACGTGATTGTTATACTCGAAGATTATTTCATCTACGCCCATCCTGATCAAGCTCTGCTAAATCGCGCAGTTAACTTTATGGAAAAGCATCAAAGTGTTTTTATGCGCTTAGCTTGCTTTCCTGAAGATCACTTTATCGATTATGCTTACGACACTATTCCCGATGAACATCCTTTCGTTACTACCAGAAAAGAAGCACGCTATCGGGTGAATTTGCAATCAGGATTGTGGCATAAAA
>JBIJCF010000063.1:0-7371 GCA_044344795.1 Bacteroidia bacterium | reverse complement strand
TCCCGGTGTCCAAACTTAAGTCGAAGCACCGCTTGCACTTAATGAGGTGCTGCCACCAACACAGATCGCGGAGTTCGTTGAACTTGCTGTTACCGTTGGTAATGGGTTAACTGTTACGCCTACTGTTGCTGTATTTACGCAACCGTTAGCGTTCGTTCCCGATACGGTATACGTTGTGGTTGTTGTCGGGGACACCGTTACAGATGAGCCTGATAAGTTGCCCGGATTCCAAACGTAAGTCGAAGCACCGCTTGCACTTAATGAGGTGCTGCCACCAACACAGATCGCGGAGTTCGTTGAACTTGCTGTTACCGTTGGTAATGCATTAATGGTCAACAAGAATGTTGTTGGAGAACTTGTTCCGCAGGTGTTGCCTGCTGTTACCGTTACATTACCCGATGTTGAACCAGCGGTTACGCTGATGCTCGTAGTGCCCTGCCCGGAGTTGATAACCGTACCTGCAGGAACAGTCCATGTGTATGTTGTTGCACCTACTACAGGAGCAATGGAATATGTTGTTGTTGCGCCTGTGCAAACCGCCGATAATCCGCTGATTGAAGCTGGCTGTGCAGGGGCGCCTCCGGACACAGAGTACGTGATGACCACTTGTCCGTTACCTGTTCTTATTCCTCCTGTGAAAATCGGATTCGTTAAGGATCCTGAATACGATGATCCGCCGCCACCACCGCCGCCGCCGCAGTTACCGACAGATGATCCGCCACCACCGTAGTAGCCACCACCACCACCATTGGTTCCGCCATAACTATTGTAGCATATACCGTTTTCCCAAGTATCACCGTTACCGCCTTGACCTAAAGACCCGGCTTGTCCGCATGAACTGGTATAACATGCGTTACATGAAGGTTGTCCGCCAGAGGTGAATCCACCACCGCCGGCACCACCTGAGTGACACGAAGTATTTCCGGTACCACCTGTTACACCGCCGGCACCACCATTACCGCCATATCCATTACCGCCACCACCACCGGCATAGTTAGATCCTACAGTTCCTCCGCCACCTGCTCCTCCGTTACGAATTCCAACATCTGTTGGGCCACCGCCACCGCCACCGCCGGCAACAATAACTCGATTCGCCAATGCATAAGGTGTAACGCGAACATCGGATGCTCCGCCTCCGTTGCGTGCAATCGCAGCATGACCATTTCCACCGCCATTGTAACCGTTTTGTCCGCCCACGTAAACATTCAATACCTGACCGGGTGTTACGTTCATCGTGCCTCTTACATAACCGCCATTACCGCCATTACCGCCGGCTCCTTGCGCGCCCCAGCATTCGATGTTAATGGAAGTTACACAAGGGGGCACAGTCCATGTCTGAACACTGCCAGTAAAATTGAATGTTTGTGTTGTTTGTGAGTTAATTTGCAAACAGATTGACATCACCAGAAGTAGGATGCACAACTTAAGCGTAGAGATTGATTTCATGAAATTATTTTTGACATATTTTAGCGTAAAGCTATTCAAATTTCTCTATTCAAAATCCAACTTAAAAAATAAAAACCTCCTAACTACTTCGTGAACGTTGCATAAATCAATTCATCAACTTCCACAACTCATCCTTCAGTTGAAGGATGTTCTTTTGTGAATGCGAAGAGAAAATTACACAAGGCAGTTTAAACTTCTTCGCGAAACGTTTATCTAAATCGCTTTTCAAGGCATCGTACAATTCATCATCCAACATGTCTGCTTTAGAAACTCCGAGCATTCGTTTTTTGTCCAGCAATTCGGGATTGTACAACTTCAACTCGTTCAATAAGATTTTGTAATCCTCTACAATGTCATTGCTATCCGCAGGAACTAGAAACAACAAACAAGCATTACGCTCAATGTGTCGTAAAAAGCGAATTCCTAATCCTTTGCCTTCGTGCGCTCCTTCAATAATTCCGGGAATGTCGGCCATCACGAAAGAACGATGTTCACGATAAGCGACAACGCCCAAATTAGGGACTAACGTGGTAAACGGATAATCGGCAATTTCAGGTTTCGCAGCTGATATAACTGACAATAATGTAGATTTTCCGGCATTTGGAAAACCAACTAATCCAACATCAGCAAGAAGTTTCAATTCCAAAACAATCCACTCTTCCAGTCCGGGTTCTCCGGGTTGTGCAAATCGTGGTGCCTGTCGTGTTGATGTCTTGAAAAAACTATTTCCCTTTCCTCCTCTTCCACCGGGAACTAAAATACGTTCCTCTCCGTCTTCAGTTATTTCAAATAGTATTTCTCCTGTTTCAGGATTCCGTGCTACCGTACCCAATGGGACATCCAGCACTTCATCACGTCCATCAGCGCCTGTCATGTTTTGTCTTCCCCCCGACTCTCCATCTTGCGCAATAACATGCTTACGATATTTCAAATGCAACAACGTCCAGTGTTGCTTGTTACCACGAAGCACGATATGCCCACCACGCCCGCCATCACCGCCATCGGGACCACCTTTAGCTGTTTGCGCAGTGCGTAAAAAGTGCGTAGAACCACCGCCGCCCTTACCCGAACGACAGCAAATCTTTACGTAGTCAACAAAATTGGAATCCATGAGGCTGTAAAAGTAGTCAATTGTAGGTTACTTGTTGCGTCCGATCTGACAGCGTACTCCTACAAAGACACGAATTCCCTGCAACGGTGCATAGTTGTATGATGCATCAAACGTATAACCGTTCGGATTATTTACCGGATCATTCACTTGTAGGTCAAACGGATCCTGCGGTCGTAAGATGGGATATTGCGGAATAAAATTCAATATGTTCTTAATGCCCACATACAATTCCCATTGTTCTTTCAACGGTTGTCGAACTTGCAGATTCAGCAAGGTGTACCAAGGTGAATATTCCGGACGAAAATCATTCGGCACAACCGGCAAACGCATGGGACCATAAGTATTAAAGGTCACATCTACCTGCGTGCGTTTTTTTAACGTATGCGACAACGTTCCTGTTGCAGACCATCGTGGTGCAAACACCTGAACATTTTTTTCGTAACGATTTAGTGAATCACGAACCATACGATACACATCCATATAAGAAGCACCGAATGTGAATTTAGTTCCGGTGGTAAACGTAACATCTGCATTCATACTAATACCTGAAGAAACTGCATAACCCTGAAGATTATCATAAATAATTGCATCAGGATCGGTATCGTAGTCTGCGATAATCTTGTTCGCGAAATACGTATAAAATGCAGTGAGTTCAACGCCTCCAAACCACGACGACTGATACTCGCGCCAGGTTAAATTTCCGGTGAGATTAATCGATTCTTCCGGATTCAGCGAATTACGAATAATCACTTCTCGAGAACCAGTTAAAGCCGCATGATCTTCCGTAAACAAATTCACCACACGAAATCCGGTGCCGGTACTCCAGCGCATGATCAACCGTTCGTGCAGCGCATATTTCCAGGCTATACGTGGTGAATGTATAAATCCATGTATAGGATGATAATCCATGCGGTAACCCAATAACAAACGATGACGTTCATTGAGCATCCAATCGTTTTGCAAAAACACGCCGGGCAGAGAAGTTATTGCAGGACGAGTCAAAACGATATTGTTATTGATGAATTCAGTTGCCGGCGTATTGTCATCGTAATGATTAAAACGCCATGCGGTTCCGGCGAGCCAATTGCTACGACCTATAGAAAAACGATGAAAGAATTGTGCGAACCCGATATGCTGTGCAGCAATGTATGTTGTAGTTCCATACACCGAATTTTGATCGTGAAGCGTGTACGAAGTTTGTATGGTAATGTCTTTTTTTACGGGAACTTGCCAGGAGCTAATTACTTCAACACGATTGGTATAAATACTTTCGCCATAAATACTATCACCACCGCGAAACGTGTTATTCCAATTCATTTCACCGCCCCAACGATCTTCATACACATAACGCACACCCAATGAAGACGGGCGATTCATCGTATCCATAAACATGATTCGCGAAAAAGCTGATAATCTGTTTTGCAACGTCATGTCCGTAAAGCCATCAACATTCGCGTCAACCGGTATCGCGTAATTGAAATAATTAACCCCTGTTAATCCATGTGTTCGTTTACCGATGCGATAACTTCCCGCGAAATCAGCATTTACTTCTCCCCACGAGGTAGAACTGATATCGGCACCAAACTTCGGAGCGTTCATAGGATTACGCGTGATCACATTAATAATGCCGCCCATTGCTTCCGATCCGTATAAAGATGATGCAGGACCTTTCATGACTTCTACACGTTCAATTAATGACGTCGGAATTCCCATCAAACCGTACACTGTAGATAAACTGCTGACGATCGGCATTCCATCAATAAGAATCATGGTGTACGGACCTTCCATCCCGTTAATGTGAATGTCGCCCGTGCTACATACGTTACAATTCATTTGAGGACGCACACCGTTAATCATAGCCACCGACTCGAAAAGATTTGGAGCCGGATTGCGTTTTAAAAATGTAGGATTGTACACATCCACCAGCACCGGTGAATCAGAACGAGCCACATCATTCATGGTACCCGACACCACCACTTCATTCAATTGCTTGCCATCAGGTTCCAAAACTATTTGCAAATGAAGATCCTGATCTGCGACCGTAATTGCTTTTTGCAAGGTTAAAAATCCAACACATAGAAAACGCAATTCGTATTTACCCGGAGTAAGTTGTAAACTAAATTTCCCTGATGCATCGGTTGTTGTTCCTATAAGTGTGCCTACAACACCAACAACAGTAAACGAAACCGGCTCGTTTGCCGACTTCACAATTCCTGACACCGTCGCACCGAAACCGGTGATATACGAGGTGTAAAATAATAAAGTCAATATCAATCTGTCCGCAAACATTTGGCAAATATAAATACTTTTTTAGGCTTATCTAAATTTAATTTATGGCAAATCGAATACAGGTAATAAAAAAGGCAACCCGAAGGTTGCCCGATATAACAATCAACTTAGTTGATTAGAGACTATTAATTTGATCGCAAAGTGATGTGAAAATTTCGTCAATGCTGCCAACACCTTGCACGCCGCGATATTTACCTTGTTGCTCGTAATATAATTTCAATGGCGCGGTATCACGTTGATACACAGCAATACGATTCGCAATAATTTCGGGATTCTGATCATCTGCACGACCTGAATCTTTTCCGCGCAACAACAATCGTTTCTTCAATTCTTCTTCATCCACTTCCAACGCCAACATGCAGGAAATACTTGTATCACGACTTGCTAAAAACGCATCTAAAGCTTGTGCCTGAGCGGTGGTTCTTGGAAATCCATCGAAAATAAAACCCTTAGGATCGATGTGTTTTACCACTTCGGATTCCAACATCTGAATCGTCACTTGATCCGGCACCAATTCTCCTTTATCCATGTAACTCTTAGCCAATTTGCCGAGTTCCGTTTCACCTTTAATATTGGCGCGGAAAATATCGCCGGTAGATAAATGCACCAAATGAAATTCCGCAATCAATTTTTCTGATTGCGTCCCTTTTCCTGCGCCGGGAGGGCCAAACAACACGATGTTAAGCATGTGTACTATTTTTATGATTTAATAACCCAGATATCTTTCAGATTACGACCCATTCCATCATAGTCAAGTCCGTAACCCACAATAAAATCATTCGGAATTTCCATACCGACATATTGAATCCGAATATCCTTGGTGTAGGCTTTCGGTTTGAACAACAACGCTGCATACGCAACACTGTTCGCCTGTGCTTCATGTAACAAACGATCGAGATGCACAATGGTATTGCCGGAATCTACAATATCCTCTACAACAATAATATCGCGCCCTTTCAAGTCTTCATTCAGTCCGATCAATTGTTTCATTTGACCGGTGCTGGACGTACCTTCATAAGAAGCCAACTTTACAAATGACACTTTGCAATCGCAGTTAATTCCGCGCATTAAATCGGCAGCAAATAAAAATGCACCATTCAACACCACGAGAAACAAAGGCTTTTTGCCGACATAATCTTCATTAATACGATGCGCAATACGCTGCACCGCTTCGTGTATCACATCGACCTGTAAATAAGGGATGAAGGTTTTATCGCCTAACTGAATTGATTCCATAGTAGAGGCACAAAGATAACGGAAACCGCTTACCGAATGCAGCAACCTGATTTCCATCAGAATGCGGAATTTGTTCAAAACTTCCAACGGAAAAAGCTAACATTTCCTGTTAATAGCTCGTTAATTAGTATGGATAACTAATTCGTGCAACGGGGGCGCATATTTTCCTACTTTTGATCCCCTTGTAAAAACCGGCATGAGCACAGAAGAAAAAAGAACGTCAACCCGCAAACCGCTCCAATTAGCGCAGGTAAGTCAGCAACTATACGAAATTGGTAAGTTGCCGCCTCAGGCCGTGGAATTGGAAGAGGCCGTGTTGGGCGCGTTGATGCTCGAAAAAGATGCATTAACTGCTGTAGTCGATATTCTCACGCAGAAGAGTTTTTACAAGGAAGCACATGGCAGAATTTTCAACGCGATTCAAAACTTATTTCAACGTTCGGAACCGATTGATATTTTGACCGTAACACAAGAATTGAAACGTACAGGCGAGTTGGAAATTGTAGGCGGTGCGTATTACATTTCGCAACTTACCAATCGCGTTGCATCTGCGGCTAACGTTGAATTTCATGCCCGAATTATTTCTCAGAAATACATTCAGCGCGAGTTAATTCAAATCTCCAGCGAAACAATTCGTGAGGCATACGAAGACACAGCGGATGTATTTGATTTGTTGGATAAAGCTGAACGCAATTTGTTCTCCGTTGTGGAAGGTAACATCAGAAAGAACTACGACAAGATGAGTTCTCTGATTAACCAAGCGATGGAACAAATTGAAACTGCGCGAAATCAAAAAACCGGCGTAACGGGTGTTCCTAGCGGATTTACAGATCTCGACCGAATGACTTCGGGTTGGCAAAATTCGGATTTAGTAATTCTTGCTGCTCGTCCTGCAATGGGTAAAACTGCATTCGTGTTATCACTAGCGCGCAATGCTGCCGTGGAATTCAGTCGTCCGATTGCGTTGTTCTCGCTGGAAATGGCCTCCGTACAATTGGTGCAACGTTTGATTGCAAGTGAATCGGAACTTTCTGCCGAGAAATTGAAGAAAGGTCAACTTGAAGATCACGAATACCAACAACTACACGTGAAGATTGGCAAGCTTTCCGAAGCACCTATTTTCATTGATGATACTCCTGCCCTTTCCATTTTCGAAATGCGAGCAAAGTGCCGTCGATTAAAAGCACAGCACGACATACAATTGATCGTAGTCGATTATCTTCAGTTAATGACTACAGGTGGCGATAACCGCGGGAATCGTGAACAAGAAATTTCAACGATTTCACGAT
>JBIJCF010000031.1:0-42143 GCA_044344795.1 Bacteroidia bacterium | reverse complement strand
ATCATCGCGTTATCGCAGTTAAGTCGTGCCGTTGAAACGCGTGGTGGAGATAAACGTCCACAATTGTCTGACTTACGTGAATCCGGTGCGATTGAGCAGGATGCGGATATGGTGTTGTTTATACACCGTCCGGAATACTACGGATTTACTCAAGATTCGGACGGTAACTCAACTCAAGGCGTTGCAGAAATTATTATCGCTAAGCACCGTAACGGAGCTGTTGGCTCTGTGAACCTTCGCTTCGTGAATCAGTTGGCGAAATTCGCTGATCTGGATGGAGGCTTCAATGCCGGATTCTCGGGCGGTGTTACGTACGATCCATCAGCAGGTATTACACCTTCTACCGAGTTTAATACAGGAGGAGGTAGCATCATTCGTGGCTCCAAACTCAACGACATCGAAGAAGATCCGTTCTAACCATCTGTTCTGCACAGTTTTTGTAACTTTATAGTGATGATGAAAAAGTGCGGAATAACTCTACTTGTTTTTCTTTTTGTGATTCAGGCGCAAGCAGCGTCTATTTTGATTCCTATGGATTTGACACAAAAAGATCACCTCAAATCATATGGTATTGCTTATTGGGTAATCGCAAAAGGCGTTGAAGTGCAGTGGCTGTTGAATTACCGTAATGGTAGTTTTATGTTTCGCTACGACAAGTCGTTTGAAACGGAATGTAAACTTCGAGGAGTTACGTTTGAAGTTATTCCTGATGCGCAAGCCACGATGATACTCTCTGAAATTGCGAACCCGGAAGTGAATATGGAAGCTGTGAAATTGGAGAAAGCTCCGAAAATTGCGGTGTATACACCCAAAGGCAAACAACCTTGGGACGATGCCGTGACATTAGTCTTGACGTACGCAGAAATTCCGTACGATAAAATTTATGATGATGAAGTGATTTCGAATAAACTCGTTTTGTACGATTGGCTGCATTTGCATCATGAAGATTTTACAGGTCAATATGGACGTTTCTGGGCGCAATACGCGAATGCACCGTGGTATCGTGAAGAAGTGGCCAATAACGAAGCAGCTGCAAATCGTTTAGGTTTTACAAAAGTCTCACAACTTAAATTAGCCGTTGCGAAAAAAATAAAAGAGTACGTTGTAGGTGGAGGATTTTTGTTTGCCATGTGTTCCGCTGCCGACTCGTATGATATTGCTTTAGCTGCAGAAGGTATCGATATATGCGAAAGCATGTTTGATGGTGATCCGGCAGATCCGGCAATGAATAGCAAGATTGATTATTCGAAAACATTTTGCTTCACGAATTTTACACTGAAAACAAATCCTCGTGAATATGAGTTCTCCGACATCGACACGTACTTTACGCGTGGGATGAAAGGTGTTAACGAAAAAAACGATTACTTCTCGCTATTCGATTTTTCTGCGAAATGGGATCCGATACCAACGATGTTATGTCAGAATCATAGCAACCTGATTAAAGGCTTTTGGGGACAAACAACAGGATTCGACAAATCGAAAATTAAACCCGGCGTGCTAATCATGGGAGAGAACAAAGCCATCAACGAAGCACGATACATTCACGGTGATGCCGGCAAAGGTCTTTGGACGTTTTACGGTGGTCACGACCCAGAAGATTATCAGCATCGTGTGGAAGAACCGCCAACTGATTTGTCGTTGTTTCCTAATTCGGCAGGTTATCGTTTAATTCTGAATAATGTTTTGTTTCCTGCAGCGAAAAAGAAACATCAGAAGACGTAAGTTGAACTCTCGCTTCAACAAATTAAAGCTAATCTCTATGCGTTGTCCATTACTTATCGCGTATTTGATCCAAGCGAACGTAAAATTGCCCCAACCGTTCCATCCAAAGTAGAGTACACCATCTCCGGACGCGGGCTTAAGGCAACTCAAATAATTAGCGAAATTCGCAACAACGGCCAATCTCTTATGAAAGAGATGAAAGTCAAACACAAAAAAACTGTTAAGTAATCATGAGCAGCGAACACCATTTCACCTTCGAAGAATTACAAGTATTAAAAAGTGCAGAATCGAAAAAGTTGAAGGACGTTTATTACCATTACTGGCAGAATAAAACGGTTGCAGGCGAATATTTCGAGTTTGTGGATCGTATTGAATTGCATTTTGAAGGCGGCATACGAATGGTGCTCTTCGCATCTGAAGATGTTGAAGGTGCTATGCATGTTGATTTTGATTTTGATGCTGAAAAACGAAAGTTGCTCTTACTGCACGAATTCGGAGGAAAAATTGATCAACGCACGGAACACATGAATACGAACGGGTTGTGGGAACCTGCCATCGGGAAATTAACAACATCAGTTGGGGTGGTGAAAGAAAAAAACAATCAGTTTCGTAACGATGCAATTCTTTTCAAATTTGAAAATGAAGAATTGGAAGTGAGAACCAATGTGGAAGGACTTTTGGTTGAACCTTTTGAAAACATCGACTAAGTATGTTACGTTTCCTGTTGATTAGCTACATCCTTATCACTTTACAATTTCAGCACACTTTTGCCCAAAATGGTAATGTGGCCATTATACCACAACCCAACATGATGGTGGTGCAACAGACAACGTTTGAACTAACATCTTCTACCGTTATTGTTTACGATAAGAGAACCTCAAAAAAAGATATTGCTTATCTCCAAAAGCAAATTCTGCGGGAAACAGGCATTTCTCTTAAAGCAACTAAAAAAAGAAAATCTGTAAACGCTATTCGATTTATAACAGATTACAGCGTTACCATTCCCGATAACGGCTACCATTTATTTGTTCGCAATAACGAAATCGAAATAAGAGGAAATTTTGCCGGACATTTTTATGCCATTCAATCCTTATTGCAATTAATTCGAAAAGAAAATTCCAAATTCCTCATTCCGGTTACGAACATCATGGATCATCCGCGCTTTCCATGGCGCGGTATGCACCTCGACGTAGTTCGACATTTTTTCGGAAAACAAGATGTGAAGAATTATATGTCGTGGATGGCACGATATAAAATGAATGTATTTCATTGGCACTTGACCGATGATCAAGGTTGGAGAATTGAAATTAAAAAGTGGCCTCGACTCACATCACTCGGAGCCTGCAGAAACGGCACGTTAAAAGGACATTATACAGAATCGCCCGATGTGTATGACACTGCCCGTTACGGCGGTTTTTACACGCAAAGCGACATTCGGGAAATTGTGCACTATGCCGATTCTTTACACATCACTATTGTTCCGGAAATTGAAATGCCGGGACACGTTTCGGCGCTGTTAGCCGCATATCCTGAACTAGCGTGTACACCGGGACCTTTTGAAGTCCAACGCACGTGGGGAGTTTTTGATGATGTATTGTGTCCTTCAGAAAAAACGTTTTCCTTCTTGCAAGATGTATTGGATGAAGTTTGCAAATTGTTTCCCGGAAAATACATTCACATTGGCGGAGATGAAGCACCGAAAGTACGTTGGAAAAATTCTGCATTTTGTCAATCACTAATTAAACAGCATCAACTGAAAGATGAAAATGGTTTACAAAGCTGGTTCGTGCAACGCATCGTGAATTATCTGCAAACAAAAGGTAAACGCGCAATTGGTTGGGACGAAATTTTGGATGGAGGCTTAGCAAAAGGCGCTGCTGTGATGTCGTGGAGAGGAGAACAAGGCGGATTAGATGCAGCACTCGCCGGGCATTATGCGGTGATGACACCGGGCAGTCACTGCTATTTCGATCATTATCAATCGGCCTATCCAACTGAACCTTTGGCATTCGGAGGATACACGACCGTTGAAAAAGTGTACAGTTACGAACCTGTTCCAAAAATTTTACCCAAAGAAAAACACGAATACATTTTAGGAACGCAAGGCAATGTGTGGACTGAATACATCCCGGATTTTTCGCAAGTGCAATACATGATTTTTCCGCGAATGTTGGCTTTGGCAGAAGTGGGCTGGACACAACCCACCAATAAAAACTGGACATCATTTAAAGAAAAACTTCCGATTCATTTCAGTTGGATGGAGCGCGAAGGCATTCGTTATTCTCGAGCAGTTTACGATTTGAAATTTATTCCAAAGCCAAATCCAAACGGGTTGGGTATAGAGCTACACATCGAAACACCGGATGGTTTACAAGCACAATATCGCATTGGTAAAGACCAAACTTTGCGGACTTATGTTGATCCGATTCCGCTTCAAGAATCTGCAATCGTGTACGCTGTGACTACAAAAGATGAACTGCCCGTGGGTGCTTATAACACGTATAATTACTGGCATCATCTCGGCAGCGGCTCGGCTATTTCATTAACAAAGCCTCCGCATCAACAATATTCCAATGGTGGTGCATTTGCACTTACAGATGGCATTACCGGTAATTTGCCGTGGAAAGGTTCTGAGTGGTTGGGATTTTTAGGTGAAGACTTAACTGCGATTTATGATTTGAAGAAACCAACGTCAATTAGTTCCATTCGCGTTGTTTCGCTTGCCGATGAAGGATCATGGATACACGGACATCGACCGGTTCAATTATTCGAATCAGAAGACGGTATAACGTATAAAGTAGTACGTGTAAAAAAATTAAACAGCGGATTTGCACAAACGCCTCCGTTGCAGGAAGCGTTCTATCAATGTCAAACTACGACACGCTTTTTAAAAGTTGTGGTGCCTAATTTAGGAACTATCCCCGATGGAAAACAGGGAGCAGGACACCGCGCGTGGTTGTTCGTATCAGAAATAATAATTGAATAATTAATCGTCGGACAACATTACTTCCCAATAATCACCGGAATAGTCAACAAGGATTTCAGAACCCGGACCAATGTTTTTAGTAGCAATGATGTAAGGTTTCTTCTTGATCACTTTGTACTCAGCGTTGTTTTTCAAACCGCTTACGTTTTTCCCCGGACCGTTTGCATCATTCGCGTAACGTGCTAACGCGTCCAATGTGTATTGTGCATCCACACAATTTGCATCGGTAATGTGAAATACGTAACGTGCTTCCTTCAAATCATTCTTATAGCGCTTCATGATTTGCGCCCAAGTCATCTTTTCGCCCTGATATTCCACAATAACATCACCTTTACGAATTCGTGATGTAGTGAATAAGCCTTTTCCGGCGCCTTTAATTCTGGACTTTTTAACGATGAGCATAAGATTGATGAGATTAGAACAGGCGGCAAAAATACGCGCTTACACCATGCGAGGAACGGTAATCTAAAACTTTTTTAACGGAGCGGAAATGACAACATAGAATGCTGTATTTTTAAAACATCATGATTCTCGAAATTGCAGCATTTTCAGCACGCGCAGCGATCAAAGCCGAACAACTCGGAGCACATCGTATTGAGTTGTGTTATGGTTATTCCAATGGAGGTCTAACACCAACTCCTGCTGCAGTACGCGCTGTAAAAGAATCTGTTCAAATTCCGGTATTCGTAATGATTCGCTGCCGTGAAGGGGATTTCACCTATACCCGTGATGAAATTCAACTTATGCAACACGAAATTGCTTCGCTGAAAGATGCCGGTTCGGACGGCTTTGTAATAGGCGCCGTGAATGACGTTGGGGGTGTTGATACAACGGCAGTGCAACGTTTGGTAGAGTGTACTAAGGGTTTGCCCGTTACTTTTCATCGCGCGTTTGATAGTATGAAAAATCACGAAGAAGCTCTGGAAGTATTGATTCAATTGGGAGTACAGCGTGTACTAACGTCAGGAGGCGAGTCGAATGTTGAAGCAGGAATTACTAACTTGAAAAAGTGGAACGAATCCTATTCCAGCAAAATCATCATTCTTCCCGGCGGTGGTGTAACTTCCAAAAACATTTCATCGCTTAGAGAACACACCGGATGCACCGAATTTCATTCATCTGCAAAAGGTATAACAACTCCAACACCGTTCGGAAGTAATATCGAACCCGACCCGGAAGAATTAAAACTATTGCTCCACGCAATTCGTTAATTCTATTTATGCGAACACTTCTTGCTATAGCATTGATACTCCTGTTTCCAATCATTATGGAAGCGCGATCAGAAATGACACTAAACACCGGATGGCAATTCAGAGAACTGAATAAAAAGAACTTCTATCCTGCCACCGTTCCGGGATCGGTGTTCACGGATTTATTTCAAAACAAATTAATTGAGAATCCGATCGAAGGTGTAAGTGAAAATGAGCTACAATGGATTAACGATAAAAACTGGGAATACCGCACGACATTCACGTGTAACAAAAAACAACTGCGCGAAAAATTTCAGGAATTGGTATTTGAAGGACTAGACACATACGCAGAAGTTTATCTGAACGACAAATTGATTCTTACTGCTGACAACATGTTTCTATCGTATCGTGTGTCGGTGAAGGGAATTTTAAAAAAGAAAAACGAACTCCGCATTGTGTTTTCTTCCGCAATACATAAAGCCAAAGAGCGCGCACAGCAAGTGGCGTTTAAAAATCCCGGAGGAGACCGGGCGTTCGTGCGCAAAGCACAATATCAATTCGGTTGGGACTTTGCCCCTGCCTACACAGGCGTTGCCATTTGGAAACCTATTAGCCTGAATTGTTTCAGCGAATTTGACATACGCAACTGGACCATCGTATGTAAAAACGTGGAAAATGGCATTGCAAAAATGCTGATGACAGGTGAAGTTTATTTACCTGCGAATGGAACCGTTTCATTATCCATCACACGTGACAACAAATCAGCGGGAAGATTGGCTGTTTCAAATAACGCAGCTGAGCCGCGTGTTGTAGGATTTATGCAAGAACTGGAAATTCCTGATGCAACGCTATGGTGGAGCAACGGGCGCGGACAACAAAAACTATATGCATTCGAATGTACTGCATCGGGCAAAAAAGAACACGTGAAGTTGCAGCAAACCTGCGGTGCGCGGACGATTCAATTGGTAACGCAAAAGGACCATATCGGTGAACAATTTTATTTCCGATTGAATGGTGCTCCGCTATTTATCAAAGGCGTGAACTGGAGTCCGCTGTCCATGTTTCCGGGCACACTTACTAAACCCGATTATCGAAAAGTTCTTATTCCCATTCGTGATGCAGGTATAAATATGTTGCGTGTTTGGGGCGGTGGCATCTATGAACACGATGCGTTTTACGATTTGTGCGATTCGCTTGGAATTCTTGTGTGGCAAGATGCCATGTTTGCGGGCGCAACTGTACCGTCTGACTATGCGCTGGTACAAAATATCAGAAATGAAATTACAGCACAAGCTGCGCGATTGCGCAAATACACGTGCATGGCTTTGTGGTGCGGAAACAATGAAATATCCGAAGCATGGTACAATTGGGGCTGGCAAAAGGAATATCAACTTTCAGCAGATGATTCTTCCTTGTTATGGCGCAATCAGCAGTATGTTTTTGAAGAAGTTATTCCATCGCTATTGAAAAGTATGAACACCCATGTTTCGTATTGGCCCAGTTCACCGTCAACAGGCTGGGGACGTCCTGAAGCGTACAAGTCAGGAGATGTGCATTATTGGGGCGTTTGGTGGGGCGAACGCAAGTTCTCCTCGTTCTTCGAATTCACAGGACGATTCGTTAGCGAATATGGATTTCAGTCCATGCCCAATCCTGCTGCAATTGCACAATTCGGACCGCTCTCCGATTCTACGGCGTATCACGCGCACCAAAAACACCGACACGGCTATCGTTACATGAATCGTTTTGCAGAACTATACTATCCAAAAGCCAACAGTCCCGAATCGTATCATTACTTGACACAACTGGTGCAACGTGATGCGCTGCAAACCGCCATCTATGCGCATCGCGCTGCAAAACCGCGTTGCATGGGCACTATGTTGTGGCAATGGACCGACTGTTGGCCCGGTGTTTCCTGGTCTATTGTAGATTATAATCGCCAACCCAAAGCAGCGGCGTATCAATTAAAAAAATGGTATGCATCGCTTACTATTGCGCATCGACTCACCGACGACTCCTTGTTCGTTTATCTCATAAATGATGATACCACAAGCTACAAAGGAATGATGAGCATGCAGTATAAAACATTCAATGGCGAAGTGATCAGAAGTTCTGCACAAATAGTGGAAACAAGAAGCGGTAGCGTAAATACGGTGTTGAGCGTAAGTCGTATAATGTTCACAGACACATTAGCACCTGAAAACGGCTACATCAAACTCACCTACAGCGGCAGCAAACAACCCGTTGTAACGTATGTTCATTTGAGTAAAACGATGAATGTCGGCAACGCTGATGTATTACCGTACAACATTTTGAGTCTTACTCCGGGTGAAAAATCGGGAACATATATTCTGTCGGTTGAAGCAACAACCTACCTGCGCGATTTTATGGTAACGAGCAGCAATGCTCAAACAACTTTCAGCCAAAACGTTTTAACAGGGGAGCGCGGGGAACAATGGAAAATCACGATTCAATCTCCCTTAACATTATTTGAACTTCAGGAAAGTTTGAAATTCTTTAGTGTGAATCAGCTGAATTAAAACGACGACGTTGCGCGAATAAAGCCGTTGCAAACAACACAGATCCTGCTGCGCCCATCCACCAGAGCCAGTTTCCGGAGTCATTATCCTCAACATCGAAATCACCTTTATACTTTTTCTTCTTCCATTGTTGAGTCACACTCATGCGACCTGTAGAATCAATAGCGATTATTTCAAGGACAACATCATTACTCGATGTGAAATAAGTTAGTGTCGGGCCAACCAGTGTATCTCCAATTTTTTCTGCTCGAACTTCACGCGTGACAGGACGACCTCTTCCTCCGGGCAAAACGTATGCGGAATCCTGTTGTACTAGTGTCCAATGGTCTTCACGATCTAATCGTGTTACAATTCGCCATGCCGGAAAAGTATTTATGTTTTTAAAAAACATATGCGATGTAGGACGGGCACGCTGACCAACAACATCTGCCTGAACATGTAAAACGGAGAAAAATAAGACAAGGAATACTACAGCTCGTATCATGGGGATTAGTTTGATACAGTAAGTTACGAAATTATCGTCGTACTTTTTTTGTAAGCCAATCAACTTGGCAGAAATGTTATTGTTCCGGGGCTCACCAAAAACGTAATTCAAATTATTCACGTATGTACCGGCCAAATCATTTAGTGATGATATGATGGAGTTCTTCCACATAATCGTCAATTCACTTCCCGGAGAAAATTGCCACACGTAAATCATATCAATATTAAACGCATTAAAATTTACGTTCGCATCGATATTCAAATCTCTATCCTCCACCCGTCCGCGTTCACTCAGCACATAATACTTGCTGTAATTCGCTTCCGACCAGTAATGCCGCACACGCAGCATCAAACTCATCCGATTGGTGAAAATATAATTAGTAGTTAAGGTAGATGTTACGGTATTCAAATCACGAACACCCATAATGATATCATCGCCGATGCGTGTTACGAATCCGACATTATCCGTTTTCTTTTCATTCTCCCATCGGTACACCAAAAACAATTTATCATTAACGCGCCAACGGGGTGAAATCGCATATCTAAAAATAGTTCGATCGCGTTCCATGTAAACCCTATACGTCGTTGAAATATCCAATGCAAAAGGCTTTCGGTAATCGGAAGAAATAAATCCACCGCCCTCGTAGTTCTTCGGATATATCAAATATCGACCCGGCGTCCGTGTTTCAAAAAAATCGTAACTGATAAATGGATTGGTGTAAAAATTAAGTCCAACCGTCAAAAAATTCCGAAACGTACCAATACTTTTTCCGCTTACGGAAAAGAAGGTTTGTGTATTGGGAATACACATGAATCCTTGATTAATTGTTATATCATTAAATAAACTCACAAAACGTTTGAAGGGTTTATAAATATTATAAGCGTTGCGCAAACTAAAATTGTAATAATTCGTGCGCTCGATAAAACCCATATCTGTCGGATCAAATGTGTTACTCACCAAGGTATGCGTTAAATCAATCAAATAATTTCCACTCACTTTTCCACCTTTCACCTGATAACGGTATCCGTTCTTTGTGGCATCAGGATTCATCACTGCACTCCAATCGCCGTGCCCTTCCACTGCCCAACGATTCTTATTATTCGCAGCACGAAAGTTGACGGAAGATACATTAGCATCGCGAGATGTACCGTTACGGACCACGTTAGTATTCACCAATCCGATGTAGGAATTCTTTTTTAAAATTTGATCGACAACCAACACATTGTAATTCACCAAAGGCTCCGTTTGCACTTGCCGCGCCTCACCAGTATTAAAATTCTCAATCTTAGCAAAAGCCGGCGCCGTGATGGAATTCAAAAATCCAACTCCGAGATTGGACGGCGTACGACCTGTTATTTTCACAGAATTAATCACACGTGCAGTAAGCGGATTCAGCACCACAACTTCACCGCTATCCAGCCCTGCATAAGCATTGCTATAGCCGGAAGGCCGCGCTCCGATACGACGGGAATAGAACAAGTCATACTTATTGAATAGCTCTGTTCCTTCAGTGAAAAAATAGCGTCGCTCATCGAACTTAATTTCGAACGGAGAAAGATTGAGCACCAGATTATCACTAATCGCCTGACCAAAATCAGGGATCAAAGTCATATCCAACGTGAAACTCTCATTCAATCCATATTTAATATCCATTCCTCCATTTGCAGTATATGCGTCGGATCCGTCGTAGTTTTCTGCATAGCCCGAAACGTAAGGCAATAAAGCTAAACGAATCGGGGATTGTATAGCAGCAATACCGGACAAATCGCCGGCTTGATTCACGATACCGGAAACTGCAGGATCAACAGGATTCCACCAACATGTTTCCCGATAACGACGTGTGTTCCGCATGAGATTAACGCCCCACAACATTTCGTGTTCAGCAGGAAAGCGTAACGTTTGATACGGAATTTTCATCTCAACCGTCCAACCCAAACTATCGATGCTGGTTTCACTCATCCACAATGCATTTAAACTCACATCGGTTTTATCGAAATTGTAACGCGCATCGGTTTGTACACCTGCAGCGGTCACCACAAACCAAAAGGCATTGCGCCGATCGTGATATGTATCAAATAAAATTCCGAATGCATCCGTATTGTTCGTGTATTCATCCCGCGGTCCTAACTGATGCAAAATACTGTCGGGCGCCGTATCGAACATGCGTGCAAAAACATATATCGCTTCATCATCGTATGCAATACGCACTTCGGTTTGCTGTCGTGCCGCATCACCAGGATTGGGTTGAATTTGCGAAAAACCACTCATGGGCTGCACATACTGCCAACATTCATCGGTTCCTTTACCGTCAAGTGTCGGAGGACTCACTAAACGACACGCTTCCGCTTGCTTCACTGTTTGAGCATGAAACATTGGCGTGAATAGCAAACATAGTATCAATAGAAACGTGCGCATCGGAACCGCGCAAAAGTAACAATTACAGAATGGAAACAGGACAGGAAATCGAGCTTGTAATCGGTAGTTTACGATTCCGTTTCTTGCGTGTCTTCATCGGCAGCATCCAGAATTTTGGATGAATCGGATGCGGGCAACTCCTGCACTTGTCGCAGTTTGCGCTCAATGCTTCGAGTGCGCACGCCCGTATTATCCAGCTCTTTAGTTGCCGCAACTAACTTATCGCGCGTCTTTTCGATAATCGTTCCGAATTTACCGAACTCTGTCTTCACAGCGCCCAGCAAATCCCACACTTCACTGCTGCGTTTCTCGATAGCAAGCGTACGGAAGCCCATTTGTAAACTGTTTAGCAAGGCGCTTAATGTTGTTGGTCCCGTTATGGTAATCTTATACTCTTTCTGCAATTGCTCAAATAATCCGGGAACACGAAGCACTTCACTGTACAAACTTTCATAAGGCAAAAACATAATGCCATATTCAGTGGTGTTCGGAGGATCGATATACTTATCCTTAATGTCTTTCGCGTTCTTTTTGATACCGCTCACAAAAGCTTTGCGGTACTCTTCTATTTTTTCCGGATCACCTTTCTCATAAGCATCCACTAATGCTTCATAATCTTCCTTCGGAAATTTGGAATCAATCGGCAACCACAATGTTTTCTCCAGATTATTCCCGTGTGGCATCTTAATCGCAAATTCTACAATCGCACCACTGCCTTCTTTGGTCTTTACGTTTTTCTCGTATTGCTCGTTCGTCAATAAATCTTCAATAATATTTTGCAATTGATATTCACCCAACACACCGCGCGATTTGACATTACTCATCACCTTTTTCAAATCACCCACGCTTACCGCTAATGTTTGCATTTCGCCCAATCCTTTGTGCACCGCTTCCAAACGATCACTCACTTGCTTGAACGATTCACCCAAACGTTTCTCCAACGTTTCGTTCAACTTCTCATCCACCGTCTTGCGCATTTCGTCCAGCTTGCCTTCTGTGGTCTTCACCAACTCTTGCTGACGTTTTTCCAAATCGTCAAATTTCTGCCGTTGCAAATCGTTAAACGACTTCACGCTGGCTTCGAACGTCTCACGGAATTCTTTCAAATTCTTCGCTAATTCTTCGCGTGATGTTTTATTGGAACTTTCATT
The DNA here is from genome assembly GCA_044344795.1 of Bacteroidia bacterium. Taxonomy (GTDB): domain Bacteria; phylum Bacteroidota; class Bacteroidia; order Palsa-965; family Palsa-965. The sequence goes on along the minus strand of JBIJCF010000031.1, from coordinate 29,655 downwards.
TTTCTCCATCAACAACACCAATCGCTCATCGAGCGTTTTATTCAACTGTTCCAATAACAAACGATTCTGCTCACCAATCTTAAATAAGGCATCATTAGTTTCTTGTTTAAACTCTTTAAGAGCCATATTTAATTCTTCACGATTCGACTTTGATTGTGCCACGTACTCTTCTCGCGAACCTCGGAATTCCTCACGAATGCTACGTTCCAGACGTTCCAGTTGAGGTTGCAATGCATCGGCGGAATCAGTCCCGTTGTTGCTTTTTCTGAGCACAACAACTAGTACCACTACCAGTAAAATGATTACTACTGCTATTAAAATAAGTTCCATCATAAGTAATTATAAAGATACGTCGTTAATCGTAAACACCTCTGTGACGTATATGCTGTATTATAAATAACTCCTTAACTTTAATCATGCCTGTAAATAAATCTGCCATGCGTCGTTATCTCGTTATTGACGCTGCATTGAATAATAAATACCGCCCGTATCCCGACAAAGAGCGCTTGCTGGAACTGATCGAAGAAAAAGTCGGCCAAATTTCTGCTGCAATGGTAGACAAGGATATGCACGCCATGCGCTTCGACGAAACTTTGGGCTTTTTTGCACCTATCGCTTACAGCAAAAAACACAAAGGATATCATTACACCGAATCGAACTATTCTATTCTGCAACATCCCGTTAGAGAAGAAGATATTGATGCTCTTAAAGATGCAGCAGCCACACTCGACAACTATAGCGGATTGCCCGTATTTGCTCAGTTTCGCGATTCTATCCGAAAGATTAATGAAAAGTTAAAATGGTCGGAAGGTGAAAAAGAACGCGAACTGGAAAAAATAATTCTGTTCGAAAGCAATGATCAGGCTTCAGGTGTGCAATGGATCAGTGATGTGTTGAAAGCGATTCGCAGTCGTACTGTGTTAGAATTTACCTACGAGAATATTTATAAAAATACGTTCAACCGTTATCGTATTCATCCTTACTTATTGAAAGAATACCGTTCTCGTTGGTACCTCATCGGATGGAGCCCGGAGAAAAAAGATATTCGCACCTTCGGATTGGATCGTGTTACAGCTTTGGATAGCACCAACGACTCGTTCACTAAACGAAAAGATTTTGAACCGGATTTATTTTTTCGTTACAGTATCGGCATTACCGAACATGCGGAGCAACCCCAAAGCATTGAACTGTGGTGTTCGCCGATCTTGAGCAAATTGTTGTTGCGTCAACCCTTGCACGCTACACAGAAAAAAGTCAAAGAACAGGAAACAGGTACTACATTTAAATTTCGTTTGTTGATCACGGAAGACTTAATTCAACTGTTGCTTTCATACAACACGCATGTGCGTGTATTGCAACCACAGCCTCTGCGCGACGAATTGGTGCAACGGCTTCAAGCTACACTCAACCGTTATCGCTAATACGCGTTTTATATTTTTTAAACGAACGATTCACCACAGCTTCCGTTAACACTGTGGAACGTTGCAATCGTGTTTTATCCTGATGCAACTGTCCCAACAAGTCGTCGGCCCAGCGCAGGTATTCACCTACACCGGACAGCGACTTGCTAACCATGGCAAACAACAAATATTCCGGAACGCTTTTTCCGCTTTCTGCATGCGTGTTGACATGCTGCGCAAGAATTTTATACAACAACCGACGCGACGGCATGGTCCACTTTAAACGCAACACACCTGAAGGCGAAGCACTTAGTTGTTCCAATGCATCCACATACACATCGCGGCTACCTACTACGGTTAACTTACCCGCTTTCATCCGCGCCCGTATCAACGGCAACCACAATTCCTGCTGGGCACATCGGTCGAATGCATCCACCAACAATAAGGAACACGTCTTTAGCATATTGTGATCCACATCGCAGGATGTTGGAGCATGCACACAACAAACTGTTTCACTTTCATAACGCTCTTTAAACAACGCTGCCGCACCCAACAAAGAATGTGTTACTCCATTGCCCTCAGCTGCTTCCGCAATAATTAACGAATATGCTTTACCACGCTGCAACACTGCATAACGCAGCCTGTCCGTGCCGGAAGAATCGTCCTGATAAAATTGCTCCAACAAAAAATGATGCGCGGGAATTTCGTACTTCATCAGTTCAAATAAATTAATGACGCACTCACATCCGCCTGATGCATTCCTTCACACAATTGTACCGGAGCTACCCAACTGCCACAAGAATTCTGCAACAACAAAAAACTTTTGGGTGCCGCGCTTCGCTTCACACGAAAGGCAACAATTCTACACTCCGGACGCTCATAAAATAAAGTCTTCATAACAACTGATTTGATGAAGACAAAGAAAAAACCGCAGAATGTAACCTATTTACAAACTGCGGTTTCGTGTAAAATATTTCAAAAATTATTCCTCGTACTCCGGCGCCCAGGCATTAAATAACGTTGTAAGGTATTCATTTTCCTCACGGGTGATTTTATCATCAGCCTTTACCAGCTTCACTGCAAAGTCCAGAAAATGATCCCGCTCCTCAGGAATTGAATCCTCGTAGAAATCATTCATGGCACTGATGAAATGACTCATGTACTTGTCTTTCGATAAAGAAGCCAACGTATCAAATTCGTCATCCAAATTCACGTGTATCGGAAAGTTCTCGTCGAGATAACGAATGATCACTTCTCCTTCCGCTACCGGAAATTCTCCATCCACTTGAGACAGGATCATCAACAAATGATATCCTGCAATGGGTTTATTCAGTTTATGTGCCATGCTGTACTGTAATTAACGAAGTGAAGGTAATAACTACCGACTAAAATTCCGCAACACGTTATAAATATGAAACAAGATGGTCTTGCACGCACTGATGGTGCTATTCCAATAACTATTTGATGTAACTTAACGGTTCAGTACATTTAAATTAATACGTTATGCGAAAACTGATCGTTACGACCTTCACACTGTTGCACCTAGTTGCCGGCGCACAAACATCAGATCCGGTAGTGATGCCTTACACATTTCAAAATACAGCATGTTTATCCGATCAGCATCGCACACAAATTATGGCTGCGTTGGACAGTTCGCGTACTATACTCCTGGCGGAAAACCTCTTGCCTTCGCCTGATCGCAACTCACTAGTTCTTTTCGCATGGCCGCTGCAATTGCGCACCGGTGTAAATGAATACGGCTACCATTCTATTTCAGGACATGTCGATCATAATCCCGCATTTCCAAATCAACTGACAGATTACAACTGCGGACAACGGACGTATGACACGCCTTCCGGCTACAACCATAAAGGAACCGATTACTTTCTCTGGCCTTTTTCGTGGAATAAAATGGACAGCAGCGACGTGGAAATTGTAGCAGCTGCAGCAGGAACTATACTGTATAAGTCCGATGGGAATTTTGATCGCAGTTGTACGTTTAACAACAACAACTGGAATGCGGTGTATGTGCAGCACAGCGATGGTTCTGTAGCCTGGTACGGACATATGAAAGCGGGAACGCTTACTACAAAAAATGTAGGTGCGTCGGTAGCGCAGGGCGAATACTTAGGCGTGGTTGGGAGTTCAGGGAATTCGAGCGGTCCGCACTTACATTTTGAAATATATGATGCCGCTAACAATCTGGTCGATCCATATGCCGGAACATGCAACAATACCAATAGCGTGAGTTGGTGGCAAAATCAACACGCGTACTTTGATGCAGCGGTAAATCACATCGCTACCAACGATCATCTCCCGAATTTCAATCCCTGTTCTGCACCCGATGTGAAGAATGAAAAAAACTACTTCGGACAGTTGGATACCATTTACCTCATGTCGTATTACCGTTTTTTAAATACCGGTGATTTAATTACCGTAAACATCTATCAACCCAATAACACCTTGTGGTCAACCTGGTCTTGGAACAACACTATGCCCAATTACAATGCAGCGTATGTGTATTGGTGGATTATTTTAGGCAGCAACGCACCTTACGGTCAATGGAAATACGACATCGTTTACAACAATCAAACCTACAGTCACTTCTTTTACATCGGCATGACAGCTGATGAAGACATCAGTAACAAGCCCGGTATTCAACTATTTCCGAATCCCGCTTCCCGGCAAATTGAAATTAATGTAGCAGGAACCACAAAAAATCTACAATTCGAATTGTACACCCTTAGCGGACAAGTTATTCAAACGCAAGGCATCAATTCTTCCCGCACCGTGATGAATCTGAATTCTGCAACAGGTGTGTACTTTTATCGTATCGTAGATAGCTCAACAGATAAAGTAGAACAATCGGGAAAGTTGGTGGTGACGGAGTGATGTGGAAGAACATCTGGATAGGGCAGGCGAAGAAAAAAGCTGAACTCCAAACTTTACTCTCGCTCTGTTTCTCGTTATCATTGTTATACACCAATTGATTGTATTGTCGATCCTATTTACAGCCCTGAAGCACAAACCCACTTGGTTCTTTTCATTTCGGGACAGTAAAGTGAAAGGCTAAAAAAGTAGAAAGGCTTGAAGATAATTCTCCAAGCCTTTCTACTTCACTGTACCCGAGACGGGACTTGAACCCGTACGGCATTACTGCCAAGGGATTTTAAGTCCCTCGTGTCTACCAATTCCACCACCCAGGCATGTTCGTCGATCGACGAACGAAAATTTGCCCGAAAAATCGGGGTAAAAAAAAACCTCTCATCGAGAGGAAAAAAGAGCGGAAGACGAGTCTCGAACTCGCGACCTTAACCTTGGCAAGGTTACGCTCTACCAACTGAGCTACTTCCGCTAATTATTACAAAGAACGAGCGATCTGTTTTTTTCAGGTTACGCTCTACTCCCCAACTTGTTGGGGAAGCTACTTCCAATTTATACTACAAAGAACGAGCGATCTGTTTTTTCAGGTTACGCTATACTCCCAAACAAGTATGGGACTACTTCCGCTTATTATTACAAAGAACGAGCGATCTGTTTTTTCAGGTTACGCTCTACTCCCAAACAAGTATGGGACTACTTCCGCTTATTATTACAAAGAACCTTTCAATTCGACCATCTTCGTGTTGTTGAAAACGGGTTACAAAAGTAACAACCCAAATGAATTATGCAAAATAAATATGGGTTTTTATTGCCTTGTAAATCAATTACTTGCCTCCTACCAACTTCTTAATCTCGTTCAGCTTCATCAAAGCCTCCACAGGTGTCAGATGATTGATGTCCGTTTTTAACAACTCGTCCTTGATTTGCTCCAGCACCGGATCATCCAGTTGGAAAAAACTCAACTGCAAGTTTTCATCCTTGCCCGAAGACACTTTATGCATCAACTGACCACCACTGTGCGACTGTTCCAATTGCTGCATCACTGTTTTCGCTCGCTCTACCACCACACGCGGCATACCGGCCAGTTTCGCAACGTGAATACCAAAACTATGCTCACTTCCTCCCTGCTCGAGCTTTCTTAAGAAAATAATTTTACCTCCCGACTCCTTCACACTCACATTAAAATTGCGAATACGCGGAAACGAGTTCGTCATTTCATTCAATTCGTGATAATGTGTAGCAAACAAGGTTTTCGCTTTGTGCTGTTGTTGCTGATGAATAAACTCTGCTATCGCCCAGGCAATAGAAATTCCATCATACGTGCTCGTGCCGCGACCAATTTCATCCAGCAACACCAAACTTCGTGCAGACAAATTATTCAGAATGCTCGCGGTCTCATTCATCTCCACCATGAACGTAGATTCACCGGAAGAAATGTTGTCCGATGCACCAACTCGAGTAAATATTTTATCTACGATACCGATTCGCGCATGGGCAGCAGGAACAAAACTTCCGATTTGTGCCAACAACACAATCAATGCCGTTTGCCGCAACAAGGCAGATTTACCCGCCATGTTAGGTCCCGTAATCATCATAATTTGCTGCGACTCCGGATCCAGATAAATATCATTAGCGATGAACGGTGTCCCCGGCGGAAGCTGCTGTTCAATTACCGGATGCCGTCCGCTTTTGATATCAATAATCAACGACTCATCCACCATCGGTCGTGTGTAATGATGCATGCGCGCTAAACTTGCAAATGCACTCAAACAATCCAACTGAGCGAGCAAGGTAGCATTGTGTTGAATACGTTGCACAAATTCTGAAAGACTTGCTATCAGCTCTTGATACAAACGTTGTTCAATGGCGAGAATTTTTTCTTCAGCACCTAAAATTTTCTCCTCGTATTCTTTCAGTTCCGGAGTGATGTAACGTTCGGCATTCACCAACGTTTGTTTACGAATCCACTCCACAGGAACCTTGTCCTTGTGTGCATTCGTCACTTCCAGATAATATCCGAACACATTATTAAACGCGACTTTCAGAGAAGGAATTCCGGTGCGTTCAATTTCACGTTGCTGCATTTGCAACAAATAATCTTTCCCCGAAAATGCCATAGCGCGTAATTCATCAAGCTCTGCATTAACGCCATTCGCCATCACATGACCTTTGTTCACTAACGCCGGAGGATCTTCGTGCAACTGCTCACGAATCTTTTGTTCGATCAAAGAACAATCGACGAAACTTGTTGCCAATTGCTCCAAACGCGCAATACCCGAATTACGGCACAACTCCTGCACCTCCTTCACCAATGCCAATCCGCGCGACAACTGTAATAACTCTCTCGGATTTATTCTGCCTGCAGCTCCTTTGGCAATTAAGCGTTCCAGATCGCCGCACGCACTCAACAAATCAATAATTTGTTCTGTGATTTGATGATCGTGCAACAATGCCTGCACCACTTCATGGCGTTCGGCAATTTTATCGGTTTGTTTCAACGGCAATGCCAGCCAGCGTTTCAGCAAGCGCGCACCCATTGGTGTTACGGTCTTGTCAATTGTGGTAATGAGTGTTTTAGCATTCTCATTCGGAGAATAAAACAACTCCAGGTTACGAGTCGTGAAACGATCCAACCACACGAATTCACTTTCTTCAATTCGCGTAATGCCCGTAATATGCTGCACACGTTCATGCTGCGTTTCTCCTAAATAATGCAAGGCAACGCCCGCAGCAATAATTCCGAAAGTTTGTTCTTCAATGCCGAAACCTTTTAGTGAAGCCGTTCCGAAATGACGGGTGAGTTTTTCGTAGGCGAAGTCAGAAGTAAACACCCAATCTTCCAATCCGAAAAAATTGAAACGATCGCCGAAGCAGTCGTTAATCCACGATTTCTGTTTCTTGCAAAACAGCACTTCACTTGGACGAAAACTTTGCATCAACTTTTCGATATACGCCAGCTGTCCCTGTGCAATAAAAAATTCACCGGTAGAAACATCGAGAAACGAAATACCCACCGTATTCGCATCCGGCGTAATCGCAGCTAAATAATTATTACTGCGATGATCCAACACCTTCTCACTAAACGCTACACCCGGAGTTACCAATTCTGTAACTCCGCGCTTCACAATGGTTTTAGTCAACTTCGGATCTTCCAATTGATCACACACCGCAACACGATAACCCGCGCGTACCAATCGAGGTAAATAATTTTCCAAAGAATGATGCGGAAATCCTGCGAGCTCGATATGAGAAGCGGATCCATTGGCGCGTTTGGTTAAAACAATGCCCAACACGCCAGCAGCTTTTACGGCATCTTCACCGAATGTTTCGTAGAAATCGCCCACACGAAACAATAACAAGGCATCAGGATATTTCGCCTTGATCTCGTTATACTGTTTCATCAGCGGTGTTTCCGCCACTTTTTTCGCCGAACTCATTGGCTAAAATTACCAAGTTTGACGCGGGTTACAGTGGAAAGTTTTACACATAACCGCGCGCCTGTTAATTACTTTCCGGCTACACGCAAACCCATTACATTTGTACATGAAAGTTACCATTGTCGGATGCGGAAATATGGGCTTGGTGTATGCCCGTGCGTTTTTGCGTTATCACATCGTGAATCCGGATTCACTGATTCTCGCCGAGAAAAACGAACAACGTCGTGATGAACTAATGCGCCTCAACCTGGGTAAAGTTACCGTTGCCGATACACCGGAAATTGGTGATACGGATTTGCTCATATTAGCCGTAAAACCTCAGGATTTCAATGATCTTGCGCCTAAGATTACTCCATATCTCACCAATCGCACAACAGTGGTTTCCATTATGGCGGGCATTACCTTGCAGCAATTGGCAACATCGTTGGGCACCACTCAGGTAGTTCGCGCAATGCCGAATTCGCCGGTGGAACTTGGTCTGGGTATGACGGGATTTTCAGCAGGTACTGAAGTTCCGGTAACGCAAATACGTCAGGTGGAACAACTATTAGCCACGACAGGACGAACGGTTTTTTTCGACGACGAAAAAATGCTGGACGCGGTTACAGCAGTGAGCGGTAGCGGCCCGGCTTATTTTTTCTATATCGTACGTGCCATGATTGAAGCGGGAAAAGAATTGGGCATGTCGGAAGCAGTGGCAGCAACATTAGTAAAACAAACGATGTTGGGTTCCTTTCATCTCATCAATAACGCCGGGAAATCATTAGACGATTTAATAGCAACGGTAGCATCTCGCGGAGGCACAACAGAAGCCGCCTTGCGTGAGTTCGAAAAGTATCAGGTACACGAAGGATTAAAGGAAGGCATGAAAAAAGCAGAGCAACGTGCCGGAGAATTAGCTAATTTAAAGTCATGATTCGACGCGTTGTTCATACGATTCAATTATTTGGTGTGCTGTGTTCCATGGCATCATTCAACACGACCTTACCGTCAGATTACACCGCTGATTTGCAAGTTGAATATCAGGCCACAGGTACGATTGAGGGATATTCCAAAATCACAAAACTCAAGGTATACATCGACGGAATTTTTGTCGGAGAAAGTGAACCCAAAGATCAACGTGAAAAAAATTCACTACTTGTGAAAGTTCCACAAGGTGTTCATCGTGTTCAATGCTATGCATACGCTTTGTTGGATAGCAAATGGGAATTACGCGATATGAAGAATGAATATTCTTTCGATTGGATCTACGATGCGTACAGAACTTTCCCTGCAAAATCGAAACTTGTTTTAGACTTTAGCGTCACGAGCAAAAAAACGTCGCTGGTCAGTTTCGGTAAAATGAAATAAGCCCGATGTGATTCACTCACACCGGGCCACCTGTTCAACCAAACACACTTAGAAATTAATATTGATTCCCGCACTGAACGGATACACTTCAGGTCCGCGTCCCGACTTAAATAATTCGGTTAGTGCGTAGTTCGCGAATAGCGTAAAATCTCCATATCCTACACGAGCTGTTAACGAATAACGGAAAGGATTTACGTTAAAATCATCTTTCAATTTGCGCTTCACGTTATCTCCGTTGGCAGAAAACTCCTGCTTTAAACGATTACGAAACATGTTATATCCAAACGTTACTCCACCCGCCACGTGAAAACTTTTGTCTTCATCTTTAGAGGTGTTAAATTCCAGTAACAACGGTGCATTCACCCAAATAGTTCTGAATTTGTTCTTGCTGAAATTCAAGTTTTCATTTACTGCGCTTATGGTCGGAGCATCTGTTTGCAACGTCACATTGTTTCTCAGGCTGTACGTATTCCATTCTAACCCTAAACCTGTAGCTAATTGCACGTAGTTCTTTACGAGTTTAACATTGTATTGTCCCATGTTCCAGGCAATAGAGCGTGATCTGGCGTAATCCAATTCCAAAAACGGATAGTTTTCAGGTGTTGTTATAACGTAACCACTCGACATAAATCCGTTCACACCAATATCTAATCCCGTCCAATATTTATGTGTGCCGTTATTCCACTTCCAGGTTTTGGTGCTATCATCACAAGCCCAAATTGAAGCAGTAAATCCGATAGCTGCAAATGCGGTGAGTAAGAGAGTTTTCATAGATTTTTTTTCGTGTTCATTATCGTTGCTTTGTTTGGAATAAGACGGCACACCTCAACCAAATGTTACAGCAGATTTAAAGAAGTCAAAACGTACCTTTGGATATGCAAAAAATTTCGAACGAGGAATTGGGTCGCCTAAGTGCGGAAGAAGCGCGGGCTGCTGGCAAAGCGCCGTTGGTCATTGTGCTCGATAAGATCAGAAGCATGAACAACGTGGGTTCTATTTTCAGAACCTCTGATGCGTATCGTGTAGAAAAAATCTGTCTGTGTGGATTTACTCCGGTTCCGCCGCACCGTGAAATTCAAAAAACAGCTTTGGGTGCCACCGAATCTGTTCCTTGGGAACATTTTGATTCTACGTTATCATGCATTAACTCGTTGAAAGACGCGGGATATACTGTTTATTGTATAGAACAAGTAAAGAATAGCATCATGCTGCAAGACTTTGTACCCGGTGCCAACAACAAGATCGCAGTTGTGCTGGGTAATGAAGTGGAAGGTGTTACACAGGAAGTGGTGGATGCTTGTGACGGTGCATTAGAACTACCGCAATTTGGCATGAAACATTCCTTAAACGTAGCGGTTACGGCAGGAATTGTCATCTGGGAGTTGTTCTTTAAGCTGAACAAAAAGACATAAAAAAACCCGAAGCAATGCTTCGGGTTTTTTGTACCTATCAGGATTCCTTATTTTACTAAGTTATCGAATTCAGAATCGCCACGATATTTCAAGAACTCTACATCAGACTTCGCTTTTTCCTTCAATGAAGGATCTTTCGAAATTGCAGTCTGCAAGTTGTTAATCATCATTTCTTTGTTACCCTTACGAGCACCAACGATAGCTTTCAAGTAGTATGACAATGCGTCTTCTTTCTCAGGGCTTGCGTCGATAGTTGCTAAAGCACCTTCCAAATCGTTAGCCAATACTTTTGCCAATGCAGCGTTAAAAGTTTTGTTAGCACCGAAAGCACCAACTGCATCTTCGTACTTACCATCCTGAACAGCGATGATACCTAAGTTGTAGCTCACTTCAGGACCTGCAGCCTTAGACTTCTCCAAAGTTTCTTTTGCAGTCTTACGATCACCTTCCCAACGCATGCAGATCGCCTGGTTGTTCATGATGATTGGGTTGTTAGCAGAATTCTTAGCAGCACGATCAAATGCACCTTTTGCATCCTGAAGTTTGTTCTGCATCAATAAGATACAACCTACGTTGTTTGAAGTTCTCCAATCTGAAGGATACATACGCTCAGAAGACTTGTAGAAAGTCAACTTTTCGTTCATATCAGTAGTTAATGTAGCAGCGTACAAAATTTCTTCAACGCTCAAGCTGTCTGCAGTTGAACGCGCCAACTTCAAGATCTGCTCATCAGTACGGTTGAATTTAGTAGCGTTGATTGTGATCGTAGAACGACGCAACTGAGGAAGAATACCGGTCTTCAACTCTTCGTAGGTCTCAGACATATTCTTGATTTCCTGCATTTTGCTTGCATCAGGAGCAGCACCAACTACGTTCAAGATGATTTGCTTGTCCTTGATGCTAGACGCACTAACAGCTGATTTGAAACCGTTCCAGTCAACCTCAACACGCTCTTTCTTGTAGAACTCGTCCTTATCACCACCCGGGATTGGGTTCTTCTTATCTTTTGCCAAAGTCTTTAAATCACCTGAAGTCTTCTTGAATCGATCTTCAGCCAACTTACCGTTTGCAGCATCTTCACCATCAGGAGAAGCGTAAGAAGAAATAGTGATGTTATCAAAACGCATGTTAGGATTCTTCGCGTTAGCAGCGATAAAATCTTTCACCGGCTTGATGCTTGGATTCTTCTTCTCGTCCATGCTACCTGCAGGAGTGTAAGTAGATGTACTGATCACGAAGAAGTTAGTTCCGTCGATAACCTGTGGAGTTGTTTTCTCGAACTTATCTTTTCCGATAATCGGCTTATCATCATTCTTCAATAAGTATGGCGTGATGATGGTGCCATGACCAACAACACGTGCAGGCATTTCCTTCGACTTGTTCTTTACGTTACCTGTTGCAGTAACTTTCAAGTCAGCATCCTTCATTTCAGGAGTGTAGAATACCTTATCTGTATAAGTGTAAGAACCACCTGTTTTGTAATTGATTTTTGTACCTGTTCCAACTGCTTTTTCTCCCAGCAATGTAACGGACTTGAACTTCTTGCCACCACATTCAGGTGTTACGTTCAAGATTACTTTTTTACCGAAGTATTTAGCAGGATAGTTCACTGAAATAGTAACTGCTACACTGTCACCGTGCATTTCCAACGGATTTGGTGTTACAGAATACTTAACCAGCGCTTCTTTCTTGGACATTTTGTTCAGTCCCGTGCAGGATGAAAGCCCTAAAGCTGCGATTGCCGCCAGCCCGAGGATGTTCAATTGGTGTTTTTTCATGGTCATAGAGTAAGGATTAACCTTTTTTTGGTACGCCGCAAATTTAAAAAAAATCCTGAATGATTAACAGGTTATTGCCGATTTTAAAGCCTTAGCGCTCAATCATATTCAATCCGGGCGGAAATTTGCGGTCCATCAGGCGAGCTACATACTGTGCTAATGCTTCAGGGCCGAGGTCGTGATTGAGCCAAAGTACCGGAAAACGCCGTTCCGAGGCGAAATAGTCACGATAGCCGGAAGCCACGTCGCGCAAATACTCTGCCGGTATTTTATGCTCAAAGTCCCTGCCCCGTCCTGCAATTTGCTTCAATAAACGCTCCGACGGTAAATGCAAGTAAATCACCAAATCGGGAACGGGCAATTGTGTGGTTAAGTGATGATAAATGCGCTCAAATAATTTCAACTCCTCGCCTTTCAAATTAACACGGGCAAAAACCAACGATTTCTCCCACAAATAATCAGCAATTATCCATTTATCATCGGTAACCGCGTCGCGTACGTGCCGAAAGCGTTCTTCTAAAAACGCCAATTCAACTGACAACGCATACCGTTCGGGACTGGCATAAAATGAATGTAAAAATGGATTATCCTGAAAATGCTCGGGCATATATTCATGCTGCATGCGTGCCGCCAACAACTTGGCTAGAGTCGATTTTCCGGCACCGATATTGCCTTCGATTGCGATGTAGCGGTACTTACTCATTTCCGGAATCTAATCGTTTCACCGACCCAATATCGGTACAAAGCTCCAATAATTGACGCACGGTTTTACCGTTTAACGGATGCTTAAAGTCCGGCGCCAACTCACAAAGCGGTTCAAGTACAAATCGTCGTTCTGAAAGATGCGGATGAGGAACTTGCAGTAAATCCGAGTTCAGAATACTTTGTCCGAAAAACAATATATCCAGGTCAATACTGCGTGGTCCCCACTTTTCTTCCCGCTTGCGACCCATACGTTCCTCGATTTGCAACAACGACAACATCAACTCCTCTGGATGATACGTTGTGGATGCTTGTATCACCTGATTGATAAAATCGGGTTGATCTGTTTTGCCCCAAGCCGCTGTTCGGTAATATGAACTTGTTGCTACGAGTGTTGCTTCGGGCAATTCGCTGATATTCCGACGGGCTTCCGTTAAATGTTGCATCGAATCTCCTTTATTCGACCCAAGTCCAATAAAAACGTCTATTTCGGGAAGCGCCATGAAACAAAAGTAACAACACATTCAAATGATATTCATAACCACACCAAACTTTCTCCGCTCATCAGAATTGTGCAACTTTGAACTTCATTTGAAATCAATAGAACCATGAAAACATTCTTCGGTAGCTTTTTCGGTGCTATAACCGGAATTATCATTGCCACCATTATTGCATTAATTGTAGTCTTCGCCGCTATTGGTTCGGCTTTCGACAGTGATACTGTAATTAAAATTAAGGACAAATCCATTTTGCATTTAAATTTAAACGGGTTAATTGCAGAACGTGCTAACAAAGAACAATTACCTGATTTTACTTCTTTAGGAGAAGAGCGCCCCGTTGGTTTAGATCAGATTTTATCGGCAATTCGTAAGTCTGCTAAAGATGATCGCATCAAAGGCATTTATCTGGAAGGTTCCATGTGCAGCGCCGGGATGGCAACAGTGGAAGAGATTCGTGAAGCACTGAAAACGTTCAAAGCATCGAAGAAATTCATTGTTAGTTATGGTGAGATCTATTCGCAGAAAGGTTATTACCTGAGCTCTGTTGCCGATGAAATTATGATTCACCCGGAAGGTGGCATGGAATTTAAAGGACTCAGTGCTCAAGTAATGTTCTTCAAAAAAATGTTGGAGAAATTAGAGATCAACGTTCAAATTTTTCGTCACGGAAAATTTAAAAGCGCCGTTGAACCATTTGATTTAGAAAAGATGAGTCCTGCAAACCGTGAGCAAACCATGACCTATATTGGTTCGTTGTGGTACACGATGTTGAAAGGTATTGAGCAGGAAAGAAAAATTCCTTTGGCAATACTTGATGAAATAGCGACCCAATTAAAAGTGCGCAAATCACAAGATGCAGTTACATTGAAATTGATGGATAAAACGGCCTATTACGATGAAGTGGTAGAAATTTTGAAAAAGAAATCAGGCGCAGAAAAGAAGGTGCAGTTGGTGACATTAAATCGTTATGCGAAATCACCTCTGGTTAAAGAAAAAGAGGAAGAGAACAAATCGAAAAACAGAATTGCGATTATATATGCTGTAGGTAGTATCGAGAGCGGAGAAGGTGATGATGAAACCATCGGATCAGATCGCATCGCTAAAGCTATTCGTCAGGCACGCGAAGATTCTGCCGTGAAAGCGGTGGTATTGCGTGTGAATTCTCCGGGTGGCAGTGCGTTGGCGTCTGATGTGATGTGGCGCGAAGTGGTGTTGTGTAAAAAGGTGAAGCCTGTTGTGGTTTCTATGGGCGATGTTGCAGCATCCGGAGGATATTACATTTCCTGTGCAGCAGACGTGATCGTGGCACAACCCAATACAATCACCGGTTCTATTGGTGTTTTCGGTTTGATTCCGAACATCGAAAATATGCTGAAGAATCAAGTGGGTATTACCATAGATACGGTGAACACTAACCCTCATGCTGACATGGGCACCTTGTTACGTCCGGTAAATGCGATGGAAGGTGAAGTAATTCAGCAGGGAGTGGAAGATGTGTACACGACATTCATTAAACGTGTTGCTGAAGGACGTAATATGAAAACAGCAGATGTAGACAGCATTGGTCAGGGCCGCGTTTGGAGTGGTTCGGATGCACAAAAGATTGGATTAGTAGATTCTTTAGGCGGACTTAGTGATGCAATCCGCATTGCAGCTCGCTTGGCTAAAGTGGGTGACGATTATCGTTTGAAGAAATTACCGGTAATGAAAAGTCCGTTCGAGAATTTCCTTAAAGACGGAGGCGCTGAAGTGCAACAGGCTTATGTGAACCGCGAATTGGGCGCTTTGCGCAATGAATATCAACAATTCATGCGCGCTAAATTGCTGCTTACCACAAAAGGAATTCATGCACGTATGCCGTATGATGTTGTAATATTCTAACTTAGAGTTCACAATTCACTCAACATGAAAAAACTTTTAGCAGTATCTTCTTTTATCGCATTGGCTATTTCAGCAATTGCACAAACTTATACACAAACAACTTTAATCAGCAGCCTGAGCAATCCCGTGGCATTTGATGTCGCTCCGGACGGTCGTTATTTCATCACACAAAAAGGTGGAGTGTCGAACATGGCTGTGGATGCTCAGATCAAAGTTTTTAATCCGAACGGAACTTATATCGGCGTGTTCTATGATCTATCCGATTCCTGCAACAGTGACTTCGAGCGCGGTTTGCTAGGCATCACGGTTCATCCTGATTTTGCAACGAATCAATATGTTTATGCGTATTACAATCATCGTTATAATGGTGATGAACGCATTCGTATTGTTCGCTTTACGGAAGTAAATAATGTAGGAACTAATCCAACTATCATTTTCGACTTAGACGTGGCAGATAATATCGCAGGTAATCACGTTGGTGGTAATGTGCATTTCCGTCCCGGCGATCCCGGAAAAATTTATTTGACCATCGGCGATCTGGCGTATCAGCAAGGAAATCCAACATTAAATTATGCGAACAAATTGACCAGCCCTTACGGTAAAATTTTACGCATCAACGAAGATGGCACCTGCCCTACCGATAATCCTTTCTACGAAGATGGATTGCCATTAAACGACACCTGCGACTGGATTTGGTCATACGGACATCGCAACTCCTTCGACTTCTGCTTCAGCCCTGTTACAGACAGTATGTACTGTACAGAAAATGGATGGAATGCATGGGACGAAGTGAACATGATTCACAAAGGTGCATTTTACGGTTGGGCCAACTGCGAAGGATTTTACGCGAACAGCTCTACTTCTACGTTGTGCAACTTACCCAATGATATTTTACCGATTGAAGATTGGGGAACACCATTGCCTGCAGTAACAGGTGTTGTATTTTACAGCAGTCAAGTAATGCCGGAATTCGACAACCACTTATTGGTTGCTGATAACGACTATGGTCGTGTGTATGACATTACATTGGGCAATGCGCCGGCTTATGATCAATTTGTTTCGCGCACGCAATGGATGGATATGACCACAACAGGCGGATTAACTACAATCAAGCAAGGTGCAGACGGTTGTGTATACGCACTAAAAGGTGGCTATACCAGCAACGGTCAGTTGTATCGTGTTTGTCCGCAAGGATTGAATGTGGAAGAACAGCCTTCAGGAATCGCGATGCTGAGTGCTTATCCGAATCCTGCTAATACCGTTACAACAATTCAATGGTCGTTAACGCAGGAAACTGCTGTTACCATGCAAATTCTGGACATCACCGGTCGTGTAGTTGGAACCGTATTCGCAAAAACAGAAGAAGCCGGATCGTACACTACAGCAATTGATGTGCAGCAATGGAATCTGTCGCCGGGTCAGTATTTCATTCAGTTGCACACCACAACAGGCGTTCAAACTACAAAACTGTTGGTGCATTAATACGCTGCTTCAAAGCTTTTCAAAATCCCGCCGCAAGCGGGATTTTTTATGAATTAAGAGTATCAAGCTAAACAACAATAGTTCAGGGCTGTTGTTATAATCATTATTACCTTTGTTTTATGGCAGGTGCAGTTACTCCTTACGAGACGAGCGAAAGTAAAAAGAAGCAGGTTGCGGACATGTTCGATAACATCGCGCACCGTTACGATTTCTTAAATCAGATTTTATCACTTGGCATTCATCACGGATGGCGCAAAAAAGCTTGCAAAACGTTGACTGCAGTGCAACCGAAAGTGATGTTGGATGTAGCAACCGGTACAGGAGATTTTGCAGTGGAAGCCAATCGTATATTAAATCCGGATCAAATTATCGGCGTTGATATTTCGGAAGGCATGATGAAATTTGGTCGCGAGAAGTTGAAAAAAATCAATCTCGACCACAAGATCAGTTTAAAAAGCGGCGATTCCGAAAATCTCCCGTTTGAGAATAACACGTTTGATGCCATCACGGTAGGTTTCGGTGTTCGAAATTTTGAAAATCTGGATAAAGGATTGGAAAACATGTCTCGAGTTTTAAAACCCGGCGGAATGATTGCTGTGTTGGAATTTTCTCGTCCACGTAGGTTTCCGATCAAGCAACTCTACAACTTTTACTTCCTGCGTGTATTGCCTTTAATCGGCAAACTATTTTCTAAAGATTCCCGCGCATATACTTATTTGCCCGAGTCGGTAAATGCCTTTCCGGACGGTGAAGCATTTATGGAACGTATGAAAAAAGCAGGGTTTTCCAATGTCAGCTGGCAACCTTTAACCTTTGGCATCGCCTCCATCTATACCGGCACCAAGAACGCTTGATGTTGCAATAATTTTATCTTTGACCCGTTAATGTTTGAAACATGAAACGTTTCCGCTTTTTAATTCTCGCACTCTTAATTTCCGGATTTTCATTCGGACAGCGAACGGCACAAAATCGTTCCGAGTACTATCACGATCCGTTGCATTTCGGCTTTTTTCTTGGTATTAATCAGGCCAATTTCCTGATCACTCCGGTTCAAAATCTTCGGGCTGTTGCCGGTGATTCGTTGAAAACCATTTTATCTTCTCCGGAAGTCGGTTTCAACTTGGGAATCGTGTCTGAATTGCGATTGCACGATTATCTTACCTTGCGCTTCACACCCGATCTGGCTTTCGGTGAACGAAATATTGAATACCACTTTGCAGGGCAAGATACATTCGATATGGTAAAACGTGTGGAATCCACATTTTTGAATTTTCCTTTGTCTTTCAAAGTCCGTTCAAAACGTCTGAACAATGTTGCAGCCTACATGATTGGCGGCATGAAGTATACGCTAGATCTGGCATCACAGAAAGATGCACGTAACACGGTTCCCGGACAGGAAGTCGTAAAATTATACAAACACGATTTCGGATACGAAGCCGGAGCGGGATTGGATTTCTTCCTACCCTATTTTAAGTTCGGAATCGAATTAAAAATGTCTCTGGGGTTGCGAAATCTTCTCGTTCCCGACACAACCATTTACGCGATGTCGCTGGATCGTTTGCGCTCCAAGGTTTTCCTCATTTCATTCACCTTCGAAGGATAAATCATGATCCAACAACTTGATCTGGTGTTAACGCCACAAGAGGCGTTCAACCGGACCAACATGCACGAAGCCGTTGCCGAACATTTGGGCATTGACGCTGATGAATTGAACGGATGGAAGCTTCTGAAACGTAGTATTGATGCCAGATCCAGAACTGTTCGCGTTAACGTAAAAATCGACGCTTATATTAACGAACCTGTACCCGATCATCACTATCAATTTGAAATTCGCGATGTCAGTGCGGCGAAAGAAGTTCATATAATCGGTGCCGGTCCTGCGGGATTATTCGCTGCGTTGAAGCTGATTGAGCTCGGACTGAAACCCATCGTTATAGAACGCGGTAAAGATGTTCGTCGCAGAAGACGCGATCTAGCTGCCATCAATAAAGAACACATCGTCAATCCCGATTCCAATTACTGTTTTGGTGAAGGCGGCGCAGGAACATACAGTGATGGAAAACTATACACACGTTCACACAAACGCGGGGATGGGCAAAGCATTCTGGAATTATTCGTCGCGCATGGTGCAGACGAAGTTATATTGGCAGAAGCGCATCCGCATATCGGTACCAATAAATTACCCGGCATCATTACTGCCATGCGAGAAAATATTCTCCGTTGCGGTGGTGAAGTTCATTTCGATACTCGCGTCATTGATTTCGAACTGAAGCAGGGAAAAATCACGAGCATTATAGCACAAGCTACTGACGCCGTAAAAAATTTCGAATGCAGTGCCGTCCTGCTGGCAACGGGACATAGCGCGCGTGATATTTTTGAATTGTTGCAACGCAATAACATTGCAATTGAAGCAAAGCCATTTGCCATGGGCGTTCGCGCAGAACACCGACAAGAATTAATTGACAGTATTCAATACCACTGCAACGGCCCATCATTGCACAGTCTTCGCGATTATTTACCTGCTGCTTCTTATGCGTTGGTGCATCAATCAGACGGCAAAGGCGTGTATTCGTTTTGTATGTGTCCGGGGGGGATTATCGCGCCATGTGCAACAGCACAAGAAGAAGTAGTTACGAATGGTTGGTCGCCTTCGAAACGAAATAATCCTTACGCGAATTCAGGAATTGTGGTTGCAGTGGATCCGCGGGAGTTAACAAATTACGCGCAACATGGACCCTTAAGCGGATTGCGTTATCAGCAAGATTTAGAACGTGCCGCCTGGATAGCAGGCGGTAAAACACAGACCGCTCCGGCACAAGGCATCAAAGATTTTGTACAAGGTAAACTCTCGCCAACATTGCCGGATTGTTCGTATCAACCGGGAGTACATTCAGCACCGTTACACGAACTTCTACCTGCAGCAATCGGTAAGCGTTTACAGGAAGGCTTTGCAGC
Source organism: Bacteroidia bacterium (assembly GCA_044344795.1). Taxonomy (GTDB): domain Bacteria; phylum Bacteroidota; class Bacteroidia; order Palsa-965; family Palsa-965. The sequence continues at coordinate 9,875 of JBIJCF010000031.1, read as the reverse complement.
TTTTGGACAAAAAATGCGCGGGTATCTATCGAACGAAGCGCTTATTGTTGGCGTCGAATCCAGAACTTCTTCTCCTGTGCGTATTCCTCGTGATCGTGAAAAACTGCATCACATTCAGATTAGCAACTTGTTTCCATGTGCGGAAGGTGCCGGTTATGCGGGAGGAATTGTTTCCGCTGCTATTGATGGTCAACGTTGCGCTGAAGCAATCGCACAACAAATAAAATAACCCTGAAGCTGTTGCATCAGGGTTAATAGTCCACCGGGAAAAACGCTACTAAAACCCGGTGTCTTTTTCTGTCGCAGAGCGGTTCGGCAACAGTTATAATTTCTTATTTCCAGTATTTCATAAACCGTGCCAGAAATTATCGAATGTTCTGAATGTAGCGTGTCAGCTCATCAACACTAGACGAAAATGTAAAGGCATTATTTACCACGTAATAGTTGTTTCTGTCCACCGTACGATTGTAAGCGTGCTTAGCAAATTCCAACTTAGAACTTTCGAACGTCAGCAGCTCTGTCAATTCAAACACTTGTCGTGAAGTTAAGTAATTCATGGTGCTCGCTTGTTTTGTAACAGACAATCGCGAACTATCGAATGACTGATTGCGTATGGTTTGCTTCAGCATTTCAAAATCTGCAGGGTGCATTCCCATCGGCTGAAAAATTCCACCGAATAATGGTTCTTGTAAAATAATCTGAATAAAACCCAGATTAATTACCATTGCTGTCATTCGTGTATTTCCAGGAACATCCACGTATCCATCGTACAACAAAGCCGGTAACACAAATGCAGCTCCATTGTATTGCGGATTAGAAATCATGCGAACATGGTGTCGTCCGGGTGTAAGATTAGAAATAACCTGAGCATTTACAGTATTCACCACCGGTTGATTATCGATAAAGGCACGGAACGATTGGTTGTTCTGAGTCTTTAAAATCAACTCTGATTGTTGAGCACGCAACTGATAAACACACATCAGAGACATAAATAATACTGCCCACATCACAAAAGTTCTGGTAATCGTTTTCATAGAGCTATCCTCCGTTTCTATTAAGTTATATAATGAAAATTGCAAGCCTCGTGCCGTGAATAGCGTGTTGTTGCTTACATCTAACAAGTGGACAACGACAGTCGGCAAGTGGTTGAGTTATCATTAACTTTGTACCATGAATTTTATCATACGAATCATCATATCCACATTAGCTGTACTGGTTGCCTCGTATTTATTACCAGAATCCATGGTGCATGTAGATGGATTTACGTCAGCGCTCATAGTTGCGGTAGTATTAGCATTTCTTAATGCTGTTGTAAAGCCAATAATGGTTTTACTAACGATTCCCGCAACCGTATTTACATTTGGTTTATTCTTACTCGCGATCAATGCATTTCTCATCATGATGGCCGATTACTTTGTTGATGGATTTGTCGTGTACGGATTCTGGTCGGCACTTCTATTCTCATTTGTTTTGTCCATAGCGAATGCCATTTTTGAAGCAATTCGTAAACGTGACGAACAACCACCGAATAATTTCTAATATGAATTGGACCACATTATTGTCCGGACAGCGTTCCGGTGTTGCACATACACATGCCGATAGAACAGGCTTTGAGCGCGACTTTGATCGTGTGGTTTTCTCCTCTGCTTTCCGACGTTTACAAGATAAAACCCAGGTAATTCCATTGCCCGAAAGCGATTTTGTGCACACACGACTTACGCACAGTTTGGAAGTTTCCTGTGTGGCACGCTCGTTGGGAAAAATGGCAGGGCGTGTAATTATAGAACGTCACAATTTAAAAGGATTCCACGAATCCGATTTTGGAGCTATATGCGCAACAGCAGCATTGGCGCATGACATAGGCAATCCACCTTTCGGACATTCGGGTGAAGCTGCTATCAGTAATTATTTCAGCAATGGTAGCGGAAAAGAATGGAATTCACTCGTTCAAGATCACGAATGGGCTGATCTTACCAATTTTGAAGGCAACGCATACGGGTTTAAGATCTTAACGAATTACAACGAAGCGTCGGGTGGTAATATCAACCTGACATTTGCGACTTTGGGTGCATTCACTAAATATCCCACACGATCCTTACGTGATGTGTCAATTAACGAATTCGACAAGAAACGCGTAAGCAGAAAGAAGTACGGTTATTTCTGCAGCGAACAGCATTTGTTCCATGAAGTATTTGATGCTCTGGAGATCGAAAAAACCGACTCGTATTCACGATTGAGACACCCACTTGTATTTCTGGTAGAGGCTGCTGATGATATCTGTTATCGAATCATCGATTTTGAAGACGGAATACGTATTGGCTGGATTCCTTTTACAGAAGGTGAACAACTTTTGATTGCCGTGATCGGTAAAGATTTTTCCAATGAACGTTACCATCAAATTACTGATCGCAATGAAAAGATCGGATATCTGAGAGCTAAAGCAATCAATACACTTATCAATACCTGCAACGATTTGTTTCTGGAGCATGAACCGGAAATGCTCACCGGAAAATTTGATCGTTCATTAATCGACATGCTTCCTGAAACAATGAATGTTCCGCTGAATAGACTGCTGGAACTTTCAATCAATCATGTGTACAGGAGCAAAAATGTCTTACAGATTGAAGCCGCGGGTTTCGAAATTGTAGGAGAATTGCTTGATCGTTTTGTCCGCGCGAGTATGGATTTAAAAATGCACGGTAAAGACCTCAAAAAAATCAAGCCGTACAGTGATAAACTAATTCGTTTGATGCCGACGCAGTTTATCAAATCACCGGAAGCCTCAGATTACGCGAGAATTTTAGGTGTGTGCGAATTTGTAGCCGGAATGACCGACAGTTATGCACTATCGCTGTATCGCAAACTGAAAGGAATCGATCTGCCCACTTAACGCTTCACCAAATCGTGGAGGTAATTAAGGATACGCACCATGCCCAAGGTATCCGTTTCGCAGTACTGAAGCAGTTGTTCACGACCTGTCGCTAATTCAAATAAATCTGTTTCTGTTTGTAAGCGCGAATACAATTGCATAGCATGACTACCGTTCTGCACCTGTAGTGAATCGTAGTTCAAATCCGGAGCTATTGCAGGCAATACACTTTTCAAGGAATAACTTCCTTTCATTCGGGGATGATAATAAGCTCCGGATGCAAATACCTTTTGCAAATCAACTATTCGGGCAGAAATTGCTTCAAGTCGTGATGCCACATCAGGAAATGTTCGAATCATATTATTGATGGTCACTCGTTCCGCCGATGCATCAAACACAACAACAGGTAACTCATTGCTGCAATCGGAAAGAAATTCTTGCAAAAAGGCCTCGCGCGGATCCATTCCGGGTTCTGCAAGAAATACTCTATGTTTCACGATATTGCCGTCTTTCCACTCATGAATAGAATATGCGAAAGGCAATGCCTGAAAAGGTTTACAGCCTTCGTACATGGGTATCGCAGGTTGGAAATTTTCGACATCCAACAACAGGGCATGATTCCCGACTTGATCCAACATGGCAATAATTTCAGTTGCGTGAACAACTTCACGGTCCATTATGAAACCTTGCCATTGCAAGTGTGCAGCTTTCGGCAATTCAACGGTTTCGGGTAAATCCTTTATACTCACGTAGCCTTGATTGAAGAATTCTGCCTGCTTGCTGCGTCCTACTCCGGTTAACGTAAAAACATTATCCGTCGTTATATTTTTCCAGCAGTTACCACGGAAGTCACATTCATACGGAGAGAAACAATGCTCTCCGATAGCAACTTCCGGTATTTGCGGTGCATCAAGGACTGTTTTTAACTCGCGTACTTGCTTACGAATGAGGGCTACGTATTTTTTTACAGTTGCAGTAACATTCACTTTCTGAAAGTACTGTTCGACATTCAACGCACCATTCCGGACGTAATCGGGATTGACATGTACCAGGAAGAAATCGGTAACGTCAATTCCCGAACCCGCAATGACATAATGTTGCAATACCGCATCGTTGTAATAAGTTCGAGATAAACGCAGAGAACTTTTGATTTCGTACACATTCCAGCCGCTTCCCGTTTTTACAAGAATATCAGCCAGGACCAAAACATCATCATAAATAAATCCTGCCTCATAAATAACTTCTACTCCCGATGCGATTAACTCCTGCGTTTTTAGCGCAATTGCAGCACCCGTTAAGCCCGAAGATGCATCAAAACCGCCTGGAAAAAGCTGATGCGCCAACGCTCCAACATCGTGACCACGATTAAACAACGCTTGACGCGCAGGCGGAATCGGATCGCGTAATTGCGGATAATGCTTGTATAAAAACAATGCCTTATGACATTGCAATCCTTTGATGAAGGAGGTTTTACTTAAGGTGTACGTCGAATTCAAGGACGTAAAAATACCTGCATTTGCAGTAATAAAAAAACGCGAACAAAGTTGTTCGGGTTTAACTTGTGCAACAACAATTAGTTGTTGGTCTGCTCGATGTGTCCTAGGTAAGATGATTTATTCACTTCCAATGATCGGGAATAGCGCAACAAAACATCGATCACCTGTTGACGCGGTTCGCTATCACTATCGTTTGTTACCATTTTGAACAAATCCTCACTTTCCACCTGCAGCATTAAGTTTTCAAGAGTAAAGGTTTTTACCATGCGTTTTATGTATTGGTTCAGGTATAACGCGGCGTAGACCGGTTTCGTATACACTCTATTCAAATCATACGCAAAATACTGATTTTCAAGAAAATAAAAATAGCCGCTTGCGCGGCTATTCTCTTTACTTCATTCAGGATTTCTAAAATGCAACAGGAGTTACACCTTGTTTATCCATCATCTTTTTCAAGTTAATGAGTGCATAACGCATACGCCCCAAAGCTGTATTGATGCTCACATTGGTTGTATCAGCAATTTCTTTGAAGCTCATATCCAGATAATGGCGCATGATGACCACTTCTCGCTGCTCGGAAGGCAGATCTTCGATCATGCGTCGCAAATCAGAACGAATCTGCTGCTTCACCATTTTGTCTTCCGTATTTCCCTGACGAAGTTTAAGTGCTGAGAACATTTCAAAGTCCTCTCCTCCGTCCACCATTGGTATGCGCTTCAAACGGCGAAAATGATCGATCACCAGATTGTGCGCAATACGCATGATCCACGGCATAAACTTGCCTTCATCACTGTAATGGCCGCGTTTCAATGTTTGAATGACCTTAATAAAGGTGTCTTGAAAAATGTCTTCCGCAATGTGACGGTCGCGAACAACCATCATGATGTACGAAAATACTCTCTTCTTGTGGCGGGCAATTAGAATCTCTAAGCAAGATTCATTTCCGGCGATGTACATTTCGACCAGTTGTTGGTCGTTCAGCTGCTCTAAACGCATGGTTACCTCCTTGTTGGTTTTCAGTTACTCGTCTTGATTGAAAACGTAGAGATGTACCTATATGCGTTGTATTTAGTGGCGCTGTGCCGGTTTAACTTTAATATTAACTTTTTAACGTCTGCCTCCCGGAAAAGTTACACGGAAACACAATAATTTCCTTTGTGAACCTTTTGATTGGACATTCGTCTTATACAAATGTACTCTTATTCAGAAATAGATCAAATAGTATGCCGTAATTTTGCAATCCTTAAGAAGAATAATGTGGCCGAAAGTATAGAACAACTGGATCCAAAAAAATTCATCATTATTAAAGGTGCACGAATGCACAATTTAAAGAATGTGGATTTAGCAATACCGCGAAACAAATTTGTGGTAATGACCGGTTTGTCCGGGTCGGGAAAATCAAGTCTGGCATTTGATACGTTGTTCGCAGAAGGTCAGCGTCGGTACGTAGAAAGTCTTTCTGCCTACGCTCGTCAGTTCTTAGGGAAAATTGAAAAGCCCGCCGTAGAATACATCAAAGGAATTTCGCCGGCAGTTGCTATTGAACAAAAAGTCAACACGCGAAATCCTCGTTCGACAGTTGGCACGTCCACAGAAATTTATGATTACCTGAAATTACTATTTGCTCGTATCGGTAAAACGTATTCGCCTGTTTCCGGAAATTTAGTGCAGCGTCATAGCGTTTCCGATGTGGTGGAACAACTCATCAATTTTCCTAGCGGTACGCAACTGCAAATTAACTCACCTCTTATCGTTAATAAAGGAAAACCACTGAAAGAAACATTAGCTCTGCTGTTGAAACAAGGCTTTAGTCGTATTCAGTATAAAGATGAAGTACTGCGTTTGAATGAAATTAACGCCTCCTCATTATCTGCTAAAGAGCCAATCGCCTTAGTTGTTGATCGCATTTTGCTTGATAGTGAGAGTGACGATACACGAAACCGCCTTGCTGATTCCATTCAGACTGCGTATTTCGAAGGATTAGGAACGTGTGAAATCATTGTTACCGGAAGCGTTAAAGCAAAAAGTAAATCGCCTCAGGTGTTGCATTTTTCCAATCGTTTTGAAGCGGACGGATTAACGTTCGAAGAACCATCCGTTCATTTTTTTAGCTTCAATAATCCTGTGGGTGCTTGTAAGACCTGTGAAGGATTTGGAAGCGTAATTGGCATTAGCCCTGATTTAGTGATACCGAATAAACAACTTTCTGTTTACGAGGATGCAATTGCCTGTTGGAAAGGTGAAGTGATGAGCGAGTGGAAAAATCGTTTAGTAATGCAGGCGTATAAATTCGATTTTCCGGTGCATAAACCCATCGAAGAATTATCTGAAGATCAGTATCAGTTGTTGTGGACAGGCAACAAATACTTCAACGGGCTGAATGATTTTTTCAAACACCTAGAGGAACAAACATACAAAATCCAATACCGAGTTATGCTTTCACGTTATCGTGGACGCACGACTTGTCCGGATTGCAGAGGAACACGCTTACGTAAAGATGCCAACTACGTTAAGATTGGGGATCTTACGATTAGCGATGTTGTCTTGATGCAAGTGAAAGATGCGTTGCCGGTGTTCAAAAAAATTAAACTTGATAAACACGAAGCAACTGTTGCAAAACGCTTGTTGACTGAAATCGTCAATCGTTTGCAATTTCTTGAGGATGTCGGTTTGGGATATCTCACATTGAACCGTTTGTCCTCTACACTTTCGGGTGGTGAGTCGCAACGTATAAATTTGGCAACGTCGTTAGGAAGCTCTTTGGTTGGATCACTTTATATTCTGGATGAACCGAGCATTGGGTTGCATCCGAAAGACACCGAACGTTTAATTCGAGTGTTGAAAGGATTACGCGATATCGGCAACACGGTAATTGTAGTAGAACACGACGAAGAAATTATGCGTTCGTGTGATACGATTGTGGACATGGGTCCGCAAGCCGGTAGTTTAGGCGGAGAAGTGGTGTTCACGGGAAACCATGAAGCACTGTTGCATGCAGACAGCTTAACTGCAAAATATTTAACCGGACAACTTGCAATTCCTATTCCTGCGAAACGGAAGAAATCGAAGCACTACATTGAAGTGCTTGGTGCAGCAGAACATAATTTGAAAAATGTTTCGGTTAAATTTCCAATAGATATGATGACGGTAGTTACCGGTGTCAGCGGTTCAGGAAAATCAACTCTTGTAAAGAAAATTCTGTATCCGGCCATGCAAAAGCATCTGGGTGGTTATGGATCGGAAACGGGGAAATTTGCAGGATTAAAGGGCGATTACGAACACATCAAAATGGTGGAATTCGTGGATCAGAATCCAATCGGTAAAAGTTCACGTTCCAACCCGGTTACGTATGTAAAAGCGTACGATGAAATCCGAAATCTTTTTGCGGATCAACCTTTAGCGAAAATGCGTGGATATAAACCGTCTCACTTTTCATTTAACGTAGATGGTGGTCGCTGTGAAGTGTGCAGCGGTGAAGGTGAAGTGGTGGTTGAAATGCAATTTATGGCTGACGTGCATTTAACGTGCGAGACATGCAAGGGTAAACGATTCAAGGAAGAAGTTTTAGAAGTTGTATTTCGCGACAAGAACATCGCAGATATTTTGGAATTGACAGTTGATGATGCCATTACATTTTTTGGGGAAGATTTGGCAAGTGGTAAACGTATTGTGAATAAACTAAAGCCTTTGCAGGATACAGGTTTAGGATATGTTCATCTGGGACAGTCTTCCAGCACATTATCCGGTGGTGAGGCGCAACGTGTAAAGTTGGCGTCGTTTCTGGCATTGGGAAATCATCAACCTCCTACCCTCTTTATATTCGACGAGCCTACAACAGGATTGCATTTCCACGATATTCGTAAATTACTGGATTCGTTTTATGCGCTTATGGATAACGGTCATTCATTGATCATCATTGAACATAATCCGGATGTTATTAAATGTGCGGATTACATTATTGATTTAGGCCCGGAAGGTGGTGATGGCGGCGGAGAAGTAATTGCATCAGGAACTCCGGAAGAGATCGTTAAAAACAAAAAATCCGTTACCGGAACATTTTTAAAACAAAAGCTAAACCGTACCAATGAGCGGGCAACAGTCAAGTAATGATCGTCGCGATGATTTAGGATTCGGAAACCGAACAGGATCCGGCCGAAATATGAATCGTGACGGATCTTATAATATCAAGCGACTCGGCGAGCCCCGTTTGCGTTCATACGAATGGTATCATGATCTGATCACCATGAAATGGACTCGTTTCATTGGTGTGGTGCTCATTAGTTACATCATCGCGAATACGATTTTTGCTACGGTTTATTTTTGGTTAGGTGTAGAACATCTTTCCGGAATTGAACCTCATCTTGCTGAATGGAGAAAGTTTGCCGAAGCTTATTTTTTCTCTTCACAAACATTAACCACTTTAGGTTATGGCAGAATTGCTCCTGTTGGTTTCTGGACAAGTCTTGTTGCTGCGATTGAATCCATGTTAGGATTGATCGGATTCGCATTAGCAACAGGTTTGTTATATGGACGCTTCTCCAGGCCGAACGCAAAAATCTTATTCAGTTCAAATGCATTGATTACTCCTTATCGCGGAGGACGCGCACTGATGTTTCGCCTTGTTAATCAACGACACAGCCAGCTAATTGAAGTAGAAGTAGAGGTTACACTTACAATAAACAATACAGTGAGCGGTCAACGCGAGTATCATCCGTTAACATTGGAACGCAGACGCATTGCATTGTTCCCGTTAAGCTGGACCATAGTTCATCCTATGGATCAGGACAGTCCGTTGTTCAATGCAACAGTCAAGGAATTATTCGATCGCGAAATGGAAATTATAGTTGTAATCAAGGCTTTCGACGATACATTCTCACAAACAATATATCAACGCACCTCTTATCGCGCAGACGAAATTATGGAAGGAGCTAAGTTTGTTCCAATGTTTACGAGGAGTGAAAGCGGAGATACGACTTTAAATTTTGCATTAATTGACACTCACGAAAAATCCGAATTGCCTTGAGTAACCTTCAGGTACAACTCACTACACCGGATGAACCGGAATGGAAGCAACTTATTGACTTTCCCGATGAGTTATATCCTGCTATTGCACGATCGGTTCATCACATTAACGACTTCATTCATACTGCTGCAGTAAAAACAGGAATAGCTGTTTTAAATAATAACAAAATAGTTGGACGTGTCGTGGTGTATAATTCAACTTCGTCCGGAACCATGTACATCGGCAATTATGAAGCGCACTCTGAATATCGAATAGCAGCTTCACTGTTGCACAAAGCACAGGAGTACGCCAAACAACAGGGTTGCAATGAATTAATTGGTCCGATTCACCCCATTTCCGGATCTACATTTGGTTTACGTCAAGGTTCGATGAATGATTTTTTCACTGCAGAACCATTGCATCAATCATACTACAGTGTGCAATTTGAACAATGTGGGTTCTTACCTATGTGGAAACGCTTTGCAACTATTGACCGTTACATGCGTTG
>JBIJCF010000027.1:0-46487 GCA_044344795.1 Bacteroidia bacterium | reverse complement strand
AGGTGATCAAGCACAGAGATATCCAGCAGATCTCCTCCGCTCTTAAAATTCCTGGTAAGCCTGATATCGGGATCAGAGGGCTTGAGGGAACCTGAAGGATGATTGTGTACAAGGATGACACTTGTAGCAAGACATTTTAAACCAGTTGCAAAAGCTATTCTCTGGTCGGCAACTGTAGAGCACATCCCTCCTTCAGAAAGTTTGTAGTACCCCAGTATCTGATTTCTTCTGTTGAGGTACATTACAAAGAAGTACTCCTTGAGTTCTATGTTGCTTTGTGTATGCTCATAGATTTTCCGAGCAACTTGTGCTGCATCATTGCTGCTGGCTACAGGATCATTGGACACAGTGGTCTTTGCATAGTTGATTGAGATTTCATTTAGTACATCAGTTTTTTTCATAGCTATTAGTTTTATGTTTTTGTTATCGGTCAACATTAGTTGGTGGGAAGAATTATTTGGGTTAACCGTTATTCTCAAGTAGAGAGAAATGGTATGAAGGGGGGTGTTGTGGGAAAGGACATTGGTGGGGGGCATTGTGGGATTGACTCCTGACTTTATTGCACACACCTATTCTCCATTACCTAGCTATATAGTATCAGGGTAATAGATATCTCTAATAAGAATTTAGAGTTAGAGGTTAGGCGGGGAGGTAGAGTGTGGTATACTCTCACAAGCTAGTAAAGAGGAATTTTTTTAACACCCCATGATTGTGCTGGGGAATCTCAACATGTTTTACTAATGTTGCTGAAGAGAAAAATCACTAATTATAAATCAGGCTTTCACCTGCAAATGGCACGCAAATCCGAAGCAACTTCTTTTCACACCTTTGATTATCAGTATTCTATGTGGTTAGAGCACATGACTGTTAATCATGGGGTCCCTGGTTCGAGCCCAGGAGGGGGAGCAAAGAAAATCCCACTAATACACTGTATTGGTGGGGTTTTTTGTTTTTCCTACTCTGAGAAAATGATAGTGTTGAGGGGGTATTTGCACGCAAATTGCACGCAAATGTTTCAGGTGAGAGCTACAAAGCAATGTAGCTATGGTAAACCTAAAGCTTGTAATAGACAAGCGCAGAGCAAAAAATGATGAGACTTACCCATTAGTCTTCAGGTTATCACATCAGAGAATGATCAGAGATATTAAAACAGGATTCTCTCTGCTTGTCAATCAATGGGATTCCAAAAGCAGGAGGGTGCTTAAATGACACCCGCAGTATCACTATTTGAATTCCAAGCTCCGGGAAATTGAATTGGAGTACCCAGGAGGGATCCTGCAATTTGAGAAAGCTCACAACGGAGTATTCACTGTTCAGGAGCTAAGGGATTTTCTCTGCAACAAGAAAGTTAACCCTGCTCATGTAAAGATCTTCTGGCAATTGGAAACAGATCCCATCTACACTGATTTATTATACGGAAAAGTGGAAATTCAGCCCATCAACGGGAAGTTCGATATTTCCGAAATTACGGGGCAGCTCAATTAATTTTGTCCTTTATCCACAATAGCTTTCGGTACTAACCGACAAGCTACATAGTTTATAATAAGAGCCCCTGCGCCATCGGCACAGGGGCTCTTATTATTTTGAAGATTTATTACGTTGGTATATGGAAACTTAGCTATCTGCCGAGAATAATTTTAATTATTCCAAGCACCTGCAGAATTCCTCAAAATGTGATTATTTTAAATTCCGTTCTTCGATTGAGCTGGTGTTCCTGCTCTGAGCAACTTGACTTTACCTCGCCCTCGCAACGACAATCATTAATTGGCGTACTTTCTCCATATCCTTTCCCGGTTATCCTTGCCGGATTAGTGATTCGTTTTTTGATATACTCTGCGGAAGCTTTAGCTCGCCTGTCTGATAGCGACAGATTAGTATTAGCGGAAGATCTACAATCAGTATGCGATCCAAGCGTGTTTGCTTCTGACAAACCTGCGAATTCGAATTGGAGACAATATCACGAAGTAATTTCTAATATTATTTCCAGCAAAAGGCTGGGCTTTATTCAACCCAAAAACCTAAAGAAGAGTTGGGTAAATTGATTAATTCACCCTCCTGCTAACGCACCGGTAAAAACAACCCGAGCATACTAATATACCTCGGTAACGAACGCGTATTATAATTTTACTATCCGGAACGTTTTTTTCTCGGCTCCATCGACAATTATTACAAAATACAGCCCGGCGGAGAGGTGGCTCAAGTTGATCTGTTCTCCAGAAGCAGATATTGACTCCATAACCATCTTCCCGGAGGTACTAAAGAAGCATGCTCTATAACTTGGACCGGGACCGGTGATCGTAATTTGAGCGTCAACGATCGTGGGAAACATCACCACAGAAGATGGTGAAGCACTGTGGGCTTGAGTTATTACGGCGCTACAATCGGTGTACAGTTGATTTGAAAAACGAGTTTTTGCGGGTATCGTTCCGGTATTGTAAGGGTATGCCACTCCAATTCTCGGCCAACCGCCCAACCAGGTGTATGGAACATTGAGATAATAAGACTCTTCCGGCAGTATTCCGGTATTTGCAGGTGTTAAATTCCCGCGAACCATATTTCCATGCCCGAAATGACCGACTCCATTTAAACTGTAGTTTCCCATTAAAACGGAGGTATTGGTTACTTCATTACCTACAAACAACATACTGTCACTAGCGGGATTTGCGGACATGATTATCCCATATAACTCTGCTCGATTTCGAAAAAACAAGTTGTGCGAACCATTAATGCCGTGCGAGGCATCAATCACAATATTTTGTGCAATATTCCCTTCTATTAAATTGCAGTACGGATAATTTCCGTGTAGCACGACGTCTCCTGCACTATTGTTTGGGAAAGATGTCCAATATGGATTTACGGAATAATTATAGGAGACCACATTCCCATTTGCGCCCGCTTGAAACAGAATCGAATGTCGGAGATTATTAAAACAATTGTTCGTCACCAAGCATTGGCCGGTCGCATATTGTAATACAACGCCATATGCCTGTCCACCTCCTCCGTAGGCAAATGCGTGATGAAAATAATTTCCGGAAATATCAATATCAGTGCTCCAAGAAATTTCCACGTGCGCAAAATTACAGTTGTTGCTTTCCACCCCTCTTACCCAACAATCCCTTGCATACCTAATGGCAACGGCCGACGTTTGAGTTGTTGTCGCGTCCAGCCGGTTTATTTTCAAACACTCTATACCACAAAACGAAGCCGGTGCGATTTTCCTAATAAGTGGGCTGTTTGCAAGCGAGTAGCTCCTGCGGCACTCATCCCGCAGTATCAGCGTATTTCCTGAAACGGATGTAATCTGATTGACTTGACCGGACGACCCGTAAGCCCAGGCAGAAAAAACAACCGCAGTATCAACATCATTAAGATACACGTAATCTCCCGCGCTGAAAGCTGTAGAATTCGCAACGGTAACCAAGGTGTCAAATTTGTTGATCGGAGAATTTACTCCGGATGTTACTCCGGTAGTGTTGCCCTGAATTGTAATCAAGTTGGATCCGGCTCCGTTTAGATTAAATGTTAAGGTTGTTTGGTCTGATCCGGCTCCTCGAAAAATCACACCATCCGGCATATCGATAGGCTGTGTAAATAAATAATTTCCCGGCGGGAAAAATATTACGGCAGGCTGAGCAAGCGAACTCAAAACACTTTGAAGAGCTGAATTATTAGGCGTTACGCCATCGCCAACCCCGCCGCTTAAACTAAAGTCAATATAATTTTGGGGGACCGGCGGCGTTACCCGAATGCCGACCGCTGACCAATTGGATAGCCGCTGTAACGGGATGGTTTGGGATGTGCCCGGTAGTACAACAAAAAAGAAAAAGAAGCATAACACCAGGACGCTGCGGCCCGAATTGTAAAATCTACTTTCTGCTGACATAACTGGTTTTTATTTAATTTACACAATGATATGATTTTGTCTTGTTTGATGATTTGGCGAGAAAAAGAAAGTTCCGGCAATCCAACCTCTGTTTAACACCTAATTTTCTTGGAAAATTTAGGTTAATATATAAAACTCCATAATTAGCTGCACAGATGAAAGCGGAAACAATTCCCACCGAAGTTGTAGAACAAGAATTCTACCGCACTACCGAACGTTTTCAAATAATAACGTGTTGGATTGGTGTTGCTCTCAATTTGGTGTGGTTCGCCAGCGATTATTTTATCATGCCGGGATACTGGATTCCTTTCCTGCTGTTCCGCGCGGCTGTTTCCGGAGTTACCGCAAGTATTTTGCTTACTAAAAAATGGCACGGTTTAAATATCTACATGACCTTGTTCGTGTTGGTGATTGGCATCTCCGTACAAAACGCATACATGTGGAGCGTGATGGATCTCGAGCATTTGCAAAAACATGCTTTCGCCTACATGGTGTTGTTTATCGGCGTGGGCATGTTGGTGTATTGGGAGTTTCGGTACTCGCTAATTCTTCTGGCGATTACAGTTATCAGCAACGTCGCCTTTTATGCAGCGAACAGTTCCCTTACCGTTGATCAATTCGTCATCAGCGGAGGGTTACTGGTATTCACCGTCGCGTTGTTCAGCGCATTTCTAATTCGGACACGCTATCGATTAACGCGTAATGAAATTCGTAGTCGATTAGAACTCGAAAAATCCAAAGAAGTAATAGAAGCAGAACGCAATACAGTTGTTGAACAGAAAAAAGAAATTACGGACAGCATCAACTACGCTAAACGAATTCAGCGGGCGTTAATTCCAACAGAAGAAGATTTTAATCAATACTTCACGGACAGTTTCGTTTTTTTCAAACCGAAAGATATCGTGAGTGGTGACTTCTATTGGATTCATCGTAAGTATGATAAAATATATTACGCTACCGGCGACTGCACGGGACACGGTGTTCCCGGTGGATTTATGACCATTCTCGGCTTATCGTTTCTGGAAGAAATCATTGACAGTAAAAGCTCCGAGAATCCTGCGGAAGTGTTGGATATGTTGCGCGATAAAATTGTCAATACGCTCAAACAAGGTGCGCGTACCGACGAGAACAAAGATGGCATGGATATTAATTTATGTTGTATTGACACAACAAACAATATCCTGCATTACGCCGCTGCAAACAATTCATTTTATATCGTTAGAAATAATGAGTTGTTGGAAATGAAAGCCGACAAACAACCGTGCGGCTTTTTTCATCATCCCGTTCCATTTTCGCTTCATCATGTGCAATTGGAGAAAGGTGATTGTATTTACACGTTCACCGATGGTTATCCTGACCAATTTGGCGGACCAAAAGGGAAGAAGTTCAGATACAAACAATTTGAATCCATGTTGCTCGACAATCATAACAAACCTTTCCGTCAACAACAACAAGCTTTATATGATACTTTCGAAAAATGGAAAGGCGATCTGGAACAAGTAGATGATGTGTTGGTGATTGGTGTGAAGATTGGATAATCGTAATTAAGAGCAAAGAAAAGGCGACACTAGTGTAGTGTCGCCTTTTTAATTAAATAATTTACGAGTTGCTACTTCACCAATTGCATGACCACATCCACCTGATTTATTGTTGCTCGCACGACGTATGTACCTGCAGGAAACGTGCTCACATTCATTTGTGCACCACTGCGCGAAAGTTGTTCTGTTAACACGACACGTCCGGAAATATCAGAGATCGTAACTAATGCAGGAGTTGCACTGTTCCATGTGATCGTAATAACATCCTGTGCGGGATTCGGATAAATACTGCAATACAATTCAACTGCATCACTAATGCCTGTGCAATTCTCCACCCAAACACTGTCGACAGCGGAAGCGGAACAATTGTTGGCATTAGTGTATGTGTACGTAATAATTACATTCCCCGATTGTTGCGTAGGGTCGAATTGATTCCCGCTTACTCCACTTCCGCTCCACACACCGCCTGCAGGACTTTCGCCGCCTATTGTAAATAAAGAGGTAGTATTACAAACGGTATCCGGAATTGAAAGCGACAATGTTACGTTTAACGGTGCCGGTTGATTGATTACCGTAGTATCCGAAACAACACAACCGTTCGCGTCAGTAACAGTAAACGTGTACGTTCCTGCCGCTAAGCCACTAGCCGTGGTTGCTGAGCCTCCTGTTGGCGTCCACAAATATGTAAACGGCATTGTTCCACCGAATGCTGTTGCAACTGCCGATCCATCATTGCCGCCATGGCATGATACATCATTTGTAGCCACAGCAATAGTTTGCAATTGTGACGGTTCTGTAATCGTAACAGACACACTGGTTACCGCATTGCAATCATTGGTAATGGTGATGGTGTATATGCCCGCAGTAAGATTAGTTGCGGTAGCATTTGTTCCACCTGATGGCGCCCAAGAATAGGTAAACGAATTACCTCCCGTTGCAATAACCGTTGCATTACCGGTTGCATTACCAAAGCAATCCACATTCGTAACCCCGCTTACGGTTCCGGATGGTGTGAAGCAACAAGGCGCCATGGAATGACCACCTAAAAACGTAGTGGTGTTTTGCGGATGCACATCATATTCAGTCGCCGACTGCGCCCAGTTGGTGTTACCTTGCTGAACAGCAACGTTGCGAACTAATGTAAATTCACTAGTAGCTCCGGTTCCTACGGGCCAGTTCGTACCGGGATCTACACCAATAATTCCAATGATGTCCAACACCGTGTTGGTTGCTATATTCTTTAATGTCATAGCATCATCTCCATTAAAGAAAGTGATCGTGTGCAACGTGTCGCTAACATTTAGAATAGCCGCAATCGCACTAGGGTTTCCCGCTACGTAAACTGCTCCCGGAGCTAATGTGCCTTGCGGTGACAAAGAGTCGGTTGGTGTTGGGGAGCCATTATTGTATCTATAAATTCTATAGTTACTGAGGTTTACAGCGTTAACTGTAGGGTTATAAATTTCTATTGCCTTGTTATTAGATGATCCTTCCAGATACTCTGAAAAGAACAAATCGCTGCATTGAGCATGAATTGCTGTTGCTGCCACAACAGCAATAATTGATACGTAAAGTTTTTTCATGTGGCAAAGGTATCCAAAATAGCGGGACACAAAAACGGCATCATCGTAGTGATGCCGTCTTCATGTGCAATAGATTAACGCTGCAGTAATATTTTCATTACGTACAAATTATTTCCACCTGTCACACGGGCGCGATAAATGTCCGAGGTGTTGCATTTATGATCAAAATCAAAAGATACAAAAGTTTTGTCGATAATCGAAGGATATGTCCCACAATTGAACGCTCGTATTATCTGCAAACAGAAAGTCCATAAAAGTTCCGGTGGCAGAACAACACATACGAATAGGACTCGCAACAAAAATCGTAACCGCGCTTAGTTTTTCATTTTTGCCAACTTCTCCGGATTAATCCACGTTATCGTACTTCCTTTTACCTCAACCAACTGCTCCTCTTTAAAATCGCTTAACGTACGGATAACGGTTTCGGGCGCCGTTCCCGCAAGGTTGGCTAAATCATCTCTACTTATGGCCATGCTGAACGGATTTCTAGTGCCGTCATCATACTTCTCCTTGAGTTGAATTAAGGCTTGAGAAACACGTTTACGAACAGAATTATATGCTAAGCGAAGAAGGCGCTCTTCTTTTTCCTTAATGTCATCCGATAACAACTTAATGAATGCTGCTGCAATTTCACGACTTCCATATAGCAAGGAAAAGAAATCTTCTTTAGGAATTACGTACACTTCGCAGTCTTCCAAAGCAGCGGCAGAGTCGGCATATTTTTCATTTTCCAACAGCGCGCCATAACCAAAAAATTCTCCTTCATTAACCAGCAATGTAATAAACTCCTTACCGTCGTCATTCATCTTGCTGGTCTTCACCTTTCCTTTATTCAGGAAAAATAATCCGGTTGGATGGGACTCTTCCTGATAAATGATATCCTTCTTTCGGAATGTGCGCAGCTTTCTGTTGTCTGTTAACTTTACCAGGCTATCCAATGATTGCGCTTGATCCAGAAATGCGTCAATCCCTTCAACACTTCGTGAAATTTTTGACTGCAGCGCTTCACTCTTTTTCAATCGCACCTCTACAGCGCTGAGCAATTCCATATCATCAAATGGCTTCGTCAGATAATCATCTGCACCCATTGACATGCCTTTGCGATAATCTGCTTTTTCTGCTTTTGCCGTTAAGAAGATAAATGGGATAACCGCTGTGTCCGGATTCTTTGACAACATATGTAATACACCGTAACCATCCAGTTCGGGCATCATAATATCACAAATAATTAGATCCGGTTTCTCCTTTTGTACAAGTTTCACGCCTTCTTTTCCGTTAGGAGCTGAGAACACTTTGTAATTGGACAACTCTAAGATCTCTGCGGTGTTTTCGCGCATTTCAGCGTTGTCTTCGATAAGTATAATTTTTTTCATCTTATTGGTTTTGGGGTAAACTCACTGTGAATGTTGTTCCTTCTTCGCTGCTGACAAACGAAATTGACCCGTCCATCAGCTCTACATACTTCTTAACGATGTTCAATCCGAGGCCGGTGCCTTGTATATTTCCTGCATTGGTGGCGCGGAAGAATCGATCAAATATGTTTTTTTGATCTTCCAAAGGAATACCAATTCCTCTATCGGTAATATTTAATTCGAAACGTTCGGACGTTACAGCAGACGACACGGTAATCTGTCCATCGTCTTTTGAATATTTTATTGCATTGGAAACCAGATTAATTATAATGTTTTTCATTAGCTGAGGATCTGCAAATATTTCTTCGTTGCCTTCGTAGACTAACTCTATAGTTTGGCCGTTTCTGGAAATACCCTTCAGGTCATCAATGGTTTCTGATAACAACTGCTTGCCATTGATCCGAACCATTTGACAACGAACAACGCCTTCCTCGAGTTTTTCGAGCGAGAGAAAGTCGTTCAATATTTCTGTCAAATTGGAAACCGCGGCTTTTATACGATCAATGTGTTTTTCCCGCTTGGTTTGATGCTCGTTGGTTTCGTATTTGCCAATTAGCGATGCGGAAGATAATATTGTTCCCAAAGGAGTCCGGAACTCATGGGATGCCATTGTAACAAAACGTGATTTTAGTTCGTTCAGTTCACGCTCCTTTTCCAACGCCAGCATTACTTCCCTTTTCGATTCTGCTAACTGCTGGATGGCATCGGCAAGCTCTTCCGTGCGCGCCTGCACTTTGTCTTCGAGTTCACGATTAAGCTGCTGTATGGCATCCGCCGATTGTCTCAACTGTTCGTGTGCAATAAGCAAGTCCGATTCGTTTCTTTTGCGTGAAGTAATATCAACAACAAACGCCATCACAAATTTTCCTTGAACAGTTTCGAATGGACTAAGGCTGACAGCAACCATTATTTCGGAACCATCTTTTCGTGAGCCGAATAAGTCGCGACCTTCTCCCATTTTTCGTGGAGCCGGATTTTCGTTATAACTCTCGCGTAATTTATGATGACCGTCACGCACGCGTTTCGGCAATAAAACATCTATTGATTGTCCTAATAGTTCATCCTGATCATATCCGAATGTTGTAGTCCCTGCCGGATTGATCATGGTGATGGTACCGCGTTCATTACAAATGATAATGCCTTCGGTAGCATGCTCAAACAAGGCATCCAACAAACTTTTTTCCTTATTCATGAAATCCGGTTAGGCGGTTTATTATCAAAGATAAGCACGATTGTAGGAATTGATTCTGAAAATCTTTACACTACGGCGGCAGCGCCAAGCGCCTGTGCATCAAGTTTTGCGCGGGGCAGACAAGCATCGAAGCAAGCGCCCGCGTTGCGTAAAAACAACTGTCCTTTCTTAGTCCCTTTACCATTGTTGTTGTGAGGCTCTACTGCGCCTTCTTTTGACAAATCCCCGAGCCGTTAAACAGCCTCACGTATTTTATTGTTTTTCAAATCAACATCGGCATCTGCTTCGACAATTCACAAACCGCATTACATTCGCCACAACACTACAAATGTTCATCCGAATAAACAAAAGACTTTTGATTCCCCGAGCCTCCGCAGAGATAACATGCTAGCCCTACTTCATTGGTTGGCTTGACGGGTAATGACATGATATTCAGAACATGTGATCCAAACTGAATACATTCCACTCGGCAGGAAGAAGTAACAAGGCAATAATCAACATCAGACGAGGTAGAACGAAGCGCATATCCCAAAGCGCTTCGCGAAAACTCATGGCTGCAGAAACGAGCACAATATGAATTCCAAGAATTACTACAACCGGATACGTACATAATCCTAGCAGCAACAATAAACCACCTACCAACTCAATAATGCTGGAAACGGTAACGGAAAAACGCACAAATGTTTTTGGAATCTTGCTCTTCATGGCGTCGGCAATTGCATCCGTAGTTGCAACTACTCCGACACCAAAAAGTTTATCGTATCCCTGAAAAAGAAACAAGACGCCCAACACAGCCCTTATAATAAACTGCGCCAACTCTTCTTTATGCGATACGATCCATTCCATAATACTATTCTTGTTCGTGAATATCTTCCGGTTCTGCAGCAGGAACCTTAGTGTTCATTTCCTGTGCTATTTTATTTTGCTCCGACAAACTTAAATCATCTGTTGTTGTTGTTACCAACCAAACTTTGCCTGATTTACGCAACACCTGTGCATTTAAACCAAACTGCTCTTGCATAATGCGCTCCACGGTTGAAACTTTTTCGTTGGAATGAATGATCATTTCTCCCGCATTAAATTTTGAAGCTACGCTGCTTAACAATGCATCGCCAGAAGCGATTCTCTTAGCGGCGCTAACCTCTCCATGAAAAAATTCAAGCTTCAGAAAAGGGAAGGCCGCACGAAACGCTTCTTGTGCTTGGCCAATAGTTGTGGTGTCGTTAATTGTAAGTTTCATGTACTGTTTTGTTAAGATAATAACAAAAGTCCGGTGGGGTGTGATGCCGGACTATTTAATGTTTCGAATAACTCACCCGCTCGCCGGCAGTCTCGTTCTGCCAACCCACCCCGGTTACTCGAAGTTGTTTATTTGACTTCCACGGTTCGGGAAACACTACCCTGGTTTTGCGCAACTTTCGGCACCTGCAATTTCAAGATTCCGTTTTCATACTGAGCTGCGATGTCATCTTTTTTCACAGCATTTGCAGGCAGCTGAAAGGATCTGGAGAAAGACTTAGAAGTAAATTCTCTTCGTGTATAATTTTTCTTCTGCTCTTCTTCGTTCTTTTCTACCTTGGCAGCAATGGTCATTACATCATTCTCCACGGTAATTTGAATATCCTTTTTACTGAAGCCCGGCACTTCACATTCAATCAAATATTCTAGCTCATTCTCTTGAATATTTACTGCGGGCATTCCTCCAAAGTCGCGCATTTCACGCATCCAAGGAGAAGAAAAAAGACGGGTAACATCAAATACATCATCCCACATGTTGGATGTAAGTGTTGATTTGTTTTGAATGGGCGTTTTCATGGTTAAGTGTGATTTAATTTGTATAGCTAATTTCCTTTAAAGTTGCGGCGTAACAAATGATTGGCGTCAAGGCGCAAGGAGATCTTTTTCAGTCGACAAGATGCGTGTGTCGTTCCGGCAAAATGAGCACCGGTTTGTCAACTTTAACAACAATATCTTTTGATACACTTCTGTGTACCAATCCTTGCCAGAAACCTAACTTATGCGGAACCGCAGCTACCCAATCTGCGTCAACCTCATCCACCAATTTAGTAACCGCGCTTATGATATCATCGGACTCGGGCAGGTGCCATACGTGCGGTATTTGTTGCAAACGCTGCTCCAGGCGCAAACCGGCCTTTGCGTCATCGGCGTTAGCCACCTCGTTGGAATTGTGTGTGTTTAAAACATGTAATCCACAATGAAAATAATTCACAATTTCTTTCAGTACATCCAATTCATGCCAGTCGTTCTTGGTTTGTAAATCGGTTGTCAGTAATACGATCTGCGGTTTTTTAAATGCTGCTCCGTCAGGAACAATTAATACCGGAACCATTGATTTGCGCATAAATGATGTGGCAACACTTCCGAACAAGCGATCAACAGGGCCTAATTTTTTCATGGCCATGACCACCAAACCCGCTTCCGAACGACGAACGTAATTCATCATTTCGTCCACCGCAAAACCGGGAGAAGCAGTACCTGAAACCGGGATCCCATATTCCGCAGCAACAGTCGCTGCAAGTGTAGAGATTTTCTTATCCTCTGCTAGTTCCAACTCATCCATATCAACGGGAACAATAGCACCTTCTGCCACCATAACCGGCATACTCCATACGTGAAACAAAAACAGGTCAGCGCCGGCAGCCTTCGCCAACTCAGCAGCATAATGCATCACGCGTTGTGCGGCATCAGAATAATCGGTTGCAAATACAATAGGTTTCATAGGCTATTTGGTATAAGTTATTTTAGGAAACAGGTATTCTTCTTCTACATAAAACATCATGTTCAGATCTTGCTCCAACACATTCAATTGGGCGAACGCCAACTTTTGTGAGGGACTTGCTTTCGGCAAAGAATTGTAATCTGCTGTGGCGCGACGTAATTGAGCGAGCGATTCTTTTAACGCGGAGTGCTCGCTGATCATCTCCTGAACAAAAGCTTTGATTTCCGCCCCCCCGGTGCCGCTCGATGCATTGCGGATCAGCGGATACAACAAGCGATCTTCTTTGGTAATATGAGTATGCAACGATGATTTCAAATCACGCACGATCTGCAATACAGATTGTAACGTAGTATCGTCGGGAGTTATCATCTCGGCCACGTGCAATTGCTCTTGCGCAACTTCCACAGCCTCCTTTATACGGGGCCGCATATACAACTCCAACTCGTTCAACACATCTCTGATGTTAGCTTTACGAAGTTCAGCTCCCGACTTTTTATGCAAATTCATAATGGCAAAACTATTTCACTTGCGCGGTTGTCTACATGACGGGCGTCAGGTTTCCCGGTGACTGTTCTCAGTATTGAGAATAATTAACTTTACCCCATGAACTTGATCACCGACGATTTGGCGGTTTTTGAAATTATTGAAAAAGCGAAGGTTGACGATTTCAACTTTGCAATGCCGTGTGCTTTTAGTTTCCAGCATGAAGGCAAATGGTGGCTGATGCAATTTGAACCGCACGGAGATCATAAAGGATGTAGACTATTTATGCTTCCTCATGAGTTTCCTTCAGTCATGGAAATTCACGATGTGCTGAATGAAGTAATACGACTTCCGGAAACCATGGCGTCTAGAGATTTGGCGGTGTCTGTACTTGACAAGGCAATACTCGAAATTCAAACCGGCAATCACTTTTTCGACGCGCATTAAAAAAGCCACCCATATCCGGATGGCTTTATATCTGCACAATTGCGATTTACTACTGCGCCTTCGCAAACTGAATGTTAGCAATCAACTTCACATCTTCACTTACCACAACTCCACCGGCTTCTGTTGCTGCATTCCAAGTCAAACCGAAATCTTTACGATTGATTGTTCCTGTCAACTCAAAGCCCGATTTAGTGTTCCCGTAAGGATCTTTCATGATTCCTCCGTGTTCCACATTAAATTCAACTGGCTTCGTTACTCCACGAAGAGACAAATTACCGGCAAGCTTGTAGTTGTTGCCTCCTGCTTTTTTCATTGAGGTTGCAACAAATGAAAGTTTCGGATGATTCGCAGCATCAAAAAAGTCCGGGCTCTTCAAATGCCCGTCGCGCTGCTCGTTTCCGGTATGGATAGAATCTATATCTGCGGAAAACTGAACATTGGCATTGTCAAAGTCGTCGCCTTCTGTTTCTGCTTCTGCATTAAAATTTCCGAATGACCCCGTAACAGTTGAAATTACAAGGTGCTTTACTTTAAACTGCACTTCGGAATGCGCATGATCAATGGTCCATTTTGTTTTCATAGTGATGTTGTTTTGTACAAAGATACAGGCTTATTTGTATATACATATATTGTGTAAACATTTTTATTGGGGCGGGTAAAAAAGCCCCGACATTTGTTGTTCGGGGCTTAAATAAGACCAATGTTATTTACAAATATTCATTAGCCAGATTCGCCAGCTCACTCCGCTCGCCTTTATGCAGCGTAATGTGGGCGTAAAGCGATTTTCCTTTTAATCGGTCTATCATGTAAGATAAACCATTCGACTGCGTATCCAAATAAGGCGTATCAATCTGGTAAATATCTCCCGTAAAAACAATCTTGGTGTTCTCGCCCGCCCGACTGATAATAGTTTTTACTTCATGCGGCGTAAGATTCTGCGCTTCATCAACGATGAAGAAAACATTCGACAAACTTCTTCCGCGAATATAAGCCAACGGACAAACCACCAGCTTCTCGTTTTCCACCATCTCATTAATCTGCTTAAACTCGCGGTCCTTCTCTGAATATTGACTCTTGATATATTTTAAGTTATCCCACAGCGGCTCCATGTAAGGATTTACCTTAGACTTAATATCGCCCGGCAAATAACCAATGTCTTTATTACTTAATGGAACGATTGGGCGAGCTAGGTAGATTTGATGATACTCGCGTCGCTGCTCTAGTGCTCCTGCAAGCGATAGTAAAGTTTTTCCTGTGCCCGCGACGCCCTGTATGGTAATCAGTTTTATTTCCGGACGAAGTATCGCATCCAACGCAAACGTTTGTTCCGCATTTCGTGGATTGATATTAAACGCACTTTGCTTTTTTACTCGCTCGAACAAATTTTGTTCCTCGTTGTAATAAGTCAACACCGACTTCTGACCATTCTTCAATATGAAATAATGATTGGCATTAAGGCCTTGCTTCTTCAATGCAGCAGGCGCTTCAACGGTTTCCTTTTCATATAATTCATTAATCACAGTAACGGGGGTCTTGTCAAGAACAGTGCTTCCTGTGTACAGATCCTGCGTATCCTTGACTTTACCCGTTTCGTAATCTTCTGCAATTAAGTTTAATGACTTGGCCTTGATGCGCAGATTAATGTCTTTCGTAACAAGAACCACCTTTCTTCCCGGATATTGTTCGGACAGATGCAGAGCCGCATTCAATATTTTGTGGTCCGCCTTTCGTTCGCCAAAAACTTTTTCTGCATCAACACTTGCCGATTGATTCATCTCAATCTTGAACATGCCGTGACCTCTGCCATTAATATTTACCCAATCTTTAAGCGTGTTTCTTCCGCTTATTTTGTCAACATATCGCGTGAACTCTCTTGCTGCAAAATTTTTCGTGTCATTTCCTTTTTTAAAATTATCCAGTTCTTCCAACACGGTAATCGGAACAACCACATCGTGCTCTTTAAAATTCTTCACAGCATCATGATCATATATGATAACCGACGTGTCTAATACGAAGATTTTTTTCTCCTTTGCCTTTGCCATAAATATTGGATTACGAGACCTGCTAAGCTAACAGTTCAAAATATGATCTAAACACCCAAGTATTGTATTTTAATGAACATTTTACTAATGCCGAAAATGCCATTGTTGCGGTTTTGTCGAAAAAAACCAACCATTGGTCGGTGCGCTTGATTTTCAAACGTTTATTTCGTAGCATTGTTACTCGGGGCGACATGTAGTTGCTACACCAACATTGAGCAATTATTAACATTTAAGATTGGTCGTGCGGAAAATCTTTTTGCGGTCGCCCTATAAACCAACACACCAAGCAAACCAACCAAGCATGAATACAATGTCCGTTTTCGGAAAGATAGTTGCTGCGATTGCAGTAATGTCTGCTGTAGTGCCGTCAAATGCACAAAACTGGCAAGATCCGCTCTCCAACCCAAGCGCCAACTTTTACACGGTTCAATCGGCATTCTATGCAGAGTGGGGACAACGTGAACAGCAGCTGTATCAAGCACAACAGGACAATACGCTGTTAAACAACAAGTGGCCGGGAGACGATCCGGTGAACCCAACTCCAATGCCATACATGAAAGGCGGCTACAAACAATTTAAACGTTGGGAAGCTTTCGTAGAACCGCGTGTATATCCTTCCGGAGACTTGACACTGCCTTCTTCTTCATTCGAGCGTTTCAACGAATATCTTGATCAAAACAATGAGGCGTTGGCGCAATACATGCAGCGCTATGGAGCCCCGATTGGTTCTCAAACTAATCGTGTTGCCGCGCAAGCTCCGGCTGTGTTGAGCAATCCTTGGCAGTTTGTTGGCCCTAATGGATTTCCAACGGGCGGTGGCGCAGGACGTGTAAATTGCGTTCGTTTCGACCCTACTAACGCAAACATTATGTATGCCGGCACTCCTGCCGGTGGATTGTGGAGATCAACAAACGCCGGTGTTAACTGGACTTTGATTTCAAGCACAGACGCATTGGCGTCAATTGGTGTTACTGATATTGCAATTGATCATACTAACACCCAAGTATTGTATATCGCGACAGGTGATGGTGATGCTGGCGACACCTACAGTGTTGGTGTATTGAAATCAACGGATGGAGGCGCAACTTGGAACACAACCGGCTTAAACTGGACAGTAAATCAGGGCCGCGTAATCAGCAAATTGATGATGCACCCGACAAACAACCAAATTCTCCTTGCTGCAACAAGTAACGGCATTTATCGCACAACAGATGGTGGTGCAACATGGACTCAAACACAAAACACCAACTCATTTAAAGACATGGAGTTCAAGCCGGGCGACCCAAATACAGTATACGCAACAGGGACTCGATTCTTCAAATCAACCAACAACGGCGCAACGTGGACTCAAATCACATCAGGGCTTCCAACCAACACCCAAACCAATCGCATGGCCATTGCAGTTTCTCCTGCAAATCCTGCATATGTTTACGTATTGGCCGGCTCTGCCGCAAATAGCGGTTATTATGGAACGTATCGTTCAACCGACAGCGGAACAACATTTACCCAACGCTCCAGCTCTCCAAACTTGTTAGGCTGGTCGAGCACCGGAAACGATACCGGAGGACAAAGCTGGTACGATTTAGCTGTCGCGGTTTCTCCCACAAATGCTGATGTGGTAATTGTTGGCGGAGTTAACATTTGGCGCTCGACTAACGGCGGAACAAGCTGGGCCATCAACGGTCACTGGACAGGAAGCGGCGCACCATATGTTCACGCAGATATTCACGATTTAATTTTCTTGCCGGGCAGCGGAACAACATATTATTCCGGAAATGACGGCGGTGTTTTCCGCACAACCAACAGCGGCGGCGCATGGACCGATCAGAGTGCAGATCTTGACATCGCGCAGATTTACCGCATTGGTTTGTCTGCGTCTAACGCTTCATTATGGATCACCGGTCACCAAGACAACGGAACTAACATTCGCAATGGAGCCAACTACTATGAGACTTTAGGTGGAGATGGCATGGATTGTTTCATCGACCGCACCAACAACAACGTGATGTACGCCGAATATTATAATGGCGCATTCAATCGTTCTACTAATGGTGGCGCGTCTTGGACGGGCATTACTAATGGCTTAACAGGCAATGCGCCATGGGTTACTTCGTGGTATCAGGACCCTGCCACAACAAACACTATTTACTGTGGCAGAACGGATATGTTCCGCTCAACGAATCAAGGTACCAACTGGACGCAGTTAACTGCGCTTCCTGCATCTCCTTCCGGCACAGTTGTTGACTTCCGCATCGCTCCATCCAACAACCAAATTATCTATGTTGCACGCGCAACAGGATTATTCAAAACAACTAACGCGGGAACATCATGGACAACTATTACAGGAACGCTTCCGGTAGGCAATGCTGCCATTACTCGTGTTGCTGTTGCACCAAATGACCCGAATACCGTGTATGTTACGTTCTCCGGATATTCTAGCGGAAACAAAGTGTATCGCTCCACAGACGGAGGCGCAACATGGTCTAACTTTTCTACCGGCCTTCCGAATATCCCTGCAAACTGTATCTCTGTTATGCCGGGCTCAACAACGGGCGCTGTTTATATCGGAATGGATGTTGGTGTTTATTATCGCGATAACACTTTTACGTCTTGGCAGCCTTACTTCACAGGATTAACCAACGCTCCTGTGTTTGATATTGAAATTTATCAGGGAACAGGAAAAGTGCGCGCGGCGACTTATGGTCGTGGCGTGTGGGAAGCGGACATTTACAACCCGGGGTCACTGGCGCCCGTTGCCGATTTCTCCGCGAACCAAACTATTGTTTGTGCAGGCTCGGGAGTAAACTTTACTGATATGTCATCATTCAACCCAACATCTTGGTCGTGGACATTCACCGGCGGCTCGCCTGCAACTTCAACAGCTCAAAACCCAACCAACATTGTTTGGTCAACCCCGGGAACATATCAAGTTTCATTAACAGCAACTAATGGTAACGGCTCTGACAGCGAAACGAAAACAGGATACATCACTGTCCTGGGCTCAACAAACCCTCCATTAGTTGAAGGTTTTGAGAGCACAACGTTCTTGCCGACTAACTGGGTTGCTAATAACATTAACAACGACGGTATGTTCTGGGAACGCACGAATACCGGGTTTAGCTCGTCTTTCTCTGCGCGCTTCGACAACTATAACTTAAATGTGGCAGGAGCAAAAGACGAAATGTGGGCACCGCGAATGAACTGGTCAACGTTAACAAACTGTACGTTAACTTTTGATGTGGCATACGCTCGATATAACGCACAGTACAGCGATACCTTACAAGTTATGATCTCAACAGACTGCGGAGCAACGTGGAATCAGGTTTATTTGAAAGGCGGTTCGACACTTGCGACTGCAGCAGATAATACGAACGCATTTGTTCCAACTTCGGCTCAGTGGCGAAATGAAAGTGTCAATCTAAACTCTTACGCCGGTCAGTCCAGTATCATTGTGAAGTTTGTGAACCGAGGAGCATGGGGCAATATCGTGTATGTCGACAACATCAACATAACAGGACAGGCTGCAGCATTGCCAAACGCAGCATTTACAGCCAGCACAACAACGATTTGTGCAGGAGCACCGGTTAACTTCACCGACAACTCCACCAACAGTCCGACAAGCTGGTCATGGACATTCCCAAGCGGAACTCCGGCATCTGCTACAACACAAAACGTTACCGGTGTTGTATGGAATACTGCGGGAACATATACCGTAACACACACAGCGACAAACGGATCCGGAACAGGAACGCAAACGCTTGTAATTACTGTAAACCCTGCGCCTTCTGTAACCACAACAGCGACAAATACGACGATTTGTGCAGGCAATTCAACAACTCTAACAGGTAGCGGTGCATCAACATACGCTTGGATGCCGGGCAACTTAACAGGTTCGTCAGTAACGGTATCACCTACAACTACTACAACATATACTGTTACAGGAACAAGCGCCAACGGATGTACCAACACCTCAACACGTACGATCACCGTTAACCCTGCACCAAACGTATCGAGCACAGCTGCCAATAACAGCATTTGTGTGGGCAATTCGACAATACTGAGTGCAACAGGTGCTTCTACGTACAATTGGATGCCGGGCAACTTAACAGGAGCTTCCATATCTGTTAATCCATCTGCAACAACGACATACACTGTTACAGGTGTAAACGGGCAGGGATGTCAAAATACAGCTACTATTACTGTTGTTGTGAATGCCCTACCAAACGTTGCGGCTACAGCTTCTTCTGCATCAATTTGTGCGGGCTCAACCGTAACACTTACTGCGTCCGGAGCATCATCGTATGTATGGCAGCCGGGCAATGCAACAGGATCTTCTGTTGTTGAGCAACCTTCAACAACGACAACTTATACGGTTGTTGGAACTGACGCGAACGGTTGTGATAACCTAGGAACAGTAACGGTGAACGTTAACAACGATCCGGTTGTAACTGCTTCCGGAAACATAACAATTTGTCCGGGCGAGCAAACAACACTTACTGCAAGCGGAACTGTTTCGTACGTGTGGCAGCCCGGCGGTCAAACAACCGCAACTATCACGGACACCCCTGTGACAACGACAACATACACCGTAACAGGAACCGATAGCAACGGCTGTACTTCAACTACAACAATAACTGTTTCTGTCGGCACTAACCCGGCAACTCCTGCGGTAACTGTGAATGGCAACATTCTTACTTCAACCGTTACAGGCGCCTCTTACCAGTGGTTCTTAAACGGAGTGCCAATTGTTGGTGAAGTGAATCAATCCACCACTGCATTAACTCCCGGTTCATACACTGTAGAGGTATATGATGCTAACGGATGTGCTTCCGGTCAATCTGCGCCTGTTGTAATTACAGATGTTGAAGCTGCTGCTGCAACAACTCAACTCGCAGTTTATCCGAACCCAACAAACGGTATGATGATGTTGACTTTAGGTCAATTAAAAGATCCGAAGTATGTACTCGAAGTTCACAATGCGCTTGGTCAAATTGTTTATCGTGAGCAGCTGAGCGATTCCGGACCTTCCATGCAGAAAGAATTAAACCTTGGAATTTACGGTACCGGTATTTACGAAATTCGCGTCGTTGGCGAAAACTCATCAACACACGTACGCGCTGTTGTACAATAAAACTTGAACACCTCTTTAAGGGCGGCCGAATGGCCGCCCTTTTTTATTCTCCGATTGTAATGCCGATATTGTCGCTCGCTTAACACTCTTATGAAAAGAATCGCTATCGTAGCCGCGCTTATTATTTCGGGCGCAACTCTTCTTCAGGCTCAAACATGGATTGAAGAATGGAACAATCCGGATTCCGACTTGCAAACCAAACAGGCTGCGTTCCAATCTGCTTGGTCTACTTGGGAACAACAGCGTTTCGTTAAAGGCGCTGCAACTAATGGCGGCTTCACAAAAAAGGGAGGCGATGGCATGTACTTTCATTTCAAGCGCTGGGAATGGTTTGCAGAGCCTCGTATTGGCGCAACCGGAAATGTCGGAGAACTACAAAACACGTTTTTTAATTTCAACCAATACCTCGCCGAAAACCCGCTTGCTGCCGCTCAACATCAACAAGCGATGCAGCGAAGTTCGTCTGCTAATTGGAACTTTGTTGGTCCTGTAGGCGCGCCGCAAGGAACCGGAGCCGGACGTATTAATGCTGTACGATTTGACCCCAACAACACGAATATCATCTACGCCTGCTCACCGGCGGGAGGACTTTGGAAAACTACTAATGGCGGCCAATCATGGACTTGCCTCACCGACTTTCTTGCTGTTATCGGCTGTTCCGATGTGGCTATTGATCCAACTAACTCCAACGTTTTGTATTTAGCAACAGGCGATAACGATGGTGGCGATACACCTTCCATCGGCGTGCTCAAAAGCACTGACGGCGGCTTAACATGGAACACCACCGGTTTGGTTTTCACAAAAAACTTGGTTCGACGTATTGCCAAATTATTGATAGACCCTACCAATCCGCAAATATTATTTGCAGGAACCTCTGCCGGAATTTTCCGTACATCTGACGGCGGCAATAACTGGTATTCAGTATCTACTTTTTCCATTAAAGACATGGAATTTAAACCCGGCAATACCAATGTTATTTACGGTTGCGGAACACGCTTTTATGTCAGTAATAATGGAGGCTATACGTGGCAAATGGTTTCAACCGGACTACCGCAAGCTTCAGTAGTTTCCAGAATGGCGATTGCAGTAACAGCAGATGATCCGGACTACGTTTATCTTGTTGCTGCAAAAAGTTCCACTCAAGGATTTGAAGGTGTTTATCGCTCAACAAATAGCGGCACATCATTTACGCCAATGGCGGGCTCTCCGAATTTGTTAGGTTGGGATCCAAATGGCGGCGATACGGACGGACAGGGGTGGTACGATCTTGCGATTGCTGCTGATCCGAATAATAAGAACACCGTAATCGTTGGCGGCGTAAACGTGTGGCGATCCGACGATGGCGGCAGTAACTGGTATTTGCATGCGCATTGGTATGGCGGAGGCGGCGCGCCGTATGTTCATGCCGATATTCATGATATTATCTACACTCCTGGAACACCGAATTCGTTTTATATCGGTTGCGATGGCGGTGTTTACAACACTTTTAATGATGGTAATACATTCCCGGACATTTCTGCTAATATGGGTATTGCACAAATTTATCGCCTGGGTATTTCCTCAAATAACGCAGGAACTCTAATAACGGGACATCAAGACAATGGTACATGTTTAAAAACCGGCTCGCAGTATGAAGAAGTTTTAGGCGGTGACGGTATGGATTGCTTTATCGATCGCACAAGCGATGCTAATATGTTCGGAGAATTGTATTATGGAGATTTTTATCGCTCTACCAACGGCGGCAATAACTGGTCGTCGATCACTAACGGGTTGGTGGGAACAGGGGGATGGGTAACTCCATGGAAACAAGACCCTGTAAATCCAAACGTGTTATATGCAGGATATTCCCGGTTGAATAAATCGACCAACCTCGGTACTTCGTGGGCTCCGGTTGGTTCATTCAACATGGGTGAAATGGTGGACTTCGTTGTTGCTCCATCGAACACACAGCGTTTATTTGCATGTACCGGAACGGCTATCTATCGTAGCTCCGATGGAGGTGTTACTTGGACGTACATTTCTTCCCCGCTCTCCGGATTAGGAAACTACACGCGACTTGCAGTAAGCCCAACAAATTCAGATAAAATCTGGGTAACGATTTCCGGATACAATGCAGGTAATAAGGTTTTCTTCAGTAATGATGCTGGCGCTAATTGGGTGAACATCTCTCAAGGGTTGCCGAACATTCCTGCGAACTGTATCATTCCTATGCCGAACAACGGAAACGATTTACTCTTCCTTGGAATGGATGTTGGAGTTTACTATCGCGACAACAATAGCGGCGCGTGGACACCTTGTTTTTCCGGACTTCCTTATGCGCCCGTTTCTGATTTAGAAATTTTCCTTCCCACAAACACCTTGCGCGCATCCACATACGGGCGCGGTGTTTGGGAATGGTCAATAGTTGCTGCTCTATTAACTCCTCAAGCTGCGTTCACGTCCATCCAAAACGTTTGTCCGGGCGGCAACGTTGCCTTCACCGACCTCAGCTCTAACAGCCCTACATCCTGGAGCTGGAGTTTTCCGGGAGGCAATCCGTCCACATCAACCCTGTACAATCCTGTTGTAAATTATAGTACACCGGGATTGTATCCTGTATCTCTGACAGCAACCAATGCGGCAGGATCAGCAACAACAACACAAACGAGCTGGATTCACGTTCAAGGTTATCAGTCTTTGCCGCACACAGAAACTTTCATTAATAATCTGCCTGCAGGATGGTCCACCAACAACGTAGGCAATCAGGCGTTTAATTGGCAACACAATAATTCTGTTGGATTTAACAGCACACAAAGCATGTTCTTCAACAATCATGGGAACAACGTAAATGGTGACCGAGATGAATTAGTAAGCACGGTTATTAATTGTGCGGCACAAAATGCAGTTCAGCTATCTTTTGATGTTGCCTATGCTAGATACAATGCAACTCGCACAGACACGCTGGAGGTTCTAGTTTCCAACGATTGTGGAACAACATGGTCTTCCGTTTATATCAAAGGCGGAACGCAGTTGTCTACAAAGCCCGATCAGACTTCATTCTTCACACCGACATCATCCCAGTGGAGAAATGAAAGCGTCTCGTTAGCTGCATTTTCCGGACAACAAATTATGTTAGCATTTAGAAATCGCGGTCACAATGGGAATAACATTTGGCTGGATAATATTAATCTTACTGGAACAGTAAGTGCCGCGCCTGTTGCAGCATTCAGCACTCCAATGAATTTATGTGCGGGTTCCCTTGTCGCGATGAATAATTACTCGGCCCCCGCAACATCATATCAATGGTTTGCATGCGGAACAGACACATTAAACTCTACAACTGCTAGCGGAGATTTCGTTTTTACCAATTCCGGAACATACACAGTTGTTCTTGTTGCGTCCAACGCCTTTGGGTCTGATACGACAACGAACATAATTACTATCGCTCCATCCCCTGTTCTAACTGTTTCACCGGACACTTCAGTTTGTGCAGGCACACAAGTGCAGTTAAACGCTTCCGGCGTATTAACGTATTCTTGGCAGCCCGCTACTGTGGTTTATTCCGCAGTGTCTTCAAGTCCGCTGTTAACAGCTAATATTTCCAGAACATACACCGTTACAGGAACTACTGCTACCGGATGTACGGCAACAGATTCTGTTTCAATCAATGCGATTCCCCTTCCGGGCTTTAACGTAAGCAATACACCTAACGCAATTTGTTTCGGTGATACTGTTCAATTAATTGCTAGTAACGGCAACTGGAGTTATTCGTGGTCTCCGCTTACCAATATCGCTTATCTCGGAAACGATACGGTTCGTGCTTTCCCTTCTTCTACAACAACCTATACTGTTGTTAGCACTGACTCTATTTCCGGTTGTTCCGCGACTGTTCTAAAGTCCATCACCGTATATTCTCCGCTTCCTCCTGTAACTGTTGTAGTGAACGGGTTTACGTTGACTTGTTCATTATCAGGACAGTTGTATCAATGGTATTTCAACGGACAACCAATTCCGGGAGCAACCTCACAAACATACACCGCTACACAAGTCGGCATGTATTCAGTAGAGTCGACTTCCCCTTGGGGTTGTGAGTCGGGAATTTCGCAAGAGGAGTTTGTCAACAGCATAGAAGAAGTAAGCGCGGGAGGAATCAGTGTTTATCCGAACCCTGCGCAAGATGTGATTTATGTGACGCTTTCTAACGCAAATCAAGTATTCACCTATACTTTGTTTGATATAACAGGAAAGCAAATCGACCATCCGACACAACAACAAAACGTTGGTCGCGCAATTATAGACGTTGCTAACTTGCCGGCCGGCATCTATATGCTTGTTGTTATGACAGACAATCAGCGCTTCGTTACTCAAGTAATAAAATATGATGGTCGATAAACTTCCCTTCAACGAATCATGGACGCTCTTCCTTGATCGCGATGGCGTTATCAACGAAAGACTGCCGGGCGATTACGTGAAAACTCCTGAACAATTCGTTTTTACTAACGGGGCTTGTGAGTCTATTGCGAAGCTGTCTGCCGTTTTTGGATTAGTAATCGTGGTTACGAATCAACAGGGAATCGGTAAAGGCTTATATACCGAACAAGACCTCGCTCGCGTTCACGAAAAAATGTTGGAAGGCGTTAAGGCTGCCGGAGGACGTATTGACGCCATTTATTTCGCACCGCAATTGGCTGCAGAAAAATCGCCCATGCGAAAACCGGGCATAGGAATGGCGTTGCAAGCTCAAAAAGATTTTCCGGCTATCGACTTTTCAAAGGCCGTTATGGTAGGCGATTCCGACTCCGATATGGACTTCGCTGAATCAGCCGAAATGCGCGCTATTTGGATTACCGACCACCACCGAAAAGACAAGCACAGGCCATATGTTATCGCACAGGCTACCTCCCTTGCCGAAGCATCCAAAATATTGCTCTGATTTTTAGCGAATTACGTGTTCGTCGAACGAAGTTTTACGGTCGGCGATTTATACCTATTTTAAGGTATTCGCAATCAATATTTCCTTATTTTTACCGCCGTCTGTTGGGGATTGTTCGAGGCATAACAAGTGCTTTTGAACATCTTGTTAACAGGCTTGTTCATTTATAAAACGCTTATGAATAACGCTGCTATTGATTATTTGCCGATTGCATTTACCTTCTTAGTTGCAGCCGGCTTTGTGGTGACCACGCTATTTGTTACGCATCGACTCGGACCACACCGCAAGACCAAGAAAAAATTGGACACCTTCGAGTGCGGTATTGAAGTGCAGGGTAACGCACGTGTTCCTTTCTCTGTAAAGTATTTCTTGGTGGCAATTCTCTTTGTTCTATTCGACGTTGAAGTCATCTTCATGTATCCTTGGGCAGTTAATTTCAAAGGTCCTGATGGCCTTGGTATTGTTGGCTTCATCGAGATGATGACGTTCCTGTTATTCTTAATTATCGGATTCTATTACATCATGAAGCGCGGTGCGCTGAAATGGGAAGAATAAATAATGCCCCCTGACCTCCAATTATTAAACAACGAAAACATTTAGGTTATGGAAGTGAAAAGAACAAAATTGGAAATGGCGCAATCGCCCCTTGGTGTAGAGGGTCCGGGGTTTTTCGCAACTTCTTTAGATAAAGCTGTTGGTCTGGCACGCAAAAATTCCTTGTGGCCTTTACCGTTTGCAACTTCTTGCTGCGGTATCGAATTCATGGCAACAATGGCGTCGCATTACGACTTAGGTCGTTTCGGTTCGGAGCGCTTGAGTTTCTCTCCTCGTCAGGCTGATTTGCTGATGGTGATGGGAACCATTGCTAAAAAAATGGGGCCGGTATTGAAACAAGTGTATGAGCAAATGGCAGAGCCGCGTTGGGTATTATCTGTTGGCGCTTGTGCATCTAGCGGAGGAATATTTGACACATACAGCGTGCTACAAGGAATCGATCGAATCATTCCTGTTGACGTTTACGTGCCGGGGTGTCCTCCTCGTCCGGAACAAATTATTGAGGGAATCTTGAAAATTCAGGATCTCGTAGAAAACGAATCTTTACGCCGACGTGAATCTCCGGAATACAAGGCGCTTATGAATAAATACGGCATCGAATAAAAGCTTCAGCGATATGGCAACTGCAACTGCAGAACAAGTGCAACAACTACACGATTTAATCGTAAGCAAACTGGAAGCGAAATTTCCGGGAGTTGTGTTGCATACCGAATTTCAATACGACTTTCCGGTTATTGAAGTCAACAAAGCAAACATCTATCAGGTGCTGGAATTTTTGAAAACAGATCCTGAACTATCATTCGAATTCCTGACCACCATGTGTGGTTTACATTATCCGGATAATGCCGCAAAAGAATTCGGCATGATGTACCAACTTCACAATTTGCCGAAAAACACGCGCATTCGCATCAAGACATTCTTCCCGGCATCTGCAATGGAGCTTCCTACTATGATTCCTTTGTGGGCAGGTGCAAACTGGATGGAACGTGAAGCATTCGACTTTTTCGGAATTACGTTTAAAGGCCATCCGAACTTGAAACGCATTTTAAATATGGAAGACATTACGTTCTTCCCTCTTCGCAAAGATTTTCCGTTGGAAGACCCAACGCGTGATGATAAAAATGATTCCATGTTTGGACGTTAAACCGATCGTAAGAAACTAACATGAACGAACATTTGAACAACGATACAGCTGCGCCGGAAGAGAAGGTTTATACAACCCTCAACCTCGGACCTACGCACCCGGCAACTCATGGTATTTTTCAGAACGTTCTCAAAATGGACGGTGAAATTATCGTAGATGCCGAACCAACGATCGGATACATTCACCGCGCTTTCGAAAAGCTCGCAGAACGTCGTCCTTTCAATCAAATTACTCCTATCACCGACCGTTTGAATTATTGCTCCTCTCCCATCAACAACATGGGCTGGCACATGACGGTGGAGAAATTAATCAACGCAGAAATTCCTAAGAACGTGCAATACATGCGCGTTGTAATCATGGAATTGGCGCGTATCGCAGATCACATCATCTGTAATTCTGTAATCGGCGTAGATACTGGCGCTCTTACCGGATTTACCTACATCTTCCAGTGGCGCGAAAAAATTTATGAGATCTACGAAGAAATTTGTGGAGCTCGCTTAACCACTAACATTGGCCGTATCGGAGGATTCGAGCGCATGTGGCCGGAAAAAGCTTGGCAGCGTATCGACGACTTCATGAAGGAGTTCCCGAAAGAACTCAAACAATTCGAAGACTTGTTGATGCGCAATCGAATCTTCATGGATCGTACGATCAATGCAGGTGGTATTAACGCTGAACGTGCATTACAATATAGTTTCACCGGGCCGAACCTTCGTGCAACAGGAATTGATTATGATGTTCGTGTAATGAATCCTTATTCTTCTTACGAAGATTTTGATTTCGTTATTCCTGTTGGAACCAGTGGCGATGTTTACGATCGTTTTATGGTGCGTCAACAGGAAATGTGGGAATCGTTGAGCATCATTCGTCAGGCATTAAAAAACATCGATCGTAAATCAACCGTATTCCATGGCGATGTTCCGGAGTTCTGTTTGCCGGCAAAAGAAGAAGTATATAACAACATGGAAGCGTTGATCTATCACTTCAAAATTGTAATGGGCGAAACAGAAATTCCTGTTGGTGAAGTGTATCATCAGGTGGAAGGCGCTAACGGTGAACTTGGATTTTATCTGATTAGTGATGGAGGTCGCACTCCGTATCGCCTGCACTTCCGCAGACCATGCTTTATTTATTATCAAAGCTATCCTGAAATCATCAAAGGTGGAATGTTGTCAGACGCCATCCTTGCAATGAGTTCTATGAATGTGATAGCCGGTGAATTAGACGCGTAATAAAACGACAACACTATGTCGAAAGAATATAAATTCTCTGATGAAACTCTTGCGCTTGCACAGCGCATCATGACACGTTATCCGGAAGGAAAACAAAAGTCTGCATTGTTACCGTTGCTGCATTTGGCGCAAATGGAATTTGACGGGTGGCTGAGTGCTCCCGCAATGGATTATGTTGCGAGCTTATTAAAAATACAACCGATCGAAGTGTATGAAGTGGCGTCGTTTTATACGATGTTCAACTTAAAGCCGGTTGGAAAATGTTTGATCGAAGTTTGTCGTACAGGACCTTGCTGGCTGTTAGGCGCAGAAGATATCGTGAAGCATATTGAAAAGAAGTTGAACATTAAAGAAGGCGAAACTACGCCGGACGGAATGTTTACATTGAAAACGGTAGAATGTCTTGCTGCGTGCGGAACAGCGCCTATTATTCAAGTGGGTGAAACGTACCACGAAAACATGACTTGTGAGAAAGTTAACGAAATGCTGAGCGAGTACAAGTCAAAAGGTGAACGTAAAACGCACTACGACAAGAAACATGTAAATGCAAATCAACATTAATTGCAACGATTGATATGGGAAAGCAATTACTATTGGAACACGTTAATGTACCGGGCATAGAAAAGCTCGATGTATATCG
This sequence comes from Bacteroidia bacterium, assembly GCA_044344795.1. Taxonomy (GTDB): domain Bacteria; phylum Bacteroidota; class Bacteroidia; order Palsa-965; family Palsa-965. Next base: position 17,553 of record JBIJCF010000027.1, on the reverse strand, counting down.
TGCACATGGTGGCTACAAAGCGCTGGAGAAAGCGTTGCGTATGAAGCCGGACGAGCTGGTGGAAGAGATGAAAAAATCCGGGCTGCGCGGTCGTGGTGGCGCGGGCTTCCCGACCGGAATGAAATGGAGTTTCCTCGCAAAGCCGGAAGGCGTTCCGCGTCATTTGGTGTGTAATGCGGATGAATCGGAGCCGGGAACATTTAAAGATCGTTACCTCATGTCGCATCTGCCACATTTGTTGGTAGAGGGCATGATCGTTTCAAGTTTCGCACTTGGCGCAAACACCTCTTACATCTACATCCGTGGAGAGTTGTTGTACGTGTATCACATTTTGGAAAAAGCAATCGCTGAAGCTTACGCCGCAGGTTTGTTGGGTAAAAATATTTTAGGTTCAGGTTACGATCTTGATTTATACGTACAGCCGGGCGGTGGCGCATATATCTGTGGTGAAGAAACGGCGTTGATTGAATCGTTGGAGGGTAAGCGTGGAAATCCGCGCATCAAACCTCCATTCCCTGCAGTAGCGGGCGTTTGGGGCCGACCAACTGTTGTAAACAACGTAGAAACTATTGCGGCTACAGTTCCAATCGTCAATATGGGCGGTGAGGAATATGCTAAAATCGGCATTGGTAAATCAACCGGAACAAAGTTGATTTCTGCATGCGGTCATATCAATAAGCCCGGCGTTTACGAAATCGAATTAGGTTTACCGGTTGAAGAGTTTTTGAACTCTGATCAATATTGCGGCGGTGTTAAAAACGGGCGAAAACTGAAGGCTGTTGTAGCCGGAGGTTCTTCTGTTCCAATTTTACCTGCTGATTTGATTTTAACGACAGCAAAAGGAGAGCCCCGCTTGATGTCTTACGAATCACTTGCTGATGGAGGCTTCCAGACCGGAACCATGTTAGGTTCGGGAGGATTTATCGTGTTGGATGAAACTGCCAGCGTGGTTAAAAACCTTTGGAACTTTACTCGTTTCTATCATCACGAAAGTTGCGGACAATGCAGCCCGTGTCGCGAAGGAACAGGTTGGATGGAAAAAGTGTTGCACCGTATTGTTGAAGGTCACGGAAAACCGGAAGACATCGACTTGTTGTGGGACATTCAATCAAAAATTGACGGTAAAACAATTTGTCCTTTAGGTGATGCTGCTTCCTGGCCCGTTGCCAGCGCTATTCGCCATTTCCGTGCTGAGTTTGAAGAATACATCAAGCATCCGGAAAAAATTAAGGACGTTAAACACTATTATTCCGTGCGCAATCAAACTGCGCCCGTGGCTTAATCAGAATGCAAACGATTTTACGATATGCCTAAAGTAACAATTGATGGTCGCGAGATTGAAGTTCCAAAAGGAACAACAATCCTTCAGGCTGCACGTATGCTGGGTCCGGACGTTGCTCCGCCTGCAATGTGTTATTACTCCAAGCTGAAAACTAGCGGAGGTTATTGCAGAACTTGTATCGTTCGCGTAACCAAAATGAACTCGCAGAATCCTAATCCAATGCCTAAGCCTGTGGCATCATGCCGCACCGAGGTAATGGACGGAATGGAAGTGGTCAACTTTACGTCTCCGGAAGTATTGGAAGCACGGAAAGGTGTTGTTGAATTCCTGTTGATCAACCACCCGCTGGATTGCCCGGTGTGTGATCAGGCCGGCGAATGCCATTTGCAAGACTTGGGTTACGAGCATGGCGCTTCAACTACTCGCTACGATTTCGAACGCCGTGAGTTTGATAAAATCGACATCGGACCGTATGTGCAATTGCACATGACGCGATGCATCCTTTGTTATCGCTGTGTAAAAACAGCAGACCAGTTAACAGACGGACGCGTACACGGCGTTATTAATCGTGGAGACGTTGCGGAAATTTCTACATACATTCAGAATTCAATTGAAAACGAATTCTCCGGTAACGTCATCGACGTGTGTCCGGTGGGCGCGTTGACAGATAAAACGTTCCGTTTCAAAAGTCGTGTTTGGTTCACCAAGCCTGTTGATGCGCACCGCAATTGCACCAAATGCTCCGGCAAGGTGCGCTTGTGGTTTAAAGGTAGCGATGTGTTGCGCGTAACCGCTCGCAAAGATCAGTGGGGCGAAGTGGAAGATTGGATCTGTAACGATTGTCGCTTTGATCATAAAAAAGTTTCCGACTGGAATATCGAAGGGCCAAGCCCAATCAGCCACCATTCCGTGATTTCACAAAACCATTACGAATTGGTGAAGCTGAAGTTGGAAACCGGCAAGAAGTTGAGCGAAGTAAAAGGCAAGAAAAAAGAATCGGCTAAATAATTATTGATATGACAACATTAATAATGACTTCAGGATTTGATTGGTGGCCATACATTTTGGTTGTCATCCTCTTTCTGATTTCACTCGGTGTCGCGGCTTACGCAACTTACGCCGAACGCAAAGTGGCAGCGTTTCTGCAGGATCGCCTCGGTCCAAACCGCGCCGGACCATTCGGTATTCTTCAGCCGATCGCAGATGGGGTGAAGATGTTCATGAAGGAAGAAATCATCCCGAATGTTTCTAATAAAACGCTCTTCATCCTCGGACCGGCAATTGCAATGCTTACTGCCTTGTTAACGGGAGCTGTTATTCCGTGGGGCCCGGATGTTGTTGTTGATGGAAAAGTGTATCGCTTGCAAGTAACCGACGTTAACATCGGCGTATTGTATTTATTAGGTGTTGTTTCTATCGGTGTTTACGGTATCATGATTGGCGGATGGGCGTCTAACAACAAATACGCGTTATTGGGTGCATTGCGCGCTTCATCACAAATGATCAGTTATGAAGTGGCGATGGGTGTTTCTATCGTAACGCTCATTATGTTCACCGGAACGTTAAGCACTGCGGAAATTGCACAGCAGCAACATGGCTTTTGGGCGGACGGCTACTTCACCTGGAACTTCTTCAAAAACCCGTTGGTGTTTCTAATATTCTTTATTTGCGCACTGGCAGAAACCAATCGTACACCTTTCGATTTGCCGGAATGTGAAACCGAATTAGTTGGTGGTTATCACACCGAATATTCTTCCATGAAGCTGGGCTTCTACCTTTTCGCAGAATACGTGAACATGTTCATTTCTTCGGCGGTGATTTCCTTGTTCTTCTTCGGTGGTTACAACTTCCCGTTCATGGATCAAATCGACAATCAATTATTGGTGTCGCTGATCGGCGTTGGTGTGATGTTCGCCAAAACGGTGTTCTTCATTTTCGTATTCATGTGGATTCGCTGGACCATCCCGCGTTTCCGCTATGATCAATTGATGAACCTCGGATGGAAAGTATTAATTCCATTGTCTTTGGTCAATTTAGCAATTACAGGTTTGGTGATGTATTTCACCGGCAATCTCGAATAAGAAGTGAGTGAAATAAATTAAGAAGGATCATGATGCAGTCACTGACTAACCGATCGAAACAGGTTTCCAAAAAGGAAATGACCTTTATGGAAAAATTATACCTGCCTGCAATTCTAGGCGGGATGCGTATCACTTTAAGTCACTTGTTCAAGAAAAAGGTAACGGTTAGTTATCCGGAACAAAAGCGACCAATTAGTGAAGTGTACCGTGGACAACACGTATTAAAACGTGATGAAAATGGCGCCGAACGTTGCACCGCTTGCGGATTGTGCGCTGTTGCTTGTCCTGCGGAAGCAATCACCATGACTGCCGCAGAACGTAAAAAAGGAGAAGAGGGATTATATCGCGAAGAAAAATACGCTGCTGTTTATGAGATCAATATGCTTCGCTGCATTTTCTGCGGATTGTGCGAAGAAGCTTGCCCGAAAGAGGCCATCTTCTTAACTGATCGTATTGTTCCTACTGAATTTGAACGTGTCGATTTCGTTTACGGCAAAGACAAGCTGGTGGAGCCTATGGACAAAAACCTTCGTGTTGATGTTTCTGTGCGTCAAACAAAAGGTGTGTTGGAATTTAAGCAGCATCCACAATATGCGCACAACAAATTGTGGGATCCTAACAAAGCCATTAAATCAAAAAAATCAGCTCATTAATAGCCCTGAAGAAAGCTCCTAACTATGAATCTGACATTAACTGAAATTCTGTTTTTTGTATTATCCGCCATCACAATTATTAGTGGTGCGCTGGTAATATTCAGCAGAAATCCCGTATACAGCGTACTGTACTTGATCGTTACGTTTTTTGCGATTGCAGGTCATTACATTTTGTTGAACGCGCAATTTTTGGCCGCAGTGCACGTCATCGTTTATGCAGGCGCAATCATGGTGTTGTTCCTGTTTGTAATCATGATGTTAAACCTGAATGAAACGACGGAACCCAAAACCGCGCTGTGGTCGAAATTCGCAGCGGTTATAGCCGGCTTGACTTTTCTTCCTTTGCTCGTTGGCGCGCTCAAAACATCTGAAGCAGTTGTAATGACGCAACCACAAAATTCCGATATCGGTCTTGTGAAAACACTGGGACAAGTTTTATTCACAGACTATCTCGTTCCGTTCGAATTATCATCTGTGCTGTTCCTGTCTGCAATGGTGGGCGCAGTCTTGTTAGGAAAAAAATCAACTGAGGAAACTAATTAAGTATGTCAGCAATTCAGATTATCCCGATTGAGTGGTATCTCACGCTAAGCGCAATACTTTTTGGTATGGGCGCATTGGGCGTGATGTATCGCAAAAACGCCATCATCATTTTAATGTGCATTGAAATGATGTTGAATGCCGTGAACTTATCGTTGGTTGCGTTTTCTGCGCACCATAGCGATCCCGGTGCACAAGTATTCGTGTTCTTCATCATGGCCGTTGCTGCTGCGGAAGTTGCAGTAGGCCTTGCAATCCTGATTATGTTATATCGCAACACCGGCACAACAGACGTGGAAGTGTTGAATAGAATGAAATGGTAACCACACGTAGTAGTTTAAAGTATTTCGCATTATGATTCAATTCGCCTGGTTAGTGCCGCTGCTTCCGCTCCTCGGATTTTTAATTCTGAGTTGGGGAGGTAAAAAATTATCCAAAGGAATTGTGCCAATTATTGGCGCAGGAAGCATCCTCGCTTCATTTGCTATTGCACTTCTTATATTTTTCCAGCTGGGCGATGAGCCCGTTCAGGTAAAAGTATTCGAATGGTTTGCTGCAGGAAAACTCAACGTGGATTTCGCGTTCATGATTGATCAACTTTCTGTTGTTTTCTTATTGATCATTACCGGTATCGGATTCCTGATTCACGTGTATTCCGCAGGATATATGCACGATGACGACGGCTTCACCCGCTTCTTCTCGTACCTCAACCTGTTCGTGTTCTTCATGTTGTTGCTCGTGATGGGCAATAACTTCCTCATCATGTTCGTAGGCTGGGAAGGTGTTGGATTGTGTTCGTACTTGTTAATTGGATTCTGGTACAAAAACAACGAATACAACAACGCTGCTAAAAAAGCATTCATCATGAACCGTATCGGCGACTTAGGTTTCCTACTCGGCATCCTGATGATTTACGTAACCTTCGGAACGCTCGACTACACAAAAGTGTTTGAAATGGTGAAAGCTAACGCGGCGAATAAAGACATGCTGAATGTAATTGGCTTGTTGTTATTCATCGGCGCCTGCGGTAAGAGTGCGCAAATTCCTTTGTACACGTGGTTGCCTGACGCGATGGCCGGCCCGACTCCGGTGTCTGCATTGATTCACGCTGCAACTATGGTAACGTCCGGTATTTATATGATTTCTCGCGCAGCTGTAATTTTTGTTAATGCGCCTGTGGCATCAGAAGTTATCGCTATCGTTGGTTTGTTGACTGCGCTATTCGCAGCAACAATCGGCTTGTTCCAGAACGATATCAAGAAAGTGCTCGCCTACTCTACGGTAAGTCAGTTGGGCTTTATGTTCCTCGGTCTTGGCGTTGGCGCATTCACCGGTGCCGTGTTCCACGTTACCACACACGCATTCTTTAAGGCGTTGTTATTCCTTGGCGCCGGTTCTGTTATTCATGCAATGAGTGGAGAGCAAGACATTCGTAAAATGGGTGGATTGAAAAAATCTTTACCGATTACACATTTAACGTTTTTAATTGCAACCATTGCTATTTCGGGCATTCCGCCGTTCTCGGGCTTCTTCTCGAAAGATGAAATTCTTGCACATGCCTACGAGCACAACAAACTCTATTGGTTCCTTGGAATCGTCGGATCGATGCTAACTGCATTCTATATGTTCCGCTTATACTTCTTAACATTTGGAGGATCATTCCGCGGAACTGCAGATCAAAAACATCACTTGCACGAATCGCCGAAGAGCATGACCATCCCGCTAGTTATTCTTGCAGTGCTTTCTGTTGTTGGTGGATTAATCGGTATTCCGAACGGCCACATGCACGTGTTGCACTACTTCTTGAAGCCGGGCTTCGGTCCGGCAGAGGCGTGGATTTCTAATCCGCATCACTTCAATATGCACGAACTGTTCCTGATCAGCATTGCTGTTGCAGCGGCAGGCGTTTCTATTTACATCGCATACATGATCTATCGTAAGAATAATTTTCTTCCGGTCGATTCAGAAGAAGACATGACTGCTCCGCAACGTGTTATTTACAACAAGTACTACGTAGATGAATTATACGATGCTATCATTCGCAAGCCATTCGATAAACTGAGTGATTTGGCTTACCGTTTCTTCGAAATTCCAGTTGTTGATGGAATTGTGAACGGCGTTGGAAATGCTGCAAAACAGATTGGAGGAATCGTGAAGTATGCACAATCCGGAAGTATTGGGTTGTACTTGTTTTCCATGATTGTTGCCATCATCTTATTTATTGTTGTTAAACTGTATTGATCCTTTTCGCTACTGAACTATGATAACTGCATCTCTAATAGGTTTACCGCTGATCTTCGCCATGATCGTGCTTTTCACTAAAGGTGAAGGCGCTCGCAAATTGACACTGGTGGCTTCTGTTATCGAACTGGGCTTGTCCTTATTCGCATTCACATTATTGAAACAAGATCCTACCGACGCGCGCCTGTCGTTAACAGACGTAGCTTGGATTCCTTCAATGGGAATTGATTTCGCCGTGACGATGGATGGCATCAGCATGCTTTTAGTGTTGCTTACCACATTCCTCGTGCCTGTAATTATCCTGAGCAGCTTCCGCAACAATTACGAAAACCCATCCTTGTTCTACGCGTTGATTTTGTTTATGCAAATGGCGTTGGTTGGTGTTTTCGTTGCGCGCGACGGATTCTTATTCTACGTATTCTGGGAATTGGCATTGATCCCGATTTACTTCATCTGCTTGTTGTGGGGAGGAGAAAATCGTGGTGCCGTAACATTCAAGTTTTTTATCTACACCTTATTCGGCAGCTTGTTTATGCTTGCTGCATTAATCTATTTGTACGTCAACACGCCGGTTGGCGAAAACGGTTCACACTCTTTTGCTTTAACCGCACTTTATGAAGCCGGTCACGGTTTAACTGCAACGGAACAAGCATGGGTGTTCTGGGGCTTGTTCCTTGCGTTCGCCGTGAAGATGCCGGTGTTCCCATTCCACACTTGGCAGCCCGACACTTACGTAACAGCTCCAACTACGGGAACCATGCTGCTTTCCGGCATCATGCTTAAAATGGGAACTTACGGTTTGTTGCGCTGGTTGTTGCCAATGACTCCGCAAGCGCTTGAAGACTGGGGCATGACAGCGGTTATTCTTTCTGTTATCAGTATTATTTACGCGTCTGCAATGGCGTTAGTGCAAAAGGATTTCAAACGACTGATTGCATATTCTTCCATCGCGCACGTTGGTTTAATATCGGCAGGCATTATGGCCTACACTCCTGAAAAGGGAAATGTGGAGGGTTTGACAGGATCGTTAATTCAGATGTTCAGTCACGGTATTAATGTTATAGGCCTTTTCTTTATTGCGGAAATGTTATTGGGTCGCACCGGAACTCGAGAAATCAGCAAACTTGGAGGAATCCGGAATGTAAACACATTGTTTACTTCCTTCTTCCTCATCATCATGATGGGTTCTGTGGCATTGCCATTAACCAATGGTTTCATCGGAGAGTTTTTGTTGATCAATGGCGTATATCAATTCAGCGCCTGGGCGGCAGTATTTGCAGGCTTAACAATTATTGTTGGCGCGGTTTATATGTTGCGCAGTTTCCAGGGCATCATGTTGGGTGAAACAAATTCAACTACCGCCAACTTCGGATCTGAATTAACGATGAATGAAAAAGCCGTGTTATTTATTGTGGCTGCCGCAGTAATTGTGTTCGGTGTTTATCCGAATCCGTTGCTCGATATTCTACACAACGATGTAGCACAATTGGCACAACAAATTGCAGTGAAATAATAGAACGAATCGCACTTTCCTGATATGAAAGCAATTTTAGTTTTAACAAGTTTGGGAATCATTTCTTTGCTGGCGGAAATATTTCGTTTCCGTCGCGCACTTTATCCCATTGTTATTTTAGGTTTGATGGGCGCTATCGCCACCACTGTTTCGTATTGGTGGTACGATGATGGCGACTTCGCTAAATACTTCGGAGGAATGATCAGCTTCGAAAATTCTTCTGTGATATTCTCCACTATCATCATTACAACAGGACTGCTGTGGTTCCTGATGTCAGATACATTTTTCAATAAAGAAAATCCTCGCACCGATTTAGTTGCCTTGGTATTGTTCGCTATGGTTGGTGCAGTTATTCTTACATGTTACACTAACATGGCAATGCTGTTCTTAGGCGTAGAAATTTTATCTATTCCGTTATACGTATTAGCCGGAAGTCGCAAAGACAGCTTGTCTTCGAACGAAGCTGCTTTCAAGTATTTCATCATGGGTGCATTTGCTTCTGCATTTTTGTTATTCGGAATCGCCTTAGTTTACGGGGCAACGGGCTCGTTTAATTTGGGCGTGATCGGCCAAGTGGTGGAAGCGAAAAAAGACGTGCTTCCCGGATTCTTTATGGTAGGCGTGTTAATGTTAGTAGTGAGCTTGCTCTTCAAGGTGTCTGCTGCTCCTTTCCACTTCTGGGCTCCTGATGTATATCAAGGCGCACCAACACACGTAACAGCATTCATGTCAACTATTGTCAAAACGGCTGCGATCGTTGCTATTCTGCGTTTGTTCTTATCTGTGGTATTTGATGACATCACATCATTCTGGATGCCGATAATTCTTGTTTGTGTAGGAATCACATTTGTCGTGGCGAACGTTTCTGCAGCAGTACAAAACAATGTTAAGCGCATGCTTGCATACTCTAGTATTTCTCATGCAGGATTTTTGTTGTTAGCAGTCGGCGCATTCAACGCCTATTCTGCGAAGGCAATCGTTTTCTACACCGCGGTGTATTCCGTGGGTTCTATACTTGCTTTTGCAGTGTTAACCAACGTGATCAAAGAGCACACCGGCGGTCCTGTAGAATCTTTTAACGGGCTTGGAAAGAAGAATCCGTTCATGGCTTTGGTGATGACCATCGCATTATTGTCTTTGGCAGGAATTCCGCCAACAGCCGGTTTCTTTGGAAAGTATTATGTGTTCAATGCTGCACTGCAGGCCGGTCATGTGTGGCTGGTTGTTCTTGGAATTCTCGGCTCGTTGATCGGTGTATATTATTACTTTCGCATCATCATCGCCATGTATTTTAAAGATGCAAGCGAAGAATCATCCGTAGAACCGTCCAAACAACATCAGTTGGTAATGTTCGTAACCGCGGTTATTATTATTGTTCTCGGCTTACTTCCCGATTTAATCCTCGGAATCGGATCTGCTGCCGAAGTGGTAGCAGCGAAATAAATTAAACATGAAAATAAAAGCCGGCAGTTTATCTTTTTGGATTTTCATTGGACTAATCGCCGGTATTGTCGCAGGTATCTACGCACACTATACATTGTGGGCGCAAGTGGATACTAGTGCTTACGGCTCCGGAGTCATTAAAAGCATTAAAGATTTTGTCGGTCACGAAGTGCGCGGCTTCCGTTTGCTAAGCGACATTTTTCTGTCATTGGTAAAAGTTATCGTCGCGCCTTTGGTATTCTCGTTACTTTTAGTTGGCCTTGCCAAGACAGGCAACTTCGGCGCAATGGGGCGAATTGGAATTAAAACACTCGCCTATTTCACTTTTGCAACGCTCATCGCATTAACGATGGGGCTAGTCATCGTTAATTTGTTCGAGCCCGGTAAATCGCTGGATGTTTCAACTGCTGCAGAAAAAATTGTCGCCACACAAAGTTTTGATGTCGTGAATTTCGTGCTGCACGTATTTCCTAAAAACATCATCGAAGCAATGTCCAAAAACGACATTCTTCCCATCATCGTATTTACACTGTTCTTTGCGGCGGGCGCTGCTGCAATCGGAGAAAAAGGCAAAATCGTAATTGATTTCTTCGATGCCGTTGCGCACATCATGCTAAAGGTTACGGGCTACGTCATGTACTTTGCGCCATTGGCTGTATTCGGTGCATTAGCGTCTGTTATTGCGGTTCATGGCGTAGGAGTTTTACTTGGTTACGTCAAACTTATTCTGTGTTTCTTCGGCGGACTGGCGGCATTCCTGTTCGTCGTGCTGCCGCTCATCGGGATGTTTGCGCGTATCGAATACTGGAAGTTATTAAAATACATTCGCGAGCCCATGCTGTTGGCGTTTGGAACATCCAGCTCCGAAGCGGCAATGCCGAAAACCATCAATGCTTTGGAGCGCTTCGGTTGCCCGGATCGCATAATAGGGTTTGTTCTTCCTTTAGGATATTCTTTCAACCTTGATGGTTCTATCATGTATATGACGTTCGCCACGGTATCTATTGCCCAAGCGTATGGCCTGGATCTTACATTAGGACAACAACTCACCATGATGTTGATGTTGCTCGTTACCAGCAAGGGAATGGCTGGTGTACCGCGCGCTTCGTTGGTGGTAATTGCCGGAATGTTAGACGCATTTCATATTCCCGCAGAAGGGCTTTCCGTAATTATTGCTATCGACTGGCTGCTGGATATGGGTCGCTCTGCAACAAATGTGGCGGGCAACGCCGTAGCAACTGCAATTGTTGCGAAATGGGAAAATGCATTGGGCCAACCGGGTGTTGAAAATGAAAAATAATTTCCCATGTCCGAAATCTGGGAATTCCTTAAAACGCTAACCGATCCCGCGTCCATCATTCAGTACGGAGGATTAGCGTTGCTACTATTTGTAGTATTTGCTGAAACCGGTTTACTCGTAGGCTTCTTTCTTCCCGGCGACTCACTTCTTTTTGTTTCCGGTATGATCTGCGCAACACGTCCCGAGTTATTGGGCGTCCACATTGTCGTGCTGTTGCTTTCGCTGATAGCAGCCGCGGTGTTGGGAAACATCGCGGGTTACTATTTTGGTAAACGTGTTGGTCCCGCATTGTTTCGCAAAGAAGATTCATTGTTGTTTAAAAAGCGCAATCTCGAAACCACGCAAGATTTTTATCTCCGACACGGCGGAAAAACATTGGTAATGGGGCGATTTCTTCCCATTATTAGAACATTTGCGCCGATACTCGCCGGCGTTATTCAAGTGGATTTCAAAAAATTCATGGGTTACAATATTGTCGGAGCTTCGGCATGGGTAATATCCCTGGGCCTGGCAGGTTATTTTTTAGGGCAAATAAAATGGGTAGAAGACAACATCGGCTACATTGTAATTTTCCTCATCATCATTACGATGATACCCGTATACACCACGTGGCGCCACCAGAAGCGCAAACACAAGGCCAATTAGGCGTTTCGCTGCACCACCTAACGGCAATTCAAACCCACTTATGAATGTGGTTGCTTTGCACGAAATAATTCCCCGTAATTAGCGTAAATAATTGTGCCGATAACATCAATTAATACTTCGATTATCCGCAGATTAATTCAGGTTTTTTTGTATGTTTGATGCCTTTCTCTGACGGGAATTGACATAAACTTAACACACCAAAATGGTTGTCCGTTTTAAGTTTACGTATCATTGCTGCCTGAAAAAGTAAATTAGAAGTTCAACCAATACTTAATTAACTAAACAACAAACGCTATGAGCAACAAGAAGTCCTCAAATGTGCAGGCTTATTTCACTGTAGGTATCATCGTTGTCCTATATGTGGTTTCTCTTTTGATCTACACACAAGTGCTGGGAAATCCGGCAAACTTCGAAAACAACGATCCTGTTAAAGGTCACCCACTCAACACGTTTGGAATTGTACACAAAGGTGGGTTCATCGTACCAATTTTGATGGCAATTAACTTGATCGTTATTGCATTTACAATCGAGCGTATGATCACTTTAATGAAAGCTAAAGGTTCCGGAAACGTTTCTAATTTCGTTCGTAACATCCGTAGTATGGTTGAGAACAACCAGATGGATGAAGCTCTTGCTGCTTGCGATCGTCAGAAAGGTTCTATCGGAAATGTCGTTCGTGCCGGTTTAGAGAAATACAAAATGGTTGCTAACGACACCGAGTTAGACAAAGAACAAAAGATGGCTGCTATCCAAAAAGATTTGGAAGAGTCAACTTCTTTGGAATTGCCAATGTTGTCTAAGAACTTGGTTATTCTTTCAACTTGCGCTTCTATTGCAACGCTTGTGGGTCTTATCGGAACGGTTGTGGGTATGATTAAAGCGTTTAGCGCGTTGGCATCTTCAGGCGCTCCTGACGCGAACGCCCTTGCAACAGGTATCTCCGAAGCATTGATCAATACTGCGTTGGGTATCACCGGTTCTTGTATCGCGATCATCGTTTATAATATCTTCACTTCTCAGATCGACCGCATCACTTACGGAATTGACGAAGCGAACTTCAGCATCTTGCAAACATTTGCTGCTAAGAAGCACTAATCCTTCGCAGAAGGTTGAATTAATTATTAACGATTAAACCATCGCAATATGCCTAAGATAAAAGTGCCGCGCTCGAGTCCTTCGCTGGACATGACGCCGATGGTGGATCTCGCCTTCCTGTTGGTAACGTTCTTTATGTTAACAGCAACCATGCGTTCTCCGGAACCGGTTATAGTTGACACGCCGTCATCCATTTCTGACGTAACGTTACCATTAAACTCCATGCTGATTACCATTGACACATCAGGTCGGGTATTCTTCAACATGGAAGGAAAAGAGGTTCGCCTGAATATGCTCAAGCGTATGGCCAATAAATTTCCGGAGGTGAAATTCACAGAAGCGCAAATGAACCGTTTCGCAGCGATGCAATCTTTCGGCGTTCCGTTAAAAGATCTGCCGGCGTACATCGACGCTGACGAAGGAAAGCGCAAACAAATTGATGAAGCGACCAAAGGCATTCCAATTGATACCGTCAATAAAACCGACGAGTTGTCGTATTGGATCAACTTTGCACGCGTAGAAGAATACACCTGGCGAGCAGCTAAAAAAGCTGAAGGCGTTGAGGTAGAAGAAATGCGTGTTGCGCTTAAAGCTGACGGTTTATCATCGTATAAGAAAGTTGATGCGGTTATTGCCTTGTTTAAGAAACAGGAGGTGTTCCGCTTTAACCTTATCACTGATCTGGAAGGTGCAGAAGAATAATTTTTTTTATTCTTTATGGAATTGATTTCTTCTTTGCATCATACATACAGAGAAGCGAAAAACAAGATGTCAAACAAACGCCGAATGGCGCAATTATTAAAATAAGACATGGCACAAATTCAAGACAACGGTGGCGGCGGAGATGGCAAAAAAGGCCGGAAAAAAGGCGGTATGCCTTCTGTCGACATGACGCCCATGGTGGACTTGGCCTTCCTGCTTCTTACTTTCTTCGTGTTAACCTCCAACCTGAATAAGGCGAAAACAATGGAGATTACCATGCCGAAAGACGTGAAGGATACTTCAACTACCACAAAAATTAATTTCAAGCTGGCGCACACCATCTTGTTAGACGGTAACCCCAAAGGAACCATCTACTACTACGATGGCAAGTTGGATGAAACCACATCGTTGGGAGAAACAACATTGGACGAAACCAATGGTCTGCGCAAATACGCAACCAACATCAACAGCAACATTATTGATGCAATGAAGGGTTTGCGTGCTGAGTACAAGCAGGGCAAAATGGCGGACTCCACGTTTAAGCGCCGTCGTAGCGAAATCCGCGGCGACAAAAACGCTCACTTCTTTATCATTAAGTGGGGCGGAGATGCTAAATACGGTGATGTTATCAATGTAATTGATGAATTAAAAATTTGTGACGTGGATAAGTATGCTTTGACTCCAATTACGCGTATTGAGTTGGAAGCACTATCCAAAAAAACAGGCATACAGTACAAGGAGCTTTCCGAGCCCGATCCTAATGCCGCTGCGCCACAAGCTCCATAACTAAAAAAGTAACGTCATGGCTAACTGGAATAACGAACTGGTTGCAGAACGCAACGAGCTGGTTTTCGAAAACCGGAACAAAGAATACGGCGCGTATCAAATCCGCAAAGGCTACGGCCGCGTGGTTTTAATGTCAGGTGGCATTGCCCTTACCGCGGTACTATTCGGTCTGTTCGCTTATTTTCTTGCAACACGCGAAGAAGTGGTTGTTGATGAGAAAAAAGAGAAAGTAACCGAAGTGGTTTTAAAAGAACCGCCACCGGTGGATAAAGCTGCACCGCCGCCACCACCGCCACCACCGCCACCACCGCCGCAAATCAAGATGATGCAGTTCACCACTCCTGAAATTACAGAACAGGAAACCGAACCTCCGTCTCAAACAAAACTGGAAGAAGAGCAGGTTGGTGAAAAGACTCAGGACGGATTGGACGATGTGCCTCCGGATATGATTCCTGCAACATCTCAGGATGTGGAACAGGAAAAAGAAGAAGAGGCGATCACCTTCGCGGAAGAGATGCCAACATTTGCAGGTGGAGATGCTGCTTTCCAAGCCTACTTGGCGAATAATATCAAGTATCCGCAAATGGAAAAGGAAATGGGTAAAACCGGAACTGTTTACATCTATTTCGAAGTAGGTAAAGACGGAGCTATTTCCAACGTGCAGACTAAAAAAGGGGTGAACGGCGCTCCGGGCTTTTCAAAAGAAGCAGAACGCGTAATTCGTTCGATGCCAAAATGGACGCCGGGAAAAATGAACGGCCGCTCTGTTAAAGTGGGCATGACGGTTCCCGTTCGATTTGAATTACGATAGTTGAACAAAGACGTTGATAACAACCCGGTTCGGGGAAGAGTAACCATTATCCTTTCATTAGCGATGGCGGTGCTCTTCATTGGACTGGGTTGTTTGTTAGTATTCACCACGATTAATATTGAAGATTACCCCAGACCACAACGCTATTGGTTAGGCGGGGTTTTGTTATTGTGGGCCGCCTTCCGTGGCGCTACTGTTTATCTACGCTGGAAGAAACTAAAACAACACGATGAGGATTTTGAGTAAGGCTGTTTTGGTGTTGATGCTCGTTTTTGGTGGCGTGTCATGCAAAAGCGATATCCGCCCAGGAATGGACGAAGAAACAACGGTTACCGGGAAAAAAAACTTGCCGGTTGATGAGACTGTTTTCACTGTTACCGAAGAATGGATAGAAGCTTTTGAATCGTCTTATCCGAATGCATTTCTTTTTTCTCAACCCGAACCGGAGTCTGTAGTTTTTGAGGAATTGTTGCGCGACTCATCTCGGCTCGCAATAACAACTCGCCCGTTCAACGCTAAAGAGCGATCTTTCTTAGAGGGTAAAAAATTTATGCTCGAAGAAATTCTTTTAGCTAAAGACGCCATGTGCTTTCTGCTCAACCCCAACTCGTCTGACACTGCTTTCACCACCGAACAACTTAAAAACATCATCAGTGGAAAAGACACATCATACGCTGTTGTTTTTGAACGCTCGGGCAATTCCTGTCTTCGCTTTTTGCAAGATTCTTTGTTGGGAGGCGCGCCGATTGGAAGCAATTGTTTCGCAGCGGCAAATGCCGACTCGGTTTTTAATTACGTGAACCGCAACGAACGCGCCATTGGTGTAGTTGCGTACAACACAATCAGCTATAAGCATCGCACGATATGTAAAGAACGCCGAGTAAAAATCAAATTAGCCTATGTGGGCAGTACTCCTGATAAGATGTACAGACCCAACCAAAGCAGTATTTTTGCAGGGCAATATCCGCTCACGCGCTGCATTTGGCTATTAAAGGTTGGTAAAGCTGCAGGACTTGGCACAGGCTTTGCCTCTTTCATTATGAGCGACCGCGGACAACTTATTGTGCAGAAAGCAGGATTAGCGCCCGCCAAGCCCGCAGAAAGACAAGTAGAAATTAACATTAACTAAGTCATCATTAATTACTTTTACGTCCTATGAAAAATCGCACACTCATTTTGGCTTCTGCAATGCTACTTTTTGGAGCCGTTGGAGCACAAACACTGGACGACGCAAAACGTTTGACCGACAACGAACAGTATGAAAAAGCAAAGGCTGCATTTCGTCAACTGATTGTTGCAGAGCCTACCAATGGAGATATTTATTTCTTCTACGGTGATCTGATGATTAAAGCTGACGATATCGATTCTGCAGGCGTTTTATTTAAGAAAGGTGTTGATATCAACCCAACCAATCCGTTAACGCACGTTGGTCTTGCGCGTTACTACATGTATACCGGCAAGAACGAAGATGGCATGAAATCTACCGCACAGGCGAAAGCACTGGTGCAGACACAGGCCGGCAAAAAGGGCACTGATCTTCCGGCTGCACGCCAGTCCATGATTTATTTGGAAATGGCGGAAACATTC
The DNA here is from genome assembly GCA_044344795.1 of Bacteroidia bacterium. Classification (GTDB taxonomy): domain Bacteria; phylum Bacteroidota; class Bacteroidia; order Palsa-965; family Palsa-965. The sequence goes on along the minus strand of JBIJCF010000027.1, from coordinate 874 downwards.
ACTTTCGCACCAACTCCAAATCCTGATGAAGCTATTGCATTAACGCAAGTTGCTGAAAAGCTGGATCCGAAAAATCCTGAGGTGTTTTTAGTGCGCGGAGATGCCTTGTATGCTAAAGATCCCGTAAACGCTACTCCTGCTATTGCAGAATATAAAAAAGCAGCAAATCTGGACCCGAAATCGAACAAAGCATCTTTGCGTATCGGACAAGTATATAAAGCGGGTAAAAACATGCCGGATGCTATTGTCAACTTTAAGAAAGCCATTGAGGTTGCCCCCAACTTTGCTCCTGCGTGGCGCGAACAAGGTGAAGCGTTTTATTTGATTCAAAAATTTGACAGCGCCTCATTGTGCTACGAAAAATATTTAGCGCTAAATGATGATCCTTGGGCGCGTTACCGCTACACCGCATTCTTGTACAAAAGCGGAAATTACGATGATGCTATCAAGCAAGGAACTTTGGCATTAAGCAAAGACAGCGCCATTACAGTAGTGTATCGAATTGTCGCAAAGTCGTACATGGAAAAGAAACAGAAAGACGCCGGAATGGCGATTACGTTCATGAACTTGTTCTTCAAGAAACAAAAACAATACGGCAAGCCTGCTGTAATGGCTGATGATTACTTGACTCGCGGTCGTGCGAATTATGAAATGAAGAACGACTCTTTAGCCGTATTAGATTATCAAGAGGGCTTGAAATTGGATCCATCCAAAGTTGACCTGTATTTTGAAATCGGAGGCGTGTATTTCCGCATGAAGAATTATATGGAATCCGCCACTTGGTATAAGAAGAAAATTGACGCTTCTGACAAACCAACCATTTCAGATTACAATGCATACGGTCGCGCATTGTTTAGCGGAAAAGATTACGTTA
>JBIJCF010000002.1:0-164833 GCA_044344795.1 Bacteroidia bacterium | reverse complement strand
TGTAATGGAGCATTAACAGGCTCTGCTGCGGTTACGCCATCAGGTGGTAGTGCGCCTTACACGTACTCTTGGGCGCCGTCAGGTGGAACAGGCTCTACCGCAACAGGCCTTGGTGCGGGAACTTATACCGTTACTGTTACTGATGCTATCGGTTGTACAACAACTCGAACTTATTCCATCACACAGCCTGCGGCTATAACAACAATAGGAACACAGACCAACGTATTTTGTAATGGAGGATTGACAGGATCTGCGTCCGTAACGCCATCAGGTGGTACTGCGCCTTACACGTACTTATGGGCACCATCAGGTGGTACAGGATCTACAGCAACAGGTCTCGGTGCAGGAACATACACCGTTACTGTTACTGATGCTAATGGTTGTAGTACCACGGCCTCTGCTACAGTTACTGAACCACCGCAACTGACTGTTGCAGTAACCACGACACCTTCTACATGCGGCAATGCAAACGGTTCGGCTGTTGCTACTGAAACAGGTGGCACAGGACCATACACTTATTTGTGGACACCAAACAACACAACATCTGGAACATTATCCAACGTAGTAGCCGGCAGTTATCAGATTACTGTTACTGATGCCAACAACTGCACTGCCTCTGCTATTGCTACTGTAAACAACATGGGTAATCCGGTTGCAACTATTGTTGCTTCTGATAGCGTTTCTTGCTTTGGCGGTAATGATGGATTTGCTGCAGCTGGTGCTTCTTCTGGGACAGGTCCTTATACTTTTACTTGGTCTAATGCTGACACCGACTCTTTAGCAGGCGGGCTAACTGCGGGATCTTATACCGTAACTGTTACTGATGCTAATGGATGTACCGATACAGCTTCTGTTACCATCCACGAGCCTTTGCAACTTACGGCTACCACTACTCAGGCAAATGTGTTGTGTTTTGGTAACTCTAACGGATCTGCTACGGTCACTGCTTCAGGCGGAACAGGAGCTTACTCCTATTCGTGGGCTCCTGCGGGTGGCAACACCGATACGGCTTCAGCTTTGCCTGCCGGTTCGTACACCTGCACTATCACTGATGCTAACGGTTGTTCGACTACTGCTTTGGTGACCATCACTGAACCGCCGCAACTCACTGCTACCGCTGCAAGTACTGATGTATCTTGCTTTGCAGGAACTGACGGAACAGCCACGGCTACAGAAACAGGCGGAACGGCTCCTTACTCCTACTCTTGGGCTCCAACCGGTGGTACTAGTGCTGCTGCAAGCGGAATTGCCGCAGGAACCTACACCTGCACCATCACTGATGCTAATGGTTGTGCGACTACTGCTTCGGTTACTATCACTGAGCCTACACCTATATCCATAACCACTACGGCCATAGACGCCAACTGCAACCAGGCGGACGGATCGGCTACGGCTGCGGCTACTGGAGGAACAGGGACATTTACTTACAGCTGGTTACCTTCAGGTTCAGGAAGTGCCATTAACAACGTTGTGGCAGGAACATACACCGTCATCGCTACTGATGCCAATGGTTGTGCAGATACTACTACTGTTGTCGTGGGCAACCTTAGCGGAGTAAACGCTACTCTCGCCGCTTCTGCTAACATCTCTTGTTTTGGTGGTGCAGATGGCTCTATCGACATCGACGCTACAGGCGGAACAGGCCCTTACACTTACAACTGGTTGCCTAACGTATCGGCTTCTGATCTTGCCAGCGGCATTCCTGCGGGTTCTTATCAGATCACCGTTAGTGATGCCAATGGATGCACATATTTAGTGAACGTAACTCTTACACAACCGCCTGCGCTATCTATTACTGCTACTGTTACGCCTAGCGTGGTATGTGAAGGTACTCCGGTAACTTTATCTGCTACGCCTGCCGGTGGTACTCCCGCTTACACCGTAACATGGAACCCGGGTAACTTATCCGGTAACAACCAAACTATCACGCCAACGCAATCAGGTGCATATACCGCGGATGTTTCAGACGCTAACGGTTGTTCTGCATCTACTGTTGTCAACATCACCGTAAATCCTATGCCTACGGCTAATCTGTCCACTGATATCACCAGTGGTTGTGCACCGCTGTGCGTTAACTTCTCCGACTTATCTTCTGCTTTAGCTCCGGCGGTAATCACAGGATGGCTATGGGACTTTGGTGATGGTAACACGTCCAACCAACAAAACCCTTCACACTGCTTTGATGATCCAGGCAACTATACCGTTACGCTCAACGTAACTACCGGCGCAGGATGTAGCGCTAACATCACTATGGCTAACTACATCAGTGTATTCGCTAATCCGGTAGCGGCCTTCGGAGCGTCTCCGCAGCCAACTACCATCCTTAACCCTACCATATCCTTCACCGACTCTTCTTCCAACGCCGTGCAGTGGAACTGGTCGTTCGGGGATCTGGCGAACTCCGCTTCTTCCGATCAAAACCCTCAGTTCACTTATCCCGATCCGACTTGCTACAGTGTTTTACTCACTGTCACTTCTGCTGACGGATGTATCGATACGGCTTCGCAAATCGTCTGCATCGATCCTGATGTATCCATCTACGTACCTAACACCTTCACTCCTAACGAGGATGGACTTAACGATGTGTTCTTCCCTGTCGCAATCGGAATCGATCCTAACCACTTCGAAATGTGGATCTTCGATCGTTGGGGTAACATGATCTATTACACCAATGACATCAACGATGGTTGGGACGGTCGCGTGCAAGGTGCTTCAGACATCGCACAAATCGACACTTACGTCTGGAAAATTAAAGCTAAAGACATCCTGGGTAAAAAACACGACCTCACTGGACATGTCAACCTCATCAAATAAATCACAAAAACTATTTGCAAAATTGCCCCGATTTATGTCGGGGCTTTTTTGTTGTCATGTATATTTATAGCTCAATTAAAATTACCATGAAATATTCTACACTAGTCGCATTGCCTTTACTGTTTGTTAATTCGTTACTTGCCCAAATTCCTGTTGCATGGGCACAGCGTTATAACGCACCTCCGGACAATGCTGATGAAGCTCGCTCGATTGCATTAGATGGCTCTGGCAACGTCTATGTGACTGGTAGCGCATTCAATTCGAATGGTAATCTCGATATGGTTACTGTAAAATATTCTGCTACAGGCCAGTTTCAATGGGTACAAAACTATGATCGTGGTAATGACAACGATGAGGCATTTAAGCTGGTCGTTGATCCGTCCGGCAATGTTTATGTAACAGGATATTCCAAAGGAAATAACGGACCCGACATCACTACTATCAAGTACGACACACAAGGAAGTTTACAATGGGTTGCACATCATAATGGAGCGGGAAACTCACTTGATCAGGGAAACGCGATCGTATTAGACGCAAGCAATAATGTCATCGTTTGCGGTTACGAGACCACCTCTAATTTCACAACCGATCTCGTTATCATCAAATACGACAACAACGGAACACAGCTTTGGAATGTTGTTTACAATGGTCAAGCGAGCGGAGAAGATGTTGCAAATGATTTAACAACGGACTCACAAGGAAATGTTTATGTTGTCGGTTCTGTGCAGAATGCCACTAACAACAGCGACTACGCGATATTCAAATACAATAGTGCGGGCAGTCAACAGTGGTTGCAATTTTACAACGGACCAAGTAATGACAATGATTTTGGCAAAGCCATAACATTAGATGCGTCAAGCAATATTTTAGTTACGGGATATAGTTTTCAAACTAACAATTGGTTTGATTTCTTAACCCTTAAATATACAACTGCCGGTGTTCTGAATTGGACAGCACGCTACAATAATGCAGCCAACAGATACGAAGAAGCAAATGATATTGTCACTGATCCATCCGGAAACGTCTATGTTACAGGGCAGAGTCAAGCAATCGGGAACAATAGCACTCCCGCTGATTATGCAACAGTTAAATATGATGCAACAGGAACTCAACTATGGATTTCACGATACGATGGTGGCGTTAATGCAGATGACCGCGCATACGCTATTGCGCTAGACGACTCATTAAACGTGTATGTTACCGGATACAGCATTGCAAATACAACCAGCGATTATGTCACCATTAAATATAACAACCAAGGCAACATGATCTGGAACATGCGTTATGACGGACCTGCAGGTAATTCGGATCAAGCTGCAGCTATGGCTGTAAATTCTACTAACGGCGATGTCTATATAACAGGAAAGTCCGCGAATAATACAAATGACGATTTTTTAACCATCAAATACAGTTATGCTGCAGTTGGCATAGAAGACGTTTATTCGGCTAATGCATTTGAAATGTATCCAAACCCAAACAATGGCGAATTTTTTATTGACATATCAACTAAATCACAAGAAGATGTGGTGATTGAAGTCTTGAATTCAATTGGACAAGTTGTTTTTTCAAATCGATTCTCTTCAGCTGATCGAATAGAATTAAACCTAAATACGCTTCCTTCCGGAGTATATTTTGCGCGTGTCTTAAACGGCAACAACTCTCCATTAGGACTCAAAAAACTGATTATCAAATAAATAAAAGATTTGGTTCAATTTTATTTTTAAGCGAAACTGAATTACATTTGTTTAGGGTGCGGCAAATCCCTGTAATTCAGCAACATGAAACAATACTTCTTCACATACTCGTTCCTAATAGTATTGTGTGTGACAATGGCATTGTCACACACAGCTGTAGGGCAATCAACGGTTGTGTGTCCAATATCTGCCGGTGCTGACCAAACTATTTGCGTACCCAACTGTGCCAACTTGACGGGAACGTTTGTACCGACAAACCAAACCACAAACTACACTACGAGTGTTATTCCGTACGCACCAGATCCGTTTAATGCCGGAACTGCGGTAACGTTGTTTGATGACCAGTGGTCGCAAAATATTGCATTACCATTTACATTTTGTTTTTATGGAACAGCCTACAACAACCTTGTAATTGGATCTAATGGCTTAGTATCTTTCAATGTTGCACAAGCCGGAGGTTATTGCCAGTGGCCCATTAATGCTGCAGTTCCTACGGCTGCTAATCCTATGAACACAATCATGGGGCCTTGGCACGACTTAAACCCGGGCTTGGGCGGAAGTGTGCGATATGCAACTTATGGTACTGCACCATGCAGAAGGTTTGTTGTGAGTTGGAATGCCGTACCAATGTATTCTTGTGGTACGCCTGTTACTCAGCAATTGGTATTGTATGAAACAACCAATATAATTGACAACTTTATTCAAACCAAACCTATCTGCTCTTGGAACTCTGGTAGAGCAATTCAGGCGGTACACAATCAAAATGGCACACAAGCCGTTGTGCAGGCTGGAAGAAATAGTCCTTTGCAATGGACAATCAATGCACCAGAAGGTCGACGTTGGACACCTAGTGGAGCTAACACGTATACTATTGGTTGGTTCGTTGGACCTACTCAAGTTGGTAATACTGCTGCCATTAATGTTTGCCCTACTGTTACAACTACCTACACTTTTCAAGCAACATATACCAACTGCAATAACCAAACAGTTACTGTTAGTGACCAGGTAATTGTAAACGTTAGTTCATTGACGGTAACGGCGATCCCAACTACCGCAAACATTTGTACTGGCGGTAACACACAATTATCAGCTAACGCAGCCGGAGCAACAAGTTGGTCGTGGTCTCCTGCAATAGGTTTGAGCGCTACTAATATTTCGAACCCTGTAGCTTCGCCAACAGTAACAACCACTTACACAGTAACAGCAACAGATGCAAGCGGATGCTCCGGAACCGCACAGGTTACAGTGAACGTTACTCCAATGACAACAGCTGATGCAGGAATTGATGACACAGTTTGTACAGGAACGTGCATCAATTTAAATGCAAGTGGAGGTGTATCTTATGTTTGGAATGCCGACCCAAGTATTGTTGGTAGCACATTAATTCCAAACCCTCAAGTTTGTCCCACTGCAACTACAACATACACTGTTACTGTTACGGATGCGAATGGTTGTACCGGAACAGATCAAGTGACCGTGCACGTTGCAGCCCAACAGCTAGGAGTAACATTAAATGCAACCAATGCAACATGTTTTGGCTCTTGTGATGGCAGCATTACGACAAATGTCACGGGAGGTTATCCTCCATACACATTTGCCTGGAGCAATGCAGCCACAACGAGTTCCATTAATGGTTTGTGTGCGAGTGCATACAACATAACTGTTACGGACGCTATTGGCTGCACCGCAACAGCAAATATTTTTGTTACAGAACCTACTCCTGTTGACATCCAAGCAACTTCAATCCTAAGCGCCAATTGTGGATTAAATGATGGAAGCGTGACGATTACTGTAATCGGCGGAAATGGGCCTTACACTGTGCAATGGCCTTCCGGTAACAGTGGCTTGACTGAAAATAATTTAGCGTCAGGACAGGTTTGTGTATACGCCTATGACGTTAATGGATGTGGTGATACCTTGTGTCTAACCGTTCCAAATACACCCGGTGCAGATGTCTCGATAGTGAGCAATACTCCTACTCCTTGTTTTGGATCATGCGAAGGACAACTCATTACAGCAACTATTGGAGGTACCGGACCATACTCGTACAGTTGGTCGCCTTCCGGTGGTAATACAGCCTCTGCTTCTTTGTTATGCCCAGGAACTTACACTGTAACAATGACTGATGCTAATGGATGTCAGGATACGGCAATTGCAACAATCATTCAACCTTCATTATTAACTGTTGCCGGTGGTGCTAATGGGACAATTTGTATTGGTCAAACATACAACGTGTCTGCAACTGCAGCAGGAGGAACAGCGCCTTATACGTATGATTGGACTGATGGCACGAATGCATCTCAGGGGCAGACATGGATTGTGAATCCTATTGTAACAACAACATATACTGTTACCGTTACAGACGCTAACGGTTGTGTATCTCAACCTGCGGTTGTCACTGTAACTGTTAATCCTCCACTTCAAGTAACCGCTAGTGCAGATCAAATCGTTTGTCAGGGCACGCAGGTAACATTTAGTGCTAACGGTTCAGGTGGTGATGGCAATTTGACGTATACATGGTTACCCTTAAACACCAACGGTTCATCACAAACAACTACCGTACAAACAACTACAACCTATACTGTTGTTCTTACGGATGGCTGTGGTAGTCCTGCAACAATTGATTCCATTACAGTGACTATCAATCCTGCGCCTATTGTTACGTTTGCTGCAACATCAGATCTTGAAGACTGTGCGACCCATTGTGTTTCATTTATAAACAACACGCCTAATACGCAAACAGTAACTTGGGCGTTTGGAAATAATTTAGGCACGTCATCTTCTGCCACGCCTACTTTTTGTTTCTCAACACCAGGATCGTATGACGTTACTGCTACAGTTACTGATGTAATCGGATGTACATCTACATTAACATTAACCAACTACGTTACCGTTTATCCGAATCCAGTAGCAGACTTTTCGGCCACTCCAAATCCGGCGACGTTACTGAACAACACAGTTCAGTTCACCGATCAATCTTTCGGCGCAACCACTTGGTTATGGAGTTTTGGTCAAGACGATTCTGCATCTGTGTTACAAAATCCAAGTTACCAATTCAATGATTCAGGTACTGTGATGGTACAGTTGATCGTCGCAAATCAATACGGATGTACGGACTCCATTACATTGCCGATTTTGATTCGTGAAGATTACGCGATTTACATTCCAAATGCATTTACGCCAAATGGGGATGGCTTGAATGAATTATTCTTCCCGCAAGGCATTGGAATTAATCCTGACAAATACAGCATGTACATTTTTGATCGTTGGGGAAATATGATTTATCAGACAACAACTTGGCCTGGTGGATGGGATGGAACCGTTCAAGGCTCAAGTAGAGTTTGTCAAATTGACACTTATGTGTATAAAATAAGTACCGTTTCACCTGATGGATCGAGAAGGCAGTATATTGGTGCTGTTAACTTGATTCGTTAAAATTTCATTGTAACCATTTTCCCTGCATATGGCCATTAACTTTACAAAGATTGGAATACTAAGCGCGATTACGTTTTGTTCGCTTTCCATAAGTGCGCAGAACAATGTCGGCATAGGAACAAGCACACCTGATGCATCATCGGTTTTAGAAATGCAATCGTCTACACAAGGTGTATTGGTTCCAAGAATGACTACCGCGCAGCGTTTGGCAATTACCACTCCTGCCAACGGCTTGCTTGTTTATGACACCAACTTCGATTGCTTCTTCTATTACATAGCAGCAACTACAACGTGGCAAAACATGTGTACGAGCTCTGCTACTACAGGCCCAACTGGTCCAACCGGTGCAACCGGAGCTAATGGAACATCCGGGAATAATGGAATTAGTTGCTGGGATTTAAATGGTAACGGCGTTAGCGATCCTGCCGAAGACGTAAATACTGATGGCTTTTGGGATGCGTTAGATTGCGCCGGGGCAATTGGTCCACAAGGACCGGCCGGTGTTGCTGGCCCAACAGGTCCTTCAGGAGATCCCGGTCCTACCGGTGTGCAAGGACTAATCGGCCCTACCGGACCGACTGGACCTACAGGATTTGGTATCGGACCAACGGGACCAACAGGTCCCACAGGCATTAATGGTGCTAATGGAGCGACAGGTGCTAACGGAGCGACAGGTCCGACAGGTCCGACAGGTGTTGCGGGAACAACAGGTCCGACAGGTCCTTCAGGAGATCCCGGTCCGACAGGTTTAACTGGGGCAATAGGACCGGCAGGACCAACAGGAGCGGCCGGTGCTAATGGAGCTACAGGAGCGGCCGGACCAACAGGAGCGGCCGGTGCTAATGGGGCAACAGGACCCACAGGATTAACAGGTGCTACAGGACCTGCAGGAGCTAATGGAGCAACAGGACCTGCAGGACCAACAGGAGCGGCCGGTGCCAATGGGGCAACAGGACCCACAGGATTAACTGGTGCTACAGGACCTGCAGGAGCTAATGGAGCTACAGGACCAACCGGTGCAAATGGAGCTACAGGACCAACCGGACCAACTTGGACACTAACTACACCAACAGTAAATGCTTCCGGAACTTTAACTGTTAATGGAACAGCAGGATCAGGTGGACCGGTAACAACAGTCGGACAATTTTGGATTGCAGCCCCTAATACTGCCGGGACGAATGCATTAACCGCAACCGGATTTTTAGGAACCAGCTCAAACAACCATATGGATTTGGTAAGTAATAACATCGTACGTGGACGACTTTCAAATCTTGGCGAGTTTTTCATTGGTACAACTGTTACGGCTTTGCCCGGAGACTTGCTGAATGGTGTATCAAACGCCACATTCCCATGGGCTGTCAACGGTTATTCATCATTTAACGGTAGTGGCGTGTATGGGGCTATCCAAGCGGGCACTACGATTTACGCTGCTGTGCAAGGAGAATACTCTGGAACTAATGCGCAAGGTGCAGGGGTTAGAGGCTCCTTCCTTACTACAACTGCCGGGACGGGCTTTAATGCTGTAGCAACCGGAGTGAATGGACAAGCAACCACTAATGGATCTTATAAGTTTGGTGTCTATGGCTCTGGAGGAGCCAGTTTAAGAAGTGGTGGTGTTATGGGTTATGATTTTGGACTTGCAACTGGAGCTTTGGGTTATTATTCTAATTCAGGTATTGATTATGGAGTTTATGGATTCGGACAGGCATATCAAGTTGGTGTTGCCGGCGGACGTATTAACCCTAATACCCAGAGCGCAGCAGAACAGTGGAATGGGGAAGCCAATACACACATCGGTCTTGGCATTTATGGAGGTGTTATGGGCGGATGGGTACGTGGTATGGCATATGGTTTAAACATGCACGGTACAAGATACTCCATGTATGTGGATGGTTTATCGTTAACCAACGGTCCAACAGCTCAGTTGGTGAGTAAACAAGATGGTAGTGGAGTTCGCGTCCCTGTGTACAGCTCAGCTGCAATGACATCAGACGTTAGTTCACGTGGAAAAGCACAGCTGAATAACGGTGAAGTTTTTATTCCGTTTGATGTGAACTTTGTAGCGGCAATTTCTGATCCGAATGATTTAGTAATCAATGTTACTCCCGGCGGAAATACTAATGGTGTGTACGTGCATTCTATTACCGCCGCAGGCTTTTCTGTTAGGGAGAATAATAACGGTTCAAGTAATGTTGTGATTAATTGGACTGCAACCGCGACTGTAAAGGGTAATGAAAACCCTGTCATTCCAACTGAGGTGTTGGATGATAATTTCGATTTAAACATGCGATCAGTAATGTTTAATGATAACAACACTATTGATCAGCCAACATCTATTTGGTGGAACGGATCGTCAGTTCAATTTGGAACAAACCCGCCTGTGAAATCAGGAGCAATTCCTGCAGTTGAAGCTAACCGGATGGGTAGTTCGACGTCAACTTTTCAAAATAGGAATGCGGTTCCTCAAGTAACTCCTCGTTCGAGATAAGTTTCTAAAATTCATCGTGTTTTGAAAGAGCCTTCTTGTATAAAAAGACTTTTTTTTAATGCCCGCGGGTCCCAATTTTTGTTCAATAAAGATTTGATGGTTCTTCGTCAGCCGATTTTTTTATCTTACTGTTTGAATTATCTTTCAATTCCCGTCGAGAAAATTTTATATGAAAAAAATAGCTGTAGTACTCGGATTCACTGCATTAGCGAGTTTTGTTGCATTTGCCCAGAACAACGTAGGTATAGGCACTAACACTCCAGATGCCTCTTCAATGCTTGATGTCCAGTCTACATCTCAAGGTGTATTGGTACCACGCATGACCACTGCTCAACGTTTGGCAATTACTACGCCGGCAAATGGTCTTTTAGTTTATGATACCAACTTTGATTGTTTCTTCTACTACATTGCTGCGACTACAACGTGGCAAAACATGTGTACTTCAACATCATCAACAGGACCTACAGGGCCAACAGGACCTGCAGGATCAAACGGCGTTACAGGTGCTACAGGACCAACAGGCGTTGCCGGATCTAATGGTGTTACAGGACCAACGGGACCATCAGGCGATCCGGGTCCAACAGGTGCTGCAGGAACTACAGGACCGACTGGACCAACAGGCATTGGAATTGGACCAACAGGGCCAACCGGGGCGACAGGAACAAATGGAGCGAACGGATCTACCGGTCCGACAGGATTGACAGGCGCGACCGGGGTTGCCGGCGCTAATGGAGCAACAGGTCCACAAGGCCCGACAGGTAGTGCAGGTCCTACAGGTCCTACATGGACTTTATCTGCAATTACATACAATGCCAATGGAACTGTTACTGTTAACGGAACTGCAGGTTCCGGAGGTCCAATAACCTCTACAACTGCTGCTTGGTTAACAACAGGTAATAGTGGAACAACAGCGGGTACGAACTTCATTGGCACTACTGATGCACAAGCATTCGTTGTTAAAACGAATGGTGCTGCGGCAGGAAATGAGCGCATGCGATTCTATACGACACCACAAGCTACTATTAACTCAACTACCACATTTGCGGGAGATTTGTTTGCTGTATATGGCAGTAACTATCCGGGAGCGACAAATACCGTAGCGAATCAAACCGATTATCCAATCAGCGGTTACAGTGCAGGGGCATTTGCAGGCTTGTACGGTGAAAATACAGGTAATGGTCAGGGTGTTTTAGGTATAAACGCAGCTAATGGTGTTGGTGTATTCGGACAAAATGGGAACAATGCCGGTGTGGGCGTATTTGGCAATAACACTGCAGGTGGTATTGGTGTAGGAGGTTTATCAACAACCGGATTTGGTGTTAATGGTGTAGCAAATGGAGCATTGGTAACAGGTGTACGTGGCTTTAACCAAAATGCAACAGGTACAGGTATTATCGCCTTAGGAACTAATATTGCTGCAGGTTCTGTACTTGCAAATGGATCCGGACTATCTGCGAATGGAACAGCAAACGGTGTGTATGCTATTGGAACCAATACAGCGACAGGTATTGGTGTAATGGGTGGTGGTAATAACATCACCGGGATTACTAACACAGGAACAGGTGAAGGTGTTGTAGGTAACGGTACTTCATTTGGAACAACAGGATTTGCTGCAGCAGCCTTAAGTAATGACCGCTGGGGTGGTTACTTCGACTTCTTGAATTCCGTGAATGGATTTGCATATGTTGGCGGACGTACCGGAAATATTGATTACGCGATTCTTTCAGCCGGTACTAAATCGACTATGATTCAGGATCAATCCGGACAAAACCGGGTGATGTTCTGCACGGAAGCGCCTGAAGTATTGTTTCAGGATTTTGGTGAAGGTCAGCTAGTAAATGGCAAAGCACATGTTACTATTGATCCTGTTTTAGCAATGAACATGGATCCAAATAAGCCGGTGAAAGTATTTATTCAGTTGGAAGGAAATTGCCAAGGCGTTTACGTTGAGAATAAATCAATAAATGGATTTGCCGTTGTAGAATTAAACAACGGCAATTCCAACACGAAGTTTACTTGGCAAATTGTAGGCAACCGTGCGAACACAGCTACTTCACAGTATGCTGACGCTCGTTTCCCGGTTGGACCGCAACGAGTTCAATCCACTCAAGCCCAACCTGCTCAAGTTGAAGCTGCTCCTGCAACTCCTGCCCCTGCAGGTAAAGGCGGAAGCAAGCGATAGACATAAAACAAAACGTAAAAAATGCTACTCAAATGAGTAGCATTTTTTATTTCCAATTATTGACATAACAATAAAAAGGACAACCAATAGGCTGTCCTTTTTATATCTATGGAAGATGTTATTATGCGTCGATCTTGGCGTATTTCGCGTTCTTTTCAATAAACTCACGACGGGGTGGAACATCATCACCCATAAGCATGGAAAAAATACGATCAGCTTCAGCAGCACTGTCAATAGAAACCTGACGCAATGTTCTGCTATCCGGATTCATCGTCGTGGACCACAACTGCTCAGCATTCATTTCTCCAAGACCCTTGTAACGTTGAATATTCACCGACGACTCCTTACCTTCTCCTGCCAATTCCTTGATGAAGATGTCACGCTGTTCCTCGTTCCAGCAGTAGCGCTCTTCTTTGCCCTTTTTCACTAAATACAATGGTGGAGCTGCGATATAAACGTATCCACGTTCAACCAATTCGCGCATATGACGGAAAAAGAATGTCAGGATTAAGGTCGTAATGTGACTCCCATCCACATCCGCATCCGTCATGATCACAATTTTATGATAACGAAGCTTGTCCAAATTCAACGCTCGCTCATCTTCTACTGTTCCGCGATGAACACCCAATGCAGTGAAAATATTTTTAATTTCTTCGTTTTCGTAAATCTTATGTTCCATCGCCTTCTCCACGTTCAAGATTTTTCCTCGAAGTGGAAGAATAGCCTGGAAGGCACGATTTCGTCCCTGTTTAGCTGTACCGCCTGCGGAGTCTCCTTCGACGAGGAATAATTCACATTTCGTTGGATCATTTTCAGAACAATCGGCCAGTTTACCCGGTAGGCCTCCACCTGTTAAAGCACCCTTACGCTGAACCAATTCACGTGCTTTTCGCGCAGCGTGACGTGCTGTTGCAGCAAGAATTACTTTATCTACAATCATTCGCGCTTGCTTCGGATGCTCCTCCAAGTAATTAGACAACATTTCACTCACTGCGGCACTTACTGCACCATCTACTTCACCGTTGCCCAACTTTGTTTTTGTTTGTCCTTCAAATTGAGGCTCTGCAACTTTCACAGAGATAACGGCTGTTAAACCCTCACGGAAATCGTCTCCGTTAATTTCAAATTTCAACTTGGCGAATAAGCCTTGCTTCTCAGCGTAGGATTTCAGTGTACGCGTTAATCCGCGACGAAAACCTGCTACGTGAGTACCACCTTCGTGAGTATTAATGTTATTTACATACGAATGCAAATTTTCAGAGAAGGAAGAATTGTATTGCATGGCTACTTCTACCGGAATGCCATTTCTCTCTCCTTCAATGTGAATTACTTCCTCGCTTAATTTCTCGCGATTAGCATCAAGGTACTCAACAAACTCGCGAAGACCGCCTTGTGAATAAAACTCTTCACTGTAAACAGTTCCATCCTCAATTTGACGGCGCTCATCGGCAAGGATAATGCGAATGCCTTTATTCAAGAAGGCCAATTCACGCATACGACTTGCCAACGTATCGTAATTGTATTCCTGAACGGTAAAAATAGAATAGTCCGGCTCGAAATACTGCGTTGTACCGGTTTTGTCGCTTTCACCAATCACCTTTACAGGATACAGCGGTTTTCCGCAACTAAACTCTTGCTGGAAAATTTTACCTTGACGCTGAACGGTAGTTTTCATTAAGGTTGACAGCGCATTAACGCAGGATACACCCACACCATGCAAACCACCCGAAACCTTATACGAATCTTTGTCAAACTTACCGCCGGCGTGCAATACAGTCATTACTACCTCCAATGCAGAACGCCCCTCCTTCGCATGAATATCAGTCGGAATTCCGCGACCATTATCCTCCACTGAAATAGCGTTGTTTTTGTGAATGGTCACATGAATATCGGTACAATGTCCGGCCAAAGCCTCATCGATCGAATTATCCACCACCTCGTACACCAAGTGATGCAATCCCTTCACACCAACATCTCCGATATACATCGCTGGACGCTTGCGCACAGCCTCCAATCCTTCCAAAACCTGAATACTATCCGCCGAATAATCTGACGCTTTACCTTTTACAATTTCTTCCATATCTAATCAGGATTTTTTCGATTTTTTAATGTGTTGTAAAGTTACGAAAAATGCCGTCACGAATGACCTTAAACCCTTGAAAACATTGAGGCTTATCAACAAATTGTCGAGAACTTGTTACGCCAAAAATTTGGAGAATTAGGATATGGCTATTTAAGCGTTTTTCTTACGCGTTCAAAACGTATAAGATAACCCGGCAACAAAGTTAAATCGCTGCGTAGGATAACCATACCAGCGCTGATATCGTTGCGCTGCGATGTTATTGAAATTAGCATACAGCGATAAGAACTTCGTGTAGCGGTATTCAAAATTCAAATTAACATCTACAAGACCGTCTAATGTTACTTCGCTAAACTGTGAACCATTAATCAGCTTAGCATATTGTCCGCTTAAATAATAGACACTGGCTCCGGCTAATATTTTATCGCGCAAATTATATTGGCTTGTCAATGCCAAGCGCAACGCCGGGGTATGCCATGGTCGTGCTTCATTGGTCATGGAGTATTTAAAATAATCACCGACTGCTAAAACCCGAATTTTTTCGAAACGTTGCCAGCTCAATTCGCCATGAACCTGCACCACTTCTACATCATCGTAAACGATCATGAACTTGTTTCTGAAAATATCAACCGGCTCAGAAGTATTTACGAAGAACGGCGCATTACGTAATTCATACAACTTCACTTTAGCATCATAACTTATTTCGGAAGAAAGGCTTCCGCGAATACCGGCAGAAAGCTCATAACGACGTTGTGTATTGCGCAAACCGAATGCCGAAGAGTTAATGATGAAAGGGTTGATTTCGGTAAATGACCGATACGAATTACGTTCAAGACCTCCTGACAATGCAACGTACGGCGTAATGATATTGTTGATGATATTATAGCTGAAATACGCTTGAGGATAAACGAGTGTCAACTTTTCATCACCTGCTTGAAAGTGCAATCCAACACCAATTCGTGCATCAAACTTTGGAGTGTGCACTGTAAATCTTGGGGTGAAACGGATAATAGAATTTACAACCGTATCCTGCTCTCCGTGTGTTCTGTTATAATCGGTTTCGAACAAGGCATCGATGTATTCCTTATTCAGGTAACGACCTGCATTAGCAGTTAAAAGAAAATTATTCTCGCCTACCTTATATCGATCATTCATGAAGTAATAGTGAGCATCAATTTGATGATTAATAGCAGAGGAATCGCGATAATAACTTTTCAATTTTGTTTCTGCCTGATACAGATTATACCATTGCGAAGAAAAGTTCTCGGTGAAAATGTTTTCAGGATTAACGCTTCCGAAGTACGACACCTTGCGACGATTATAATCAAAACCGGCGGACAACGAGTGTTTTCCGAAAAATGTTGTTCCCCAAATATTCGCCTTTTGTGTTGAAAATCCGGAGTACTCACTCTGCACTTCCTCAGGGCCTTTTGCAGAATGATGTTGCAGTCTTAAACCATATGCGCCTTTTTTCGAACGCAAACTCATTACATTAATCTGCCCGTATAAGGTGCCGTAATTTCCAACTCCAACACGCGCATACGTTCTGTACAATTTCGTTAGTGGTTCACTAGATAACTTTGCGGGATTGATGGTATCCGGAACGAAAGAAGTGACATAACGTTTTGTCGGCAGATTGTATTGAAAGTCGGGCTTCTTCAGTGTTGTGTCTTTGAACAGCACCTCTTCCGGCAACTTCCTGACTTCATCTAAAATAATCGGAGACGCACTTCCCTCCGCATCAATTGTAAAGCCGATTTGCGCGAAAATTGTTACGCTAATGGAACAACTTAATATGATCAATAACTTTTTCATTGTCCACCTCCATTGTTAGGTTGAGGAGCTGCTTCATTCTGAAAGAGTCCTTCATCTTTTGGCTCACCCATTGGAATGATCAAATCTTGTCGAATGCGATCACTTGGTTTTGGTTTTAACGCATCCAGTATATTCAACTTCTGTTGTGCTTCGGTAACTAACTCCGGCACATCACCATTCGCGATATAATATTCAAGAATCTTCCGTGCATTAATCGTATCCTTCATCGCGAGATAATTATCAGATAACAACAACCAACCTTTTCCACTCCATTGTGAAAATCCTGCGTTCTCTTTGATATGATCCAGAATTGCTTGCTTAGCGGTTTTATGTTCTTTGTTATCATACTTGATCCAGCAAAGGCGGTAACTTGCTTCAGCTCCGGCTTCCATACCCTGCAACAATTTCTTCGCTTCCTTAAAGTATTTATCCGCTTGGATTTTATCATTCTTCGCTAATGCATCATTGCCTTTTAAGAAGTTAGCCTGCCCTATAATGTCAGACGGCAGTCCTTTCAATGTCAGAACCTGCCCCGCATAATACGCGGCAGAGTCCGCAACTTTCAAATAATTATAACACACCATCAAATTCACTTTTGCATTATCGCGTTCACCTTGTGCTGTCGCTTCTATTTCTACACGACGGTATAACTTCACAGCATTCGCATAATCGCCTTGCTTATTGTAAATGAGTGCTGCTTGCGCAATTGCACGTTGCGTATACTTCGTAGTTCCTTTAGCAATTACAGCATTGTAACTACCTAACGCGGTGGTCAGATCATTGGCTTTAAATGCGCATTCTGCACGCATGTGATGAATGTCGGTGATGTACATTCCTCCCGGATATTTGGAGATATACTTGTTGCATTGTTTCAACACTTCCGCACAGTTTCCTTCCTTATAGAACTTCGTTGCAACTGCATACGTTGTACTATCAGCAACCGCAGCACTTTCTAAATACCCAACACTTTCAGCATACTGCTCCCATTGATCAAGTTGTCCCTTTAAAACATAGATGTCTTTTATTTCACGCATCAGATCACCGAACAACGAAGTTCCCTTTCCTTTAACCGCCTCCACTGCCTTTTTGTATTGCACCAATGCATTGTCATTATCGTTCTTTGCGCGGTATATTAATCCCATGTTCATCAGGCAAGGCACGGCATATTCACTTTGCGGCAAATCGTTGTATAACTTACTATATGCAGCAAGCGCTTCATCATACATTCTTAAATCGTGCAAAGTTTTTGCTTCCTGATATCTTGAGCTTGCGAGGTATTGTGAATTAGGATAAGTCTCGCGCATGTTGCGTAATAAATCAGCCTTTTCTTTCTTCTTTCCTAAATACCCTAACGCCATGGCTTGTTGATACATGGCATAATCTTTAAAGCGAGCGTCCGGTGTTGCGAGTGCAACTGCTTGTCCGTAAAAATCGTTGGCATTAACAAAGTCTCCGACACGGAAATACGCATCGCCCAATCGCAAATATGAATCGTAAACACGGGAAAGAGGATCGGACTTGCCTTTTAGCGAAACATATTTACGAAATGCCACTGCTGCAGCATTCCAATTTTTCATCTCGAAATAGCAATATCCTGTATTGTAGTTCGCTGTGTTAAAGTAACCGTAGTTTGCTGATCCGGGTGTATTCTGAAATGCCTTGTATTCATCAATTGCCTTCACGTATCCTGTCGTATCGCGTTCAAATTCTGCCTTTGCATAATACGCTTCGCCCTTCCAGTAACGTGCCATCGCACTCATTTCCATGTTTATTGGATATATCAGTGATTTGTTGAAGTGCGCCACGGCATCATCGTATTTCTTTGCCTTCAACAACTCCACACCACGATTGTATGCAATCATTTGATACGTAGGCTGCATCTGAGGCGAGAGCATTTTGATTTTCTCAATTGACGATAACGCTTCTTTGTAATTTCTGGTAATGAGATAAATATTTGTGAATAAGCCATACGCCTCATCACGACGCGGACTCTCGGGGTATTCTAACAAATATTCGTTTAACGCAATGATAGCCTCATTAAATGGATCGAAAGACAATTCGTAACTGAGACGCGCATAGTTGAACAAAGCATCTTCACGTACCACAGGATCAAAGCGCATACTTGCGGCTTTACCGAATGCAGATCGCGCCAGATGTTTATCTCCGGTTTTGATGTAACAATCTGCTACGTGATACCAAATATTTTGATTGAGTGGCGTGAACGAATCGGTTAGCGCCAACTGAAAATACGTGAGTGCTTGTTCACAACTGTCGGACTTATAATACGCATAACCTAATTCATAACCTTCTTGTTCGTTCAAGTATGCCGCGCCCTTTCGGAACAACTGGTAATACGGAATGGATTCACGATATTTCCCTACACGGAAATACGAAGCACCAACAATATGCGCAATTTCAAAACGTTTTTTCGGTTCCGCGGAATCTAACATAGCCGGCGCATAACCGATAACTTCCTCATAACGCTTTTGCAGGTAATAAATCTGAACGATGTAATAAGGGACTAATGGTCCGAACGTTTCATTCCCTGTAAGCCGTTTGAAACCCTGTAAAGCCGTTTCGTAGTTTCCATGCGTGTACGCAATGTGCGAATAGTAATAATTTGCAGCAGGAGAATATTTGGTATCAATGTCCTTGATTTCAAAGAAGTCCTTCGATGCAGAATCCGTGTGACCAAGTTCATAATGCGAATAACCACGCTTGAAATAATATTCTGACAGTTCCTCCTTTTGCAAATCGTACACATCTATTTCACGAAACCAATCCAGGGTTTCTTTATAGTCCTTTTTGCGGAAATTATATCTCCCCAAATGGTAGTAAACACGGTTCTTGCGCGCGCTTTCAGGATGATCGGTTAAGAATTTTTGCAGGCGAATTTCAGCATCTTTGTGAAACAATTCAGTAGCACAAACAGCAGCATAGTATTGTGCATCTATCGCATAGAAGGATTTTTTGTCTACAGCATTTTTAACAATAGCATCAAAGCGATCTAAAGCTTCAGCATACTTTTGTTTAGTAAAGAAGTCCAACGCCTGATTGAACTCAGCATCCGGAGCAATGTGCACTTGCGTTTGCTGTGCCTGAACACGAAGAGCGGCAGATGCAGAACAGATTAGAAGAAGACAAAATAGGTAACGCCTCATTTGCTAGAAATATCAACGTATAAAAGTAGATTGTCCTCAGCCGCATCAAGGATTACGTTGGTTCAAGTTATTAACGCGATCGTGTTGAAATTATTGCGAATCAATCGCCTTATTGCCACAGCAAAGATTTTGATTTCTTCTACTTTTGTTCGCAATGAGTACCGACGCCATTATACACTTGAACAAGGTTTCTGTTTTTCAGAAGCACAATCTTGTTTTGTCGAATGTTAGCTTCACCATCAACAAAGGTGAACTGGTGTATCTTGTTGGTGAAACGGGAAGCGGAAAAAGTTCACTACTAAAAATGCTTTATGTTGATGTTCCGTTGGCGCAAGGAGAAGCGGTAATTGTGGGATATGATATTGCCAAAGTGAAAAGCAAACAAGTGCCGCTACTTCGACGTAAACTAGGAATTGTCTTTCAGGATTTCCAGTTACTATACGACCGTTCTGTAAATGAAAATCTTTATTTCGTTTTAAAGGCGACGGGCTGGAAAAACAAAAAAGAAATACAAGATCGCGCCAACGAAGTTTTAGATAAAGTGGGTTTAGTTACCAAAGGGCACAAAATGCCACATGAACTTTCCGGGGGCGAACAACAGCGTGTTGCTATTGCGCGCGCGCTATTGAACAAACCTGAAGTTATACTTGCTGACGAACCTACGGGAAACTTAGATCCGAAAACATCGGAAGGAATTATCCGGTTGCTAAAGGAAATAAGCGAAACCGGCACTGCGGTTCTTATTGCAACGCATGATAGAATTGTTACCGAGTTGTTTCCTTCACGCACATTAACCTGCGTTCAAGGCGAAATAAAGGATAGTTTACAGTAACGCTTTTATCTTCCGCGCATTCTCCAAATTGCTGAAAGAACCCTTCAAGACGGCCTGACGCACTTGCATCGCCTCAATTCCATACGCCTTCTTCATTAAGCGATCCACCGCCAATCTCCACTCTTCAGCGTTATTAGCATGTTCGCAGATGCTTTCCAGTCCTGTATTCGCTACCATCTGATCATTGACTAAACAATGCCTCCCTTGAAACAACGCCGCCAATAATTTTAACTTGATCCCTGTTGCTTGAAATGTAGGTAAGACATTAATTTGAGCGTTAGCAATTAAATGGTCTATTTCAGCAGTTGAAATATCCGAACGCAATTCCATATTCTTGTATTCCGCCATCGCACTCTTTAACGCAGCACTTGGGTTATTTCCGGCAACAATCAATCGATAATTACCGGAAGCAAATACTTCACGAACAAGAAACAATGCAGCTTCATTATTCTCGCCTACCGCTAAATTCCCGTGATACAAACAATAATCACCGCTACCTTCTTGAACCGCAACTTCGTTATACGCATGAAATGCCATAACATGCTGTACATTGGAGTATCGCGTTTGCAATTGTGCTGTATCAGCAGGTGAAATTGCGATGATATGTTGGGCATTATTCAACACCGACTCGAACGCCCGAAGTTTCTTGGCTTCACGCTTGAAATAAAGACTCTTTAGCCAATTCGATTCAACACTTGCTAAAGCGTTGTAATAGTCGTGTTCGATGTTATGAGTGCGTACAATTTTTACACGGTGCTTTAATTCCGGCGCATCCAGAAATGCGCAACTGTGCAACCCTTCGAATAAAATTGGAGCTTCGTCTTTCTGCAAATTTTCAAGTATTAGAGGATTTGCACGTGACAACACGATATATGGTTTGGAAGCTAAGCCGTTCAACCACGATGAAGATCTTTCGTAATAATGAACCTCTTTGCAATAGTGATTTAGTTCCTGAACCGGAGCTCTACCGTACGTAAACGCATGTAGCGTGATTTCAACTCCAAGTTCACGCAATGCTTTGATTTTATACCACACGTCTATTACACCACCATAATTGGCGGGTAAAGGAACATCGAAAGAAATGATATGCAATTGAGGTGCGCTCATGCGTCGGGCGCGAATTTCGTGTTTGTTCGCCTATTTCACGCCACTTTTAGATAAAATTTCGTCAAACACAATATCTAGCCTACGTTTCTCGTTATACCAACTTAATTCTTGTGAAGCCCTTGCAGTATTTGATTTCCAAATTTGATACTGTTGACTTTCAAGCATCTGTTGAATCTCTTTCGCCAACATTTCAGGCACATGAGATTCAGAAATCACCCCAATATTATAATTTGTAATGATTCGTTCCAATTCCGGAAGCTTGCTGCTCAGAACCGGCACGCCGGCTTGGATATAGTCAAAAATTTTGTTCGGCAAACTGTAACGGTAATTGATGTTAGTGTCTTTATCTAACGTAACACCTACATCCGCCAAACGTGTTAATGCTTTCAATTCATCCGGAGGTACTTTGCCTAAAAAACAAACGCGATCCGCCAATTTCAATTCCATTACCATCTGCTTCAATTTCGGAAGCACATCACCACTACCGATAATCATCAGAACGGCACCATGAAGAAATTGCATCGCTTCCACTAATTCTTCAGATCCCCGATCAATATTAATTCCGGCGCCTTGCAACACAATGATTTTCTTATCCAACGGCCACTCGACATCTTCTCGGGTTTTCTGAATCAGCACTGACGGTTTATCAGGAATATTGCGCACTACAACCGGCAGTATGCCATACTTTTCATGATACCAATTTGCAATGGAATCGTTAACGGTTATCATGTGTTTGATTTGCGGTAGCAATTTTTGCTCTAACCTCTTCCATATGCGCTGCTTGAAACGACGATGAATTAACTCCGGAACTTCCGTAAATATCTCATGTGCATCATACACGAGCGGGATCTTTCGTTGTCGGGCAATACTGAAATTCGGCCACAATGCATCCAAGTCGTTGGCTACTAAAATATCTGCGGGATTTTCATTTAAAAAACTCCTCAACCGCCACTGAAACTCCAGATAAAACGAAGGACCGCGTTCCCTATTCAATTTCATCCTCACGGTTTTATAAGGGCGCTCCGGCATTGGCAAACTGTCCGCTTTTACACGTCCCACCAACGTCACCTCAACACCGCGCTCGTGCAAATACATACAGGTTTTATGCACCCGCTGATCGGTTACAAGATCATTAATGACAGAAACAATAGCTTTTTGCACAGTATAGTGTTGAAGTCCCGAAATTAGGAAAAAGGAATCAGGTTAATTTTAGGATTACATTTATCCCATGCTTTTGAAAGAAAATGTTTCACTGCGTCCGTACAATACCTTCGGAATTGATGTTACCGGACGATATTTCGGAGAATTCAGTGACGAAGAAGTATTTGATGAATTTGCGCAATTCAGCAAACAATGCGAATTACCCTTGCTGATTTTGGGAGGCGGAAGTAATATCTTATTTACCCAAGACGCAAATGCAGTGGTAATCAGAAATTTGATACCCGGAATTGCAGTGATGGAAGAAACTCCTGATCATGTTTGGGTGAAAGTTGGATCAGGCGTTGTATGGCACGATTTTGTGCGACATTGCATTGCACACAACTGGGGCGGCGTAGAAAATTTATCATTAATTCCCGGAAGTGTTGGTGCCGGGCCAATGCAGAACATCGGAGCCTATGGTGTAGAGTTGAAAGATGTTTTTCATTCACTTGACGCATGGCATATTAACGACCGCGCGATCGTTCCTTTCAATTCAGCAGATTGTGAATTCGGATATCGGGAAAGTACATTTAAGCGGAAACACAAAAACCAGTTTATTATAACCGCGGTTACATTTAAGTTGAATAAAAATCCTGTATTGAATACTTCATACGGAGCAATAGAAAAAGAATTAAATAAAGCCGGAGTTGTTACACCAACTATCCTGGACATCAGTGATGCTGTTATTCGCATCCGACGCAGCAAACTTCCGGATCCTGCGCAGATCGGAAATGCCGGCAGTTTCTTTAAGAATCCGGTGATAAGCGAATCACAATTTAAAACACTTCAACAAGAGTATTCTGACATTGTCGGGTATCCCTCCGGCGCGTCAGTAAAAGTTGCCGCGGGATGGTTAATTGAAAAAGCAGGCTGGAAAGGACATTCACGTGGAACGCATGGAGTTCATGCATTGCAAGCATTGGTATTGGTGAATTACGGAGGAGCATCCGGGAGCGAAGTGCATCAACTAAGCAGCGATATTATTCAGTCGGTACAGGAAAAATTCGGGATCACACTAGAACGCGAAGTGAACATCTATTGAATTTGTGCACCAATCTTTTTGCACTCGTCCCAAAACGCGGGATAAGACTTGCGCACTACTTCATGATTGCTGATCAATGTTGGTCGTAGACAACCTAATGGAGCAAATGACATGGCCATGCGATGATCATCGTACGTTTCAAAACTTAATTGATCCGGCAATGATTTAAACGTAACTAATTCCAGGATACCGGGTGCGCTCTCCTTACAGGTTACACCGATTTTACTTAATTCAGTGATCAACGCATGAATACGATCCGTTTCCTTAACTCTTAAGGTATTCAGGCCACGCATAAGCAACGGTATTTGCAAAGCCGCCGCCGTTACCGCTACCGTCTGAACAATGTCCGGACAATCTTCAAAATCGAAAGCAAAGGCTTTGGGACGGTAATGATTTTTTGTAATACGCACTCCACCCGATTCGTACGTTGTACTTACACCTAAGAACGGGTAAATGCGTGCAGTAACGGCGTCGGCCTGCAGGCTTTCAGCCTTTAATCCCTCCAAAAACAGATCTGCTTCATCTGCAAGCGCTGCAACACTATACCAATACGATGCTGCGCTCCAGTCGGCCTCTGCAATACAACCTGAACCTGATTCTTCAATGACATATAACTGAGGACTTACCGACAATCGTTGTCCCTCCCAAATCGCAAATACACCATAGCGTTCCATGATACGTAATGTCATGTTTATGTATGGCCTTGACACAATCGGACCATTAAAGTTGATCACCAAACCATTGTGCAATGTAGGTGCAATCATTAGCAACGCAGAAATAAACTGACTACTTACACTGCCGTCTACTGCAATCTCACCGCCCTGTAATTTTCCACCCTTAATGCGGAGCGGAGGAAACCCCTCAGCATCAACAAACTCGATATCCGCTCCCAATTCACGCAATGCTTTCACCAAAATTGAAATAGGTCGCTTGTGCATTCGCGCAGATCCGGTTAAAACGCGTTCACCGGGAGTTACTGCAAACAGTGCAGTAAGAAAACGCATACTTGTTCCTGCAGGACCAATATCATAAACGTAATTTAAATCATGAAGATGTGTTAACGCGGTGGCCAGCGATTGCGTGTCCTCAGCATCGGACAAACGCGTTACATCTGCTTGTTTGTCCATCAAAGCTTCAATGATCAACATTCGATTGCATTCGCTCTTGGATAGCGGCAACTGAATTGTCCCGGAAACCTTTTTAGGAAAGCTAATTAGAACATTCATATTACTTCACTTTTAAAGTTCTGTAGAAACTAATTGCCGCAAGCACTTCTTCGGGTGTCATGGATTTATTATACACTGCTTCACCAATCTTCGTTAACAAGGTAAAACGAAATGCACCTTTTTCATTCTTCTTGTCACCGCGCATCAATTCAATGATACGATCTTCGCATCCGGAAGGCAACTCCAATACACCATACAAAGCAAGCAGTTGGGTTACAATTTCATTAAACTGACGCGCACCAAGTAAACCTTTTTCTACAGACAACCAGGCCTCGCAAATCATCCCTACAATAACCGCTTCCCCATGCAACAAAGAGCGCTGCGGATCTTCAAGATAATAGGATTCCAGTGCATGTCCGACAGTATGACCAAAATTGAGCACTTTGCGCATTCCTGATTCTAAAGGATCTTCACGGACAATTTTAAGTTTTATTTCGAGCGAACGAAAAATAACTGCTTCCCAGTTTTTAGGGTCAGCTATATTTAAGTTAGATAGCTCATCCCAATATCCATCATCAGCGATTAACGCGTGTTTTAAACATTCTGCGTAACCTGATAACAGTTGGCGTCCGGGCAGCGTTCGGAGAAAATCCGGTAAGATGAACACTGAATCCGGTTGAGAGAACGTGCCGATTTCGTTTTTCAAAACACCCAGATCGACACCGGTCTTGCCACCTATAGAAGCATCCACTTGTGCCAATAACGTTGTCGGAATATTGATATAGGCAATTCCACGCTTAAAAGTTGAGGCCACAAAGGCACCAAGATCTGTTATCACACCGCCGCCAACATTTAGTAGTAGTGATTTTCGATCTGCGCCGAGCTCACCTAACACTCGCCACAACTCGATACAAGTTTCAATGTTCTTTTGACTTTCTCCGGATTCAATTTCAATGATCTCCGCTTCATTCAAAGCATCTATATCCGACAATAATGAAGGCAAACAGTGTTGCGCTGAATTTTCATCAACGAGAATAAAAATGCTTGAAGGTTTGAGCTGACCAATGCGCAATGCCAGCGACTCGAATGCATATCCTCCGCAATAGATACGATGAGATCCGGTGTCAAGTATATCCGGCAGTGCTTTCATAGGTGCTGAAAGTTACAAAAGAACTAATCGATATGTATAGCTTAAAATTGAATTCCTGAACATAAATTCCGATAACTTTGTTACACTCAACACACCTATGGTTTCATTTGACAATACAGCAGTAGCGTTTTCCGGAAAAACGGACAGTGATTTACGCAGATCTTATTGGTTATTCAAAATGATCGGCAGCCCGACTTTTGTAAGCATTGGAAAAGGGTTAACAGAGTTTGCACTCAAAACTAACTTGCCAATTAAAGGCATTATAAAGGCAACCATCTTCAAACAATTTGTAGGAGGTGAAACTATTGAAGAGTGCGCGAAGACAATCACTGAATTGGGTAAGTTCCGAATTGGAACCATCCTTGACTATTCTGTTGAAGGCAAAGAGTCAGAAAACGACTTTGACCATTGTGTGGCAGAAACTATTGCTACAATTGAGCGCGCCAAGACAGATAACAACATTCCATTCTGCGTGTTTAAAGTAACAGGACTCGCTCGGTTTGCTTTGCTTGAAAAAGTTAGCTCCGGCGCAGCTTTAACACAAAGCGAAACAGAAGAATATCAGCGCGTACAGGATCGCGTGGACAAGATTTGCAGCACCGCTCACAGTTACGGGCAGCCTATTTTTATTGATGCGGAAGAAAGTTGGATTCAAACTGCTATTGATGAATTAGCTGACACCATGATGCAGCGCTACAACAAGCAAAAATGTCTTGTGTATAATACATTTCAGTTGTACCGTCACGATCGCTTGAATTTCTTGAAAGTATCATTTGACAAAGCTGCTAACGGCAATTACTTTTTAGGTGCAAAACTGGTGCGTGGTGCTTATATGGAGAAAGAACGGGATCGTGCTGCGCAACTTGGATATCCATCACCAATAAATCCAACCAAAGAAGCTACCGACAAATTATACGACGAAACATTGCGGTTCTGTTTAGAGCAAATCAGTAAGATTGCCATCTGTGCAGGAACACACAATGAAAGCAGTTCCAAATTGTTGGTTGACCTTATGCAGCAATACAACATTCTGCCGGCACATTCGCACATTTATTTTTCCCAGTTATTCGGAATGAGTGACCACATCAGTTTTAACTTGTCCAATGCGGGATACAACGTAGTGAAGTATGTTCCTTACGGTCCCGTGCGAGAAGTATTGCCCTACCTGATTCGTCGAGCGCAGGAAAATACTTCTGTAAAAGGACAAACAGGTCGTGAGCTCAGTTTGATTATTAAAGAGAAACAACGACGCAAACACTAAATAAAAAAGGCGATTCAGTAAGAATCGCCTTTTTTATTGCTGTAGTTTTTCTTTTACAGAATCTCTAATTTCTTCACGGTAATTGTATTTCCGTTTTTAACACGCATGAAATACACGCCTTTCGGCAATAGCGCTCCATTCCACTCATAACGGTTTAATCCTGCAGTAGTGACCACACGATCACTCATTACGATCTGACCTAAAGCATTCATCAATTCTAATGTTGCGCGTTGATCGTTTGATGACGATGTAATTTCAATAGTAAATGCGCCCTCTGAAGGATTTGGATAAATAGAAACGTAGTTATCATACGAACCTGCATCAATTCCGGAACATACATCTACAAACACAGATTGAGATGAGGTGCCGGTGCAATTATTCTGATCTGTGTATGTGTATGTAATTATGTGCACTCCGGGACCGGCAATTGCCGGATCGAACACTCCGTTCGCAATGCCGGGACCTGAATATGTTCCTCCCGCAGGACTACCACCGGATAAGTTGATAGATGGTATTGTCGTACACAAAGTGTCGTATGAACTTACATCTAACGTAACGTTATTGACACCGATTGTTGCAATAACAGGTGTACGTGGCGCTGTGCATGGCTGCGGAATAATTTGCCAGTTGTACAAATAATAATAAAAACCTGAGCCTGCGGAAGAACCGGTAATACTTAAGAGATTACTCAAGGTGTAGGGATAATTCACACCGCCATTATGACGATAGAGATTCATTTGTGTTCCACCTATTCTGTATGAACCCGGATTCAAAGGAATATTAAGTGTTATAGTTTGTACTCCTGTTGCAGGAACATTCACTTGGTATGTACTAATTTGATTGCCTGTATTATCCCACAACACAAATGTCTTATTACCGGAAGAACCTGCATTCACCAATGCAGTACCTAATGTACAAGGCTGCAAGACGGTAAATTCAAGATATTGCGTTGAAGTATTATTGTGCTGCCCGCCTGTTCCGAACGTGGTGTTAGCAGGACCCACATTACCCGGTGTTTGTGGAACTTGATTTTCCACGTAGTATGTAGTGGTATTATTCAAAACAGGAGTTGTATAAGAATTGCCGGTTGCAAGCGCGGTTCCACCGGTTGGTTGAGCGAACCACGATAAGTTTCCGCTGCCCGTTGCAGATAATGTCATGCTGGCGGGAGTACAACTTGAAGCACCTGTTCCTGTTGCAGCCGGAGGGGTGTTAATTGTAATAAACGAAGATTGCAGCACTGTATCAATACCACAAGCACTGCTACCAATTAACTGTACGTTGTAGGTGCCGGGAGTGTTGTATACATGTGTAGGGTTGTAGTTGGTTGATGTAGAATTATCACCAAAATCCCAAACTGCTGTGTTGGTATTCGTGCTGTTGTTGGTGAAGGTTACTGTTGCAGGCACAGAACAAGATGAAGTTAGATTAGCCGCAAATGCTGCTGTAACAGTAGGATTGTAAGGTCCGCCAACACCACAAGCATACCATGCATTAGTGGTCGCTTCAACTTCCGGAGTACATGCGCCGAACAAATCTTGTGCAGATTGAATGGCATACGTGCGCGCATCCGCGTATTGAGAAGAACTTGTGAGGTACACAGTAAGATTTCTGAATGCGATATCTGCAGCCGGCATGTAACCGATTCCCGTAACACTAAAGGCGTCATTTAAATCATTGGTACCCGAACCTCCAACGCTTAACAAATAGTACCAATAATTCTGAACCCCACTGTTAGTGTGTACACCTCCATTATCGTTCGTACCCACATACCAATTGGTTCCGGTGTAACAATCCGGATCTCCGAATTGATTTGGATTACTCATGCTACGCAATGCAGAATTCGCATTTACAGTAATCTCCTCACCCATCAGCCAGTCGCCTTGTGCAGGCTTTTTATACCACTCAATGGCTGCACCGAAAATATCAGAGAACGATTCGTTTAAAGCTCCCGGCTCATCTTGATATACAAGATTTGCAGAGAACTCAGTCACCCCGTGAGTAAATTCATGCGCACACACATCAATAGCGGTTAAAGGATTAAATCCTCCGGGCTGGCCGCTTCCATCGCCATAGGTCATTTCGGTGCCATTCCAGAATGCGTTGTTGTAATTATTTCCATAATGCACATATGACACCATCAACATCCCATTATTATCAATACCATTTCGACCCATTTCAGTCATGTAGAAATCGTAAGTTCCTTCTGCGCCCCAATGCGCATCGTTAGCACAATGATCATCATTGGTAGTTGTTGTAAATGCTGTTGTTGCGCTGATAAAATCAACTGCGTTAGCAGTGTTGGTTCCATTATTCAAATCGAAGGTCTGAACACCTTGCCCACGACCAGATTCGCGCAAACGATACTGACCATTGAAACTATCTACGGTAATGTTTTGTGTTCCGCTGTACATGGTTAAACCTGTACCCGGTGTATCGATCGTATGAATTCTGTTTTTCGTATTAACGATTGCCCCGGAGTGTGCATCCACAAAAATCCATTGACGTGACATTGGTTCACTGGCATAAACATCGAACTTGTACGCGAATCGATAGTTCTTCTTCTTATAATCACCGTTCTCGCAAACTACAACAAGTTCTCCTTTCGGATAATATGTTGCATTTGCATTATTGGTGATGATCTGCAGCCATTCGTTTTCTCCCGGAACTTCCCACTTGTAAGTAGTTGCGCCGACAAATTCCAGCGCCTTACTCAACGCAGCAGCTTCTGTCAACGATGGTGCTGTATTAACGGTAATCTGATCAAACCACATACCGTTCATCGTTTCCACGCGTCCGTTACGTTCATGAAGGATGTACTCACCGTCTTCTACATTGAATCCCGCATACATTTGACGGTAACGCGAGTGTGTAAATCCTAGCTTATCTTTTTCTTCACGTTTTGGAACAAGGCCATCAGCAGTCGACATTTTTAATGTGTTACGTAACCCGTCCAAGGCGTTTGCTTTGCTCACATTAGCACCGGGCGCCATCACCACAAATGACGGCACGCGTGATTGTTCATTAATTAGAACTCGATTGCTTCCCGGGAATAAGCGAGAAGCTTCATTGCCTTTAAATTCCTGCTGCGCCATCAATGCTGAAGCACAAGCAATTCCGACAACAACAGCTGTAAGTAGTGATTTTCTCATGTAAATAGAATGGAGAATGAGGTGTGCGATTAATTTTTGATACTACAATGTACACGTATCAAATAACAAAAGCAAGAATTATTTACAGTCGCAGGTTGCTGCTCCTTGAGCGAATTGCACCTTTAACAATCGCGCCGTTGAATCATTCATGCAGGCTTCGAAATACCCGTCCAATCTTTTACCGGCAGCAGTAAGGGTTAGCAGATATTCGCGACAAGGCTCTTTTTGGGGTTGACTCTTGTCAAAGTTCACTTCTGCAGTAAGTAAACCTTCTCTAAGCTTGGCTTGATCAATTCCATTACAGGTTAACACACACTGTAATGAAGAGTCCATTTTAATTTCAGGCACAGCCGTTAAAAACGTCACCACTCTGTTGTCGGGTAGCCAGCCTCCTATATCGCGTTTCCCGTCACGCCAGAAAAATACCCAGGTGATGAGCAAGCCGATTCCGAGACCGAAAAAGTAAAGATAAAATCTGCGCTTCCAGGTCATAATGCAGCCACCAACAAGTCTAGATCCTTGGACGGTAAATTGAATAACTCACCCAAATACTTATTGGTCAAAATACCATTGTACACATAAACACCGTTACGAACACCAATGTTATGACGTAACATATTGGACAGTCCCCCTTCGTCACCCATATTCTTCAAAATCGGGGTAAAAATGGTGCTTAATGCATACGATGCAGTACGTGATACGCGGGAAGCAATATTCGGAACGCAGTAATGCACAACGCCATGCTTGCGAAATACAGGAGTTGTGTGATTAGTAACACGGGAAGTTTCGAAGCATCCGCCCTGATCAATGCTTACATCAACAATAACAGAGCCTGCCTTCATTTCCTGCACCATTTCCTCAGTAACAACGAGCGGCGTTCTTCCTCCGCTGGCACGCAAAGCACCAATGGCAACATCTGCTGTTTTCAAATGTTTGGCCAATACACGAGGCTGAATGATAGAAGTGAAAATACGTGTTCCCATTACGTTTTGTAATCGACGCAATCGATAAACAGAATTATCAAACACCTTAACTGTTGCACCTAATCCGAGTGCTGCGCGTGCAGCATATTCCCCAACAGTTCCTGCACCAATAATAACAACTTCCGTAGGAGCAACGCCTGAAATTCCGCCCAGAATAGCACCTTGTCCGTTATTAGTGTTCGATAAATATTCTGCTGCGATAAGAATTGACGTTCCACCCGCAATTTCTCCCATAGCGCGAATTACAGGGAACACGCCATCTTCGTCTTTAATCCATTCATAAGCAATTGCAGAAACTTTCTTATCAATAAGTTTTCGCAAAAAGTTTTCAGGCTGCGCAGGAAGTTGCAACGTAGAAAACAATGTTTGCTTAGGCTGCATGAATTCGATTTCTGCCAGCGATGGTGGAGCAACTTTGATAATCGTATCCGCATTCTTGTATACCTCTTCAGCACCGTATGCGATCTGTGCACCGGCTTCCGAATAATCATGATCCTGAAAATTCGAGCTGTTACCGGAACCCGTTTCTACCAAAACATTGTGCCCATGATTAACGAGCAAAGCCACATCATCCGGAACTAACGGTATACGATTTTCCTGAAACGTGATTTCCTTAGGGATTCCAATGTTGAGTCGGCCTTTACGCTTCGCCACCTCGAGCATTTCCTCCTGAGGCATTAAGGCTCCTTTGGTAAGCGACAAAAGAACGTCGCGTGATGTTTTCATAGTTTGGCAGGCTGAGTAAACTCGTTAAAGATACGCGATCTTAGGCGATAGAACAAGCTAACTCAGCGTGAATGCCTCCGCACCAATATGACGGACATCATCAATTACATTAATTACCACACGAACAGCGTCGCCCGGGATCAAATCCTCTGCTCTATCCGGCCATTCAATGAAACAATAATTCCCGCTATATAAGTATTCTTCTATACCCGTATCGAACACCTCACTCAGTGATTTCATCCGGTATAAATCAAAATGATAAATTGTGCCATTCTGTTCCGTCCTGTATTCATTAACTACGGCAAAAGTCGGGCTTGAAGTGGCATCGGTTACTTTCAGTTCTTTACACAAGGCCTTAATAAAAGTAGTTTTTCCTGCACCTAAATCACCGGTAAAAGTAAACACCCGTCTATCAGGAAACTCGTTCAACAAGTGTGCAGCTGCAACTTGTAATTCTTTCTTATCGCGAACTTTTAATTGCATGTTATCGTGGTGTTAAAGAGATAAACGGAATAATCATTTCTTCTAACGAAATGCCTCCATGCTGAAACGTATTCCGGTAGTAGCTGACGTAGTGATTATAGTTGTTCGGATACGCGAAAAACATATCCTGCTTGGCAAACACATAAGTTGAACTCACGTTGTTTTTTGGCAAGAACGCATCAGAAGGATTTTTAATTTCAAATACGTCTCGTTTAACATAGTCAAGACTTTTGCCTTGCTTGTAGCGAAGGTTGGTATTTACATTACGATCGCCAACAATCTTACTGGGTTCAGTTACCTTGATGGTACCATGATCTGTCGTTATGATCAATCGGCATTTGCGCTCGCCTACTTGTTTAATGATATCGTGCAAAGGCGAATGCTCGAACCACGATAATGTCAGTGAACGATATGCTGCATCATCATCTGCCAATTCACGAATTACTTCCATTTCCGTACGCGCGTGTGAAAGCATATCCACGAAGTTATAAACGATAACGTTCAATTTGTTCTGCATCAAATTAGCAACGCCTTCCGCGAGCTTCTTCCCGGAATTGTAGTTGGTGATTTTATTGTATGAAAACTTCACATCCTTACCTATGCGTTTCAGATTCCCCGCGAGGAATTCGTCTTCATGCAAATTCTTTCCACCTTCATCATCGTCATTCTTCCACAAATTCGGATAACGCTTCTCCATTTCAGATGGCAATAACCCGGCGAACAAAGCATTTCGCGCATATTGTGTAGCAGTCGGCAAAATCGAATAGAACATATCCTCCTGCTCTACACGGAAGTACTGACTAATTACGGGTTGCAACACTTTCCATTGATCATACCGCAAATTGTCAATCAACACAAAAAACACAACTTCCTCTTTATCCAGCAGCGGCGCTAGTTTTTTATTCAATAACATGTGCGACAATACCGGAGGATTCTTGTCTTTGCCGTTCAACCAATCGATGTAATGCTGCTCTACAAACTTGCAGAATGCGACATTGGCTTCACGTTTTTGCATGGTAAGAATTTCGTGCATGGAGTCGTCTTGCGTCTTCTCCAATTCCAGCTCCCAATAAATTAATTTCTTATAAATGTCGGCCCACTCCGCGTGATTCAATCGGTCGTTTAATGTCATTCCAATGGAGCGAAATTCCTGCTGATAACCACTGGTTGTTTTTTGAGATACGATACGTCGGTTATCCAGAATTTTTTTCAGCGAAAGCAAAATCTGATTGGGATTAACCGGCTTGATCAGGTAATCTGCAATTTTAGAGCCGATAGCATCTTCCATCAAATTCTCTTCTTCGCTTTTGGTTATCATCACGACAGGAACAGCATTCCGCAGCTCCTTGATTTTAGTCAACGCCGCCAGGCCCGATAAACCCGGCATATTTTCATCCAGAAATACAATATCAAATTCCTCTTTCTCGATAATATCAACTGCCTCATTGCCGCTGGTTGCAGTAGTAACGGCATAACCTTTTTCATTCAGAAACATGATATGCGGTTTGAGCAAGTCAATCTCATCATCCGCCCACAAAATTTTAATTTTATCCATAGTTTGAAGTATCACGTCAATAACGTGTAACGAAGATACTTATTATCGGGGAGTTCATTTTTATTACCACGTGTGGAGGTGTGATTAAATGAAAACCTTGCCTTACTTTTGTCGCTGATGAAAAGCCAACCTAAAAGAAAAATATTCAACGATCCGGTTTACGGGTTTATTACCGTTCCTTCGGATCTGGTTTTTCAATTGATCAGCCACCCTTATTTTCAGCGATTGCGTAGAATCCGCCAGCTTGGTTTAACGAGCCTTGTATATCCGGGCGCAAATCACACGCGCTTTCATCACGCCATGGGAGCCATGCACTTAATGCATGAAACTATCGAAGTTATTCGAAGTAAAGGTCACGCCATTACAAACGAAGAAGCGGAAGGGGCACTTATTGCTATTCTTTTACATGACATTGGTCACGGGCCTTTTTCGCATGCACTTGAAACCAGCATTGTGCATCATATTACCCATGAAGACATCTCCGGA
This sequence comes from Bacteroidia bacterium, assembly GCA_044344795.1. Classification (GTDB taxonomy): domain Bacteria; phylum Bacteroidota; class Bacteroidia; order Palsa-965; family Palsa-965. The sequence continues at coordinate 130,021 of JBIJCF010000002.1, read as the reverse complement.
TTGATCATGGATCGCTTAAATAAGGAATTCAAAGGACAACTGACCACAGCGATTTCAATTTTCAGAAATAAATACAAGAAGAAATTCTTACATCAATTGGTATCCAGTCAGCTGGATATGGACCGCCTCGATTATTTACGTCGCGACAGCTTTTTCACCGGTGTTTCTGAAGGCATCGTAAGCAGCGATCGTATTGTAAAAATGCTGAATGTTGTAAATGACGAATTGGTAGTAGAGGATAAAGGGATTTACTCTATCGAGAAATTCATTATTGCTCGCAGACTGATGTACTGGCAAGTGTATTTGCACAAAACTGTATTAAGTGCAGAACATTTACTCGTGAACATATTGAAACGAGCGAAAGATTTGGCGGAAAGCGGAGAAGAACTTTTTTGCACACCGGCATTACGTTTGTTTCTGTACAACCGTTTTACGAAATCGGCATTCATTAATAGACCTGAAGTATTGGAAACTTTTGCTGCTTTGGACGATTACGACATTATGACGTCGATTAAAGTTTGGGCAGCATGCGAGGATACCATACTTTCGACGCTGTGCCAATGGATGGTTAACCGCAATTTGTATGCTGTAGAACTTCAGCATAAACCTTTTGCAGGAGCATATGTGGATAAGCGCCGGAAAGCGGCCATGAAAAAACTGGGTATTCGCAAAGATGAATTGCATTATTTTGTTTTTACGGGTGCCGTTCAGAACAAGGCTTATAGCAGCGATCAGATTCGCATCAATATCTTATTCAAGAACGGGCAAGTGATGGATATTGCCGAAGCTGCAGACTTGTTCAACATATCTGTGCTGGCGCAACCGGTGAAGAAATATTTCCTGTGCTTCCCGAAGGAAATTCGCTAGGATGCAAAGAGCATAAATAGTTGCATCGCCCAACCTTTGAGCGTGTACTTCATTTTTGCGAAAAGCGAATCTGTCCTACTTGCTGCAACTGCATTATACACCCAACGTACGGCGTAGTCGTAATATTTTCTGCTATGTGTGCGTTTAAAATCTAAGTCCCGATCTGTTGACTCTGCCCAATTCAAAAACGTAGTCAATTTGTCCTGTACTTCTTCGTACAAGCGTGTTCCTTTAATCGGATAAGCGACGGTAATCGTGTACAAATCAGGAGCCGCATCCACCAAATGTTCGATGGTTTCTTTGATATCCGTTCGTGATTCGCCCGGATATCCCAACATAATGAATGTTCCTGCCTCGATTCCTGCCCGACGACTTTTCTTAATCATCTCTCGCACTTTCATAACGTCAACACGGCGATCCATGGCGTCAATTATTTTCTGTGAACCGCTTTCTGCTCCAATCCACACGCGAAAACAACCACTTCTTCGCAGCAGTTCGATCACCTCATCATTCATGCGATCGGCACGCGTTATGATTTCATACGAAACACAAACATTTCTTCGCTCCAGCTCATCGGCAAATTCACGTAACCATTTATGATTAATCGTGAACACATCATCAACAAACCAAATTTTATCAGGATTATAATCGCGCTTAATAATGTCAATTTCATCCACCACTAGCTTTGCACTGCGGCGACGATATGTTCCGCCGTAAACAGCACGACTACACCATTTGCAAGTGTACGGACAACCTCGCATAGTGCTCATGGAAACCATGCTATACCCGTGATACTTTTTCCATACATCTTGATACTTGGTCAAGTCTACACGATGTCTATTAGGAAAAGGCAACGTATTGATATCTTTAACTAAAGCACGTTCCTGATGCTGATGAACTTTCCCTTCCTTCAGAATAATTGTTCCTGCAATCTCCGGCCACTTGCTACTTCCGGTTTGTAAGTGCTGCACTACCTCCAACAATGTTTCTTCACCTTCCCCGACAATTAACACGTCCGCACCATAGTTTAAAAAAGCTTCAGCATGATTTCGCACCTCAGGGCCACCAAGTAAAATTCGTGAATGTTTTAACGAACCATCATTTTTTATGGCTTTGATTAATTTCAGCACATTCAGTTTCGTCATTAGATTCGTGTAAATCGCAACTACGTCGTATTGTTTGTTCTGAATATGCCCAAAGTGCTCATCGAATCGCGAAAAGGTACTGTCAAAGACTTCATGTTCCACCTTGTGCTCGTCCAAATACGCCGATAAATAAAGTATTCCTAGTGGAACATACGGCTTCATGATCGCCTGTTCCTTGGGATCTTCATTTAAATAATACGCATGCGTTAACAACACTTTCATGATACACGTGGGATCAATTCAATTATGTAATGATCTGCAAAATCAGCTTGAAATTTAAAATGTGCCAGACTACGATCCAATGTACGCAATACACCAAACATTGCGGGCTTATTTTTAAAATACGGATTAAGGTAAGAGGGCGGAACAAAAAGGCCTATAGGCTTAACAGCACCCATTCGGAAACTAGCACTAAAAAAGCCATAAAACTCCTGAGGAGTGTAATACCAAGTATTGACGATCTCACCGGCCACGTGCGCGGCAACAGGTTGTTCAGACTTTCGCGACCAAGCACGCTTAGCCTTTAGGGAAAAATAAATTTGTTCCCATGTGCAACTTTTACCCATCACCACTGCAATGAAACGACCTCCCGGTTCAATACGCGCTGCCAGTGCCGGAGACAGACGCGTTAAATGCTGCGGGCTAAGACAATTGAGTCCGCCAAAATTGGAAAAGATTAAATCTGCACTGATGTCCGGTAATTGTTCCGGATGAGTGAGATCAGCCTGTTTAAAAATTATTTGTTGTAGGTGTTCGGCTTTCTCCCGCGCTCGCTTCAACATCACCTCCGAAATATCCGTAGCTACAACGCGATGCCCACGATGAGCAAACCACAACGCATCTTCACCGGTTCCGCAATTCAACTCTAAAACAGTGCTGTTCATGCCCAGTCGTTTTGCTAAAAAACGATACACGCTATCGCGTTGCGCTTTACCAATTAGTGTTTGCGTGAACTCAGCATCATATGCCAATGCATGTTGATCAAATCCACTCATATGCAGCCGGTACTATTCGAGCCAATTGTTTTCGTAACGCTTGTGATTTATAGCCGTGATAGGTTTCACCAAGTACACGCTTCATCGCACTTTTGCGCATTTCACCTTGTGCATATTGGCGCTTTCGGTACGAATGGTGAACATAACGATGTAACAATTTATAAAACTGCGGAGGATATTCATTTTTAAACATCAATGCCAATTCATCACTATCTGTCCAATTCGATTTCTGTTTAAGTTCCTCCTTAACACGCTCATAAAATGGCGTTCCCGGCAAGGGGTAAGAAACCGAAACACCAATATCAGCCGGCAAGAGTTGATGCACCATATCGATGGTAGCACGAATATCTTGTAATGTTTCTCCCGGATATCCAAACTGTAGAAAAAATCCAGGGCGGATACCATTGCGCTTCAGCAATGCAGAAGCTTCCGCTATTTGCTCTACACGCGTCCCTTTATCCATTGCATCCAATATCTTTTGCGATCCACTCTCCGCTCCCATCCATACTTCTTCACATCCCGATGCTGCTAAATCCTGAATATTATTTTCTTCCAACAACAAATCAGCACGCGATTGTATTTTATATTTAATCTTCAATTTTTCGCGCTCAACCTCCTGTCTGAATGCGTTCAGCCAACCGGGCTTCAACCCAAAAATATCATCAGCAAACCACACGTGCGTAAATTGAAATTTCTGTTGCAACGCTTTCAATTGCTTCACCACACGCCGTGCGCTATGAGAATTATATCGGTTTCCGTATATCGGTTTTGCACACCAGTTGCACTTATACGGGCAACCTCGTGTGGTCACCATATTAATCGAAAAATACCCGTGCCTTTCCATCCACATAGTGCGGTATGGCGCAATATCCAACATATCCCACGCAGGTTCCGGAAGTTGGTCCAAATCCTTCAACACATCGCGTTTTGGAGATTTTACGACAGCCCCAGCGACTATGCGGGCAGTTCCCTTTATCACTCCGATATCCGCATCCTTCTGCCACGCTTCCAACAATTCGGATAAGGTGGTTTCTGCTTCACCGATAATGACTACATCCGCACCATGCTCTAAATATTTTTCCGCATGATCCGTTGAATCCGAACTACTCACCACAACTTTACAGCCCAGTCCTTTAGCCCAATTTTGCATTTTCCAGGCTGCCTCCCGCATATTCGTAAGACACATTTTGGTGAGGTAATTAAAACCATCATCATAAATTACGAAAACATCAGGTTTGAAATTTTGTAACGTGGTGAGCACTTCTTCCGGACCTGCGGCAAGTTGAATATCGTGCACTCTAACTTCATGTCCTCGCTCACGAAGAACAGCAGCAGCAAACAACGTACCCAAGGGCGGATAGGGCATTCCCGCTTTCAATTGCTTAGGATCGAAGCGCAAAAAATAGGAATGTGTTAAAAGTACTTTCACCTAACCGAAGAATTTGAAGTTTGAATTTCATTCTCTCTCGTGTACAAATTTAAAGCTTCCAACTCTTGCATCTTAACAGCCAATGCGTCAAGGACTTTTTCCTGGAAGCCTTGAGGGTGATGTTTAGATACATTTTTCCGAGTTCTCATATTTAAATCAAAATCAGATTCATCAAAATGCGGAAACTTCTTCTTCCATCTGCGTAAGGTTAATCGCATTAATTGATAATCGATCCGATCCCCTACATTTTTAGTAAAAATCGACTGAACCATTTGCGACAAGATCGATTTTTTATGTATGTCTGTTTGCATGGCCACTGTGGTATGCTTGTTGGGCAAATAGTTATTCGTCCAGTCGTTAGCCTCGTAGAACTGCTGCATCGCATTGGAGTTGCCAACCGGCAATAAATACTTGACTTCTGTCGCGGTAAAAAGATTCTGATCGGGAATTAACAAATGACCCGTATCAATGAAATAATTTACACAAAAGAACTTTCTTGAGTTCAACAAAAAAATCTTCTTATACAAGATCAACAACGTTCTGCAAATCCATAATCGACCCTGACTTGTAATAATGAAGTAATCTATATCACCATCTTCCGACAGAACACCTTTTGAGTAAGATCCTGAAATGGCTACCGCCTCTACAAAAGGGAAACGCATGATACGACGACTGTAACGTTGAACTTTACCTTCAACCGCTGCTCTACGCTGTTCTCCTAGATATCTTTGTGCAATATTGTTTTCGAGTGAACCACGCAGCCCAAAGAATTCGCCGTTGCTCTCAACACAACCATTCGCCAACAAGGTTCTCAGCACTTCACGTGTCTCTTCCTGATTCATTGACAACGCCGCATTTAAACGCACCTCTTCGATTGTTAAAGGAAATCGAAAAATATCGTAGTACGCCAACGCGCGTAACACCGCCAACTCCTGCACAGAAAATTTACTCATGGGCTTGCTTAACAATTTCAAAGATATAGTTAACCTCCCAGTGAATTTTCTTCCGGCGGTGTTCTTTCAATAAAAAATCGAATTGCTTTGCTATTGCCTGAATTTTATCCAACTCACAATTATCGGCAAGCACCATGTACGTTTTAGTAGTCGGCGATATAATTTTATCTACACCACTAAAAAAACGCACAAAGAATTCTCCTTCCGTTCCGGCATTCCACGCTAACTGTGCTTGATTTTCCACCGCCTTAAAAAAATACGGCGGATTAACGAAAATATAATCATAGTTGATGTCCGGAAATTGGGCGAAACCATCAGAATGAAGAATGTGAACATTTTTCTTTTCAAGAATTCCTTCGTTCAATTCTACACTACGCTGAACACTCTTTACGGCACGTTGATCAATATCGCCGCAAAAAACTTCTGCACCTTGAATTGCCGCAGTTAAGCCAATGATTCCGCTACCGCAACATGGTTCACCCACACATTTGCCTTTCAAATTCAATTCGCGAACGAATTCAGAAAAAAACAGGGAACTGAAAAAAAATCTCGGATGAAATACACCGGGCTCAATATGCAATCGCAATTCGTGGAATTGAAATTGACGCGGCTTTCGTAAATAACGAATAACCCATGGTTTTACCACATAGCGGGCAACAGCTCGTTTTACATTGTCAATCAAAATCCTTCAGTTTCCGGTTGTCTGTATTTCCATAATTTCTGGAGCACCTTAATTTCGTATGGATAGGAGAACAAATTCATTTTATATCTCCATGTCGAAATTAAGCGCAATAACTTCTTTTGCCATGGCTTTAAACGAACATCGGAAACAGTAGGATAATAACCATTCAATACCGTTTCAAAATTCTTGATCTGATCCACCATGTATGGCTTGAGCCATGGTGTTAAAGGATTCTTTCTCAAATCAAAATTCTCCCATTGCGGGCTGATCCAGTCCTCCAACTTTTCAGGAAATTGGAATCCTGTTTTACGTACTTCGTTGTACAACTCGCTGTTCTCGGTAGGCACAGGAGAATAAATGTAAATTATAATTTCAGTATTCGGATTCGCGAGTTTAATTTCTTTAATAAATTGAATTTCTTCGCGTATTAATCGCGCAACTATTTCTTCGCTATCAGCGGGAAAGCCAAGCACAAAGGAATATTCCGGAATGATGTCCACTTCCTTCATGCGTTTTGCAAATCGAATAATTTGTTCTCGCGATTGTGTTCCGCCTTTGTCCATTTTCTGCAGCAACGCATCACTGCCGGTTTCAGCGCCGAAAAAGATCATCTTACAACCCGACTCACGCATTATTTTAAGCGACTCATCTTTATACTTGTCTATTGTATCTATCCGCCCTTCTCCCCACCAGATCATGTTATCCGGTTTCACTAACCGCGCAAAGTCAACGGTACGTTTTTCAGAAACGAAGAAGTTATTATCGTGAAACTCCACGGCATTCCCGCCATACAATTCCTTTACCCGTTTAACATTACGATAAATTTTTTCTGCCGACTGGCCCTTCCATCGAGCATTGTAGATCGGAACTACGGCGCAAAATGAACAGGTAAACGGACAACCGTGACTACTATGATAGGCGATAGTTTTAGAGCCTAAATATGTTCGCACGAGATAGCGACTCATGGGGTAAAACCGGTTCAGCTTTTCGTACGGCAAATCAGGGAAATTTTCCTGATCAAGAATTTCTTCTTTACGGGTTGTTATCAGTTGCTCTCCTTTGCGAAAAATCAAATTGGGAATTTCATCCAATGCTGAATTCGATTGTAATGCATCCAGCAACATCGGAAAACACTTATCACCCATTCCGTTGACAATCACGTCCACATAACCGCTGAACAAAACGGGACGGGGATGATTAGATGGAAAATATCCACCCCAAATAATTTTAACATCCGGAAATTCTTCACGAACCTTTTTAGCTATCGGGATGGCTTGACGCAATTGCGGACCGGGCATTACCGTACATCCGAAAAACTTGTATTGTCCGGTTTTGAGATATTCACGGATAGCAATCCATGGATCCTTTTCTTTATTGCCATCTACTATCACCCACTCATATTTACCGTCAATAGCAGCAGCAACCTGCAAAACACTGTTCGGAATGCGTGGATTGTGAGAAGTAGCAAAAGGATTAAAAAGAATCAGCGACACAGCCACGGGTTTGCGCAAATATATGTTTTAACCTCGCTAACATTACAAATGATGGCAATTTAACGACGTCTTACCGACATCAACTACCACACGCATTACGAGGCTGCATTTTTGTTATTTTTGGACGATGAAGTTTACCGCACAACAAATTGCAGGCATGCTTGGTGGTTCTGTTGCAGGAAATCCTGAAGCAGAAGTTTCCGGACTTGCGAAAATTGAGGAGGGTGTCTCCGGGACGCTGACATTTTTATCCAATCCTGCATACACCCAGTATATCTACACTACAGGTGCTACTGTTGCTATCGTAAACAATGATTTCACTCCGGAACAAGCATTACCTTCCACATTAACACTAATTCGTGTTGCTGACGCACGACAGGCATTTGCCAAGTTGTTGGAAGCATACATGAACATCAGAAATAATAAAACCGGTGTTGAGCAAGGCGCATTTGTTGCAGCTACCGCAAAATTGGGTGAAGGTGTTTATGTTGGTGCCGGAGCTTATGTCGGTGAGCATGTGCAAATTGGAAGTAACACGAAGATCTTCCCCGGCTGCTTTATTGGCGACATGGTGAAAATTGGAGCCAAAACTACTGTTTACGCAGGTGTTAAAATTTACGCCGATTGTGTGATCGGAAATGATGTGATCGTCCAAGCCGGTGCAGTTATTGGCGGTGATGGTTTTGGGTTTCAGCCAAACAGTGAAAACAACTACAGCAAAGTTCCGCATATTGGCAATGTGATCATTGAAGATCATGTGGAAATAGGCGCAAACACCACCATTGATAAAGCTACGTTAGGTTCCACTATTATTCGCAAAGGTGTAAAACTGGATAATCTGATTCAGATTGCCCATAATGTTGAGATCGGAGAAAATACAGTCATCGCTTCACAATCGGGCGTTGCGGGCAGTACAAAAATTGGCAAGAATTGTCTGATTGGCGGACAAGTAGGTATCATCGGTCACTTAACAATTGGTGATGGAGTGAAAATAGCTGCGCAATCCGGAATTGGTCAGAACATAGCAGAGAACGAAATTGTGCAAGGTTCTCCGGCATTCGGCATTGGCGATTACAAACGTTCGTATGTCATGTTCCGCGCTTTACCTCAGCTGAGTAATAAAATCAAAGATTTAGAAAAAGAAATTCAATCGCTTAAGAATAACTCAACGCATCCATGAGCAAATTACAACGTACCATTGGTGAATCTGTTTCTGTTGCCGGCAAAGGTTTACATACAGGCGCTCCGGTTTCATTAACGTTCCACCCAGCACCTGAACATCACGGATTTAAATTTCGCCGAACCGATGTTGACGGACAACCGGTAATTGATGCTGATGCGGATAACGTCGTAGATACGGCACGTGGTACAACATTGGAGAAAAACGGTGCGCGCGTTTATACCACCGAACATGTGTTGGCTGCATTGATGGGGTGCGATTTAGACAATGTATTAATTGATTTGTCGGGGCCTGAAACACCAATTATGGATGGCAGTTCAATGCCCTTTATGATGGCGTTAGAGTCAGCAGGATTTGTAGAACAGTCCGCAGAACGCGAGTACTTTATTTTGAAAGAGAATCTCACGTATGAAGATCCGGTGAAGAAAGTAGAAATGCTCGCAGTGCCACAAGATGAATTTCGTGTAACGGTGATGGTGGACTACAACAGTGATGTTTTAGGAACGCAGCATGCCGGCATGTATCAGTTGAGTGAGTTTAAAGAACAAATTGCGCCGTGCAGAACATTTGTATTTCTTCACGAATTGGAAGCCTTGTTACAACATAATCTGATCAAAGGCGGAGATTTGGATAATGCGATCGTTTTGGTGGATAAGGAAGTTTCATCCGAGAAATTGGATCATTTGCGTAAAGTATTCAACAAGCCGGATGTAGAAATTAAAGGACGAGGGGTTTTGAATAACGTACAACTCCATTTCTACAACGAGCCGGCGCGCCACAAACTACTGGACATTGTTGGTGATTTGGCGCTGGTGGGCATGCATATGAAAATCCATGTTCTTGCTGCACGTCCCGGTCATGCAGGAAATGTCGAGTTTGCGAAAAAGTTAAAGGCGTTGATTAAAAAAGAGAAGCAGAAGAAAAACGAGTTACATATCGACCTGAATCAAACACCATTGTATGATGTTCGTGAAATTCAGAAAATACTTCCACATCGTTTCCCTTTCTTGTTAGTAGATAAGATCATGGAGTTATCACCGCAACATGTTATCGGTGTAAAAAATGTAACCATGAACGAATATTGGTTTCAAGGTCATTTCCCTGACGAACCTGTAATGCCGGGCGTATTGTTGGTTGAGGCCATGGCACAGACAGGAGGAATCTTGTGTCTTAAAACAGTTCCTGATCCTGAAAACTATCAGACGTATTTCCTGAAAATTGAAAGCGTAAAATTCAAACAGAAAGTTGTTCCGGGCGATACGTGCGTTTTCAAGTTGGATTTAGTAGATCCAATCAGACGCGGCTTGTGCCACATGAAAGGTTATACATACGTAAACGGCAAAGTAGTAGCGGAAGCCGACATGCTTGCTCAGATTGTGAAAGTTAGAAATAATGAACCCGCTAAAGCCGAAAAAGCAACAGTATGATATCACCACTGGCACACATACATCCTGACGCCAAAATAGGCGCGGGAACTGTTGTTGAACCGTTTGCATACATTACTGCAGATGTTGTGATTGGAAGCAACTGCTGGATTGGTCCACATGCAGTAATCATGGACGGTGCGCGTATCGGTAACGATTGCCGGATTTTTCCGGGCGCGGTGATCAGTGCGATTCCTCAAGATCTCAAATTTGAAGGCGAACAAACCACTACAGAAATTGGTGATAACACAACGATCCGTGAATGTGTTACGATTAATCGCGGAACTAAAGATCGTTTTAAAACAACAGTAGGCGCTAATTGCCTGCTAATGGCATATGTGCACATTGCACATGATTGTGCAGTAGGCAACAACGTTATTCTTGCGAACTCGGTTAATGTCGCAGGACACGTGGAAATTGAAGATTGGGCAATTCTAGAAGGTTATGTTGGTGTTTCTCAGTTTGTAAAAATCGGTGCGCATAGTTTTGTTGCAGGACAAAGTGGTGTTCGTAAAAACGTACCGCCATTTGTAAAAGCTGCCCGCGAACCACTGGCATACGTTGGAGTAAACTCTGTTGGACTTCGTCGTCGCGGTTTCAGCAACGAAAGCATTCTTCAAATTGAGGATATTTACAGAACGCTTTATGTGAAAGGACTCAACGTTTCCAATGCGGTTGCCATCATCGAAAAAGAAGCGCCTGATTCGCCTGAGAAAAACACCATCCTCGAGTTCATTCGTAACTCTAAAGACGGCATCATTCGTGGGATTGCTTAATCTGCAAGTGCCATGAATCAATTAGTTGCTACAGATCTGGGGAAAAAATTCGGAAAGGAATGGATTTTCAGACACGTCAATCTGGTTATTGAAACCGAACAACCTACCGTAATTCTTGGATCAAACGGTTCCGGTAAATCTACATTGCTTCAGGTTTTAGCCGGTGCAACTTTGCCGAATGAAGGAAGCACTTCACTTATTGTAAATCAACAAAGTGTTGCAACCGATGATCTCTTTCATCACCTTTCTTTCTCTGCGCCGTACTTAGAGTTGATGGAAGAATTTACGCTGGAAGAAATGATTGATTTTCATTCCGGATTCAAAATGTGGCAAAATCAACTTCGCAACGCTGATATACTGTCGTTATCCGGATTGGAACATGCGCGAAAAAAACAACTGAAGAATTTCTCCTCGGGCATGAGACAGCGTGTTAAGCTCACCTTGGCTATTGCGTCCCAAACCCCGCTATTGTTTTTGGATGAACCTTGCGCCAACCTTGATGCCGTAGCAAAAAAATGGTACGGCGATTTGATACGTCAATTTGGAAACGGAAGAATTATCGTAGTTTGTTCCAATAGCGAGAAAGAAGAATATTTTTTCTGCACGCGGGAGCTCAATGTTCACGACTTAAAAAGGCCGTAATTTTTCACCTACTTAATGGCATACGAAAGCTCGACTCCGGGAAGTACTGGTTTCCAGTTCGGCTCAATACGCACTTTCGGAATCCAGGAATTCTCCCATTCGTAAAGCGACTGCACCGGTCCGTTGGCTTGTTGTCGAACCATTACACTCACCATAAGTTTCGGAGCTTTAGTGAATTGAAATCCCAGCCCAAGGCCGGCATTGGCATATAGTTTATTCGGCACGTATCCGGTGTGCAACGCATCATCACTGTAGTAACTAAATGTATTTCCAACTCGTTGCCGGACTCGTATTTCCTGATAAGGCAACCAACCCGTATTTAATTCTGCGAGTATTCGAATGCCGCGCCAAAACTTCACACTTACCGGCAAACCCAATTCCAACCCCGCCTGCTGCTGTTCCAATCGCAAACCTTCATCTATTTTTTGATGGTATCGAAAATGCACCACTCCAAACCGAGGTTCAACTATAAATGCCGCATCGCGTCCTGTTACGCGATAACCCATTCCGGAAGCAGCACTTCTACCTGTATATTGTCCATCATAGAATCCGGGAATCACAGCGTCTAGACGGTAATATAGCGTCACTTGACGCGTCTTCTGCGAATATGCGACAGAAGACAACATTACAACAGCCAAGAAAACGAGATGCTGCAGCATATAACGCATAGACGCAAGACAACCATATTGGTTGTTTGGGCAACATTGGCTACTCTCGTAAACAATATTATCTTTGCCGTCCCAAGTTTAATCAAAACAATAAGATCATGGCAGATACCGGAGATATCAGCATCGGAACGTTTATCCGATACAATGGCGAACTATGTCAGGTAATTGAGTGGCAGCACCGTACACCGGGCAACCTGCGCGCTTTTTATCAGGGCAAAATGCGCAGCCTCAGAACAGGCAAACTCATGGAAAACCGTTTCCGTTCCGGAGAGGGCATGGAGATCGTTTGGGTAGAATATAAAATGTTACAATACATCTACGCCGAAGACAATAACATCGTCGTAATGGATCCGGAATCTTTCGAGCAAATTTATTTGTCAAAAGAAATGATGGGTGATGGATTGCAATATTTGAAAGAAGGTATGGAAGTTAAAGTTTGGTTTGAAAGCGATCAACCGATTTCTGCCGAGCCGCCTGCAAGTGTTGAGTTGGAAGTTACCTACACCGAACCCGGTGTTAAAGGTGATACTGCTACCAACACTTTAAAGCCTGCTACGGTTGAAACAGGAGCACAAGTTCGTGTTCCATTGTTTATCAATGTTGGAGATATGATTAGAATTGACACGCGCACGGGTGCTTATACCGATCGAGTGAAAAAATAAGGAATACTGAGAGCGGTCGAATGGCCGCTTTTTTTTTGAATGCACACACTTAACTTTTGTGCAATGATTAAATTCGCTTAAAACATTCGGGATGAAAATTAGTCCTCATACACTATCGCAGATTGCAGAAATTCTAGGGGTGCCGTTTAGCGGTTCGTCTGATCATATGATTACCGGACTCAACGAAATTCATCGCGTTGAAACCGGTGATATTGTTTTTGTAGATCATCCGAAATATTACGACAAAGCTTTGCAATGTGCTGCTACGACAGTTCTCATTAACAAAGAAGTAGAATGCCCCGAAGGAAAAGGATTATTGATTTCAACTGATCCTTTCAACGACTACAATAAACTTGTGAAGCACTTTTCGCTTTCCGGTCATTCCACGGAACTACACGCAGCAGATGCAAAAATTGGTAAGGGAACCATTGTGTATCCAAATGTGTACATCGGAAGAAATGTTGTGGTTGGAGAAAATTGTGTGATTAAACCGGGAGTGTTTATTGCTGATGAAACCATCATTGGAAATAATGTGACTATTCATCCAAATACAACTGTTGGTGGCGATGCATTCTATTATAAAAAGCGTGCTGAATATTTCGATAAAATGTTAACCTGCGGACGTGTTATTATTCATGATGATGTGGAGATTGGTGCAGGCTGCACGATTGACCGCGGCGTAAGCGCTGATACGATCATCGGCAAAGGAACCAAAATGGATAATCTTTGTCACATAGGTCATGATACAGTCATTGGCGCGATGTGTTTGTTTGCAGCAGGTGTTGCCATTGCAGGAGTAACCACCATCGAAGATCGCGTAACGTTGTGGGGCAATGTATCTATTACCAGTGACGTTGTTATTGGTGCAGGAGCAGTTGTGCTGGCTACTTCCGGTGTTTCAAAATCGCTGGAAGGAAATAAAACATACTTCGGTGCACCGGCGGAAGAAGCGCGCGGAAAATGGCGTGAATTGGCTGCTGTGCGTCAACTTCCCGACTTCCTTTCTAAGAATCGTTAAAGTCATTGGTCGTTGTATGGGCTACGTTGGTCTAATCACGATACAATAACATCATCATAGTTGTAATTTAGATCCGTGAGTCAGAGAGCGCCACATCAACGTAGAAGCAGGAGGTTGAAAGACTTCAAATTGACTGCGCTTTTGGATATTACGAAAGCCATCAATAACAACTTCTCGACAGCAGAGCTCTTAACTATTTACGAATCTATTGTTCGTGATAATCTTCAAATAGGGAGACTTGTATTGTACAGCCACGATTCAGACGGATGGAAAAGGTTATTGTTTTTTGGCAAGGGAGATGCATTTTCGGGAGTTGACGTAACAACGCATCTATTGCCGTTGCGAGAAATTACAACTCTTGACATTACGGGCAATTCGGGCAATAACTTACAGGAAATTGTAATTCCCGTTTTTCACAAAAGTTCTCCGTTAGCTTATGTATTAATAGGCGATTTGGATGAAGCCGAAAGTGGAATGAGCAGCGCAGTGAAACACTTGCCATTTATTCAAACGCTCACGAACATTATGATGGTGGCGATTGAAAACAAACGTTTGGCGAAAGAAAATTTAAAGCGCGCCGCGATGCACCGTGAACTTGAATTAGCGTGGGAAGTGCAACGCATGTTGTTTCCTGAGCATTTGCCGCACAATAAATACATCGAAATGGATGCGCTGTATTTACCGCATCAGCAAGTAGGTGGCGATTATTACGATTTCATTCAGATTAACGAAAACGAATTGGCATTTTGTGTTGCTGATGTTTCCGGCAAAGGTGTTCCTGCGGCATTACTGATGTCGAACTTTCAGGCATACCTGCGCATTTTATTACAGCATATTCCTTCGTTAAGTGATTTGGTCATTGAATTAAACACTAAGGTGAACGACAATGCGAAAGGTGAAAAATTCATCACCTTATTTATCGCGAAATACAATACGGTTACACGCACCTTGCAATATGTGAACGCCGGCCATAATCCTCCATTGCTTATTGACGCCGACGGCTATAACTTGCTTACAGTAGGCTGTACCGGCTTAGGCATGTTGGATGAATTGATACGCGTTAAAGAAGGTATTGTCAGCGTAAATCAGGATACGTTGTTACTCTGTTATACAGATGGACTAGTAGAACAACGCAACGCTGAGCAACAGGAATTAGGTCTTGAACCGGTGAACGAACTCTTGCAGAAAAACCGAAAGGCGTCTCCGAATCGGATCAATGCATTGTTGCTAGAGTTATTGAATCGTCATCGCGACGAACAATCGTATGTAGATGATATTGCGCTGGTGACGTGTAAGATGATTTAGGACCCACCGCCAGCACTTATTTCAGCTCACTGCTGATCTTCTCCTTACTCTGCTCGTCCTTTTTCGGTTCATACCACAAATCTGCTGCAACCAACATTGCTGCAAAACCCCAAAACGGAACAGAAGCTTTGTCCGTATCCAGGAAGTTATTTAATGCGCCGTGGAGGAAATAGGTAACCATTCCCAGCAAGATGGACAACATTAACCCACGATGAATCTTGTCTGTCAATTTATAATATAAACGCCAGCCTGTCCATATAATGGTAAATACAATACCCAGAAATGTTAATGTTCCCAACACACCCGATTCACACAACGGACCAATGTATTCGGAGTGTGCATTACCCATATCGCCGGCGTTAGTAGAAATGATCGTTTTCTCTCCGGATAATTGAAACGGCGCATAAACGAAGCTGTATGTTCCGGGTCCCCAGCCAAAAAACGGACGTTCTTCAAACATACGGAACGCAGAATTCCATCTATTAATACGTTCCAGATTGGAGGCATCAGTACTGATGTTCGAAATAGATTGAATATGTTCCGCTAAATCATCAGAAGTATCCTGACGATTTTTCTCCAGTTTCATTTGTATTTCCGTCCACGACAACATGACGACTATAGCCGCAAGAGCTGTAGGAACGAATAAATAAATAAATCGTATTCGAAACAGAAAAATAAAGTACAGTACAAATACGGCAGCAAGACTTAACCAAGCTGCACGCGTATAGGAGAATACCAACGCCACTGCAAAGATGGCCAACAGAATCAACGAAATTATACGAATATTGCTAGAGTATCGTTTGCTCCACGAAAATGCCACAAGCGCAGGAAAAAACATGGCAAGCGCAGCACCATATGCGGTATGATCATTATAAAACGGAGACATCACCCAATGGGCAGGATCTTCCTCGAAGCCGTAAAGCCAGTGCTGATATAACGTGTAACCTATTACAATCGTTAATGGAATGATGTACAACCACAGGAATCTTCTAACGTTTGCAATGTCGCGGAAGATGTGAACACCGACAAAATACATGGGTATCACAAACCACAAACGAGACAAGAGGAATTTAAATGACACTAGAGGCAGCTCACTGGTTATAGACGTAATAAACATCCATAGCAAATTCAGAATAATAGCAATTGTTACAGGATGTCTTACGAAACGAGTATCAAAACGCACATCATGTAACATGCGTAAAACATAAACGAACAAAATACCGATGAGTAAAGGTTCTGCAGGCAAACTCAATCCGATGTTAACTTCGTTATCGGCGAGATTGATGGATATAGGAGTGACGAAAACCGCTAACAGTAATAACTTATCCAAAGCTACTAAAGCCAGTAAAATGACAAAAAGCATTGGCGGCAACAGATTAAGCCAATAGAATTCATAAGCGATACAGATCGCATTAATGGTTAAGAATACGAAGCTGGCTCCGTACAACCACCATAAAACTCTATTCCTGTTGCAGATTTCGGGCATTCGCCAAGAAATTAGAACGACCTTCCAAAATAACAATCACAAAAATGGCAACCAGCACCGATGAAATTCCCGTGATTACCATAATCAGCCAACGTATAGGATACGACTTTTGATCTGCGGGAAGTGGGCGAGTGATGACGTTCGTGTACGTTAACTCCTTTTTTAAATCCGATAATGCACGATCGTAATCAACCTGAATGGCGTTGTACACGTCCAATGTGCTTTTTAATTGTTCACTTGCCGTCAACAATTCCCCACCTTTTTGTTCCAAATTACGCATCAAAGAATCAACAACAACAAGGCGTTGACCGGAACCGCCATCACCGACAATCTTCAAATAACTTTTCGTTACTTCTTTCGCTTGAGATTTGTAATCCAAAAGTCCGTAACGCACACGTAACATGTTTAATACCTTTTCCAAAGAATCGAGTTGCTCTTTTTTATGATTCAACTGATCTTGAAAAATATTAACCACCTCTTGCGTTTTTTCACGCTGCAATGCACGTGCCTTAATATCCACAAAATGGATTAGTGCATTCACCATGCTGCAAGCTGTATCGGGATTTACATCGTAAATTTCAATTTTAACTGACTCGTATTCTGTTTTACGAATGTCAATGTTCTCGCTAATGGTGAGATATAATTTTGACTTTCCTGCACGCGCCGTAGTGTCTACATTGTAATGTTCAGCTAATCGAAATCGTTTAATCATCATCCCACGCACGTCAGCCGACTGGAATAACTGAAGCAACTGTTCCGTTGGTGATTCATCGGAATACGGAATAATATTTACCGGATAAACAACAGCCATTGATTTGTAACGTGGCTTTATAATCCACTCCGATGAAACCACAAACGCGCCCATCAATGCAGCACCCACAATTATCGCCACATGCTTCCATCGCTTGATGATCAAAGACAATAAATCTGTATTAGAAAAGCTGAGCATAATTGGGGTTATGACTTAAGATCGCGTTTTCTGATTTGTTTCAGATTATCTAACAATATCAACACCAAAACTCCTAATACAAGAGATGTTATAGTGCTGACACTAACCAACAGCCAACGCACCGGATATGACTTTCGTTCTGCCGGAAATGCTTTGTTTACAATGAATTTATACGTCAACACCTGCTCAGCATCTACCTTCGCCTCCTCGTATTTCCGTTTTAATAAGTTCAGTTGTTCGCGCTGTATATACAAGTTTTCGCGCACAGCCATATAGGCAGAACCATATTGACCAATAATCCGTAACTGTTCTCCCAGTTTATCCATGGCGCGTTGGTCGCCTTTAGACATTGCAATAGCGTATTGTTCAGTTGTTACTTCCGATTGTGATTCATAATCGTACATCCCAAGTAAGTTGAGCTTACGTAAGGAATCCTGCATCTTATCTACTTCCGCTTTTTTACGGAAATATTCGGCAGATACGATATTGAATGCATTAACCGCACGATCACGCTGCATACGAGCCTTTGTCGAGTCCAGGAGTTCTGCAATATCGTTAGCCATTTTCGCAGCGAGGATCGGATCTTCATCCATCACCTCAATTTTTACGGACATAAACTCAGTGCGCTTAAAGACGATATTTTCATTGTAAGTTTCAAACAAGCGTGTTTGCTTATAACGATCATTAGGGTCGATTCGATAGTGTTTCATCAAATCGTATTTCTTACAAATTCTCGATCTGATTTCATCAGAATTCAAAATTTGCAACATCTGCTCCGCTTGCTCTTCTTCCCCAAATTGCAAGACGTCTTGCTTTCCGGACATATCCTCGGTTAATAATGCCTTAGCGATGGAGTTAGAAGAAACCGGGAAAAGAATAACTGTTGATTTATACTTTTCGCGAATTATAAATGACACCACGGAGGACACCACTGCGGCGGCAACGCCAATGATAATTAGTGATTTACGCCATCTCCAGAAAAACTCAATAAGACTGGTGGAATCGAAATAATTACCGTTCCCGTTCGAATTACTCATGTATTTGCGATTAAAGAGGGTTAAAAGTACGAAAAATCAGCAATGACGCGCTACTAACCGTACTTCAGGATACGGAACATGCCCTTCACACTGATCAGGCGCGTTGCAAATGCCCAGGCCACTGAGCCTGCACAGTATATAATGAAGCCGGTTACCCAACCCAGCTTACCCGGTTGATAGACATACTCGTAACAGAAATCCGCCAAAGCAATTACTCCGGTCGCAAACACCACCAAGGTGGTCAACAACCTCCAGTTGACACGGAATTTAAACTTGCGTTGCACAATAAGCACTTGTGCGACGGCTGTTAACAATTGGGTAACAAGGCTTGAAATCGCCGTTCCAATTGCTTCCCACTCGAAAACCGTGATAAAAACAACATTTAATCCAATGTTGATGACCATTCCACAAAATGCCATCCAATTCAATTCTTTCAAATTTCCATTCGCTGTCAGCAACGAACCAAAAACGTAAGTTGTGGAAATAGCAACAAAGCATGACATCAGCAGCGGGAACACGGTATTCACACTTCCTGCACTATTTTCACCATAGAGCAGTTTCATAATTTCAAAACGGTAAAATGTGCAACCCACCGCAACCATTACGGCTAACGTTATTAATAATGTAAATGCCAGCTTCACCAATTGCTCTACCGATTCCTTGTATTTCAGCATCCTCGAAAACATAGGAAGTAACAATACGGAAAACAAATACGCTATCATGTTCGTCGCATCCAATAGTCGATATGCTTTAGCATAAACACCGGCTTGCTCCGATCCTGTGTGCTCCAGTTGATCTTCCAGCTGGTGACGTTCGATTTTCTGAGTTTCGTTCAATTCAATCCCAGGTTTGCGTAATTCTTGCAGACGCGCCACTGCAACGGGATCTCCTTGTGGCATCAGGCGTTCCAGCATCACAGAATCAATTCGGTTATAAAAAGTCATAAGCAAAACCAACACTGCAAACGGAAAGCTCTTTTTCAATATCATCAACGAAAACGGCCAATCCCACTTTAAACGAATCAGCTCCATTTTGCCGATTACTGCGAGGAATGCAATTATTGCGGTCAGGAAATAACCTATGGTTTGCGCGTATACAAAATCCATGATGTCCATGACATTATCTACCCAAGTTGTCCACAACAACACGGACACCATTCCTATCATGATAATACGATCCAGTACAGAAATTAATGCGTCTGTTTTAAATAGGTGCAAAGCCTGCAAATTAGATCGCAAGTACAATACGAGCGAAATAAGAAACTGATTGAAACCCAACACCAACAACAACTTGGTAAGACGCGTGTCATAACCGATAGTGAGTCCGATTATGATCGTAACGATAATATATAATACAGCTAAAAGCAGCTTCAACACAAACAATCCCGAAAAATGCTTCGTCAGAAGATGATTGTTTTGGGCAATATTCTTGTTATTAAAATTCGTAATCCCGAAATCGAGTAGAATGTTTAACAAGAAAGAAAAATTGAACAGCGCGAAATATTCGCCATACGCCGCATTACCCACAGCATTTTGAACATTGGGTTCAATAACTAGAATCCAGAACGGCTTAATGAGCAGATTCAGGAATAATAGTATAATCAGATTGGTAACAAACTGGCGTTGCACAGAGGAGTAATAAGGTCGCGAAAATAATGAAAATCGGGCTATGCTACCCGAAAGAACAAGTTAATACGCTCCTTATGAAGAATGGGATCGAATGCAATCAATTTACCGTTTTCGTGAACGAGCGGATGATAGCCGCAAGCACGCAAAATTTCAAAACATTTTTTTCGATTGTCGTTATCCCAAAGTTCAATGTAAATCAGAGGTCGATGCTGTTTCAATAGTTCTTGTGCGCCGCGCAATACAAACTGCTCAAAATTCTCAACATCCATTTTAATAGCAACAACTGGCTCATTGTTGGAGCGCAGCGTTTCCATATCATCCAAACGACGCACCGGCACTTTAAAATGAATTCCGTGATTGTGCTCCTGAATTTCTTTATGAACCATATGACTCAGCCCTTGTTGCCGCGATCCGCCTTCTACAGGAAGTACCATTTCGGCCTCACCATTTTCATCGCCAAGAGCACAAGTCTGCACCTCAATATTTTTAATTTTAAATGTTCGAATCACGTTTTTAAGTGTTTCGACATTATCGGGCATCGGCTCAAAAGCAATCACTTTCCCTTTCGGCATTTTCATGGCGATATGCGCTGCCAAAAAACCGAGGTTCGCTCCGATGTCTAGGACAATACCCGTTTCCGGCAACAATTCAAGAAAATAAAAGAAATCCTTCTCGCGAGCATCCGATTTCAAGTTCCGCACCTTATACCACGCAAACCATTTCAGATACGTTTTGTATCCGAAAACAAACTGAAGGATTGCTTTGATTCTGTTTTTCACCGCGCGAAAATAAGCATTATCAACCACGGTCGCTGTTCATTTCTATTCAATCGAATCAAATGCCGCGCGTATGTGTACCTTTGATTTGTGATTATTGTTGTTAACACGCGACTGCTCATCCCCAATAAACTAGACGGAATTGGACGATTTACCGCAGAAACGCTGGCCCGAATTACCACGCGCCATCCGGAAGCACATTTCGTTTTTTTATTCGACCGTCCTATTGATGCTCAGTTTATCTTCAGCGATAACATTACTCCTGTTAAATTGATGCCACCGGCTCGTCGTACATGGCTATTTAACATTTGGCTCAACTTTTCAGTGCATGGCGCTCTTCGTGATTTGAAACCCGATTTATTTCTTTCTCCCGATGGTTTCCTTCCATTGAAAGGCAATACGCCTATGTTGCCGGTTATACATGATCTAAATTTCGAACACTATCCGGAAGATTTACCTGCCAATATTACACGTTGGTATAAAGACAAGTTTCCGCAGTTTGCGCGAAAAGGAACACGTGTTGCAACCGTTTCTGAATTTTCATCCAATGATATTGCTTCGAAATACAATATAGACAGAGATAAGATTGATGTTTTGTGTAACGGAGCAGGTGCAGGATTTCGACCACTTCCATCTGCAGAAATCACTACCGTGCGAAACCACTATGCACAAGGAAAACCATATTTCCTTTATATCGGAGCTTTGCACCCGCGTAAAAATTTGCCGCGATTAATTGAAGCGTACGGAGAATTCAGAAAAAACGGAGGTCCGGATATTAAATTAGTGATAGCAGGTGGCAATTATTGGAAATACACGGCCCTTCAAGAATCGTTGAAACATGTACCGAATTCTAAGGACGTAATTTTCACCGGGCGCGTTTCTGATAATGCTTTGCAAGGTTTAACAGCCGGCGCTCTTGCGTTAACATATGTTCCTTACTTCGAGGGATTCGGTATTCCCATGATTGAAGCCATGCAATGTGATGTGCCGGTGCTAACTTCCGACCGAACTGCAATGCCTGAAGTTGCAGGTGACGCTGCGTTGTATGTAGATCCATTTTCGATTGCAAGTATTGCTAAAGGGTTAAAACAAATTGCAGAGAGTGAAACACTGCGTCAGGAACTCATCAATAAAGGCCGTGTGCGCCGCCAATTGTACACGTGGGACAGAGCGGCAGACTTGCTTTGGAATAGCATGATGAAATGTATTCCCAATAAATAATAAGCGTGCTTAAGAATTTTTGGAATAAAGATTTAATTGAAGCCGGTTGTGATGAAGCCGGTCGCGGTTGCCTTGCAGGCCCTGTGTTTGCAGCAGCTGTTATATTACCACAAACCTTTAAGCATCCGCTGCTGAACGATTCCAAACAACTTATTGACAAGCAACGTAAATTGCTACGTCCGATTATTGAATCGGAAGCGATTGCTTGGAGCGTTGCTGAAGTAAGTGTAGAAGAAATAGATACAATAAACATTTTGCAGGCGGCGCTCGAAGCAATGCATCGTGCGGTTTATCAATTAACCACAACACCGGAGCACCTGCTCATTGACGGCAATAAATTTCGTCCGTTTCCTGAAATTCCGCACACGTGTATTATTGGTGGTGATGCTAAAATGAAAAATATTGCAGCCGCTTCTATTTTAGCGAAAACATACCGCGATGATCGCATGGATGAACTGCATGAAGAATTTCCGCAATACGGGTGGATTCGCAATAAAGGTTACGGCACTGCGGATCATCGCGCAGCCATAAAGCAACACGGAATTACCATTCACCATCGTAAATCGTTCCGCTTACTTCCCGATCAACTTCGACTTTTCTAACTTGTAGCATGTATCCCTCGTTACTCGTTTTTGCATTTTATCTTATTTCCGGATCGGTTCTTACAGAAACTTATCAGGGATTTGCAGGCGACTATATTGCTTCATTGCAAGTATATTAGGATAGTACATTCTATTACACGTTAAAGAAAGAAACGCCATACGCGTGCACGGAAGGAACATGGAAGGTGCGCAAAGACACGTTAATTCTTCAATCTATTCCTTGCAAAGAGCCTGAAAAAATTGGTAAACCCGGGGAGCCGATTACCAAGTATCTGCAGTTTGAACAAAAGAAATTTTTAATTAAGAAATTATCTTTGCTGCCGTTAAATAAATAACTGAAACCGATTCGTGAAGAGCAGTTGGATTGGACGAATTGACCTTACACAAAATCCATCGTCTCAAACGATGCACCCAAAATTCCATTCGCGTCAGCTCCCAACCAGTTTTTTAATACGGATGCGTAAATGCGACGGAAATCCACTTTAAACTGTAGATCTCCATCCACCAGATTTTTCAAATCCGGCGCTTCATTTAAAATACCTTTTTTATTCAACCCGCCACCGGCCAACAACATGACGTTTGCTGTTCCATGATCCGTGCCGGCACTCGCATTTTGTTTCACACGGCGACCGAATTCCGAAAATGTCATCACCAATGTATCGCTCCAGCGATTTACCGATTTCAAATCCTGTGTAAATGCTTTCAAGGCATCACCATAAACATTGAGCAATCGACCTTGCTGATTCTTCTGTCCGGCATGCGTATCAAAACCGGGTAGTGAAATATAAAACACTGAAGTTTCTGCATCCGCCATAATCAACTCGGCAATCATCTTCAAATGTTTGCCGAATGCGTGTTGCGGATAAATAGCCTTCGACAACTTACGTCCGGATTTTTCATATATCGCCTGAACGCTCACTTCTGTTTGTGCCAAAGTTTTGTGCAAATATTCAATATGGTGTTCATCATCATCGTGCGCTGTCCATGCTCTTGCCGTTTTGTAAATCATCGGATCTTGCATCATCGCATTCATACGCTTCGGATTACTAACCGCGATGCCGCTTAATGTATTTCCTTTCAATGCCAAACTCATGGCATCGTCCAACTCCAAGGCGTAATAAGGTTTATAATCACCACCGCTACAGGCGCTGTCCAGCCATCGGCCAATCCATCCCGACTGTACATATTTATCCGCATCGGAAGCACTTTGCCAAATATCCAATGATCGGAAGTGAGAACGATTAGGATTAGGATAACCAACGCTGTTGATGATGGTCACTTCCCCACTCATATACAAATCAGCAAGGCCTCTCAACTTGGCATTGAGGGAAAAATACGTATCGAGGTTTATCAACTCCGCGCCTTTCAATCCTAATCCCGAGCGATTGCTATAATACAAATCATCACCACGAGGCACGACAGTATTTAACCCATCATTACCACCGCTTAATTGTATTACCACCAAGCGCTTGCCATTGGTAACAGGCAGCAATAACTCACTCATGCGAGGATCTGTTTCTATCCCCATGCCTTTTAAAAAGTTGGGCAACAACAAGGATGCCGATGCTAAGCCCGACAACTTGAGAAAATCTTTTCTGGAATACTTGCTCATATCGTCTCCTATATCAATTGAAATTCCGGCAGTTTCATCACAGCCGCAATAGTGGTTATTATCCTACGTTGCGGAGTACTAGTGTCCACATGTTGCTCTATCATTTCTTTGCTAATACGCAATGTAGGAGCAGTTATAAAAAACTGAATGACTTCGTCCGTTAACTGCTCTGCAGGTACATCTTTGAAATAATTCACCATCGTTCCCCAATCACTTTTCACCGCAACTTGTTGGTCTTTTTGCGGTTTCTCGCCACGATTCTTCTCTTCGAAAGCCGGTCGCTTATTTAATTTGATGGCATTGGAATTGATAATTGTCGCCGGAATATTCAGTCGGAACAATAATGTCGAACTATCAATCCATGCACGTCCACCCTTCCAACCTGCAACATTAGGTGGCGAAAACAACGTCTGTCCTAGTAACTCCTGATATGCCAATTGTTGTTTATCATCCACTTGAAACTGTACAAGTTTTTTATAACGAACTATCAGTTCTACAGGTGAACAAATGACCGCGCCGATATTTTCAGTGTCATAAAACCAATCCGCCATGAAAATATGTCGCATCAAATCTTCAACATTGTAATTCGATGCCCGAAAACGTACAGCTAAATCTTCGACACGCTTCTCGTCAACAGAATTGTTCACAAAAGCCTTATATACCTTACGACATAAATATGCTGCAGTCTCCGGCTTCGTCAACAGAAAATCAATGATGTGATTCCCATTCCAATTGCCGGTGTTCCCAAAAACACTTTTATTCCCGTCGTCGTGCTGTTTTTCGTTGAACTCAAATTCCCCTTTCTGATTCACAAACCAACCTGTAAATGCTCGCGCGGCTTCTTTAATATCCTGCTCAGTATAACCATTGCCTTCTCCCAGTGTAAACAACTCCATTACTTCACGCGCAAAGTTTTCATTGGGTGCATTCTTTTTATTCTGCTGGTTGTTTAACCAAATTATCATCGCGGGATCTTTCGAAATCTCATGTAACATTTCAGAAAAACTTCCTAATGCCAAACGGCGCAGCGTATTGTGCTGTATTTGCATAAGCCACCCGAACGGAGCACTTGTGGCAAAGTGATTGTGCCAGAAAAAAATCATTTTTTCGCGTAAACTGGCTTTCGCTACTGTCATTCTATCAATCCACGCAAGATTTAATAAATCTTTCTCCTTTTGCGATTTCAGGATAAGTCCAACTGTTTTTAAAGGACCCACTTCGCCTTTGTCATTAGTTTCCGGCTTCGGAATAATCGACAAATCCTGAATACGTCCGGCGTCTTCAAGCAATTTGTTTACAGCCTGCGCGCGGGTCATGCCTTTCAGCTCCTTCACCAACTGCGGTGTGGGTCCGAAGGCTGCCCTGTATAGTAAATGATGGAGTTCTTTGGTCTTCATACGTAAGGTTAAATTACAATACTCGTACCATGTATTTACGTTCCGTTTGTAACTTTTATTGTCATTCTACGTCTCACGTCAATGCTGCAGAAGAACGCTGCGTACTTCCTAACAACGTCCTTTTCATAACTGCTTCAGGGCACTAACGATCACATTCATTCTCCCGGTAACTTCACAAGAAAATCAAGTTCTGCTTTGTGAATACACGGAGAATTATTTGGATCGGCGTTTTGTCAATTGCTCTGCTTGGGGCACTGCTGGCGTGGTTTCAACTTCGCGACCACAAAAAGCCTGTTGGTGATGCATTAACTGCAATTCCTGAATCGGCTTCCTTGGTATTTCGAATTAATGATCTAAAACAGGCGCAAAATCAATTGAATCAGGGCAACCTCATTTGGGAGGCTGTGCAAGATTTAGATTGGGGGACGCAGTCTCAAAATGCCATTGCACAAGTAGATTCTATTCTGCAACTATTGAAATCGGGGCCGGAATTTTCGTCCGACAGATCGGCATGGCTTTCCATACATCGTGTTCAGAACAATACTTTCAGTTATGTTTTGAGTATTGAAATGGATCATCCGCAACAAGGGGCTCATTTAATTGAACAATTAACGGCTATCGGGCAGCCCTTAAATGCGAAACAAGTTACTGTCGGCGAAGCGATACTGCTTGAAAATGATAGCTTATCCATTTGCAATGACAATGGCATTCTTCTGATTAGTGACAATAAAGATTTAGTGCGAACAGCATTAGAAACAAAACGTACAGGAGGAAGTCTGAATCGCAATGCGACATTTAATCGTGTAAAAGAAACTGCCGGCAATAAAGCAACGATTAACCTCTACGTAAACTATCAAAAACTTGCTAAAGATTTAACGGCATTCGCTGCCTCGGATGAACACGATCATGCTGCTTCAATTGGCAATTTTGCTGCATGGACGGAAGTTGATCTCTCGTGGCGTTCAAATGCATTATTGATGAATGGTTATACCATTTGTGCTGATAGCAACATGAGCTTCTTATCAATATTCAATAATCAAGAAAGTCAAACATTTGAAGCGGACAAAGTATTACCTGCTAATACCATTTCTTATGTAGCGTATGGTATTAGCAATTTCCGCACTTTCCTTGAGGCTTACGACCAATACACGGAAAATACCAATAACTCGCCGACGCGCCGTGAACAACTTAATCGATTAAGGGAAAGTCACGGGTTTGATCCTTACCGAGATTTTTCTTCGTGGGTGGGCAACGAGATTGTTCGTGCAGAATTAGCTTCAGGTGAAGCAACCGAAACCATTACGCTGATCTCTGCAACCAATACCGGTGACGCTATTCGAAAGCTAACAGGATTTGTTTCAGAAGATGACACCATTCTTGCACCTCAGGACTCGGGGGTGGCGATTTATCGAATTCCTGTTGATGGTATGTTACCTGCGACCTTGGGTAACTCCTTCGAAAAACTTGACACCTGTTTTTTTACCATTTTCAGGCATTATGTTGTTTGTGCTTCCACTCCTGCAACACTTAATAATTTCTTATTGGCAAACGAGAATAAACGCACTTTAACACGAAATCCAAACTATACCGATTTCATAAGTAACTTGAACAGAGACTTCTCCCTCATTTCGTACGTTTCACCGACACGTTATAATTCACCGCTTCTTGCACTTACTGCACCTGAACACAGGGACATCATCACCAAACATCGCACAACGATGGAGCGTTTTGACGGTTGTTTTACACAATACATGATTACGAAACCAAACCTATTTTATACAAGTGCATTTCTACGTCACAATCCGCAAACTAAAAGTGAAGTAGCTTCGTTGTGGGAACTCGAACTAGATACAGCATTTCTCAAACAACCATGGTTGCTACGAAATCACAATACAAATGGGCTCGATATTGCCATACAGGACGAAGCACATCAACTGTACTTAATTTCCGGAACAGGAAGCGTTTTCTGGAAGAAAAAATTGAACGAAGCTATAATCGGAGACGTACATCAAGTAGATGCTTTGAAGAATGGCAAGTTGCAAATGGCATTCGTCACCGCAAATGCACTACATATTCTTGATCGCAACGGTAATTATTTACCCGGCTTCCCGGTTAAACTTAAAGCAACGGCAACAGCGCCGTTAACCGTGATGGATTATGAGAGAAACCGAGAGTACCGACTCCTCGTTTCCTGCAATGATAAGCGCACTTACAATTATACCGTAAAAGGCACATCAGTAGAAGGCTGGAAGAACCCTTTACATGCTGACGTTGTGCAATCACCGGTGTTACACACCATCGTGCAAGGAAAAGATTACGTCATCATGCCTGATCAATCCGGAAAAATTACCATCACCGACAGACAAGGCAATGTGCGACTAAAACTTAAAGAACAGATACCGGAGCGTTCACGATTTATTTACCTGGAGCCCGGTAAAGATCTGGTGAAAACTAAAATTGTAACGATCGACTCCTCCGGAAACCTCTACAAACTTTCTTTAAGTGATAATCTGGAACGCACCAGATTTCCTGACTTCAGTCATGTCAATTGGTTAATGTGCGAAGATTTAGACCAAGATGGTAAAGTCGAATATATCGCCATGGATGAGAAAAAGCTGGTGACGTATGCCAATGACCAACGCGCCCAATTCCGATTCTCTTTTGAGCAGCCCGTGAAACATACAGGAGGTCTCTATCGCTTCGACAACAATGATGTCCGCATTGGGGCTGTGACAGGAGGTTCCGAAGAACTTTATCTGATCAATAAAGGAGGTGTTATGGCCGCCGGGTTTCCGATTAAGGGAAATTCAATTTTTAGCATTGGGCGTATGCATCAGAATCAGCAACCAATTTTGTTAACCACATTGCCAAAGAACCGACTGGTGGCCTATTCCATCATCGAACAATAGCAGTATTTTCTTACATTCGCGGTGCTAACACCTTGAGCATGAAACGTATTCTCTATATTGCAACTGCAGTTATGCTCAGCATTTCCGCATTTTCTCAGGATTTTTTGGGATATGCAAACAGCAATTACGCCGGCGTTAACGGCATTGACCTAAACCCGGCTTCCATTGCGGATAGTCGCTACAAAGTAGACATCGTACTATTCGGCACCAATTTCATGGCCGGAAACAATTGGAC
Organism: Bacteroidia bacterium; assembly: GCA_044344795.1. Taxonomy (GTDB): domain Bacteria; phylum Bacteroidota; class Bacteroidia; order Palsa-965; family Palsa-965. Next base: position 100,930 of record JBIJCF010000002.1, on the reverse strand, counting down.
GGGTATGAATACTGCAGCCTTGAAGTACGAAGGCAAACTCACCAATCCGAGTTCATTAAAGTTTCCTGCATTCGATGACACGTTGTTCACGGATAAGTACCTGATTCGTAAAACAGACGACCAAGCTCGTTCCGTATTCTTAAGTAATCGTATCATGTTGCCTTCGTTTATGGTAACATTAAACGACAAAAGTGCATTTGCGTTAACGGGAAGTATTCGTACGTATGTTAACGTTGACGGGGTTGAGAATCCAATGGCAAATCTGATTTACTCTGATTTCGGAGATAGTACATTGTATCAATCATTCACTAATAAAAGGCTCAGCGTTCAATACATGACATGGGCTGAAATTGGTGGGACTTACGCCATGACTGTAATTGATAACAAAGAGCACTTCCTGAAAGTTGGGGTGCGACCAAAGTTATTGTTGGGTTTAGGCTCTGCCTTCTTTTTTGCCAATGATTTACAATACCTCACAGTTAATGACAGCCAATTAACTTTCATCAAAACGGACGTTCAGTATTCACACTCCAACAATTTTGAATTTTCTGAAGGTGGCTTTAAATATAAAATTGACTCCAAACCCGGATTCGGACTTGACCTCGGCGCTGTGTACGAATGGCGTCCGAATTATCAGAAGTTCAAATACGACATGGACGGCGAAACAGATTTATGGATGCGCTACAAAAACAAATACAAATTGCGTGTTGGCGCTTCTATCACTGACATTGGCTCAATTAAATTTGAACGCGGCCAATTTAGTAACAACTTCGTTGCAGAAGTTAATCAATGGAATTTCCGTGACGTAAAATTGGACAGCATTCCAATTCGTGCATTGGACGACACCTTACGTAATCGTTTTGCAGCATTACCTACTGATCAGTTTTACCGCATGAATCTTCCAACAGCATTTAGTGTGCAGGTAGATTATCATATTTGGGATAATTTCTATTTGAACTTCACCTCGTTCCTGGCTGTACAATGGAATAACAATCCGAACAAAGTACACGATCTTACTACATTTAGCTTAACTCCGCGTTACGACTGGAAATGGGCGGGCATTTGGGTGCCGATGTCGTACAATCAATTCCGTAATTTTCAGACAGGCGCCGGAATTCGTTTAGGACCAATCGTTATTGGAACTAACAACCTGGCACCATGGTTCAGCAAAAAGAAAACTATTTACGGGGCTGACTTACATGTCGCATTGAAAATTCCGATCATGTATCGCCCAACAAAAGACAAGGACAAGGACAAAGTTTCTGATAAGAGAGATAAGTGTAAAGAAGTACCGGGTGTTTGGGAATTCTTGGGTTGTCCGGATCGCGATGGTGACCATGTTCAGGATTCTGAAGATATCTGTCCGGATGAGCCGGGATTGAAGCAATTCAACGGTTGTCCGGATCGCGATAGCGATGGAGTTATGGACAAACAGGATGCATGTCCGGATGATAAGGGGCTTCCTGAGTTTAACGGTTGTCCTGATAAAGATGGAGACAAGATCATCGACAAAGAAGATGATTGTCCTGAAGAAGCGGGCTTGTTGGAATTCAAAGGATGTCCGGATCGTGATGGTGATGGTGTAATGGACAAGATTGACTTGTGCCCTGATAAGCCGGGCCCTGTAGATAATGAAGGTTGCCCTGAAATCAAGCTACACTTGGTTGATCTTGCCGGTCAGAGCTTAAAGAGCACCAAGCAAGCTAAAGATGGCAGCTTCACTTACGAATCATTGCCAAGCGACTCTGTTTGCGTATTCCGTTTGGATGGCGACAACACGGAAGGCGTTAACGAAGTGAAAGTGGTTGTAAACGGTGCTAACAAACGTGCGTTGCGCAGTCAGGTAGATCGCTTGTTCCGCTTCGATATTCCGAAGCCTGCAGGTAACGGATTGCAAAAAGTTGAAATCAAAGATGTAGCGGTAGTATTGACGAAGGAAGAGCAAGAGATTGTAAAGAAAGCGTTTGATAACCTGGAATTCCAGTCCGGAAAAGACATCATTCAGCCGGGCTCATTAGCATCGTTGGATGAGTTGGCGGACTTGTTGAAGAAGCATCCAACCTGGAAGCTGCGCATCACGGGTCACACGGATAACGTTGGTAAACCTGCTGCTAACATGAAGTTGTCGGAGAAACGTGCGAAGGCAGTACAAAAATATTTAGTGAGCAAGGGTGTTGCTGCTGACAGATTCTACGTAGAATGGTACGGACCAAATCGTCCTGTAGCACCAAACACTACACCGGAAGGTCGTCAGAAGAACCGTCGTGTTGAAATGTTGATCGTTGAATAAAATCACCTAGTAATAGTGGTATAGGGGAGCACAATGTGTTACCCCTATTTTTTTGAAACGATGTAATTAAATTTATCCAATGGAATATCTTATTATTTGTTTCACGGCATTGGCGGGCTCTGCTTTAACGCTATTCTCCGGTTTTGGACTTGGAACACTTATGGTGCCGGTGTTCGGGATCTTTTTCCCCCTGCCGCTTGCAATTCAACTTACTGCCATCGTTCACTTCCTGAATAATCTATTCAAACTGATTTTAGTCGGGAAAAATATAGATTTCAAAATTGCGCTTCGATTCGGCTTACCGGGAATTGTCGCTGCCTTCGGAGGAGCATGGCTGTTAACCCAAATGACAGAAATGCCTGCGCTGTATTCATGGAATGCGGATCAATTTGAAATCACACCTGTTAAGCTGGTGATTGCGATTCTGATCATTTTCTTCTCCCTGTTTGATTTATTACCACGTTTTAATCGCATTGAATTCGATAAAAAATATCTCGTTGCAGGAGGTTTACTGAGTGGTTTCTTTGGCGGTCTTTCCGGCAATCAAGGCGCTTTACGCAGTGCATTTCTCATCCGTTCCGGACTTTCAAAAGAAGCGTTTATTGCAACAGGTGTATTCATTGCATGCCTCGTTGATACCTCGCGCCTTTTCATGTATTCCGACAAATTCATCATTAATGATGACGGCTCACAACAAATTCCTTTGCTCGTTGCCGCAACATTATCTGCGTTTGCCGGAGCGTATATTGGAAATAAGTTAGTAAAAAAAATGACGATTACATTCTTACAAAAAATGGTGGGAATTTTACTCATCGTATTTGGAGTATTACTAGGAATAGGAATAATTTAAAATACTAATCGTGATTACTATTATACAATTAGGCAGCACCAAAACGCCGGCCATACACGAAATGGTTACTGCGCTTGGTGCGCAATCCCGGATTATTGATCGTACAGATTTTACGAACGAAATTGTGCAACAATCACAAGCCATCATTTTAAGCGGCTCTCCGATTTTCTTCACGGAAGTCGACTTTCAGCCCTACCGGAAACAATTCGGAATTCTGAATGATGTGCGCATACCCATACTTGGCATTTGTTTCGGACATCAGCTGTTGGGGCTATTAAACGGGGCAACTATTTTCCGTGGCGAAGCGATTCGAACAGCAACGACGATTCACAAAATAAAAGAAGATGCTCTTCTGAAAAATTTGGATGACACATTTACCATGCAGGAAGATCACACAGAAGGCATTTCACTTCCACCGGGATTTATCCACCTTGCCTCGTCCGACACCTATACCATAGAAGCTATGCGTCATCCCGTAAAATCAATTTGGGGAGTACAATTTCATCCTGAAGTATCAGGCGACAACGGAAAAATACTGATTGGAAATTTTATAAGACAAAGTCAATAAGGCTTTACCGGCGCTTGGCATTCAACTTAATTTCCTGGCCAGCCTTAGGCTCTGTACCGGTTTGCATATTATTATATCGATATAAATACTTCACCTTCACTCCATACAACTGACTGATGGCGTGCATGGTTTCTCCGGGCTTTACCAAGTGTGTTCCGGTTGCTGACTTTTTCTTTTTCGGCTGAATGTATAATGTTTGCCCGGGCTTCAGAATAGCGTCTTTACCCATTTCATTGTAGCGATACAATTGCCGAACTTCCATATCCAACTCCTGAGCGATCTTAAAAAATGAATCACCGGGCTTCACCACCACGTACTTCACGTGATTCATCGTCATCACTTGCCTCCGCTGTGCAGTTGGATTTACCACAACTTGTCCTTGCTGCGGTTTTGGTTTAACAACGGTTGGTGCAATTCCTTCCGACTTATCGTATTCAAACAGTTTGTACCGCTCTATGATGTCAATTAAACGATCTGCATATTTCGGATCTGTCGCATATCCCGCTGCTTTTAGTCCTGTTGCCCAGCCTTTGTAATCGGTTATTTGTAATTCAAACAACCCTGCATAGCGAGGTCGCGTTCTTAAAAAGCTGGAATGATCAATGAACGATTCATAAGCGGAATTATATTTTCTGAAACATTCATTCTTCTCATCATCATCCTGATGGTATGTTGCACCCGACCATTCTTTATGACACTTGATACCGAAATGATTATTGGCATAAACAGCCAACGCACTATTTCCGTTATCAGATTCCAACATGCCTTGCGCCAAGGTGATGCTCGCAGGAACTCCGTACTGATGCATCTCGCGGATGGCGTCCTCTTTATATTTGGCAATGTAATCCTGTGGAGTGTTCTTTCGCTCTGCAGGTTGAGCAATGGAATATTCTGTTCGCAACAGGAACAAAAGACTCAACAATAATATGCGGACAACAGTGAGCATCAAACAAAAATACCGATGTTAACGCTTGATATTAAATAAACATGCATGAGGTGATTAACAGGGATTTGTTAATTCCGCCGGTATTACAAAGAACTATAACCGCGATTACCCTGAAGTCCGCCGGTATGAACCGCTACAATCCGCGTTCCGGGAGTAAAGTAGCCTTGCGCCACTAACTCTGATAAACCAAACATCATTTTCGCTGTGTACACATAATCGAGTTGTACACCATGCGCAAAATAGAATTGCTCGGTAAACACTATGAGTTCATCCGAACGCTTGGCGTAGCCGCCAAAATGAAATTCGTGATTCAAAGTCCACTTGCCCGGCGTAAGACGAGATCCGTCCATTCCTGAGAACTGAAACTCTGAAATCTTTTCGTCAATATGATTATCTAGATCACCGGCACCTTTCAATGCCGAAAATCCAATTACTTCCTGATTTCCCTGCAAACCGAAAGTCATGCCAGCCAATGTACTTCCCGTTCCAACAGCGGTGGTTAGCACATCAAACGGTACAGCGATTTTACTAACGATCTCAATTGCACCACGAATTCCGTTGAGATTATTTCCTCCTTCCGGAACAAAAAAGTAACCGTCAAACTTCCGTCGTAGCTCACGAAGAAATTCATCTTCATATCTGCGTGCATAATCCTCTCTTGAAATAAAATGTAGTTGCATTCCATTTGCGGCAGCGTCTTTTAAAGTTGGATTTTCTGCAGCACGCTCTTCCCCGCGAACAATACCAATTGTTGGGATTCCGAAAAGTCTCCCGGCAGCAGCTGTAGCTGCGATATGATTGGAAAAGGCGCCGCCGAACGTTATTATTCCTTTAGCCTTGTTCCGTTTCGCTTCCTCGATGTTGTATTTTAATTTAAACCACTTGTTGCCACCAATTTCGGGATGCATTTCATCCAAACGCAACATACTGATCGTTAACCCAAAACGATCAATTAATTCACTCTCAATTCTGTGCGTTCTGGCAGGATGAAGCATGCAACGAAGTTACACGGAATAAACTTTTACAAAACAAACTTACATATTGTAGCATTCGATTAGCTTGAACCAAGTAATTTTACAACTGTGAGTGAACGACTGCGCAACTTGGATCCGGATGATTATTACATGTCGCCTGAAGGTTACGTTATCTTCACCGCAAAATATTTATTGAAGCGCGGATATTGTTGTAAAAATGGATGCAAACATTGTCCATACGGCTACAATAAAAAAACAGGTCGATTTGATAAACCGAAACAACAAGAATAAACATGGGATTTTTTTCGGACCTGTTTGCTAAAAAAGAACCTGAGTTGTTTCGGGCCAAAGTGATGAGTACCCGCACCGCATTAAATACGCATATCGCATCCGAAGTGAATAGCGGCAAAGTAATGACGCTTCTTTTCTTTGCTTCTTCGCAGGAAGATATTTTACGATTAACCACTGAACATCACCGGGTTAATGTTGTACATGCGGAACAGCTTTCTAATGCAAGTACTCAGGCACGCATCAGAACTTTTGTTTCAACCGCAGGCAATACCGTTGTTTTGGGTGAACGTTTTCCCTTATCGCAGCAGGAACAACAGCTTGCAAAACAATTGGAACAGCTTGGAGTCGCTATGCCGATGCTAGCTTACGCTGCATTGGATGATTTGTTTTTCCTGCAGTTTGGAGGAGAACGTATCGCCAACCTCATGAAATCAATGGGGATGGATGACCGGGAATTTATTGAGCATCCCATGATTCAAAGTGCGATTAAGAATGCGCAAACCAAACTTGCTCAAAAAATTTCCATTACTTCCAAAACAAAAAGTCCGGAAGAATGGTTTCGTATGCACATGAAAGAATAAAGAATTTAAGAGAGATACAGATGAACGCTGAAGAATTTAAAAAGCTCGTATTAACCGGAATTCCCGACGAATTGCCTGAAAAGAAAGCGTACGACACAAGCATCAATCATGCACCAAAGCGCAAAGAGATTTTAACTCCGGCGGAAAAGAAGCTGGCGCTACGCAACGCATTACGTTATTTTCCCACGAAACATCATGCAGCACTTGTACAAGAATTTGCAGAAGAACTAAACACCTACGGAAGAATTTACATGTATCGGTTTCGTCCCGATTACAAAATATACGCACGACCAATTCACGAGTTTCCTCACAAGAGTATTCAGGCTGCTGCAATAATGCACATGCTTTCGAATAATCTCGATTATGCTGTAGCGCAACACCCACATGAACTCATTACCTATGGCGGAAACGGAGCGGTTTTTCAAAACTGGGCACAGTACCTGCTTACCGTGCAGTATCTGGCAACAATGACAGACGAGCAAACATTGGTAATGTATTCCGGACATCCAATGGGTTTATTTCCATCGCACAAGGATGCGCCGCGTGTTGTGATTACCAATGGCATGATGATTCCCAACTATTCCAAACCGGATGATTGGGAAAAATTTAATGCATTAGGTGTAACCCAATACGGACAAATGACTGCAGGATCTTACATGTATATCGGCCCGCAAGGAATTGTGCACGGCACGACAATTACGGTGATGAATGCTGCCCGAAAGATTTCGAAAAACGAAGATGACCGTAAGGGAAAGTTGTTTGTAACATGCGGACTAGGCGGAATGAGTGGTGCACAGCCCAAAGCCGGTAAAATTGCGGGATTAGTTGCTGTTGTTGCCGAAATCAATCCGAAAGCAACGCAAACACGACATAGTCAAGGATGGGTTGACGAAGTGTATGACAACCTCGATGAGTTGATTTCAAGAATTAAAACAGCAACAGCAAATCGTGAGGCAGTTTCTATTGCTTATCAAGGTAATGTTGTTGATCTGTGGGAACGTGTGGTGCGTGATAATATTCACGTGGATATTGGTTCCGATCAAACCTCATTACATAATCCATGGGCAGGCGGTTATTATCCTGTAGGTGTTTCATTTGAAGATGCCAATAAAATGATGGCCGAACAACCTGCAGTATTTAAACAACACGTGCAGGAAACATTAAGAAGACATGCTGCAGCTATCAACACGCTTTCAAATAAAGGCATGTACTTTTTCGATTACGGAAATGCCTTCTTATTGGAAGCTTCGCGCGCCGGAGCAGATATTGTAAAACCTGATGGTACCTTCCGCTATAACTCATACGTGCAGGATATTCTTGGTCCAATGTGCTTCGACTATGGTTTCGGACCATTCCGTTGGGTGTGTACTTCTGCCGACCCGAAAGATTTAGCCACAACTGATCAACTTGCATTGGATGTTTTGGAAGATATGCATCGCTCTGCACCTGATGAGATTAAACAACAGTTAAGCGATAACATCACGTGGATTAAAGACGCTATGACGAATAACCTCGTGGTTGGATCTCAGGCTCGCATTTTATATGCCGACAGTGAAGCACGAATTCGTATTGCAGCAGCGATAAACAAAGCTATAGCTGAAGGAAAAATTTCAGCGCCCGTTGTATTAGGTCGTGATCATCATGATGTTTCCGGAACTGATTCTCCTTATCGTGAGACATCAAACATCTACGATGGATCTGCCTTTACTGCAGACATGGCCGTTCAGAATTTTGTAGGTGATGCTTTCCGAGGAGCAACTTGGGTTTCCTTGCACAATGGAGGCGGAGTTGGTTGGGGCGAAGTAATCAATGGTGGATTCGGCATGCTGCTGGATGGAAGCGCTGACAGTGAACGACGATTGCGTTCGATGCTATTTTGGGACGTTAATAACGGCATCGCACGACGCGGCTGGGCGCGAAATGAGGAAGCATTGTTTGCTATTAAACGTGAAATGGCACGTACTCCGGATTTGAAAGTAACTTTACCGAATCTTGTGGATGATGAATTGATCGACAAATCTGTTTTTTAAGCTACAATAACATGTAGCCCGTTGTCGGGAAATATGGCAGTAAAAAGTGCGACTACTTTATAAACGCTTCTATGTGCAGTTGCCGGTCTTGCTAAATGGTGTAGTTCAACTCACTTTCGATAAGCCTACATCACACCAAAACTGATATCAATCAGGTTTTTACAAACAACGGGCGTGACTATAGTCACGCCCGTTGTTTGTTTATACAACTAATTTAGCTGCATCAAATAATCGTTATGCCGAAGTGGTTAAAATTTATCCTGTTTTGCGCACTTTGCCTAACAATTATTTCGGGAATTGTAATCTTCACAAACTAATCTAAACCCATTTTACCATGAAACCGAATATTGGAAATTTTGATCGCATTGCACGTGTATTAGTATCATTGGTGCTTTTAACATTGTATTTCACCAATGTACTTATCGGTACTTTCGGCATCATTGCCATCGTTGCTGCAGCAGTATTTACCTTAACAGCTGCAATTGGATTTTGCCCACTCTACGCGATATTCGGCTTAAATACCTGTCCTGCCAAAAAATAATATTAATGTGACTTAAAACACCATAAAGGTGGGATCAGCGTCCTACCTTTGTTGTATAAAATTATCGGTATGGGATTCTTCTATAGTGTATTAAATAACAAATGCTCCAAGTGCAATTATGGAGATCTTTATTTGGAAAAGAACCCATATAAATTGAGCAAGCTTGGAGATATGCACAAAAACTGCTCGGTATGCGGTCAATCATTTGAACCTGAAACCGGATTCTATTACGGTTCCATGTACGTCAGTTATGCTGTATCCGTCGCTGTCATGTTTATTCCTGCAGGTATTGCGTATTTTGTTTTCGATGCAGGATTTTGGGCCATGTTCTCTCTTGTACTTGGAATTTACATTTCCATGTTTCCATTCATCTTTCGCTGGGCCAGAAATATTTGGTTAAACATATTTGTCAAATATAGCCCTTCTATACACGCTACATATAGACCTGAACATGAATTAAACAAATCAAAAGTCAATTCCTGATTTGTTGATATGTAATATTTTATTGTCGTTAGCGTTATTTCTCCAATTAGTGGGGAAATTTTGCCATATTTGTTTTCATGCGTTTTAATAAATTATCTCTGTTCGGATTCGGTGCATTGTTTGCGCTTCTCGCAGTTACCTGGTGGTCGTGCGAAGGAGAAAGACCCGAGCCGGATGACATTCGCGACAAGTACGTGGATCAATGGAGTTTTTCGGAAGTCAGTTCGCAAATTGGTCCCAATACATATGTCGTACAAATTTCCAAATCCACAACAAATACGGATCAGATATTTCTGGAAAACCTCTACAATATCGGCTTTGCATACAAAGCAACGGCAACTGTCATTGGCAACAACATCACCATTCCTTCCCAAATTTATAATGGCAATACGCTTACCGGAGATGGAACGTTAGGCGCTACGTCTAACACGATTAATTTGACATACTACATGAACAACGGAACAACAATCGATACCTGTTCCGGAACATTAACCCGCCAATAACCCTAACAATCAATATTCAGTTAATTAGATTATGATCAAACAAATCCTGACCACGCTTTTGCTTTTGATGACCTTCAGTATTGCCAATGCGCAGTACTCTGCTAAAGAACAGAAAGCAATTCAAAAATCGAAAGACCTCTATCAAAAGAAGAAATACGATAAGGCTGTTGCATCCATCAAGAAAGTTATTGATGCCCATCCATACGATAACGACTTATGGCAATTGCGTACGCTTTACGAATACGATCGTTATCAGGATCAGTTGATGAAAGATTTGATGGATCTTTTAACGAAACTTTCCAAAGGACAGTCAATTCCGGCAAATAAGAAGTACAAATACGAAGAATACAAATCAGACTTGCAACTCACTTGTATCACAGCTTCATTGCTTTGTGATAAACAAACGTTAGGTTCTGAATTATTGTACGACTTCTTCGTGAAACCTGACGTTGATACTGCTGTTGCTGACGACGCTAAAGATTTCTACAAGAAAGGTTCTGAAAGCATGGATAACAAAGAGTATTCAGCTGCCATCAAGAACTTTAAGAAGGCTTTAGATCTTCAGGCTGATTATTATAAAGCGGCATACAACATTGCCAATTGTTATCGTGAGCAGGAAGACTGGGAAAATGCAGCGATTTACTACAAGCGTGCGATCAAAATTGAACCACGTATGTTGTATCCATACAAAAAATTGGTGGATGTAAAGATGAAGCAAAAAGATTGGTCAGGCGCGTATGATGCATGTATCAACGGTATAATCTGCTATCCTGACGTAGAGCTGTTTAACAGCATGAGCGAAATCTGCGAGAAGCGTGGTAAGACGTTTAACCGCCACTGGATGTCGCGTACATCAATTCCAAACATGATCAACTCTAATCAGGATCCGATTTCTTCTGAGCCATGGAGTCATTATCGTTCCGCGAAAGACAAAATCTCCAACTACACGAACGATATCGGTTACATTAAGCGCTCGAACAGTTTAACTGAACAGAAATATTTGGAATCATATAGCTGGGAACACATGCTGAGCAAATCTGACAGTCAAGACGGCGAATTTAAGTTTGCTCGCAAAGCCAACAAGAATGGATATTTGGATTGTTATGCTTTCATCAGCATGTACCACATCATGTTTAACCGTCAATATTCACATTTTGCCGAGAAAAACGAAGATCGTATTCGCACCTTCTTCGATGAAATGCTCGTAGAGTAATATGAAATTAATTTTAAAAAATAACCGCGATTAGTATAATGCTAATCGCGGTTATTTTTTTGAACTGTTTCTATTATGATCTGATTACAGCACCTAATTTGTCGGTCATCACCTTGGTTATCTTTTCCATTACCTTATCAATTTGCTGATCCGTTAATGTAGCTTCCGAATTCTCCAAAATAAAGCTCACCGCATACGATTTCTTATCAGCGCCCAGTTGCTGACCTTCAAATACATCAAACAACTGTACTGATTTCAAAAATGCGCGTTCCGTTTGCCACGCCAGTTGTTCCACCTGCGCATAGGTAACCCGCTTATCCAAAATCAGAGCGAGATCTCGACGCACTGCAGGAAATTTAGATACTTCCCGATAACGAATCTCCTTGGTTACGCCCAGCACCTGCTCTACTTTATCCCAATTAATTTCGGCAAACCATACTACTCCGTCACCGCCCAATTGTGATAATGTATCTCCTGCAACAGCACCGGCTACACCAAGCTTATACTTTCCGGATTTCAACTGAACTAAGAAAGGATAAGATTCCGATTCCAGAGCCTCGAAACTCAACGGACCTAGCCCAAGCGCTTCAAGAATTAAACTTACCGGCTGGTTTACATCCATCCAACCTGCCACTTTTTGTGAAGCATTCCAACTCTCCGGCAATTGTCGTCCGTATGCCAACAACAACAACTTATATTCTTCCACATATGGCCACGTCGTATTCTTCGCATTCAACAAATACGTACTTCCGAATTCAAACAGACGCAGATCACTTTGTTTACGGTTGACATTGTACACAACGGTTTCAATTCCTCCAAACAACAAATGTGTGCGCATTACACCCAAATCAGAACTCAGCGGATTCGTCAACTTCACAGGTGAAACTCCACCTGCTGCGGCTAGTGCAGAATACCGTTCTTTGGTCAATGAATTATTTACAATCTCCGAAAAGCCCAGCGCCACAAGACGTTCAGCAGTTCGTTCACGAACCATCTCTTTATTCGGACGCTGCACATAATTCAATGAAGCATGCACCTTATCAGGAAAATCGATGTTGTTATATCCGTATATGCGCAACACTTCTTCGTACAAATCTATTTCACGCGTAACATCTACTTTGAATCTTGGAACATTTAACAGCAATGCGTCTTTTCCCTCAGAAATAATCTCGCAGCCCAAATCACTCAAAATCGATTTGATGATCTTATGATCGATAGTCTTGCCGATAATACGATCACAGTTATCGTATTTAAATGCAACTTCCAACGGCAATATCTGCTCAGGATAAATATCAATAACTGCGTTAACAGGAACTCCATCGGCAATTTGCTGAAGCAATTGTGATGCTCGTTGCAAAGCGAGGATCACAATATCCGGATCGCAGCCGCGTTCAAAACGGAACGAGGCATCGGTTTTCAGTTGATGCAACTTCGATGTCTTACGAACATGAATCGCATCGAAGTATGCACTCTCTAAAAATATCTTTGTGGTTTGTTCAGTTACTCCTGACTGCAAACCACCAAACACACCGGCAATACACATCGGCACATCACCGTCACAAATCATCAAATCATCCGCACCCAATTCGCGTTCAATACCATCTAAAGTTACAAACTTGGTATCAGCTGGAAGTTTCTTCACTTCCACTCTTCCCGACTTGATCGCAGCAGCATCAAAGGCGTGTAACGGTTGCCCCAACTCATGTAACACATAATTGGTAACATCTACAACATTGTTGATTGGTCGCACACCAATGCTTCGCAAACGATTCTGCATCCATTCCGGAGAAGGACCTACTTTCAAACCGTCAATAACAAGTGCCGCATATCGTTTACACGCTTCCGGAGCACTTACTACTACTTGAATATCTGATTCCGGCAATTGTTCATCCAGTGGAAGCACCTCAGGAAACAAGACACGCGCTCTGTCCGACTCATCCCGATTCCGCATTTTATCTGCATTCCACACGGCAACTACATCGCGAGCAACACCATGATGCGAAGCCGCATCGCTTCTATTTGGAGTTAAACCGATCTCAAAAACATAATCGGATGTTAACTGCAAATGTTCGGCAGCCGGCATACCAACCTGTGCTTGCTGATTGAGAATTAGAATACCTGCATGAGATGTCCCCAATCCGATTTCATCTTCTGCGCAAATCATTCCTTCCGAAAGTTCACCGCGTATTTTTGATTTTTTAATTTCAAAGGCTTCACCATTTGTTGGATACAATGTTGCACCAACCGTTGCAACAAGTACTTTTTGACCTGCAGCTACATTCGGCGCACCACATACGATAGAAAGCAATTCAGGACCGCCGACATTCACCTTAGTCAGCGATAGTTTATCGGCATTCGGATGCTTCACACATTCTACCACCTCTCCTACAACAACACCTCGCAAACCTCCCTTAATTATATCCACCGCTTCCATAGATTCCACTTCCAAACCGCAATCAGTCAGCAGGGTTGAAATCTGCTCAGGCTCCAACTTGATATTTAAATGTTCGCTTAACCAGCTATATGCAATTTTCATAATCAGAAATTAGGTAGTAAAGGTAGAAAATAGCCCCTAATAAAGGAGGTAAATTCTCCACGCCGTCTGCGCTACATGGAGACTTATAAGTACATTTGAAACGTGTTCTCCAAGTACTCCTTTCGAACCGTAAATCGATTAACCGGCTTGCTTGTCGGCATTACGGCGATGATCGTTTATTCGTTTACGATTGAGCCCACCGCTAGCTTTTGGGATTGTAGCGAATACATTGCCTGTGCAAATAAGCTCGAGATCGGACATCCGCCAGGAGCTCCCTTCTTTTTGTTACTGGGCCGGTTTTTCAGCACGTTCACCGAAGGTGATGGTGTAGCTGTTGCAATTAACCTGATGTCGGCTCTGGCGAGTGCCTTCACGGTACAATTACTTTTTTTCAGCATAACACATCTTGCCAGAAAAATTCTTTTAACCGATCCTGAGCACGCCTCGCAAGTGCGCATGGTTTTAATTCTGGTAGCAGGAGCAGTTGGTGCTTTAACATTCGCCTTCACCGATTCATTTTGGTTTTCTGCTGTGGAAGGTGAAGTATATGCACTGAGTAGCTTTTTTACTGCGGTTGTTTTTTATGCCATGTTGCGCTGGGAAGAAAGCAGTAACGAATCACGGGGTGATCGATGGATCGTGTTTATTGCTTACATGATCGGACTTTCCATCGGCGTACACTTGCTCAATCTATTGACGATTCCGGCTTTAGTCTTTATCTGGTTTCACAAAAAATATCCGCGCTACACGGTTAAACAATTAATCCTTGCAAGCATTGCAGCGTTAGTACTATTGGGCGGAATACAAGACTTTCTTATTCCCGGAATTGTAAGCGGTGCTGGCGCCGCAGAATTGTTCTTCGTCAACAAAATAGGAATGCCTTTTCAAAGTGGCTCCATCATTTACTTTGCGTTCATCCTAGCGGGAATTGTATTCGGATTGTGGTGGTCGCATAGAAAGCAGTTGCATTACCTCAACATCGGCGTGCTTTCGTTCGCCATGCTGTTGATCGGATATTCCACGTTCCTGGTTGTTATTATTCGCTCCAACGCCGGAACGCCTATCAATGAAAACCGACCCAATGATGCAGTTAGTTTGTTATCGTATCTCAATCGTGAACAATACGGAGACTGGCCTATTTTTCACGGGCAACAATATTCAACGCCACTCGACCCTGAACAACCGTACGTTGATGATCAACCAAAATTTGTACGTGATAATGCAACGGGCAAATACGTCATCAGTGACGCACGCAAAGGTTCTGAATACAATTACGACAAGCGTGCAACCGTATTTCTTCCACGAATGTGGAGCTCCTCTCATGCTGAAGCATACCAAGGCTGGGTAGATGTTAAAGGCGATACACTCGTATTACCCGATAGTAAAGGAAGAGTTACGACCGCAGTAATACCAACGTTCCGCGAGAATTTGCAATACTTCATTACGTACCAATGCGGATGGATGTATGCGAGATATTTCCTTTGGAATTTTGTAGGACGACAAAACGACCGCACAGGTTATGGCAACGACATGGAAGGCAACTTCCAATCCGGAATTGGATTATTAGATCGTGGACGCATTGGTGAGCCCGAATTGATGCCCGATTTTTGGAAGAACAATAAAGCATCGAATTCCTATTTCGCGCTTCCATTAATTCTCGGGATAATTGGCGCCTTCTGGCATTATTACCGTTCACGAAAAGATGCGCTGGTAGTCGCATTACTTTTTATTTTCACCGGACTCGCTATTGTGTTTTACCTCAATCAAACTCCATGGCAACCGCGCGAACGCGATTACGCATACGTGGGTTCGTTCTTTGCATTTTCCATTTGGATTGGTCTAGGTGTAATCGGCGTGTACCAATTCTTCCAGCGCTTTCTCACCAGCAACAAGTCGTTGTTGGCTGCACTGATGACAACTTCAATTGTTCCCGTTATCGTGCTCTCTGAAAACTATGATGATCATAACAGAAGTGACAGAACGGTTGCGCGCGATCTTGCGATTAACTTATTACAGAGTTGTGCTCCGAATGCGATCCTCTTTACCTATGCTGATAACGACACCTTTCCGTTATGGTATGCACAAGAAGTATTAGGCATTCGCACAGATGTACGCGTGGTGTGTTTGTCTTTACTCGGTGGTGATTGGTACATCGATCAGCTAAAAGAAAAATATTACGATTCGGATGCGATTCCATTTTCTATGGAGCATTGGGATTACCGCGAAGGAACGCGCAGTTATGTCAATGTATTTAATGAACGCAACGACACGATGCCGGTTGCTTTTGCTGTGCAGCGCGCAATCAGTAAAAAATTCGAAGAGCAATTCATTTCAACGCAAGACGATACGCTGAATTATATTCCCGGAAGATATTTGTCATTACCTGTTCATCGCGGGAATGCACTGCAACACAATGCTGTTGAACCTTACAATCAACAACGTATTGAGGACACGATCTACTGGAATTTAAAAGGAAATTACATATTAAAAGATCAATTAGTAATTCTGGATATTCTGGCGCACAACAACTGGCAACGTCCGATCTATTTCGCGCTGAACATGCCTGGAAATTCATACTCAGGATTGGATGAATACTTGCAGCTGGAAGGATTGGCGTATAGATTGATTCCCGTAAAGAATTTCCGTGCTAACGGATCGTTACGAAACAATCCTATGGTGCACTTACAGCGATCCGTGCAATTATTCTCTTCTTCTTTCAAATGGGGGGGCATTTACAACGAAAACGTTTACGCTGATGAAACCACAGCGCGAATGTTCACAGATCCCATGTTGTCCGGCATTCAGCACACAGCATTGGCTTTGGCAGAAGCGGGACAATACGAACAAGCGATGACTTTATTGAAAAAAGTAGAACGTGCAATTCCATTCACGCAAGTTCCTCCCGATGAACACTGGATTGCTTTTGTAGAAATTGCTTACCGTTGCGGGGATCACGTCTTTGCAAATAATTTATCTCGCAAAATTATTAAGCACGCTTACGAATCGATACAATGGTACACGACCTTACCACGATTCCCTGCGGATCTCTCCACGCAGATGAGAAACATCACCACCCTAGAAATGCTCGCTCACTTGTATAGTCAGGAATCGCTTTCACTCGAATATCAGGCTATCATGCAGCGTCTCGATTTGACACCGCAACGTCCTCAACAAGATTCAACGGATAGTATTACAGAATAATTAGCTGATTTTACTCCAATTTGTGGAAGATGTTTTTTCACGATTCATTTCCTGCACTAATAGCTGATGCTCTTCCAACGCCAGTTTAGGATCACGCTCTAACAATTCTCCCGCAGCTGCGCGCGCATGTTGCAAAATGACTACATCCTTAGCAATGTCGGCAAGACGTAATCCTAACACGCCACTCTGCTGTGTACCTTCAATATCTCCCGGACCGCGTAATTCTAAGTCAACTTCTGCAATTTCAAATCCGTCATTGGTGCGAACCATCGTATCCATGCGCTTTTTAGAATCTCTGCTGAGTTTAACATCCGTCATCAAAATACAAAACGATTGTTCTGCTCCACGTCCTACTCGTCCTCGCAACTGGTGCAGCTGCGATAATCCAAAGCGTTCCGCACTTTCAATAATCATTACGGAAGCGTTGGGGACATTCACACCCACTTCAATCACCGTTGTTGCCACCATGATGTTGGTTTCACCTCTTACAAAGCGCTGCATCTCAAAATCCTTTTCTGCTGGTTTCATCTTACCATGTACAATGCTCACTTTGTATTGCGGCAAAGGTAAAGCACGCGATATGCTTTCGTATCCGTCCATCAAATCTTTGTAATCCATTTTTTCAGATTCCTGAATCAGCGGATACACCACATACACTTGTCGCCCTTTCGCAATTTCTTCTTTCATAAAACCGAACACACGTATACGATCCGCGTCTGTGAAATGAACGGTTTTAATCGGCTTTCGTCCCGGCGGTAATTCGTCGATTATCGATGTATCAAGATCTCCATACAGCGTCATTGCCAACGTTCGCGGAATCGGTGTCGCTGTCATGACCAATACATGAGGCGGCTGAACATTTTTGCGCCACAACTTATAACGTTGCTCCACACCAAATCGATGTTGCTCGTCGATCACCACCATGCCCAAATTTTTAAATTGAACCTCATCTTCAATCAGTGCATGCGTACCAATGACAATATTCAAGGTTCCTGCTCGTAATCCTTCATGCAATACTTTACGGTCGGCAGTTTTCGTGTTTCCGGTAAGCAAGCGCACTTCAAGAGGCATATCCTTCAACAGCTCCTTCAACGTATGATAATGCTGTGTTGCTAAAATTTCTGTGGGCGCCATTAAGCAAGCCTGGAAACCGTTATCAATTGCAATGAGCATACTCATCAGCGCCACTACTGTTTTACCGCTACCTACATCGCCTTGCAACAAGCGATTCATTTGCTTACCGCTTCCGCAATCCTGCCGAATTTCACGTATCACGCGCTTTTGAGCACCGGTTAATGGAAAGGGAAGATATTGATTATAAAATGTGTTGAACAAATCGCCGACTTGTCCGAAAATAAAACCTTGCGACACTTCATTCCGCTGGCGTTGAATGCGCAACAAACGAATTTGAATAAATAAAAACTCTTCAAATTTCAATCGTGCTTCTGCTCGCTTTTGCAAAGCAAAATCTGAAGGAAAATGGATTTCACGCAGCGTAGTTTCACGATCTAACATGTTCAATCGTGTACGTAAAGACTCCGGTAAAATTTCCGGAATATTCCCCGGCAGCAAATTATATAGCACACGCTGCAGTTTCATCAAACCTTTCGAATCGAGTCCTTTGTTGCGCGCCTTCTCCGCAGAAGAATACATGGGTTGCAAGGCAGAAGTACGCTTCAAGGTTTCCTCCGAAACCTCCTCCACCTCCGGATGCACGATGTTGTACTTGCCGTTAAATTCTTGTGGCTTACCAAAAACGATGTATTCCTTCCCCGGCTGAAATTTTCCGGTCAACCATTTTAATCCCTGAAACCAGACTAATTCGATACTTCCGGCGCCATCGCGAAATAGGGCAGTCATGCGTTTATTTCGCTGATGACCAACCACCTGCACCTGTGATATGTAGCCACGTAATTGAATGTAAGGCGTGTCGGGAGTGATCTCTGTGGTGCGATAAAATCGGGAACGATCAATGTAACGATACGGATACCAGCGCAACAGATCACCGTAAGTGCGAATATCAAATTCCGCCTTCAACACCTTAGCGCGCTCGGGCCCTACGCCTTTCAAAAATTCTACGGAAGTATCCAGAATACTATTCGCCACACAGCGAATTTAGGAAACTCGGAGTTTTTTATGACTAAGAATAGTAGTTAGTATTCCATTATGTGATTTAAACGTAACTTACACCTGATGACTCGGATTATTTACACGCTATTAATCATAGCTCTGTTCCTGCTCTCCTCCTGCAGCAAAAATCACTACCGCTCGGTTTCGCGCTCCGGTCAAGAATTCAAAAACGATTCTGCTTTCATTCGCAACAATTTCGCGTATAGTGTTTATACAGTCGCAGGTGAATGTGTATATAAAACGCGCATCGACTCCATTAAAGGCGACTCCTTATACATACACACCACACCATTAAGCAACAAAGAAATCAAATCGTTGAACAGCAAGAACAGCCCCGAGTGGATAAAACGAGTGGATATCGTAATTGATGATTCCGTGCAATTGGCTGCAAACAAACCACAAACAACAATCGGTTATTCGCAAATAAAAGCCGTGAAAAATTATAAATACGAGCAAGAAGCAAAAGCGAAAAACGATAACCGAACACTCTTCATCGTTTTTGCCGTAGTCATTCTTTTTGTTGGTGGATATATCGGTGCAATAGCGCTCATCAACTAAAAAGAGCCGTCACTCTCGCAACGGCTCTTCTACTAAAATTTAATCCATTGTTACGCTAAAATCGTCACGGGATTTTCCAGGTATGCTTTCAGTGTCTGCAAGAACGCTGCACCTGAAGCACCATCTACCACACGATGATCGCAAGACAACGTCACTTTCATCACTTTTCCCGGAACCACTTGTCCGTTTTTCACCACAGGAACATCACTGATACCACCGATAGCAAGAATACACGCATCAGGAGGATTGATAATTGCCGTGAATTCATCAATACCGAACATGCCTAAATTCGAAATAGTGAACGTATTACCTTCCCAATCGGATGGTTGTAATTTTTT
This sequence comes from Bacteroidia bacterium, assembly GCA_044344795.1. Lineage (GTDB taxonomy): Bacteria > Bacteroidota > Bacteroidia > Palsa-965 > Palsa-965. The sequence goes on along the minus strand of JBIJCF010000002.1, from coordinate 80,897 downwards.
GTCTTTCGCTTTTTGTGCGAAGGTCTTCACCTCAGAAGAAATTTGTGATAATGATTTCTGATCTGCGAAACGTACCACCGGAACCAACAAGCCGTCTTCAACAGCAACAGCAACGCCGATGTGCACATGGTTGTTATAACGAATACGATCGCCTAACCATGATGAATTTACTTTAGGATGCCGCTTTAACGCACCTGCCACAGCACGAATAACAATATCGTTGAATGATACTTTCACCGGCGCAACTGCATTAATCGCCTCACGTGCTTTCACCGCTTCATCCATGTGTATTTCCATGGTTAAATAGAAATGCGGCGCACTGAATTTGCTCTCTGCCAAACGACGTGCAATCGTCTTACGCATTTGCGAAACGGTTTCTTCCGTATAGCTTTCCTGTCCTGAAACAGCCGCAAACTGAGGCATTACAGGCATTTTGGAAGGATGCCAGCTTTCAATATCACGCTTCACAACGCGCCCGCTGTCACCACTACCGGCAATCATGTTCAAGTCAATTCCTTTTTCCGCTGCAATCTTTTTCGCTAACGGCGATGCTTTGATGCGTGCATCACCATTACCCTCATAACTTGTTGTTACCGGGGCTGCAGTAGTTACTGCAACAGGCGTAGTAGCTTTATTTTCAACCACCACCGGCTCTGCTTTCTTCTCAGCAACAGGTGCGGCTTCTTCTTTCTTTGCAGCAACAGGAGCAGCGGCCAATAATGCGGTGATGTCTTCACCCGGATTACCGATAATTGCAAGAATAGCATCAACTGCTGCGCCTTTACCTTGCTCTACACCAATGTGCAACAACGTTCCATTAAAGAACGATTCAAATTCCATCGTTGCTTTATCGGTTTCAATTTCTGCCAGTAATTCTCCGCGTTTTACGGTATCTCCAACTTTCTTATGCCATGCCGCAACAACACCATCGGTCATGGTATCACTCAATTTCGGCATTTTAACTACTTCAGCCATATACGTTTAATCCGTTACGTTTTTAATATTAGTTATTCCATGATAAATGGATAGTTCGGCTCCGCATAAACATCTTTATACAGTTCTTCCGGAGCAGGGAAAGGAGATTCTTCTGCGAATTTCACCGACTCATCAACGATCGCTTGAATCTTAGCTTCCATAGCTTCTATACCGGCATCATCAATCCAACCGTTTTCGCGTAATGTAGTAATCACGCGTTCAATCGGATCTTGTGCCTTGTAGGCTTCCACTTCGTCTTTCGTACGGTATTTCGCTGGATCAGACATGGAATGCCCACGGTAGCGATATGTTTTCATTTCCAATAACGTCGGACCATTACCTGCGCGGGCGTGAGCCGCTGCTGCTGCAATGGCTTCATGAACCGTTTCGCAACTCATGCCGTCTACCTGATATGATGGCATATCGTAACCTGCACCAATCTTGTATAAATCATGCACATTCGACGTACGCTCTACAGATGTTCCCATCGCATAGTTGTTGTTCTCGATAATGAAAATTACCGGCAACTTCCACAACATCGCCATGTTAAAGGTTTCGTGTAACGCGCCCTGACGCACAGCGCCATCACCCATGTAACACAAGGTTACACGCTGATTGCCGTTGTATTGATCTGCAAACGCAATACCTGCGCCCAACGGAATTTGTCCGCCAACAATACCATGACCTCCGAAGAAATTAAATTCTTTTGAAAAGATGTGCATGGAACCGCCTTTGCCTTTGGAGCATCCGGTTGACTTCGCCATCAATTCGGCAATCATGTATTTCGGATGCATACCACGCCCGATTGGATGTGCGTGATCACGATAAGCAGTGATGACACGATCCTCCTTTGTTGTTGCCGATTCCGCACCTGCAACAAGAGCTTCCTGCCCGATGTACAAGTGACAGAAGCCACGAATTTTTTGCTGGATATATAACTCCCCGCATTTCTCTTCTACACGACGCATTTTCAGCATCAACTCGTACCAATACAGATACTGTTCTTTGCTAAATGCGGTCTTCGATTTTGAAGCTGTCTTTTGTGTTTTAGTCGCCATACCTTTTAGGTAAAATGATAAGTGGACAAAGTTAATAGTTTTTAATCGGGGAGCAAGTTCAATGCAGTATTACAAATCCCTGTATTCCAGCAAGTTCAATACTATTCTTTGAGTTCGGGGGCTTCAAATATTAACGGCAGCAACGATTTCACACTTTCTATCACTTGTACAGGCCCTGTGTGCGCTCCTAAAATTATACGAATTGGTTGTCCTGATCGTTGCTCGTATTCCGCCATAGCCTGGCGACAAGCACCGCACGGCGACATCGGTTTATTCACTTCAAATTTATCCGACCTGCTACTAACCGCAACTGCTACAACTGAAGCTTCCGGGTATACTGCGCCCGCAGAATAAATGGCCACACGTTCAGCACATAAACCCGACGGATACGCCACATTCTCCTGATTATTGCCACCAACTACCACGCCATTGCTCAGCAACACTGCAGCACCCACGCGGAAATTCGAATACGGCGCATAAGCATTTGAAGTAGCATTCCGTGCTTGTTTCAATAAGTTGCGATCAACGGACTCTAATTCAACGTCGCTGTCGTATTCCAAAACTTTCGTAATAATTTCAAATTGCTTTCCCATTACGTTAAAGGTAGCTCATTTGTTTACAATTTATTCGCTCAAAGGTCTTTTGTCCTTTGAAATCATTTCACGGCTTCCCGAATTCTGTTAACTTTCCATTAATCTTTTCGAAACCATGAATTAAACTTTCGTGAGGATTGCAACGTCTCGACATTATGAAACATTTTTCCCTCGCTTTGTTGGTTCTCTTCGGAAGCAACATCACCGCTCAAACTCATCAGGATGGAGACAGTTTATGGAACGTATCAACCGTACACGAAATTCATCTGAACTTTACTCAACCTTCTTACTGGGATACTTTGGAGGATGGCTATACCAATGATTACTACACGGTATGTCAGTTGGTACTGAATGGTCGTGTAATGGACGATGTAGGAGCAAAGTTCAAAGGCAATTCTTCCTACAACAATCCGTCCGACAAGAAATCGTTTAAAATTGATTTCAACGAATTTGATTCCACTTTAAGCTATGATGGCATCAAGAAAATCAATCTGAACAACTGCTTCAAGGATCCTACGTTCATGCGTGAAAAATTAGCGCTGGATTTTTGCAGACGTCAGGGAATATTGGCACCACGATGCACGTATGCACGTGTGTACATCAATAGTTCATATTGGGGATTGTACACTTTAGTGGAAGAAGTGAACGCAAAATTTCTTACACAACGTTTCAACAATAACGATGGCAATCTATTCAAAGGTGATCCTTCGGGAGATTTAAGATGGCTTGGCTCATCTCCTTCATTATATTATAACAAATATGAATTAGACCGTACGCAAACCAATGACTGGAGTGACTTGGTGCATACAATTGATGTCATTAACAACACACCATCCGCCAATTTTCAGGATTCTTTACCGACAGTATTTGATACCTGGAGCGTTCTTAAAGCAGCTGCATTCTCTAACATATTCTCCAACCTCGATTCGTACACCGGCAGTGGTCATAATTATTACATCTATCACGATGAAGATGCCGACATTTTCCGATGGATTGTTTGGGATGTGAATGAAGCATTCGGAAACTTTCAAATGAACATGAATGCAAACACCATCCAAACCATTCCCTACAACTACCTCAATCAACCGGCTAATAGACCCTTATTGAATAACATGTTTAACAACAGCGTGCATCATCAGGATTATATCAATGCTTTATGCGTAATGCTGAGCAATGATTTCTCTAATGATTTCATGGATCCTATGATTGATAGTATTGCAAATGTTATTCGACCTTATGTGTATGCTGATACACACAAGTTTTATACGAACCAAAACTTCGAAGACAACATCACAATGGCTATCACATTGCCCGGCCCCAACGGAGGAATAACAATGCCGGGACTAAAATCGTTTATCACTGCACGTCGAAATGCGTTAATGAATCAATTAAGCGCCTTTGGCTGCTGGTTGTCTGTTCCGGATAATTCATCAAACATCACGACGTTTAACCAAGCCCCAAATCCTGCGAACGATTATTTCAACATCACTCCGGCAGGTACTGAACGATACAGTTACCGTGTATTTAATATACAAGGACAATGGGTCGCTTCACAAGAAAATGTTCGCGGAGTTACTTCAGTGTCGTGCAGCACTTGGCCTAATGGTATATACTTCGTCGAGTTCATAACTACCTCTCAGCGGCAAGCACTTAAAATTATCGTAACACATTAGCAACATTCATCCAGCAACAATTATCTTTCCGCCCTTATAATCACATTTATGATTACTACACCATCGCGCTTCACCATGAAACGAAAATTTGCAACACTAGTCGCCTTTGTTTTACTCATTGCTATTTCCTGCAGCAGCGGCCCCGGAGAAGGAGGAAGCGCCAGTATTACAGGCAAAATTTACGCGAAACGATACGTAAACAATTGTAATACATTATCCGGTGAATTTTGGGCACCGGATGAAGAAGTGTATATCGTTTATGGTGACGATCCTTCCTACGGCGATCGCATTCGCACAGGTCCGGACGGCACGTATTGGTTTCGTTACCTGCGTCCCGGCAAGTACACGATTTATGCGTATTCCACCGTTTGTACACCTGCAGAACGAGAAGCAGTTTCCGTTACCGTTGAAATCAGCTCCAAGAAACAAGAAGCGGAAGCACCAGTTATTGAAATTAAGAAATAAGCGGCATGAAGCAAACGTTGTTGTTCATTATAATCCTGTTGTTCTCGACGAAAGTCGAGGCGCAGTCGCGTAAACAAGCGAAAGAATATAAAATCAAATCTACTACTGAAACCACCACCCTGTTTGAAAACGGCAAGGAAACCGCAACTTATAAATCGTCTTACAAGGCATTTGATAAAGATGGTAATGTCGTCGAAGAAGTAGATTACAACAAAGACGGATCTACTCGTAAACGTGTACGCACCAAATACGCGGGAAAAGAAAAATCAGAAGAAATTGTAGAAAACAATAAATCGCCGAAGGAGAATTCCGAAGACCCGAAATATTCCCGCACCACCTGGAAACACAATAGCAACGGTGACAAAACTGAAGAAACCCAATACGATCAAGCCGGGAACATTATTCAACGTACTACCTTTACCTATAATGGTAAAGGCGAAAAGTTGATGGAACTAACCATGGATGCTTCCGGCAAAATTATTCGCAAAGAGGTTTACACGTATAATGCCAAAGGATTAAAAACCGAAAAGAAAATTTACGGTTCAAACGACACGTTGCTTAAAGTGATTAAATACACCTACTCCTAATTATGGATAAAGCGGCTCTTCAAAAAGTGTTGGCAAAATTCGAACCGGTAAGTTTATCTGAAATGGATAACGTAAAACTGCTGGATCGCATTGACGTGAAGTACAATATCCATGAAGATCAATTGTTGCCCATTCTTGAAGAAGTATTATCTGATTATCAAGTTCTGGACATCAACGGCAATCGTGTTGCGCATTACGAAACCACTTACCTCGACACTCCCGAACATTTGATGTACAAGCAACATCATCAGGGCAAAGTACCACGATTCAAAATTCGTATTCGAAAATATGTCGACTCCAATCTTGCATTTTTTGAAATAAAGAAGAAGAGCAACAAGGGACGAACTTTGAAACAGCGAATTAAAATAAAATCCGGTGACGATATTTTTAATGATGCCACCACCACTTTTCTGGAAAAAGAAACGCACTTACATCCGAATGAATTATCTCCCGCACTGGTCATTGAATACGACCGAATTACGCTCGTGAATAAATCAGGCAAAGAACGTCTTACCATTGACACTAATCTCGTGGTGCGTGATGGGAAGGATGCACATGAGTTCTGCGGACTGGTAATCATTGAAGCCAAACTCGATAGTCGCAATCAAACACCGTTTCGCAAAGCATTGCAGAACCGGCGTATTAAACCTTTTGGCATGAGCAAATTTGTGATGGCCATGAGTAAATTACACTCCGATATTAAAATAAATAACTTCAAACAAGATTTAAAAACTGTAGATAAAATTGCCCATGCTAGTTAGATCATTACATATTCTATTTTGGTTATTCATTGCGCTCGCACCTTCTCCTGCGCTTCATGCTCAAACGGACAATCCCTTAAGTGAGAATGTCAATCATACGGAGCAAGACACTGAAGAAGAAAAGAAGAAGAAAAAGAAAGACAAGGACAAAGAAGAACCGGAAGTTTCGTTTTTCACTACCGCTCTTGATCGCTTTAATGCGGCGTTTTTTGCACGGCTCGGCCTCAATTTGTTTGCCATGTTTGTGCTCATTCGCTTAATCTATTTTCCCGTATATAGAAGACGCGACTACTTCTTCACGTTCTTCATGTTTAATATTACCATTTTCGCTATATCGTTCTTGCTTAATACCAAGTCCAGCTTCTCAACGGGCGCCGCGTTCGGACTTTTTGCAGTTTTTTCACTTCTGCGTTATCGTACAGAAGACATTTCTGCGCGAGATATGACGTATTTGTTTACCGTAATTGCGCTCGGCTTAATCAGTTCCGTAATTCGTGGAAGTATTTTGGAATTAGCTATAATCAATGGATTTATCGTGGTCGCCGCATTCTTTTTGGATGGAAATATTTTAATGAAAACCGAATTTGTTCAAACCATCCAATATGATAATATCGATCTTATAAAACCCGAACAATACGAAGCATTGTTGGAAGATCTGAGAAAGCGTACCGGTCTGAACGTGCACAAAGCAAGTGTTGGTAAAGTGGACTACCTGAAGGATTCGGCGATTATTAAAGTTTACTATTATCAAAAGTAATTGTATGCTCCATTTACGCCGGTTGTTAGTAGTATTGACAGTTACATCCTCGCTGTATGCACAACGCAGCGATCTCGGCTTGTGGACCACATTTAGCGTAAATAAGGATATTGGCGACAAGTTAGTATTCAATTTTGATCAGGAATTCCGGGTACGAGATAATCTGACAACCGTGAATCTATTCTACACCAACGTTGGATTAACGTATAAATTCAACAAGAACTTTCGTGTTGCAGGCACCTACCGTATCATAAACAAACACAAGGAAGATGGCTTTTGGGGTATTCGTCATCGCGTGTATGCAGATGTTATCGCACGATTAAAACCGGGACGGTTCATCATTGCATACCGCAGTCGTTTGCAATATGAATGGCGAGGATATGGTTACGCAGCACAATTTGGTTATGTCCCGGAATCGTATTGGAGAAATTTATTCAAATGTTCATTCAAACTAAATGAGCTTTTCTCTCCATACATCGGCACTGAAATGCGCTGGCTTATTCACGATCCACGTGTGGCTTATCACAAAGGCTTCGACCGAACACGATTTATAGGTGGAGTAGATTATTCAATCAATAAAATGCACCAGATCGGGTTTTATGGTCTCTATCAGAAAGAATGGAATATCAGTGATCCGGAGACACTTTATATCATTGGTGTAGAATACACCATCAATATCGATTAAGGTTTTCCGATCAACGCAACGGCGTAAGCATTCGCACCTTGGCCGCTTCCCACATAACCCATCTTCTCGTTTGTGGTGGCTTTTATCGCCACCCGATCTTCATCAACTTCAAGGATTGGAGCAATTATTTTAATCATCGCTCCAATATGCGGATTTATTTTCGGTGCTTCCAATGTTAAAGTAGCGTCCACATTGATTACTTGCCATCCCTTCTCGCGAATCAATTGCACCACATGTTTCAATAAATTCTTACTGTCCGCATTTTTAAATTCCGCTGATGTATTGGGAAAATGAAAACCAATGTCGCGCATTCCTGCTGCACCTAATAGCGCATCACAAATCGCATGTAATAAAACATCCGCATCCGAATGTCCATCGCATCCCTTATCATGCTCAATGTGCACACCACCAAGAATCATCGGACGTCCTTCCTTCAATTGGTGGACATCAAAACCGAATCCTACGCGAATATTGGGTATCATAATTTTCAGGTATAAAAAATGCCGGTCAATTTTCGACCAGCATTTCATGTTATGTTTTATTTCAAATTATTTATCGCCTTCATTTTGAGATTTGAATGCGTCGAAGTCAAAAGTCATGGTGAAACGCAGCGTATTTTGCAACGGACTGCGTTGACCATTTGTTGGGATCAAATACGCAAAATCCAATCCGAATACGTTGTACTTAATACCTGCTCCCAACGTAAAGAACTGACGATTTCCTTTCGTCGGGTGCTCATAAAAATATCCTGCACGCACCGCAAACTGATCGTTGTACCAATACTCTGTTCCAAAGTTGATATTGATCTCACGCAATTCCTCTTTAAATCCGGAAGGCGCATCATAGAAAGATCCTATCATACCTGCAGGAACTGAACGATCCGGATCGCGACCGGCGAGAATTACATAATTCCCATCAGGACCAATAACCGGACCTCCGTTAACAGAATCCAGAAGATAAACCGGAGGTGTTGGAACCAACAACTTATTGAACTCGAGCTGGAATCCGATTTTGTTGTAATCGTCTGCTTTAACTTGTAAACCACTTCCCAAGCGCATATTGATCGGAATAAAATCGCGATTAATAGAAGTGCTGTAAGAAATTTTGTTACCGATGTTTGTGATAGCAATACCGCTCATGAAAATCGCTTTCTTGCCGCTAACCTTAATGTCATCGTTGAAATAATAGCCGCTCAGATCCACCGCGAATGCAGTTCCAGGACGTGTATCCTGACCTTGAACAGTGATTCCGTTGGTCAAGTTAGAACGTACAATTCGTGCAGACATCCCTGCTGAGAAACGACGACCCAACTTACGGGAATACGCGCCATCCAAAGCAAATTCGTTGGGGCGGAACTGTCCGATGGTATTTCCAACAACGTCCGTAAACGTTATGTTACCTAAAGAAAAATAACGCATGGACATTCCGAAAGCAGACTCTTTATTAGGCTGTGTATAAAACGAAACATACGCTAGATTAATATCCGGAACTAAAGCGCGCAACCACGGCGTGTACGAAATACCAAAACCGGTTTTCTTCGATGCAAATGCCAACTTCGCCGCATTCCAATGTATAGAATTTACATCTGGAGTTGTAGCAACACCGGTTTCGCCCATTCCGCCACTTCTGGAATCCGGAGAAATCATCAGAAACGGAACTGCAGTTGTAATGGTGTTGATTTGTCCCAACAATTCATCCGTAGTCAAATTAACTTGTGCAGTCAAAGAACTTGCACTTGCTGCTAACAAACTACCGATGAGTAATGTATTGGTTCTAGTATTCATTGTCTGAGCGATTTTGAAAGGAAACAAATGTATTAAAATGCTGAAATCTATTAATTAAGTATCACGAGCTTTTCGTACTGTTCGGCAGTTTGTCCATCGGCACTGCGCACAAACACCTTATAGATGTATGTTCCGCGACCAATCGGATCACCATAATCATCACGACCGTCCCACGTAATTCCCGGAGAACGATAGCCTGTAGTATGTACGGGCTCATTAATCGTTTTTACCAATTTGCCACTTACGGTAAACACCTGAATGGTGACATTAAACTCAGAACATGCCTGATTATGTTCGAAATAAAACGCGGTATTGGTCGTAAACGGATTCGGATAATTCAACACATGCGCTAATGCCAATGTTGCAGAACTGCTCACCACAAAATCTGTTTTAGCAGTGGATGAATTGTTGTAGACATCCCAAACTTTCAACGATAATGTATGCGGCCCTTCTGACAATTTGTTGTACGGATATAATATAGTCCCACTCTGATAACTGTTCAAGTTGGCCTGGTAGTAATCATTCAGCACAACAGCATTATCCGTTTCTTCATCCAACACGGCAAGAATATCGTGCCCAATACCATTACCAACAGTGTTTACTCCACTGCTGTCAAAAATCATCGCAAATAATTTCGGAGAAGCATCGGTCATTCCTCCGGCCACGAAATTCGAATCGTTCAAAAACAAGCGCACCTGAGGACCTGTTCCGTCTGCAGTCGCATTCGGATCAGAACCACCAACTACAATATTTTCATAAGCACCGGATGCATCGGAAACACCGTTTTCAGCGAAGTAACTAATACGACCTGCTCCGAACTGAAACTGTATATCGCGCGGAACAACAAACGTAAATTCGAAGTCACCATTCACAACATTTACCTTGCCTTTGTAAATGACATTACGTTGTGTTTTAAATGTAAATGCTGATATCGGCGGATCATTCTGCAAAGTAGTAACCGTGCTTACTTTATCAAAAACCGTAGGATAAAGAACGCCATTGTAATTATTGATTTTATTACCCAACGAATCCGTAACCATGCCTTTAATCGTTACTCTGCTCAAGGCACGAATCGTATCTGCATTGGAGCTTACAGGAACGTTATTAATATGCGTTGTGGCAACAGTATACGTCGGATAATTCAACTTCAATGCTGGATCGCCCAGCAATGTAAAGTTTCTGTTGTTGGTACTATAACCGCTCAACACTTTTGTTTTGCGATAGATATCTCCAATGTGCGCTTGCTCGCCGTTTTCAGGCTCGAATACAACAAAATAAAAGTTGCGATTCAAAATGAAATTAGGAGTTGAATAAACCAATCGTACAGTAGTCAATAATCCAATTCCTCCACCGTTCGGATTCAACAACACATACTCACCCGCAGATACGCGTCCCGGATCATCAAATCGGCTAAACTCGCAAGTAGCAGTTACAAACAATGGCATGTTGCACTTGTTGTCCCACGCATTAATCTGCCCGACTTCTAAAATGCGCTCATGGGCTAATCCAACTTCTCCTCCATGACCTGTGTAATTCAGGATCAAACAGCCTTTCTCCATGCGCTTATCAAAGGCTTCATTCACCTGCGGATAACGTTCTCCGCCTGGGGTTTGTTCCTGCTGGTAAGCATCCAAATAAATTTTCTCGATGTTGTATGCATGATAAGCGGTGTCCACTATAGCCGCCAATTGATCGGATTGACTCATGTGAATATTGGAATCCTCATCATCACCGATAAACGTAATCCAGCTTTGCCACTCTCCCCCTTTGTTGCATCCATCCGCAAGACATCCAGCAGGTGAAGTGTTCGGGGGTGTTTTTGTAATGTATTGACGTACCTTGTTCACCATGTTCTGCGCTTCTGAAACAGAACTTACCGGGAATCTTCCAATGCTTACATCCATAGCGCCAATATCACTGCCCGTATCCCATTCTCCGGAATCATCCAGCAAACAATAAAACTCATCTGCCACGTACGACTCTGTAAAACATAATGAGTTTCTGTTTTGGAATGTTGGGATCATATTGGTGTTATTCGGAAGACGACGCTTGTTATCATACGATCCATCGCCAAATAACAAAACATAACGAGGCATTTCATCGGGGCTGTCTGCGCGCTCATACAGCATGCGAATGAAATCGCGAATTGCAGTAACGTCCTGCGCACCTGCAGAAAATTCATTGTAAATCTGCTGCGGTGTAACAATCAAATATGTCAGACTATCATGTTCTTCGTGCAGTAACGCCAACTCCTGCGCCTGCACCATAAATGAAGGATGAGTAATGATAATGAACTCTGCAGGCTCCATAGCATGCAAATTCTGATTACTCACTGCTCCATGAGCAACAGGAGTAAAATACGACGATCCGTCAAAGGCAATGTATTCGCGCAAAGAGTCCGTCTGCTGTGTCCAAGAAAAATCGTTCCCGGATAAAGTCCCTTGCTGCAAAAACACATTTTCCAAATCCGTTACATCCCATACTACAACATTTGGAGAAACACCGGACAAGGTAAACTGCCCCACATTCCCGACACCAACTGATTCCACATCGCGGAAGCTCATCTGATTACCACTCATTCTCAACTGACGACGCACGTTAACCTCTATCCAGTTCAAATAACCCAGTGGAGCAGGCGACGTATTCAACTGTCGCGCCACATTTACAGACACCACAGGGCCTGAAGGCAGAAAATCAAAATCAGCTTTCCCTGCTAACGCGTAACAACAATAATAACACTGCGTTTGCGCACCATTAACTGATATAACCTGATTGGTGTTTTGCGCGGTTACGGTATAATTGTGCACAGTCTCGTACCTTGAAACCATATCCACTTTAACATTTACGCGTGATGTGGAAACGATATTCGGGAAGGTAAACGAGAAAGAATAGGTATTGATAATATTAAACTCTTCGCCGTACCATTCACGTCCCGACTTGATCAAATTCTTGGAATCGCTTTCGTGATATTGATAGTCATTGAACGTATTGACGGTATGTGTTGACGGCAATGAACTGGATGCTTGCGCTGCAATTCTTTTTCCAGGCCCTAAATCAACATTTAAGAAGTAATAAGTAGTATCTGAATAATTATGAACCTGATGCGCGAATGTTGAATCTATCGAATTGTATTTCCATGTATTGGGTGAAACACCATAAAATAAAACTGCATCATTCGCATCAAATACACCGTCAGATTCACCTTGCACCATGATTGCATATTCGTGAAGATCATCGTAGTGAGGTGCATTATTACTAAATGGCAGTTGTCCTTGTCCGTTTCCGTAAATACGAATGTTGCGCGGATCAATATTATCGATATCGACACCGAGCGAGGTCATTAAAGTTTTGTTGATGCGATGAATTCCGGTATTCGTAACACCGATTTTAAACCACGATCCTGAAGCCAGCACAGAAGTTGTGGCATAGGAACGGCTGCGTAAATTACGCTCAGCGGAATAGCTTGCTTGAATCTGAAGATCGAACGAAACCAGTTTTTCAATTTGTCCGGTAGCCGTATTTATGCGCAACGGATAAATCATCACCGCAATGTGTGGAACTTTACGTTCAACATCAATTCGAGTAACCACCTCTGCATCTGTAGTAAGAAATGACCGACCGAAATTGTTAATAACCTGAATTTCTGCTGCCGTTGCGGGCGCATATGATGGGTTTAACAACTGCGCAGAACCGGAATTCATGCCGGCAGGAAGTTGCTCCCGATGAAAATAATAGGGTAAAAACTCTTTATCAGGGTCGTATAACGCACCGTCAAACGACAAAAAGTGTCGCACTTCCGTTTCTGTAAACTGAGTTGCAGTTAGCTCCGACCAACGGAGTTCGTGCCGCGGGAAACGCCCTTTATTTTCACGCACAATTTGCTGAGCATCAGACACTTGATTAAACATCAAGCCGATACCCACCAACAATAGTGTCAACTTCTTTAATTTCATGATAACCGCTCTTGTCGTTAAAGTTAACATTTACAACCTATGTAAGTATATCAAACCTGAAAAGGTTTGCATAGTTCATTGAAAACTAAGATATTTGTATAAATGTTCTTTCCGACTAACTAAATTTAGTGTGCCGGAATAGAACGATGGCAAACATAAATTATTGCGTGACTGTTGAAAAAAAGCAACTTTTTGCAACTGTTTCGTCATAATGTCGTATAATTGTGTCTTACACCTAACAGCACCCATTTATGCTGAAACGCGTGATTGTTGCCCTTGGAATGCTGGCCGGTGCCGGCTTGGGCGATCTTTATGCACAGGATCCTGAGTTTACTCAGTTCTATGCAAACCCATTGTATTTGAATCCGGCATTTGCCGGGACAGCCCGCTGTCCGCGCATTTGCTTGAACTACCGTAACCAGTGGCCCGGCATCACGGGGACGTTCGTTACCTACAGTGCGTCTTACGACCAGCACATCGACGCTATTTCCGGGGGTGTTGGCTTCTTGTTTACCAACGACCGCGCAGGTATGGCTACGATTAACACCACCAATATCAGTGGTATTTATTCCTATCAGCTTAATATCACACGCGAATTCTCGATGAAAGTAGGCTTACAAGCTACTTACGCGCAAAAATCTGTTGATTGGAGTAAATTGAATTTCGGTGATATGATTGACCCGCGTCGTGGATTTATTTACAACACTAACGAAGTTCCAAATGCCACCAGCAAAACTAACGTAGATTTCTCTGCAGGCTTGTTGGGTTACAGCCGTCGTTATTTCTTTGGTGCCGCTGTGCATCACATTACTGAGCCGGATGAAGGATTTCTTGGACCATCTAAATTACCAATGAAATATACAGGTCACGCAGGTGCAGTTATTCCGATTGGTGGTCGTTACAGTGAAACTTCTATTTCACCAAACGTATTATTTCAAAAGCAGCAAGATTTCCAGCAACTCAATTTAGGTATCTACTTCAGCAAAGGTCCGTTGGTTGGTGGGATGTGGTATCGTAACCAGGATTCATTTATTCTGTTGCTCGGATTCCAGCAGGATTTGTTCAAGTTTGGATATAGTTACGATGTTACCGTATCGAAATTAACCAATGCTACCGCGGGTTCTCACGAACTTTCTTTCCAGATGCAGTTTGAATGTAAGCCGAAGAAAAAGAAGTTTAGAACTGTTTCTTGTCCGTCTTTCTAAAAAAAATTCGGGCATACATGTAATTAAAGGGAAAATCAACGTTATATAATCAAAAGGGAAACTACGAAAACTACTAAAACATGAATAAACTAACCTTGCCATTAATGCTCGCAGGCCTCACCTTGATGGTGTCCTGTCAAAAAGAGCGTTCGAATGTGACGGGCTGGAATTACAACGATCCTAATAACGGCGGTTTCGAAGTAATGCCATACGAAGGACAAGAAACAGGACCGGGACTTGTTCTTGTGGAAGGCGGTACATTCACCATGGGACGTGTGGAACAGGACGTAAATTACGACTGGAACAACGTGCCTCGTCGTGTTACTGTTTCTTCATTCTATATGGACGAAACAGAAGTACGGAACCTGGATTATTTAGAATTCTTGTATTGGACCAGCCGTGTGTACGGGCCGGATTATCCGGAAATTTTTACGCAAGCTCTGCCTGACACTTTGGTATGGCGCGAAAAATTGGCGTACAATGAGCCTTACGTATTGTATTATTTGCGTCACCCTTCTTACCGCGATTATCCGGTAGTTGGTATCAATTGGCTGCAGGCGTCTAACTTCGCGAGCTGGAGAAGTGACCGCGTAAACGAGTTTATCTTGATTCGTGAAGGAGTTCTGGATTGGGCTCCTGATCTGGTAAACGAAAATGCATTTAGTACCGACCACTACTTGGCGGGTGTTAAAGCGAATAACCCATACGTTGGTAACGTTGTACAAAACGTACCAAACTTGAACCCAACCGGCGCTGAAGAGCGTATGGTTCGTATGGAAGATGGAATCCTACTTCCGAAGTATCGTCTCCCAACCGAAGCTGAATGGGAATACGCAGCATTCGGATTGATCGGAAACACAATCGGTGAACGTATTACAGATCGCCGTTTGTATCCTTGGAACGGTCATGCTGTTCGTAACCCTGACGAGCGTTATATTGGTCAGATGTTGGCGAACTACAAGCGTTCAAACGGTGATAACATGGGTACTGCAGGTTTGTTGAATGACGCTGCGGATATCACGGCTCCTGTTTATTCATACTGGCCTAACGATTACGGTTTGTATAACATGGCAGGTAACGTATCAGAATGGGTAATGGATGTATATCGTCCGCTTTCATTAACTGATGATGACGATTTCCGTCCTTTCCGTGGTAATGTTTTCGGAACTCAAATGAAAGATCCAACAGATCCAACTTTGATTTATGTTGAAGACTCTGTTCGTTACGATAAAGATTCTAACATCGTAAGTATCCCCGGAGCTATTCGCTATCGTAATGTAGATCTTTCTTACAAAGAAGATAAGTTGGACAAGCGTCGTAACTATAAGTACGCAGACAACATCAACTACCGTGACGGTGACGGATTGTCTTCTGTATACTATGGCGACCCAAGTGCAGTTAGCGCGAACAAACTGATGTACGAATACGGTATCACTTCATTAGTGAATGATAAGGCCCGTGTGTATAAAGGTGGTTCGTGGAAAGACAGGGCATATTGGATGGTTCCCGGAACACGACGATTCCTGGATCAACAACAAGCAACCGCATTTATTGGATTCCGTTGTGCTATGGATCGTGTAGGTTCGCCTCAAGGTCTCGGCGGTCGATAACTCTTGATATCAAACAAATTAAACGCTCCTCGTTATTCGTAACTTGGAGCGTTTCTTTTTTATGAAAACTTCTATAGAACAACTTTACGACATCTTCCTCCAGCATCCGGAAGTTTCCACCGACACGCGCACGATTTCTCAAGGATGCATATTCTTTGCATTGAAAGGGGCGAATTTTAACGGAAATGACTTTGCGTCGGATGCATTATCAAAAGGAGCAGCGTTTGCAGTTGTTGATGAATCGCGAGAGGATCACAATGCTAATTGTCTACTCGTCGATGATGTTTTGAAAGCATTACAACAGATAGCGCGATTACATCGTCAAACTTTAGGCGAACATGGATTGCGTGTAGTTGCCTTAACCGGAAGCAACGGAAAAACTTCCACGAAAGAATTACTGGCACGTGTATTAAGCAGACAATATAATACACTCGCTACTATCGGCAATTTGAACAATCATATTGGTGTGCCATTAACATTGTTGCGCTTAAACAACAACCATGAAATTGCGGTGATTGAAATGGGCGCCAATCATCAAGGTGAAATACAAGAACTGTGTGAACTTGCCCTCCCCGATTATGGATTAATCACCAATATCGGTTTGGCGCATTTGGAAGGCTTTGGCGGTGAGGAAGGCGTGCTTAAAGGGAAAACAGAACTATTTCGTCATCTGATGAACAACAACAAAACATTGTTCATTCTGAATGATGATGTTCGTTTATCCGATTACATGAATTACGCGCACGTTCATACCTATGGGCAAAACGAAAATGCGGAAGTTCATGGCACATTAATCGGTGCAACGCCCACGGTCACCTATTCGTGGAGTTGGAGAAATATGGAACGACGCGAGGTAAAGACTCAAATGATTGGTGCATACAACCTAAACAATATGTTGGCTGCTACTGCTGTTGGAATGCATTTGAGTGTTGATATGAATGAAATCGAAGAAGCTATAGCAACTTACGTTCCGTCTAATCAGCGTTCGCAACTGGAAGCTATAGGTAGCAACAAAGTAATTGTGGATTGCTACAACGCGAATCCTTCCAGCATGGTTGCTGCCATAGATAACTTATCCATCATGCCGGCAGCAAATAAAATTGCTTTGCTTGGTGATATGTTTGAACTCGGGGATCAATCAGCGCAAGAACATCAAAAAATTGCCGACTACCTGACGCAAAAGTTGCCTAATACACAAATTATTTTTGTCGGAGACCATTTTGCAAAAGTGCAACATCCATCAGCTGTGAAACTAAGCAATTCAACCGCTGCCAAAGAATACATTTCTAAACTGGCACCTCAAGACGCATTAATTCTCATCAAAGGTTCACGCGGTGTAAAAATGGAAATCATTGCCGAAGCGTTGAAGTAATAGAACATGTTACAAAACAAAAGGCGATCATCTCTATGATGATCGCCTTTACTTATATTGAACCGTGTTCTTAACCTAATACACCACGAGAGATTACAATCTTTTGTACCTCGCTAGTTCCTTCGTAAATCTGTGTGATTTTTGCATCGCGCATCAATCGCTCTACATGGTATTCTTTTACGAAACCGTAACCGCCATGAACCTGTACGGCTTCAGTAGTTACCCACATTGCAACGCGTGAGGCATACAACTTAGCCATCGCACTAGTGATGGTGTAATCATGACCGTTGTCCTTCTGCCAAGCAGCTTTCAAACACAACAAACGCGCAGCTTCAATTTCGGTAGCCATATCAGCCAACTTAAATGCAATAGCCTGATGCTGATGAATTAGTTTACCGAAAGCTTTACGTTCCTTGGAATATGCTAAGGCCAATTCGTAAGCACCTGAAGCAATACCCAATGCCTGAGATGCAATACCGATGCGACCTCCGGTTAATGTCTTCATAGCGAACTTAAATCCGAAACCATCTTCACCGATGCGATTTTCTTTTGGCACTTTAACATCCGTAAACATTAATGAGTGTGTGTCGGAAGCGCGGATACCCATTTTGTTTTCCTTAGGTCCAACTTCAAATCCGGGCATGTCCTTCTCCACAATAAACGCGTTGATTCCTTTGTGTCCTTTATCAATATCCGTCTGTGCAATAACCAAATAAACGGAAGCACTATTACCATTGGTAATCCAATTCTTAGTACCGTTCAACAAGTAGTGATCACCTTTGTCAATCGCAGTAGTGCGTTGAGAAGTGGCATCGGATCCTGCTTCAGGTTCTGATAAACAGAATGCACCAATGATTTCTCCTTTTGCCAATGGCACCAAATACTTTTGCTTTTGCTCTTCTGTTCCGAACTGCTCAAGTCCCCAACAAACCAATGAGTTGTTCACCGACATGATCACGGAACAAGACGCATCAACTTTGGAAATTTCTTCCATCGCCAACACGTAGGAAATTGTGTCCATTCCCCCGCCGCCGTACTTAGGATCTACCATCATTCCGAGGAATCCTAGCTCTCCCATTTTCTTTACATACTCTGTAGGGAACTTTTGATGCTCATCGCGCTCAATCACTCCCGGCTTTAATTCATTCTGCGCAAAATCACGTGCAGCTTTTTGAATCATCAAATGTTCTTCTGTCAAGTCGAAATGCATGGTATTACGGTATTAAATGTTAAACTTAAATAGCTGACAAATATAACCGAAACACCCTAATGAGGTTCTTTCCGGTGCTTAATTTTAGACCGTAATTCGATGAAATAATTGCACCTTTAACCATGGCTCAATCCAACGTCTTAATTGGAGTTATGTCCGGCACTTCCTTAGACGGGCTAGACATTTGTGCATGCACATTCGCTTCCGATACCTCCTTTGAAATTATTAAGGCAGAAACTATTGCTTATGATGATGCAACGATCGCACTTTTAAAAGAAGCTGAAACATGCAGCGGCGTTCGTTTAACAGAGATCGATAGAGTTTACGGAAGACTTATTGGAGAACATGTTGCCCGATTTATTGATCAGCATTTAAAAGATAAAACTGTAACTGCCGTTGCTTCGCACGGTCACACTATATTTCACGCTCCTAAAAACGGATATACTTTACAAATTGGTCACGGATCGGCGATTGCTGCGGCTTGCGGACTACCGGCTATTTGTGATTTTCGCTCCTTAGATGTTGCCTTGGGTGGACAAGGCGCGCCATTAGTTCCGATTGGTGATCAGTTACTTTTTGGCAACTACGATGCTTGCCTGAACATTGGCGGGTTCGCTAATATTTCCTTTGAGGAAAACGGAATTCGTGTTGCAGGAGATATTTGTCCTGCGAACTACATATTGAACGCATTGTCATCACGACTTCATATGAGTTATGATGCAGGTGGAGCCATTGCGCAAAGTGGAGTTGTCATTCCTGCACTTCTCGCGCAATTAAACAATCTTGATTTTTACAAAATGAAGTTTCCGAAATCGTTGGGGCGAGAATGGGTAGAACAAGAGATTCGACACTTGTTGCTGGAAACATTGCCTACTGCCGATTTGTTGCGCACCTGCACAGAGCATGCTGCGTTTCAAATTGCACAGGCTGTTAATGGTCGTAAAAGCGTGATTGTTGCCGGCGGTGGAGCATTCAACACATTTCTAATGCAGCGTATTCGCGAGCAAACACGGTGTAAAGTAGAAATACCTACCGATCAAATTGTATGTTTTAAGGAAGCGTTGATCTTTGCATATCTCGGTTGGCTACGCATAAACAATCGAATTAATACCTTAAAAAGTGTGACCGGCGCCAGCAAAGATTCTATAGGAGGAGCAATTTATCTTGCATAAAAAAAGACTGCCGCAGCAGTCTTTAAAATATCTCTAGAAACGATCGTCGTCATAAAACTCATCATCGTCGTCGTCTAAATCGAAGTCATCAAACTTCACATCTCCTTCAATATCCGGATCATCATCTTTGCTTGACGAATCATCATCATCCGCGTTTTCGAAATCATCAACGATGTCATCATCGTCTTCTGATTCTTCAGGAAGATCTTCATCATCCAATTCTTCATCGTTCCGTTTCTTTCCGGAAGTCTTTCCTTTCTTCGCAGGAGCCGTAGGTTTAACGGCTGCGGACTTTGTTGATTTAACTTGTTTTTTCATCTTTTGCAGTTGCAGATGTGAATGACAAGAGTTTGTTCCGAACTTTTGTGGGGACAATTTTACAGAATTTATCGAATCTGCAAATGATTTTTAGCAACCATTTCTTCACCAATCAATTTGTACTTTTACCGCTTAGAAAAAACCGATATGAAAGACCTACTTCACCAGTACGAAAACAAGCGCCCCGAAATTGTATTTGAATGGAAAGATGCCGAAACGGAGGCAGAAGGATGGGTAGTTATCAATTCTCTTCGCGGCGGTGCAGCAGGTGGCGGAACACGTATGCGCAAAGGGTTGGATAAACGTGAAGTGGAATCGTTGGCCAAAACGATGGAAGTGAAGTTTACCGTAGCAGGTCCACCGATCGGAGGAGCAAAATCCGGAATTAACTTCGACCCTGCAGATCCGCGTAAAGCAGGCGTGCTGCAGCGCTGGTTCAAGGCAGTAATGCCGTTGCTGAAAAATTATTATGGCACCGGCGGCGACTTGAATGTGGATGAAATTCATGAAGTGATTCCCGTTACAGAAGAGTTAGGGCTTTTGCATCCGCAAGAAGGAGTTGTAAACGGACATTTCGGAGCGATGGCGGCAGGTAAAGCAAAACGCATAGAACAACTGCGTGCCGGTGTGATTAAAAAAGTGATCGATAGCCGTTTTGTTCCCGGCGAAGGATTTACAGTTGCTGATATGATCACAGGCTACGGAGTTGCGGAAGCTGTGAAACACTATTACAGCCTTTGGGGCGGAGAACTTGCGGGTAAGCGTGCGATCATCCAGGGGTGGGGAAATGTGGCGGCGGCAGCGGCATATTATCTGGCTCAGGATGGTGTAAAGATTACCGGAATTATTGACCGTAACGGCGGACTCATCAACACCGCAGGATTTGATTTCCCTGCAGTGCGTGAATTGTTCATCAATAAAAAAGGTAATCAGTTAATTGCTGCGAATATATTGCCGTCAGAGGAAATACAGCAGCAAGTATGGTCTTGTGGTGCGGAAATATTTATTCCTGCAGCTGCGTCACGTTTGGTAACCAAAGAGCAGTTACAAACTATGATCAATAACGGACTTGAAGTTATTTCATGCGGTGCGAATGTTCCGTTTGCAGATCCTGAAATTTTCTTCGGACCAACCGGAGAGTTTGCTGATGAGAAAGTCAGCATCATTCCGGACTTCATAGCGAATTGCGGGATGGCACGTGTGTTCGCATATCTCATGCAAGACAATGCCGTTGTTAACGATGAAGCTATTTTTAGTGATGTTTCGGAGACGATTAAAAAGGCATTACAAGCTACACGTGCCGAGCATTCCGATAAGTCACATATTGCTAAAGCGGCATTTACACGCGCATTAAAATCATTGTTATAACCATGGATATTAAATCAATCGCATCGAAAGTTTTTATTGCGCCCAATACCGTGCAGGATTGGGTAACCTTCGCGTTGATTGTATTATTCGCACTTCTGGTTCGCACGCTAATTGCAAAAGGACTTACAAAGCTTTTGTTTCGTTTTTTTCAACGCAAGGAAAAAGAGGAAATCGGTTTCCAGAAATTATTTGACCTGGTACGCAAGCCTTGGAATTTGCTGTTGTTTTTAATTGCGTTGTCCATTGCGGAAAACTATCTGCAGTGGCCTGCCGCGTGGAAGTTAGCACCCAAAGAAGAATTCGGCGTAGCCATGATCAGCTCCAAACTGGTGGCGTTGATGATTGGTATTGCCATTACCTGGTTGTTGCTGCGCATCACAGATTTCTTTGGTTTAATCTTGTTGCATCGTGCTTCTAAAACCGAATCTACTGCAGACGATCAATTAGTTCCCTTTTTGCGTGAAGCGATTAAAGTCATCATTGTTATTCTAGCCATTTTCATAATGCTGGGCAGCATCTTCGACATGAATGTTGCCTCGTTGATTGCAGGTTTGGGAATTGGTGGTATTGCAGTAGCATTAGCAGCAAAAGAGAGTTTAGAAAATCTCATTGGAAGTTTCACAGTTTTCCTCGATAAACCGTTTTCTGTTGGCGAGAATATTCTACTACCTAATAATCAAGTGGGCACGATCGATCGTATTGGTTTTCGCAGCACGCGTATTCGTGCAGAAGACAGCACCTATATTACCGTCCCCAACCGAAAAATGGTGGAGAACGAAATTTACAATGTGAGTAAACGCAATTCACGTCGTGTTATCACCACTATAGGGGTAACGTATTCAACTCCTCCGGAAAAAATCAAATCCGTCATGGACGATTTGCGCAGTTATATCGATTCACGGGAAGATCTTGTACAAGAAGAAGGTCGTGTGAGTTTGTTCAACTTTAGTGCTTCTTCTATTGACATTCAACTAATGTACTTCATTAAACTCATAGACTTCTCCAACAATTTACAGGTTCGCGAAGAAGTGAATTTCAAAATTATGGAGATCATGCATCGACATGGTGTAAGTTTTGCATTCCCTACAACTACTGTTCATTTAGAGAAACAGTAACACTTCATTCCACTTATTGTTATTGCTGTTCCACTTATCAATTGCGGGTTGTGTTCGCGTAACCACAGGCGTACCATTGCGTAGAAGAACCAAATAACGCAACGTATGGTACAACGTCTACTCTCATCCGCATCCTGATATACTGAACGCGTGCAGTAACATTCCCCGGACTTGAGCGACCCCGATAAATAGTTGCATTACGACTGTTTTGATCGGGAGAAAAAAATGTCAAACTTAAAACACCAAAGACATGGACAATCGCTTCGTCCTTTCGGATTCATTCAACGATCTCGTTTTCGAGAACAGGCACAAATCGTATGGAGCCTACCAGCTGCGCAAACAATACGGCAGAAGAGTAATCATTGCGGTATTCACTAGCGTGTTCATTTTTACAGCAGGAATTTGGGCTTACTCCAAATTAAATGCTACAAGAGACTTTTTTCCGGCGGAAGATTACAGCACACAATTTCCTCCGGAAATTCCACCTGTAGGCAACATTGAGCAACCTAAAATTGAGCAACCTAAAACTAAGCCTGTGCGTGATATGGCCACAACGCCGAAAGGACCGGTGGACATGAAAGATCTCACTACGCCGCAAATCACAAATCAACAGGTAACCACTACCATTACCAATTCCGACGCGGGAAAATCGACCAACGGTAATGAAGGAGGAACGGGAACATCAGGAACAGGAACAGGTACTTGTTTGGAATGTCCTCCGGCCGACACGGCCGAATTGAAACCACGCTTAGTTAGTTATAGCGACACACCTCCAACCAACGATGAGCTGGATCCATTTTTGGTTAAGAGCCTGAAATATCCGACCATGTGCAAGGAAGTTGGTTTGGAGGGAACGGTGTGGATTGAGTTTATCGTTGACACCAAAGGCAACTATCGTGATGTAAAAGTGGCAAAAGGTGCACATCCGGAACTAAACCGCGAAGCCCTTCGTGTCATGAAACAAATGCCGGCGTGGAAGCCGGCGAAAGATGGAGGAGAAGCCGTTGAATATTTATATCGCAAACCCATCACTTTTAAATTACGCAAATAACAACCTGAAAAATTAAGCGGTTCTTGCCTCCGTGCCTGTCTGCAATAAACACTTGACTGTTGATAACAGAACTTAGTGTTGGCAGACAGGCCTTTTTATTTCAGATACTTTCGAGGATAGTTTGTCGTTATACTATCAAATACTACCGATATGTTATTAGGTATTTTATTGCAAGCAGGTGCAGCCGCCGACTCGAACGGAACCGTCGCGAACACCGGCATTACTTCTGCATCGGGCGCTGTTACAGCTGCTGCCACAAATGCACAGGAAGTTATTTCTCCGTTAAGCCTCGTCTTGAAAGGCGGATGGGTAATGATTCCATTGTTCATCTTTTTGTTGTTAGCCATTTATTTCGCTATCGAGCGTTTGATCATTATTTCGAAAGCGAGAAAGACGGATGCGAATTTGATGCACAATGTAAAAGACTACATCCTCAATGGTAAAATTGACACTGCCAGAGAATATTGCAAATCGGTAAATTCTCCGGTATCACGCACTATCGAAAAAGGAATTTCTCGTCTAGGCAAACCAACACGTGAAGTATCGGAAGCCATGGAAACACATGGACGCGTTGAAATTGCACGTGTAGAAAAGAACCTACATTACTTATCGCTAATTGCACGCATTGCTCCGATGCTAGGTTTCATCGGAACTATTGCCGGGGTTGTTACCATTTTCTACGACATTTCTTTGAGCGGGGATATTAGTATTAAAACAATTTCCGGTGGTTTATATCAGAAGATGGTTTCATCGGGAGCCGGTCTGATTATCGGTGTCATCTCCTTCCTGTTCTACCATTTGTTAAACTCCAGTGTTGACGGTATTGCAGGTAAAGTAGAACGTGCGAGTCTGGAGTTTTTAGATTTGATTAACGAACCTGAAAAATAAACATGAAACTTCGCGGAAGACATAAAGAAAGTGCGGAGGTGTTCACGGAATCGTTGAACGACATCATGTTTTTCCTGTTGTTGTTTTTCATCATTCTTTCTACCCTGGTTAATCCGAACGTTATTAAGTTGAGTTTACCCAGCTCTAAAAGTCCATCTACACTGAATAGCGGCAAGGTAACTCTGGCAGTTGATGCAAACCACGATTATTACGTGAACAACAATAAAGTTCCATTCGATATGTTAGCTCCCGTGTTGCAGGGAGAAACCAAAGCGAAGAATACATCTAAAATTATTCTTCAACTCGATAAATCGTTAACCGTTCAAGATCTTGCTGATGTCATGCAAATCGGTAATGATTTGAAACTCGACATGGTATTATCCGTACAAAAACAACAATGAGCACGTTTGCCATAACCATTCCGGAAAGGAAAAACGAACGTAACGCGCGACTTTTTGGCGCGTTAACAGCAATTGCTGTGGGCGTTATCTTATTTCTGATTTTGTGGCTCATACAAATTGTTACTCCTTTACCTCCTATTCCACCCGATCCGGAAGCAGTAGAATTGGAAATCGGATTGTACGAAGGATTTGGAGGCGATGCAGCAGTTGAAGGCGGCGGCTCCCAGGGAAACACCGGAGATCCCGGACAACCGGACGACAACAATCCAACTACTAACACAGCAACCAATCCGCCACAACAAGGATCCATGACCTCCAATGATCCGGCAAATCCAGCAACCAACACGGGCACACAACCGAACGGGGACGACGCGCTTTCTCCGGATGTTTTAGCTGCCATGGAAGACTGGAAAAAAAATAAAGGAAGTGCTTCCATTAAAGTTGGAGGTGAAGGCAAAGGAAGTCCGTATACCGGAGGATTAGGAGACGGTAAAGGAGATGGTGTAGGCCCGAATGACGGAGGTGACAAAGGAGACGGCGGGCCCGGTGGTGGCAATGCTACTTGTTATCGCAGTATTTTATCGAAACCGGACATCTTGAATCCGACTCAAGAAGAAGGTAAAGTTGTGGTGAATGTATATGTAGACAGAAGTGGAAATGTAAAGAAGGCAGAAGTCAACCCGCAAGGAACAACTACGTTAAATTCTGTATTGCGTTCAACTGCGACACAATCGGCTTACAAGATCAAGTTCAGCGCCAACAACACCTGCGCTGATCTTATCATTTTATCTATCGACATCAACTTCACGTTGAAGTGACGTACAAACAAACCCTCGATTATTTGTATAGCAGATTACCAATGTTTCAGCGCATTGGCCCTGCAGCCTACAAAGCAGATTTGACCAATACCATCGCCTTGTGTAAGTCGCTTGGTAATCCGGAACATAAATTCAGAAGCATACATATTGCCGGCACTAATGGCAAAGGATCAACTTCGCATTTGTTAGCGGCAATTTTTCAAGCCGCGGGGTACAAGACAGGGCTGTATACTTCGCCGCATCTCAAAGACTTTCGCGAACGCATTCGAATAAATGGGAAAATGATTCCCCGACTTGCGGTAACGACTTTTGTGCAAGATCACCGTAAGAAATTCGAAAAATTGGATCTGTCTTTTTTCGAATGGACCGTTGGGTTGGCATTCGATTATTTCGCAACGCAAAACGTTGATATAGCAATAATTGAAACGGGCTTGGGAGGACGATTAGATTCTACGAATGTTGTTCACCCCGAGCTCAGCGTGATCACGAACATCAGTTACGATCACATGAATCTGCTGGGAAATACGATACAAAAAATTGCAGGAGAAAAAGCCGGCATCATTAAATCTGGAGTACCCGTCATTATTGGAGAAACTCAAGAGGAGATTAAATCGGTGTTTACATCGGTCGCACGAAAACTGAAGACTAACATTTCATTTGCTGATGAACATGTTCGGATTACGACAATGCTACCTACAAATGACTTTCCGCCCCAAATAAAATTCACCGTTTATGATCACGGTAAACTTTGGCAAAAAAACGTACGCGGTGGTTTGACAGGAAGTTACCAGCGAAAAAATTATGGCACCGTATTGCACGCGATATTCACGTTACGCGAATTAGGCTATGCCATAAGCGATAACGCCATATTGAGTGGTTTGCGCAATGTTGTCGGGCTGACCGGACTTCGCGGACGTTGGGAAGTTTTAGCCAAATCGCCATTGGTAATTGCAGACACCGGGCACAATGAAGGAGGAATTCGCGAAATTGTGAAGCAGCTTAAACACACGTCAAATCTAAAGTTGCACATTGTTTTGGGTGTCGTAAATGATAAGGACCCGAGTAAGGTATTGGAATTGTTGCCCAAAAAAGCGACTTACTATTTCTGCAAGGCCAACTTACCGAGGGCGATGGAAGCTTCGGACTTGCAACAGCACGCGCAAACTGCCGGATTACAAGGGGCGATTTTCCCTTCCGTTAAGAAAGCGGTACAGGCCGCAAAAGCAGCGGCAACAGCACAAGATGTGGTTTATATTGGAGGCAGCACCTTCGTAGTTGCAGAGGCAATTTGATTTTTTTTCTCATTTTTTTTGCAGAAACCAACATTGCACATATATTTGCAGCCCGTTTAACCTAATTAGGTTCTGGGAGCATAGCTCAGCTGGTTCAGAGCATCTGCCTTACAAGCAGAGGGTCACAGGTTCGAATCCTGTTGCTCCCACGATACGAAAGCCTCACGATAGTGGGGCTTTTTTGTTTTGAGATTACCATAGTCCATTGCAGAACAAAAACAATCATGCATTTTGTTTACATTATTTCCAGCAGCAAACTAGATCGCTTTTATGTAGGCGAATGTGCCTCGGTGATGGAAAGATTGAAGCAACACAACACACAATTCTTTGCCAAGTCCTATACTTCAAAAGCTATCGATTGGGAAATGAAACTTGCGTTGGAATTCCCGAACCGAATTCATGCGAGAAATGCCGAGCGATTCATTAAAAAGATGAAATCCAGACACTTTATAGAACGATTAATTGATGATCATGGATGGCTCACGGATAAGTTCCGCTGATAATTGCTCCTATCCTAAGCAAATAATTTAATCGCAACGTTATCAACCAATACACAATACTTCGGCAAAGTATGATCATTATTCAAACGCAGAGGGTCACAGTCCCGAAGCATCGGGACGAATCCTGTTGCTCCCACGATACGAAAGCCTCACAATAATGGGGCTTTTTTTGTAGTACCAAGCGAAACTTGTGTTGAAGTTGGGGTGCGCTTCAGCGCTTATCGAACGTCTCGTGTACAATTATATAACTTTGATATATTGTTGAAAAGAATCGATAACGCTTACGACAACTCGAAACGAATTGATCATTACCTTAAATTTGTTACCAATACCGCCATTAATAATTAGTGACAAATTTGAAACGTCCTACATTTTAACCCCGAACCAACAATGTTACAAAAGGTACTTCTCTCTCTTCTGCTGCTCATTGCCGGCACAACAACATCTATTCTGCAGGCACAAACCAATACCGATTCTACGCAGCTGTATGTCATTACCAAACATGACGGGAAGGAATACATAGGTGTGATTCTTAGTGATGACGGTCGGGAAGTACTGCTTCAAACCGAGAAACTCGGTAAAATCTACATCCAGAAATCTGATATCAGAAGTATGGAAAAAGTGGAAGATAAAAAGCAAATTGTTCATGGAGAATATAAAAATTCCGGGCCGTTTACTACTCGATATTGTTTCACAACCAACGCACTTCCTATTGTGAAAGGCGAAGACTATGGGCTAATTAACCTATACGGACCCGAAATTCATTTTGCGGTGAACAACAGGTTTTCGATTGGACTAATGGCAACATGGTTAGCCAGCCCGTTGGTATTAGCTATGAAATATTCAATTCCTACGAAGAATGAAAAATTGAATTTTAGTGTCGGTACATTACTTGGAACTTCGGGGTATTTGAATCAGTTCCGAGGTTATGGAGGCTTACATTTTGCCAACGTGACCTTAGGAAATCGAATGCAAAACATTACGTTTTCTGCAGGATACGCTTACGCAACAGGAGGAGGAAAACAATTCCAATACGTGGAAGGCACCTACGTAGATAGCACAAGCTTCAATTATTACTATCCGGGATCTATTCCATTCCCGATTCCTATGGTAGAACGAATTAGTCCATTCTATAAAGGTCCCATCTTTTCAATTGCAGGAATTTCTAAAATTAGTGCTAAAGCAAGTTTTGTGTTTGATTCCATGATAGGAGTGTTTTCTTACAATACTACCACCACTTCAACCAATGTAATT
This sequence comes from Bacteroidia bacterium, assembly GCA_044344795.1. Lineage (GTDB taxonomy): Bacteria > Bacteroidota > Bacteroidia > Palsa-965 > Palsa-965. Next base: position 52,032 of record JBIJCF010000002.1, on the reverse strand, counting down.
CGCGAACCCGATTTCAACACCAATACTCCGGGTATCTATGAGGTTATTGTTGAACGCAAGCCCATAAAATCCATTGCACTTTTTGTAATGCCAGGTATGCGCTTTCAAACCACAGACCGCAAGGCTTTTCAGATTGCTTTGTCCGGAGTTTCCGTGTTTAACGATGATGACTCGCAATCGTTTCCGTTCCCAATGTGCACTTGGTTTTATCGTTTCTAGAATCAATTTCTCGAGGAACATGTGCTTTTCTTCCACGAAACTCCTCTTTTTGTGGACTAATTTTATCTTCGGACTTCATCGCTGAAACCCTTACCAATAAAGGTATTGAGCGCATTACAAAGCATGATGTTTATCTTATCGCCCGTTTGAGTGATTCCATCCGATTCATGAGTGCAGTCGTCTAATTCTTTGTTCATCGCGATTTTGATGCATTACTTTTGCTTCACTAAAAGCCATGAATACACTCATCAAAAACATCCTCCCCATTCTTGCCGGTGTTCTGGCAGTCTTTGGAATTGTATACTCCGGCTGCCACGAAAGCCGTGCAAAATATGAAGCTGGCACTGCAACAGAACTTCGTAGAGCAATTCAATTGTATGAACAACAAATTACGGAAGCAGAGACCATACACTTGGCTAATGTGGAGCAATACGGCAAAGAAATGGGCGTAACTGCAGGTTCTGATGTAATGCCTAAAATAACTGCTCAGCAAGAACTTTTGAAAAAGCATAAAGAGATTGTGAAAGCTCACAAAATGAAGTTACTGCATACCGATACTACAAATGCGTCCAAGAATAAAGAACTCATAAAAGCTATTGATGCAAATTATCAGGTATTGCTAAATGATCTTCCTGTCATAGAGGAATCGCTCACAAGAGATTATAAGAGGAATGTGACGAAATAGGAGGCGGGTATAGTTTTCATGGGTTTGTTCCTATCTCACCTCCTGAGAGCCTCGGTTCCACAACCGGGGCTCTCGCTTTTTGTACCTTTGTCAAATGTCATTTAACAAAACTACTAAGCCGTTATTACTTTTTTACATTCTTGTGGCTTATGTATTGATTCAGTTCTCCTGGTGGACATACTTGCTCATTAAGCTTAACAATGAGGTAACTACACTTCAAACCGAACTTGTTGCTGCCAACACTTCATCCTCTGAAGCTCGATTGATTCAGGAAAGTGAAGTGCTCAATAAAAAATTGCACAAGCAATGGCTCATGATTTTCGGTGAAGGATCTGTCTTTCTTGTATTGCTAATTCTCGGGATCGCACGTACACGGAATGCTTTTATCAAGGAGTCTGAAATCAATAGAAAACAAAATAACTTCCTGCTATCTGTAACACATGAATTAAAATCTCCCCTGGCATCTATTCAATTGCAGCTTGAAACTATTCAGCACCGCAGCCTTTCCGCAGATCAGCAACATGCTATATTATCCGGGGCACTTGACGACACCAAGCGCTTGCATAGTTTGGTAGAAAACATACTGGTTACCGCGCGTATTGACAATCACTCCTACACACTTCAGAAAGAATCATTCGATATAAATACAGAACTACAATCTATCACAGATTCCTTACAAAAAGGTTCGTGTCGAAATCATCAACTTCACACACAATTTGCTAAGACAATCTTAATAGCAGCAGATCGACTTGCCTTTCATTCCATTATTACCAATCTATTGGAAAACGCAGCCAAATATGCCCCGGCGAACAGCATCATCAGATTAGATACAATTACAAGTTCAGAGCACATTAGAATTGTAATTGCAGATGAAGGCAAAGGAATTCCGGTCGCTGAGCGAGAAAAAATATTTGAGCGATTTTATCGTATCGGTAACGAAGAAACCCGCAGCAGCAAAGGCACAGGGCTTGGGCTATATATTGTGAAAGAACTGGTGGAAGCGCACGGGTGGAAAATCGCAGTAGGCAATGCGCCAAAACAAGGAACAACATTTACTATTACACTTCCAAAGCATAATTAAATCATGAGTAAAAAAGTAGCGCTTATCATTTTGGACGGATGGGGACTTGGTAAAAATGATCACACCAATGCCATTGCGATGGCGAACACACCGTTTTTCAATCTGCTGCAAAGTAAATATCCTAACGCTACGCTGCTGACATCCGGAGAAGATGTAGGTCTTCCTTCAGGTCAAATGGGAAATTCAGAGGTAGGTCACTTAAACATCGGCGCAGGACGCGTGGTGTATCAGGATCTCGTTAAAATTAATATGGAGTGTCGTGAGCGAAAAATTGATTCGCATCCGGTGCTACTTGACACGATCACTTATGTAAAGCGAACCGGTAAATCATTGCATGTGATGGGTTTGGTTTCTGATGGTGGTGTGCATTCTTCACAAGATCACTTGCATCATTTGCTAGATATCTTTTCAGCGCACCAATTGGATAAGGTGTACGTACATGCCTTTACTGACGGTCGCGACACTGCACCAACCGGCGGCTACCAATATCTTGAAAAACTGATACAAAAAACGGTTGATACAAAAACTCAACTTGCCAGCATTACCGGACGTTACTACGCTATGGACAGAGACAAGCGCTGGGAGCGGATTAAAGTTGCTTATGACGCGTTAGTAAACGGTGTTGGCACAAAAACCAACGATGCTCTTGCTGCTGTTAAAACGTCTTACCATAGCGGCGTAACAGACGAATTCATCACTCCAATTATTTTAACGAATGCTAAGGGGCAACCAATGGCAACGTTGCAAGAAGGCGATGCGGTTATCTGTTTCAACTTCAGAACAGATCGTTGTCGCGAAATAACTGAAGTACTCACGCAGCGGGACTTTCATGAGCAGAATATGCATACCATTCCATTGCATTATGTTACCATTACCAATTATGACAGTTCTTTTAAGGATGTGAAAGTGATTTATGGAAAAGATGATTTGGAGTTGACCTTGGGAGAATTGATGGCACGCGCAGGCAAGTCGCAGATTCGAATTGCAGAAACAGAAAAATATCCGCACGTCACCTTCTTTTTTTCAGGTGGACGAGAACAAACATTTGAAGGCGAGCGACGCATTTTGATTCCATCACCCAAAGTTGCGACGTACGACTTACAGCCGGAAATGAGCGCGAGAGAACTCACCGCTGCTATTGTTCCTGAATTACAAAAAGCATCTGCCGATTTTATATGTATCAACTTTGCCAATACGGATATGGTTGGACACACCGGCGTGTTTGATGCGGTGGTAAAAGCAGTTGAGACCGTTGACAATTGTTTACAACAAGTTGTAGAGTGTGGTATGCAACACGGTTATTCGTTTGTCATCATTGCCGATCACGGTAATGCAGATTTAATGATCAACGAAGATGGATCACCACATACGGCGCACACGACAAATCCTGTTCCGATTATTGTGATTGATCCAGATGTAACTCGCGTACACCATGGACGATTGGCCGATGTTGCACCAACTGTACTAAAGTTACTACAGCTTCATCAGCCAGACGTAATGACGGGACAGGCGTTAATTTAAAGGGTGCCGCTTCACTTAGCGACACCCTTGGAGAGATGCGGTTCTTCCTCTCCGGTAACCTGTAGTTTCCTTCGTTACCGGTAGCATAACGAGAACTTCCCGAAAAGGTACAATTGATGCGTTGCAGAAATAGTCGTCCTGCAATTTTAGAATTTCACCTGAACCTGAATCACGAAATTTCTTGGAGGTTGCACGTCAGCAGGGCGTGATGAATATTCACGATTGAAAATATTGTTGCAGATAAATGCTACACGCGCTTTGTCGTTAATTCGATAAATGAAACGTGCATCAAACACAATATCTCCTGTATTGAACTTAGCGCGATATGCTCCTATTCCGGGCAAAGCCGACACAAAGAACTGATCAATGTTCTCCATGAAGCTGTTATAACGCATACTTGCTCCCAAGGAATATTTCTGATAAGATGCTTCAGAATCAAATTTTGCCAAATGTCTGTAACGATACTTTAAAATATTTTCGTCCGAGGTAGCATATAGTGTATCCACTGCAGGATCAAAACTTAGCGATACCGGATTCATGTAGGTATAACCACCCAAAACAATAATGTCCACCTTACCGATTTCTCCTTGCCCCATTAATGAGAAGTCAACACCGGTTGTCCTTGTTTTACCCACGTTCACCGATTTAAAACCTAAGCCAAACAATGGATCTACAAATGGTGTTCCCCACTGACCGAAAGAAAATTCCATCATATCGGAATATTCCATCCAGAACACAGAAACGTCGGCATAACCTTTCCAATTAGCAACACGCACGCCTTGCTTCACGCCTACTTCTGCGGATTGTCCATACTCAGGTTGTAATTGAAAATTCGGATAAATTTCCAATCCGCTGGCTGATGTTCTGATATACTTCTCTGCTACTGAAGGGAAACGATAACCTTGTCCGTATGAAGCTCTTAAATACGTTGCCTCTGCGGCCTGATAACTCACACCAATTCTGCCTACAGGACGGAATGGCAACGTCAATGTATCAGAACCCATTGCCAAACTATATCTTGACTTCGCTGTATCTACTCGGAAGTATTCGCCACGAACGCCAACAGTTACAAAGAGTTTTTCAAAAAACTTATAATCGAATTGCGCATAACCGGAAACGTTATTTGCATCGCGCTTTCCATAAATCTCCGCATCAACGGTTGTAAACGTTCCCACAATTCCGCTAGTAACGGTGAGCGTGTTTTTAAATTTAAACTGATATTGATATTCACCGTACCATAGCTTTGCTAATGAACCTTGTGCTTTATCATTTTTATTATCCGTAACAAAAACACGTGTTCTTAAATTATGTCGATGCCCCTTCGGCCCGTAATATGAAACATAAGGATCGATGTTGTATCGATGATTCTTGAACAGTTGAATAGAGGAATCGGCAGGAGTGTAAGCCAATGTATCATTATACCAAAGTATAAACAAACCACCTGTTGTTCGCATTCCGTTTACATTAACACCTGCACTTAATCCGGGAATACGCTGAAATCGATAACGTGTATTGATATTCATGCGTTGACGTTGTTCTGTTTCCAGATAACGATATCCGTCATCGTCAAACAAATGTCCTCCAATAGTTAAATCCAGATTACCAATCTGCCTGGAATGCGCAAAGTTAATTCCATTGGACGCAGGACTGGTATTCCCCCACCAACGCAATTCAGGTCTACGCGGATTATCATACAAGCCGGAGAACATGGTAATAGTAGTTTGTGGTTTGGGTCCCGGATATGCAGTTCTGAAATGAATGATCCCATTTAACGCTGATGAACCAAACAACGCTGATGAAGCACCTTTGAGGACTTCTACCTGAGAAACGTTTTCAACCGGCAAATAATTCCATTTCACATCACCTGCATCACCTGAAAGCATAGGCATGTCATCAACCACCATCAACACGCGCGAACCGGCACCAAAACTATAGCCGCTTCCGCCACGTATGTTCGCCTGTCCATCTGTTACGTTGACACCGGGCGTTTGATCAATGATCGTTTCCATGTTCGTGGTATTCTTGTTTTCAATCAAACGAGGCTTTATCACTTCCATAGAAACGGGCACCTCGCCTATTTTCTGCTCATATCGACCAGCAGATACTACAACGGTTCCAAGTTCTCGCGAAGAGGATGATAGTATTACCTGAACCGGGACAGCACCTCCCTTTTTTACATTAACTACTGCTGTTTTAGAAATGTATCCCGTGTATGAAACGTTCAGCGTTACATCTGCACTGTCACTATATGTTGTGCCGTTTATAGTAACTGGAAATGAAACTTTACACACAAAATTTCCCGTCACATCGGTCACGGCGCCGACCCCAACATTGGATGTTACGACAACTCCAATCAACGGTTCTGCGGTGGCACTGTCCTTCACATTTCCGCGTACAAATGCTTGTTGACCCCATAGCTGTAATCCGCCAACAGTTACCAGTAAAAAACCTAAAACAATTCGAGTCGAAAATTGCATATCCTCTAAATTTGAACTGCTATTGATGTTATTTTTTGTTTTTGAATTTGCAATGTAATTGAAAAGAATTGTACGTACAATATGAGTTCCGACGAAACCCTGTATAAAATCGCTGTAACCCGAATTCCGTCCATCGGACCAATTCTTACCAAGAAATTAATCTCCCATATTGGAAGTCCTGAGGCTGTTTTTTCAGAGAAGGTTCGTAATCTTCAAAAGATACCGGGAATCGGGAAAATGATCAGCAGTAAAATGAATCGCGATCACGCGTTGACTCAAGCTGAAAAAGAACTTGCGTTTATGGAAAAGCACCATGTACACGCACATTTCTTTACGGACCCGGATTATCCTTCTTTGCTCAAGCAATGTTACGATAGTCCAGCGCTGTTGTATTCACAAGGCCATTGCCGCATGGACGATCAAAAGTTGATTGCTATAATCGGCACCAGAAAAATTACTGATTATGGCAAAAAATTACTGCGACGTTTTATTGAAGATATTGAAAACATCAATGTCATTATTGTTAGCGGGCTGGCGCACGGTGTTGATGCCGAGGCACATGAACTTGCACTTGAATTTAACTTACCCACGATTGGGGTTCTTGGTCACGGATTAGACACCATGTATCCGGCAGCACATCGAAATTTGGCAAAAAAGATGACAGCCGTCGGTGCGCTATACACAGAGTATCCGAGTGGAATACGGGCCGACAAAGAGCACTTTCCGATGCGAAACAGAATTGTTGCGGGAATGTGCCATGCTGTTTTAGTTGTAGAGTCTGGCATTAGCGGAGGATCAATGATTACAGCCGAATATGCGTCGAATTACAACCGTGATGTGTTTACATTTCCGGGCGCTGTAGGAAGAAAATATTCTTCCGGATGTAATCACTTAATCAAAACACACAAAGCTGCGCTGATTGAATCTGCAGCCGATTTGTTGCATGCCATGGACTGGAGTTCGACAGGAAAGGCGGCAAAAAAAGTGAGTCAACTTCAAGCTGTGCATACAGAAGATGAACTCTCCATACTCCATTTATTGCGGGACAATGCCAACGTGCACATTGATGAACTCACGCACAGTTTAGGATGGAGTCTTGGAAAAATTTCGACCATCTTGCTGCAATTAGAAATCCAAGGCGCCGTTAAATCATTACCCGGCAAAATGTATCGCAGTGCCTAGTGTAGAGAAATGCACGAAGCTACTTCTTTTGCGCGATCAACAACTTCTTTTAGCTCAGCATTATCTTTTGCCCAAGCCAACGCCACAGCCATTCTGCGATAAGGTCGGGCTGTAGGTTTTCCAAACACCTTCACGTCTACATTATTTTTTTGCAATGCTTTTTCTACGCCTTGCACCTTGGGAGTTCCTTCTGCAGAAGCTAAAACAACCGCACTTGCAGCGGTGTTTTGCAATTTCAACTCCGGAATAGGTAAACCCAAAATTGCGCGAAGATGTAATTCGAATTCGTTCAAGGGCAATGCAGGCGCAAGTGTCACCATTCCGGTATCATGTGGTCGTGGTGAAAGCTCTGAAAAATAAACGCCATTCTTTGTCAAGAAAAACTCCACGCCCCAAATTCCTTGTCCGCCAAGTGCTTTAGTTACTTCGGCAGCCATGCGCTGTGCCTCAAGAATATCCTCCTCTTTCATAGGATGTGGCATCCAACTTTCCTGGTAATCACCTCGCTCCTGACGATGTCCGATTGGAGGACAAAACAAAGTTTCTCCGTTCTTTTGAGTGATCGTTAATAACGTTATCTCTGAATCGAACGGAATAAATTCTTCAATAATTACTTCCAACACATCACCGCGCGAGCCTTCAATTGCATACTTCCATGCTTTCTCTATTTCGCTTTCGGAGCGAACAACTGATTGTCCTTTGCCCGATGATGACATCAATGGTTTCACCACACAAGGAATTCCTATTCGATGTATAGCATTTGAAAAAGCTTCTATTGTGGTAGCATATTCAAATTTTGCAGTTCGCAACTTCAGATCCTTAGCAGCGAGATCACGAATAGCTTTTCTATTCATGGTAAAATTTGCGGCCTTCGCACTGGGAACAACCGTAACTCCTTGCGACTCGTAACTATAAAAACGTTCTGTTCTTATCGCTTCAATTTCCGGAACGATAAAATCAGGATTGTGTTTTGCTACAATTGCATCCAGTGCGTCACCGTCCAACATATTAATAACTTCCCGGGTGTCCGCCACTTGCTGTGCCGGAGCGTTATCGTAGGAGTCAACAGCAATTACGTAATGTCCCAATCGTTTAGCCGCAATAACAAACTCTTTTCCCAATTCCCCGGAACCGAGGAGCATAATTTTCTTCTGCATGAAATTTGAATTTGGTTCGAATTTAGTTGTTTACCCGCTAAGACAAACAATAAATATTGCAGGACAATGAGTAGGTTTATGCCTAAATTTGTCGCTCTATTCATTCAAATTATACCACAATTTATGTACGGTAATTTCCGCGAATTTCTGCAACGTGAACTTCAGTCAATTGAAGAAGCCGGTTTGTTCAAAAGAGAACGTGTCATTACAACAGCACAAGATGCTGTTGTGAAAGTAAACGGCAAAGATGTAATTATCTTTTGTGCGAACAACTATCTTGGTTTGTCATCTCATCCAAGAGTAATACAAGCTGCCCATGCAACATTAGACCAACATGGGTACGGCATGTCCTCTGTTCGTTTTATTTGCGGGACACAAGACATTCACAAAACGCTGGAGGAGAAAATTGCAACTTTTCATGGCACAGAAGATACCATACTTTATGCGGCGTGTTTTGATGCCAACGGCGGTGTATTCGAGCCTCTTTTCGGAGAAGAAGATGCAATCATTTCAGATGAGTTGAATCACGCCTCTATTATTGACGGTGTTCGCTTGTGCAAGGCCAAACGTTTTCGTTATAAAAACTGCGACATGAATGATTTGGAGGCGCAGTTAAAAGCCGCAGAGGGTGCGCGTTTCAAAATCATCGTAACAGACGGCGTCTTCTCCATGGATGGTTTCGTTGCACCAATTGATAAAATTTGTGATCTGGCAGATAAGTACAATGCGCTGGTGATGGTTGATGAATCGCACGCTACAGGATTTATCGGTAAAACAGGAAGAGGAAGTGTTGAAGCAGCAAATGCCATGGGTCGGGTAGATATCATCACCGGCACATTAGGAAAAGCTCTTGGTGGTGCAATGGGCGGATTTACAACAGGCAAAAAGGAAATTATCGAAATGTTACGTCAACGTTCACGTCCGTATTTATTCTCCAACAGCTTGGCTCCTGCAATAGTTGGTGCTTCGATTGCGGTGTTTGATATGTTAAGTGAAACCACGGCATTGCGCGATAAACTTGAGAATAATGTCAAGTATTTCAAAGCCGGCATGGATCGTATTGGATTGGAATACAAAAAAGGTGATTCCGCAATTGTACCTGTGATGCTATACGACGCAAAATTGGCGCAAGAGTTTGCTGCACGACTATTAGAAGAAGACATTTATGTGATCGGATTCTTCTATCCGGTAGTTCCAAAAGAACAAGCACGAATTCGAGTGCAACTCAGTGCGGCACATGAACAGGAGCATCTGGACAAGGCAATCACCGCTTTCGAAAAAATAGGAAAACAACTGGGCGTTATCAAGTAACTGTATATTCGTTTTAACATCAAGAGCCGCGTTTCATTATTTGAATATGCGGCTCTTCTGCTTTTGCCTTATTTCCATTTCTTCCTTCAGCTGCAGTTTTTAAAAGCTGCAAAAGAAACTGAGACAGGTTAACTCACTTCTTTAAATTACCCGCAGAACCTTCCGCAAGATTATTTACACAACCAATCCGATTGAAAGCTATCATCGCATGGTGCGCAAAGCCAACAAAACGAAAGGAGCGATCAGTTCTGAATACGCAATTATCAAACAGATTTACCTTGCAACGACAAACGCTACTTCCCGATGGAATGGACAAATGTTCGGCTGGACAAGATTCCGAATGGATCTAAACACTTCTTTTGGCGATAGATTACTTAATAATAATTATCTAGTCAATTAAGCACTGCCAATTCTTCATATACGTTGAAGTTTTTAAAAACCTTCAGCGTATTACGGCAACAAATACCCACCCTTACTCCTTCTAACACATCATTGGTCGATACAATCCACAAACAAACCGAGAAAATACTATACATTTGCCAAATAGCGCCACAGATCCATTTTGTTGTTTTTCAATCATTTACACCCCGCCTTACACCAATTTCCCAATGCACCTTCCTTTCCCAAACATCTTTTGCACAATTTATTTGTCGATAAATTTGGTGGAAGTAATTTTCTGCTTATCTTCGCACCCCCGTTAGAAGGGACAATCTGCATTAGTAGAACTATTCAATTATAAGGCTCGTGGATACTTTATCCTACAAAACCGTTTCAGCTAACAAAGCTACGGTACAGAAAAATTGGTTGCTGGTTGACGCCGAGAACGAAACAGTCGGTCGCTTAGCATCTAAAGTTGCATACCTTGTTAGAGGTAAGCACAAAACCAATTACACTCCGCACGTTGATTGTGGAGATAACGTAATTATCATCAACGCCGATAAGGTGCGCTTCACTGGAAGCAAGCTGAACGACAAGGTGTACACGCGGCACACGGGCTATCCGGGCGGCCAGCGTTTTGCTACTCCTCGCGAACTTCTGGCTACTAAGCCTGAAAAGGTATTAGAATTGGCTATCGGGCGTATGTTACCGAAAACAAAGTTGGGTGATCGTCTGCGTCGTAATGTATTCGTTTATGCGGGTACTGAACATAAGCACGAAGCACAGAATCCTGCAACAGTAGATTTGAACACAGTTAAAGAACGTCAATAATGGAAGTTACGAATACAATCGGCCGTCGTAAAACCGCTGTAGCTCGAGTTTACATGGAGCGTGGCAACGGTAACGTAATCATCAACAACCGTGATTTAAAAAACTACTTCTCCACAGAAGTATTACAAAATAAAGTGTTGCAGGCATTTGCTACTACCGATACACTCGGTCAGTACGATGTTACCATCAATGTTAGCGGTGGCGGAATGAATGGCCAGGCGGAAGCAATCCGTTTGGGCATTGCTCGTGCATTGGTTGACAACGATGAGCAACTTAAGGCCAAATTACGCGCAGAAGGTCTCATGACTCGCGATCCAAGAATGGTTGAACGTAAGAAGTTCGGTCGTCGTAAAGCACGTCGTCGCTTCCAGTTCAGCAAACGTTAATCCAGATTATTCAATTTATAGCGTCGAAGTACATGTCAAGAACATCGTTCAACGAATTACTAGAAGCAGGTGCACATTTTGGCCACCTGAAACGCAAGTGGAATCCTGCAATGGCTCCGTATATCTTCACTGAGAAGAACGGTATCCACATCATTGACCTGAACAAAACTGTTGTGAAGTTGGACGATGCGTGCAACGCATTGAAGGCTATCGCTCGCTCAGGCAAGAAAATTTTGTTCGTTGCTACTAAAAAGCAGGCAAAAGATATCGTTGCTGAATCAGTTAAGAAGGTGAATATGCCTTACGTTACTGAACGTTGGCCCGGTGGAATGTTGACCAACTTTGCAACTATCCGTAAGGCAGTTCGCAAAATGGCGTCAATCGACAAAATGGCTGTTGACGGCACTTTCGACAACCTTTCCAAGAAAGAAAAGTTAATGTTGTCTCGTGAGCGTGCAAAGTTGGAGCATCAATTAGGATCTATTGCCGATCTTAATCGTTTGCCGGCTGCATTGTTTATCGTTGATATCGTTAAAGAACATATCGCTGTTGCGGAAGCGCATCGCCTGGGTATCCCAACGTTTGCTATTGTTGATACCAACTCGAATCCAAACGAAGTTGATTATGCAATTCCTGCTAACGACGACGCTTCTACTTCTGTGAAGTTGATCATAGATATCGTGAATCAAGCGATTGCTGAAGGTTTGGAAGAGCGCAAGAATGATAAAGATAAAGGTGAAGAGGACGGCGAAGAATTCAACGAAGACGGAGTTCGCAAGAGCAAGTTTGACGTTGACGCTGAAGATGGCGGTGAGCGCAAAAAGCGTCCGGCCTCTAAAGGTCCTGCTTCCAAAGGCCCTGCTTCTAAAGGCGGAGCTCGCAGACCAAGTCGCGCTTAATAGATTTTAGTATTAATTCGAACACAACATTATCATGTCAGTTACTATCACTGCTTCAGATGTAAATAAACTGCGCACCATGACAGGTGCCGGTATGATGGATTGCAAAAAAGCGTTGACCGAAGCTAATGGTGATTTCGAAGCAGCTGTTGACATTCTGCGTAAGAAAGGTCAAAAAGTTGCCGCTAACCGTAGCGAACGTGATGCTAAAGAAGGTCTAGTTATTGCTAAATCAAACGGAACACGTGGAATTGTAACTGTTCTGAACTGCGAAACTGATTTCGTTGCTAAAAACGAAGATTTTGATAAGACAGCTAATGCATTTGCTGAGATTGCGTTGAACAACAAACCGTCTGATTTAGCTGCTTTGGTAGCATTGCCATACGAAGGTGTCTCAATCGGTGAAAAGGTTATCGAAATGGTTGGCAAGATCGGTGAGAAGATCGAATTGTCCGGTTACGAGCAACACGAGGCAGGAATGGTTATCGCATATAACCACCCCGGCAACAAATTGGCTTGCATCGTTGGTTTTTCAAAAGTAGTTCCTGAAAACGTTGCTAAGGATATTGCTATGCAGGTTGCTGCAATGGCTCCTGTAGCGGTTGATAAAGACGATGTTGATCAGGAAATATTGAACCGTGAGTTGGAAATCGCCCGCGAACTAATTCGTGCTGAAGGTAAGCCTGAAGATATGGTAGAGAAGATCGCTCAGGGCAAAATCAACAAATTCTACAAAGAATCTACTTTGGTTAACCAAGAGTTCATTAAAGACGGAAAGAAAACAGTCGCTCAATATCTTGCAGATGCAGACAAAGAAGCTAAAATCACCGGCTTCAAGCGTATCGCTCTCGGATAATTAATTATTACATAATTTATCCCTCCCATTCGGAGGGATTTTTTTTGACCAAATACCAACGGCATGAAGTACAAAAGAGTTCTATTGAAGTTAAGCGGTGAAGCGCTTATGGGATCGAAACAGTATGGCATTGACAACGATCTGCTTACACAATACGCAGCGGAAATAAAAACGATTGTTGATGCCGGCGCACAGGTTGCAATTGTTATTGGTGGTGGAAATATTTTCCGTGGTATACAAGCGGAAAAAGGCGGCATCGATCGTGTGCAAGGAGACTATATGGGCATGTTGGCAACAATGATTAACAGCCTTGCGTTGCAATCTGCTTTAGAGAAAGCAGGAGTTCCTACACGACTGCAGTCTGCAATTGAAATGCGCCAAATCAGCGAACCGTTTATTCGCAGACGTGCCGTACGCCACCTTGAAAAAAGCCGTGTTGTAATATTTGGTGCCGGCACAGGTAATCCGTATTTCACCACTGATACTGCTGCAACATTACGCGCGGTTGAAATTGAAGCTAATGTTGTACTTAAAGGAACTCGCGTAGATGGCATATACACGGCCGATCCGGAGAAAGATAAAACAGCAACGAAGTACGAGCGAATTACGTTCGATGAAGCGTATGAGAAAAATCTGAACGTAATGGATTTAACTGCTTTTACACTGTGTAAAGAAAACAATTTGCCCATCATCGTATTTGATATGAATGCAAAGGGCAATTTGTTACGCGTAGTAAACGGAGAGGCTGTTGGAACAATTGTGGAATTGAAATAACCTGCTGCTATTTGTTAACTTTAAAACCGTAAAACGTTTTATTATGAATGAAGAAGTTCAATTGATTTTAGATACCACGGAAGAGTCGATGTCCGATGCTGTAAACCACTTGGAAGTGGAATTGACCAAAATTCGTGGCGGTCGTGCGAGTGCTTCAATGGTTGAAGGTGTTTTGGTTGATTATTACGGCTCCATGACTCCACTCAGTCAGGTTGCCAATGTTAACACTCCTGATGCTCGCACCATTTCCATTCAACCATGGGAAAAATCAATGCTCGATCCGTTGATGCGCGCAATTCTTGCGGCGAATTTGGGCTTCACACCAAGCAATAACGGAACGGTAATCATTTGTTCTATTCCTCCGATGACGGAAGAACGTCGTAAACAATTGGTCAAGAAATCGAAAGAAGAGGGCGAACACGCCAAGGTGAGTGTGCGTAATGCGCGCCGTGATGCAAACGAAGAAATCAAAAAATTGATCAAGGCCGGACTTCCTGAGGATGAAGGGAAAGAAGCTGAAGCGAAAGTACAAACGTTAACAGATACTTACAGCGCAAAGGTAGATAAACACCTGGAAGCTAAAGAAAAAGAAATCATGACAGTTTAACTACTCATTGATATATCAACTAAAAAGTCCCGTTGCATGACGGGATTTTTTATTTCCACTAACCTCAAGCCACATCATTGAGCTACAACGTACGCCCGAAGTTGTAATGCGTTGTCGGAATTTGCTAGCCCCGATTGAGTGCGAAACGCAAGTGAAAGCGCGAAAGCGGGAGACCGGATATTTTGAAGCTAAACAGATGCGCTCCTCATTATATCATACAAAATTCAACATTCAAGTTAGGTGCTTACATTTTGTAAATTTGGTTTGCAACATTTAATATCACGATGATATTTTTCAAAAGACTTCAAATTGAATGGCATAAACTGAAAACAATTTTGCAACAACCATGAACCCGAAAGTTGACATTTATTTTAACCAAGGTTGTGGACGATGCGAATTGATGGCAACACCGCAGTGTAAAGTCAATCGCTGGCGTCCGGAAATGGCGTTACTGCGCGATATTGTCAACTCGTGTGACCTCAGTGAAGAATTGAAATGGGGCGCTGCCTGCTACACGCACAACAAGAAAAATGTAGTAATTATTGGAGCATTCAAAGAATTTTGCTCACTGAGTTTTTTTAAAGGCGCGTTACTTCGTGATGAAAAGAAACTGCTGATACAGCCCGGTGTAGACTCGCAAGCTACACGACAATTCAAGTTTACCGATATCAACGAAATAATCAGACTGGAAGATGATATCCGCGCTTATCTTTTTGAAGCTATAGAACTAGAGAATTTGGGAACTAAAGTGCATTTCAAACCTATTGAAGAATACGAAATACCAGAAGAATTGGAGCGCAAATTAAACAGCGACCCCACATTGAAAGCTGCATTCGAAGCCTTAACTCCCGGAAGAAAACGCGGTTACTATTTGCACATTGGTCAGGCGAAACAAAGTGCTACACGCGAAGCGAGAATTGAAAAATGCATCCCGAAAATCCTGAAAGGAAAAGGTTTTATGGAATAATTCGTAAAACCGAAGTTAACCGTTTGTTACCGAATCCTGCCACACGGTTTTTCTAACTTCCGCATTCTTTTATGCGGACATTCATTCTTGCACTATTGCTGGTTATTAGCAGTTTTAGCTACGGACAAACTCCGTCAGGCGTTGTGTTTCCTTTGTTGGAATGCAATAGCGGAATTTGCCCTGCACAAAATGTAAATACGACCAACCTGCGAGCGCTGTACGGCGACTCTACGCATAATACTATTTACGTTGGCGGAAAATTTAGTGCTGCAGGATCACAAATGCGCGAAGGACTGGCAGCAATTACTGCAAATACAGGAGCTCTATTGCCTTGGACTGTTGCAGTAAATGCCGGAGGTGAAGTACATGCGGTGGCACGATACGGCGACACCATTTATATCGGAGGACGTTTTGATCAAATTAACGGAGTGAATAGAAGGAATATTGCAGCAGTGCGTGCTTCCACAGGCAATCTGATCAATATGCTGAGTACCGGAACAGGCTCCGCTAACGACACGATATTCTCCCTGCTCATTCATAACAACTTCTTGTATGCAGGAGGACGATTTACAACTATTCAATCTACGGCACGAAGTAATCTCGCGCAACTAACATTTGCAGGATCTGTAACCACATTAACGTCCGCAGTTAACGGAGTGATTCGGCAACTACTTCCCGGCACGAATCAAATTTTCGCGCGAACTGCGTCCACTACGCTACCTCAATCACGCATCTACAAAATCAACACAACAAGTGGAAGTTCACAAATCATCATACAAACCGATCCGTTGCCGGATCATTATTTCACAGACTTTGTAGTACGTGGTGACACTGCGTATGTTGTCGGTTCCTTTTACATGTCCACCAATCAGCAAACAGCGGAGAATTTTGTCGTTGTGAATACGATCAACTATTATAAACGTCATGTTGCTTTTTCGTTGAACGTTCCATTCGAGATGCCCAATATTCGAGTGGAAATTGAGTTGCATCGGGACACTTTGTTATTGGCTACGTTTGATGGCAATTCCAGATTAAATCCGGGTCATCGATTATATAAATGTTTTTTTCGTGGCGCAGCTTTACAAACGATTAAAATATACAACAGCAATCAAACCGCGATGAACTCGTATATCAACAATGGTTTGATGGTAATGAACGGATATTTGTTCGAGGCCGAACGCTTTACACAACATGGCAACATTAATACTTCCAGCACATCTGTTCGTTTGTTCAGTTATTGCCTGCGTCCTCAACAACAGCCGAATAATTTTATTTTCCCCACAAACACGATCTGTCAGGGAGATACCGGATTTCTGCAAATCGCACCTTCTGCTTCTTATTACTCTTACAACTGGATTTGTATTCCAAGCAATGCAGCTACGTTAATACCGAATGGACCGTCAGTTGAAATTGCAGTTCCTAATTCTACAACGGGAACATTTGCTGTGCAAGTACGTGGAGTTTCCGGATGCGGTATTGTGTCTTTATCTGCTCGATCCTACACTATAACCGTATTACCCAAACCGGATGCAGATGCGGGCGTATCAGATTCTACAACGTGCAACCAGCCAACGGCAACCTTGCGCGGAAGTAGTTTAACGCCGGGTGTAACGTACAGTTGGTCAGGACCTGCAAGTTCCGGCGCAGATACGATAACATCAGGCATTACGGGAACGTACATACTGCTGGTAACAGCGCCCAATGGTTGTAAGAATACAGACAGCGCCGCAATTATAGCAGATACGATACCTCCCGTAATTCAGACTTGGACCTCCATTCCTGATTTAACGTGTATTGTAGATACAGTGGTACTTGATGCGTCAGGACTATATCCGAATGACTCTATCTCATGGACGAGTCCTTCATTGTCGTCGTTCACCAATCCTGTATATGCTGTTATTAGTGATAATTATTTATTGCAAATAACCTCTCGCAGAAACGGATGCTCGGCATTCGATACACTATTCGTTGATGAAAATCGTGTACTTCCATCTGCGACTTTCACTGTAAGTAACGACACGCTTACCTGCGCACAGCCGAATACATTATTAACCGGCTCTTCCGCAACAACAGGAACAACGCTATTCTGGCAAGACACCGCACAAACTAATTTGGGAAATCCTGCTAACGTAAACACTGTAGGTGCATACCAGCTCATTGTGACGAATATGATTAACGGATGTGTAAACAATTCCAACTTCGCCATTATTGAACCTTGGTTCACACCGCCGCATCTCAATCCTATTACATCCAATCCGACAATCACTTGCAGTAGCGATAGTGTTACGCTTCAATTTGCTTCGCTTACGCAGTCTGCAACTTGTAATTGGACCACACCATCAGGAACCTACTTCGGCTTTCAAATAACAACCGCAGATACCGGATGGCATTACGTTCTGGTTACTGATTCCTTGAACGGATGTTCACGAACGGATTCCGTATTCGTCACCTATTTACCCCAACTCTTATTGACGACATCCAACGACACCGTAATCTGTCATGCGTCCGGTGCAGTGCTGCAATCCGCACCGATTGGCGGAACACCACCGTTTCAAATTACATGGAACAATAACGGAGGTAATGGAAGTCCTGTAACTGTTTATCCAAATGACACCTTATACTTTACAACTGTTGTTACGGATAATGCAGGTTGCATCGGAACAGATTCTGTGCTGGTTACACCGGCTTCGCCGATTAGTGATTCTACATTATCTTTCCAACCGTGCGACCCGAACAGTGCAGGCGGCGAGATACAAGTCTATCCGTATGGAAGTGTTCCACCATACGAAATATCAATTGATAACGGATTAACCTGGCAGAACAACGGTATCTTTTCAGGATTGCCATTCGGATCGTATTCATTTATCGTGCGCGATTCGTTAGGCTGTACTCATACATTGCAAGCTGACATTGATTCGAACAGTTTACTTCCTGCAGCCAACTTCATCGTGTCAACACAAGCACAATTAAATGACACATTGGTATTTGTAGACATCTCGAATCCGCGTCCTGATTCGGTTTCATGGGACTTCCCGAATACCTTTTCCATAGTGGGAGGAACACCGAATGCACCTTACATTATTGCACAAGACACCGGCTGCTTCAATGCCACGATGCACATCTGGTATGGCACTTGCGAATTAACACTTACTAAATCAGTTTGCTTTGGCGCGATTGATTCCACGTATGCCGATTATTGGAACAATTTGGGAATTGATACGATGATTGTATATCCCAATCCGAATAATGGTCAATTTAACCTGAGCGTTTCCCTTCATGCCAAACAACATTTCGTAATTACAGTGCACGATGCTTCCGGTAATGAACGTATTAGAATTCCTGTGGCTGAAACTGATACCTGGAGCGGCCCTGTGGCTATTCCGAATCCCATTCCCGGTTCATATGTAGTTCGTGTTATCGCAGAATTTGATGCTGCAGAACTCATTATTGTCGTGACACAATGATGAAGCGTTGCTTACATAAATTGTGCCTATGCCTGACGTTAACAGCGTTACTATCTACGTTAAACGGATTTGCTCAAAATCTGGAGAAGATCGGCAAGAAAGACATGGTAACTATTGGTGGTGGGCTACAACTGAATTCCATTTTTTACGATGCGCAAGGATTCGATGCGCGTAGATATCCATTTGCCTGGTACTTTAATGGAAATGTTGCCGTGAATATTTTGGATCTGAGTTTGCCATTCACCTTCTCGTACACTAATAATCAAGCGAGTTATACGCAGCCTTTCAATATGCAAAGCGTACATCCCACATACAAGTGGGCCAAAGGACATTTTGGGATTACTTCGGTAAACTATTCACCATTTACATTGGCCGGTCATGTTTTCGCCGGAGGAGCAATTGAACTGACTCCGAAAAATATGGAGTTTGCCGCGATGTACGGACGTTTGAAAAAATCTGTGGCATTCGATTCATCATCATTGGCGAACGAGTCGGCATCTTTCCAAAGAATGGGATTAGCAGGAAAAATCGGATTCAGAAGTGAACAAGTGAGTTTATCCGCAACCTACTTTCATGCGTACGATGATGCGACATCGCTTCTGATCTTCCCTGCTGCGTCCTTTCTAGCCCCTATGGAGAACACAGCAGCATCTATACAGTCCACTATTAAGTTCTTTAAGAAATTTCAGTTGGACATCGATGCTGCGATGAGCGGATTAACGCGAAATATTTTTTCGAAAGAGGAAACCACTGACTTCACAGGCTGGCAAAAATGGATGTTGACCACCAGAAGCACAACCACATTTAAGCAAGCAAGGAAATTTGCATTCGGATATGCGGATAAAGTATTCTCCTTGAAATTACAGTACGAACACGTAGATCCCGATTATCAGTCATTAGGTGCGTACTTTTTTAATAATGATTTGCAAAACATAACGATTCAACCTTCAGTACGCTTATTAAAAGGAAAACTCAACATACAAAGCAACGTTGGAAGACAGCGCAACAATTTGGATGGCTTACAAGCAGCTACTTCGTTTCGTTGGGTAGGATCCGTTAATGCGGCTTTTCAAACAGTGAAAGGATTTTCAGCAACAGCATCGTATTCAAACTTCACGGCATACACCAATCGACGTCCGATCACAGATCCGTTTTGGGTTCCAACACCGGCCGATACACTGGACTTTTATCAGCTTGCACAACAAGGACAATTGATGATCCTAAAATCGTTTGGAAAGAAAACATGGAAAAACAGTATCTCCGGTTCCTTGATGTATCAACAAACAGGTCAGCCGCAAAGTGGTGTCGCACTTCCCGGAACACACATGGCTAATGCCAATATTTCCTGGACTATTGCCAATGCGCCTCAAAAATGGAGCATTAGTGTAATGAGTAACGCGTCAGTAACAGCGAATAATCTCGTGTCCACGATGCAACTTGGCCCGGGATTACAAGCACAGAAAACATTGGAAATTACGCGAATATCGTTAGCCTCAACGTACAATCGTTCACTTGTATTGAATGAGCTGCAGTCACACTTAATGAATCATCGCTTCACGTGCGCCATCAATCCCAAGCTGAAAAATAAAAAGTACGGAACACCTTCATTCAGCGTCAGTGCGAATTACGTTAATCGACTTGCTGCTACGAATGCTACCCGAACAACGTCAGAATTAACTGTAATGGTTAATGCCGGTTACAATTTCTAATTTTATTCTGCGAAAGGCTTTTCGCTTCTTGGCTTTAGTTTCACAGGATTCTTTCGCATGACATTCTTGACAAACCAACGGATAATTGCCGGCGGATATTTATAACCCTTACTCATACGTTTGCCCATGTCAATATACTCGTCCTTACTTTCCGGCAACATAGTATTCATACCATCTACGTAACGATTGTACATGCAAAATGCGGCAGCAACCAATATGGCATCATGAATACATTCGTCGGAAGCTCCGAATTTGCGGGCATTTTCAATTAGATCCGGAGAAACATTTCTGCCGCTTTGTTGCACACGAGTTGCGATATGTAAAAGCGCTTTCAGTTTATTACTGACCGGCATAGTTTCAATGTCTTCTCGCAAACAAGCTATAGCTTTACCATTGTCACCAAGATGTGTCGTTGCTGCCGCAGCATGAGATTCATGACAAAACTCGCAGTTGTTCAATCGTGAAACGTGAGCTGCAATAAGTTCACGTTCACCGGAAGTTAAAGTTGACGGCCCTAACAATAAGGTATGCGCAAGATTAGACAAGGCACTTCCTGTAGATGATTTGTAAAATAACAATTCAACAATTCCGGGCTGAGGAATATCGGTTTTGATGTAGGTCATGGTGAAGCGGGTTTTAGTTCAGGCAAATTAGGCAATATGAGCACACAAAACCTAGTCACGTGTATAATTCATTTCCGAGATAATACCGCCCTTTGATAACTACTCACACCGTAACTTGTTACAGTGGGAATATCCTCTGAGCCTTTACCGCTCGTCATTATTCCGGAGCTTGTTCCTGCAATTACTTCAACAACCAGCGCATCTTCTTGCAAAGAATAAAATAGTAATTCGTGTGCCTTGAATTTCGAACGAGGTAATAAAATTATTTCCTCTGAATATTCCCGCGATAACAATTCCATTCTTTTCATCCACATTCCATTTACCTACGAGTGTATCAACGGGAACTATTTCATAAGCACGGATATCTTTCCTACTGTCTCCATAAACTAATTGCCATGAATACACGCCTGCACTGTCTTTACTACTCACATTCAATTGCATGGACAATGCTGTTGTCTTACCCTGCGCACCGAAAATCGTCAACTGTCCGGACCATCGGCCCGAAAAATTTCGGGGATGTTGAGCCTTAAGATTAATGACTATTAGGAATAATAGCGCGGAAATAAGTCGATATCGCATAACACGAAGCGTATTAATTGGTGTTTCTAAAATAAAAAAGGCCCGTAAAACTACGAGCCTGAAAATCTTAATCGCGGCTATTTATTTTACCAGCATCTGCTTACAGAAGTAGCTCTGTTCCGAACAACTTACTATTATGTAAGTGCCCGAAGTTAAACGTTGCTCCAAATCTTTAACCTCCAACGGATCTCCGGAATTCTGAACTTCAACCTTCGAGTAATATTCTTCGCCGGCAGCATTACGTACAACGACGATGGCTGTCTTGTCAGGATTTTGATCAACCTTGTTAACGGTTTGAGGCGCCGGACTTACCGCAACACCATTCGTGTATTTAACAGGAACAGTATTCGAATAATAGGTAAATCCTTCTTCGGTTGTACACTTTAAACGATAGTAAGACATTCCTTCATACGGCTGAAAATCAGTTTCTACAAAGTCAACAGCAACTGTACCGGGCTCAACTTTACTTACAACAGCGTACTCCGATCCATTCTTAGATTTTTCTACTTCGTAAGAAATCACTCCAGACATAACAGGCGTCCATGAAACCACAACATGATTATTTGTTGGAACAGCGTTAAAGCCGGTCATTGCAATATCAGTGGAGTTGCTTTGCGCATTTGCCGTAACTTGCAGGACAAACGCTAAAATTAATGCAGATATTTGCTTCATCATTTTACGTTCAATTAACCAAATATAGCACTACACTTCACATTACCAAGGAATTACGTAGTTATCTTGTCAACAGGTTTTCCAACGGCTGTGCTGAAAATTAATCCAATACTAATTCGTCAACATTAACCACATATTCGTCGCTAAATAACTGATTATGCGTTTCCCTCTTTTCCTATTAGCACTTGTCTTATTGCAACTTTCGCCGCTTCAGGCGCAACACTACCGCATAGCTTTTTGGAATGTGGAGAATCTGTACGACACTATTAATGATCCTGCGATTAATGACGAAGAATTTTTGCCGGGTGCGAAAAATGCGTGGACTTCCGCGCGGTATGTGACCAAACTGAACAACCTTGCTGATGTTATTTTGGACATGAATGCCGGAAAAGGACCTTCAATATTAGGAATGGCTGAAGTTGAAAACAGAAAAGTGTTGGAAGATTTAACCACCAAAACAAAATTGAAAAAACAGAAGTATGGAATTGTGCATCACAACTCCCGCGATAAACGTGGCATTGATGTGGCGTTGATTTATAAGAAAAAAGATTTTCGCGTGCTCACATCTTATACAGTGCCGGTTGCAGGATGGGCAGACACCGCGTATCCGACACGCGATATACTTTTGGTAAGAGGTATTCTTGGAAAAACAGATACGCTTTTTGTAATGGTTAATCATTGGCCATCACGTCGCGGCGGAGAACAAGAAAGCGGACCGAAAAGATTACTCGCGGCAAAAACACTACAACGCCTTTGTGATAGTCTTAAAGCCATTAATGCCGGATCTCGAATTATTGCATTAGGTGATTTCAACGATGAGCCAACGGATGCTTCGCTCAAAACAGTGGTGTCGCTTCAGAATAAAATGGATTCCATTAAAAATTCGGGCGATGGAACACATTATTACAAAAAGGAAAAATCAGTATTGGATCAAATCCTGGTGAGCCAAACGCTTAACGGAGGAACAACATTAAAATGTGGAACTGCATACATTTTTAAGCAGGATCGCTTGTTTGCAGAAGTGTACAAAGGCGACGGACCATCACCGAAACGTACGTGGGCCGGCTCTCGTTACATTGGCGGATACAGTGATCACTTGCCTGTTTATATCGACATTCACCGCATTGCAGTTAAAGGCAAAAAATGAAGGTAAAAGATCAACTGCTGCAGTTGCAGTCATTATTGGAGATTGAGCGGGAAGAAGATTTACGACAATACCTCGAGCAATTCGAACGATACAGCATTGCAGCACGCAGAAAAAATGGCGTAACCTGGTATCCGGTTCATGTAACTTCTGAAGAATTTGGTGTTGGCGATTATGTTACCGCCGAGTTTGAACGCACACAAGGACAAAATGAACTGCATCAATTTTCCAACGGGAAAGTAATCGAGATTTTTTCCAATAGCGGAGACTATAATAGTGAGCAGTGGAAAATTCAAGGCACCATTAAACATGTGCATGGCAACAAAATGCGCATTGCGTTTAATACTGATGAACTTCCGGGTTGGATAGAACGTGGTAAAATCGGTATCAATTTATTATTTGATGAAGCCGGATATCGGGAAATGAAATTTGCTTTAGGCAAAGTCGCAGTAGCAGAAAACAGCAGATTGGCTCAGCTGCGCGATGTCCTTTATGGCGTCTCTGCTCCTTCGTTTGGTCGTGTAGCCGAAGTTCCCGGCATGTCCGGATTAAATCGTTCACAACAAAATGCAGTTAATCTTATTACGGCTGCACAAGATGTTGCAGTTATTCATGGGCCTCCGGGAACCGGAAAAACTACAACCTTAATTCGCGCCATCATGCATACACTAATGCATGAAAAACAAGTACTCGTTTGCAGTCCGAGTAATGTGGCCGTCGATTTACTTACTGAAAAACTAGTCCAACAAGGCATCAACGTTTTACGTTTGGGAAATCCGGCGCGTGTTTCAGAAGAAGTGTTGCAAAACACGCTGGATGCGCGCATGGCCAATCACGAATCCTTTAAAGAATTAAAACAGTTTCGAAAACGTGCTGAAGAATTCTTTAGCATGGCGAAAAAGTACAAACGCAACTTTGGTCATGCCGAACGTGAACAGCGACACTTGTTGTATCAGGAAGCACGGCAATTGCAGAAAGATGCGACTGCGTTAGAAGATTATATCTTGTGGGATAGTTTCGAAAAAGCACAAGTTATTGCGTGTACGCCGGTAGTTGCTGCAGGCCGACTCATGCGCGACTTACGCTTTAAAACCTGTTTTATTGATGAAGCTGCACAAGCATTGGAACCCATGACGTGGATCCCGATTATCAGAAGTGAGCGTGTAGTTTTTGCAGGAGATCATTTGCAACTTCCTCCAACTGTTAAGTCGAAACGTGCAGAAGACGGCGGATTAAAATACACGTTGTTTGAACGCGTTATTCGCTCGCACCCCAATGTTGCAGTGATGCTTAACGTGCAATACCGCATGCACGAAAAGATAATGGGTTTCAGCAATCGCATGTTTTACAACAACGAACTTTCGGCTTATGTTGATGTGAAAGATAATCTGTTGAGCTTTGACGAAGCTGATGATTTGTTGATTCGTCCGCTCGAATTTATTGACACCGCAGGAACCGGCTATGAAGAGCATCAACATCCCGAAACACTGAGTTACGAAAATGAAGAAGAAGCGCGCTTACTGATTAGGCACTTAGGAAATGTGCTGCAACAATATGATCATCGTCCCGACGAACCATTGCGCATTGGTATCATAGCACCGTACAAACAACAAACCGAAAAATTACAAACATTACTTCACGAGCAAAGTTGGGTTTCCGAGTCGCGACATCATTTCAGCATCCGCACTGTAGACGGATTCCAGGGACAAGAGCGTGACATTATGTGCATTTCCATGACACGAAGTAACGATAGGAATGAAATTGGATTTTTATCGGATACTCGAAGAATGAACGTAGCCCTAACTCGTGCAAAACGAAAACTAATTGTTATCGGCGACAGTGCGACACTGGGTGCGCATTCGTTCTACAAGTCGTTTCTGGATTACGCCGAGGAGATAAACGGCTACCGCAGCGCATGGGAATTTATGACTAACTGAGGTAAACATTAGCCGACAATCGGCTGCGCGTGCGCTAAAATGCCTCCGTAATCATAATATAAAAACTGCTATTACCTCTGCCAATGCCGTAATCTAAACGTATGTTGAGTCGTTCCTTGCGATTCACCATATAACGCAATCCGGCGCCGTACGAATATTTCACCGTATTCCAGGAAACATCCTTCCGATCTCTAAACACATCACCTGCACCTGCGAATACGGTTCCACCAAAACGTTTCCAAATTTTGAAACGATATTCTGTTTGAGCACCAACAAAATTGTGATCACGAAATCTATTCTTCGCGTAACCACGCAGGATATCATCACCACCTGCTTGCGACATCGTTATGAACGTTGGATTACCAAAATTCAGATTCACCACCGAGTTGAACGCAACGACATTACTTTTATAAACAGGAATATATTTATTGAAAGTCATGTTCAAGGTGGTATAATTAAAATCACTTCCGAATACCGGACGATAATAGTAGGAAGATACTTCGAAGAAATAACCGGTTCTTGCATTAACAACATTATCGCGTTGATCTGAGACAAACACCAAACCAAAACCGGAATTCAATCCTCCTCCAACACCCGTAATTCCTGCTGTATCCAGAATTCCCCCTTCAGCTACTTTCATCTTATACATATACAGCACCTGATAATCTGCACCGGCAAACATTCCTTTGCGAATACGCTTCAATCCCAAAATTTTCATGCTGAGCAGATCGTACGTATACCGTTCCACCATTTCGGATGTGGTTTGATTTCCTATTCCATAAAAACGATCAGGAAAATTTCTATAGCGTGCTTCTCCTTTAATGAGCCAACTTTCCTCCTTCAAAAAAATATTCCAAGACGACCACACGTCAAGTTGCTTGTTTTGCGTGTAATCGATCAAAAGCTTCGCATACGACAAACGCGCGCTCGGTCCGCCTACATGAAAATAATAGACGCCCATTGCGCCATACGCCCAACGAGTATCAGGAGTATAATACAATAAGGGAATAGCAAATAAACCACTGTGTGCTGTAGTATCAAAAAACATGCGATAAATAAAACCTTTACGCTGAGTAGAATCAGGTACCGAATCATGTTGCTGTGAGAACAACACACTACTTAAAAACAGAAAGAAGACAACTACACTTGCACGCATAGTTAAATATAACCAATTACTGTTCTCTAACCATCAGAGCATCGGCAAATGCACGAATTCCGGCTAACTTCTGTTCATCTGCACCTACACTAAGCAGCGACTGAATCGCAACATCGTAATACTTTTTCATTTCTGCTTCTGCCTGCTCACGAATGTGTAATCGGTTATAAATATCCTTTACACTATTCACTTTCTCAACAGATTGATCCGCCCCTGCCTGCAACCAGTTCAACAATTCTTCCTTCAGATATCCATCGGCTTGTTGCAATGTAGAGATCAATAAATAAGTTTTCTTGTTTGACACAATATCTCCTCCCACCTGCTTTCCGAATTTTTCCGGATCACCATACACATCCAAGATGTCATCTTGCAGCTGAAATGCGATTCCTATGTTTCGACCAAATTCGTACAACTTATGTGCATCTGTTGAATAAGCTCCACCACAGTATGCGCCTATTTCCAATGAAGCTGCTAACAATACCGCAGTCTTTAATTCAATCATTCGGATGTATTCCGGAATCGTAACACGAGCTTGTTGCTCAAAGTCCATATCCATTTGTTGTCCTTCACAAACCTCCCGCGCTGCTTTTGTAAACGACTCCAAAATACGAGGCAATGCGTTGTGTGGTGATTTCGCCATCAAGCGCAACGACTCCGCAAACATGGCATCACCGCTGAGAATTGCAATATTGGAATTCCACTTTTGATATACAGTTGGCTGTCCGCGGCGCAATGGTGCAAGATCCATGATATCGTCGTGCAACAATGTAAAGTTGTGAAACAACTCAATGCCAACTGCAGCCGGTAAAGCCGGTTGAAGATCATCAGTGAATAAGGAAGCTCCGGAAAGAACTAATACCGGTCGCATCCGCTTTCCACCGAGATTCATGGTGTAGCGAATAGGATCGTATAAATGTGCAGGAGTTTCAGGTAAATCGTTCGTAAACGTTTTAATTCCTTCTTCAATTAATTGCAATTGCAAACTATTCACAAGCGACTTATAAGATAAAACTAGTGTCGGATAAAATTTTCTTCAGCCCATCTTCAAGCGAAATCGGCTCATTTTGCAAGGCTTGACGCATTTTGGATACATCAGGCATACGTCGGGTCATATCTCCTTCCGGTAATGCAGGCGCGTGGACAATTTCTGATTTCGAATTGCACACCGATTTAACCAGTTGAGCTAATTGTAAAATAGAAATTTCTCTATCACTTCCGATATTTACAATATCGTCAATGTACATGCTATCCTCCGCAATACGAATACAGGCATCAACGTTATCATCTACGTAACAGAAGGTACGACTTTGAGAACCGTCTCCGTAAATTATAATCGGCTCATTCTTTAATGCACAACTCATGAATTTGGAAACGACAAAATCTCTGCTTTGCTTTGGACCGTATGTATTGAAGAATCTAAAAATAGTAAATGGTAAACCGAATTCTTTACGATACGACTTCAGAAATGCTTCGCCTACATTCTTCACAATTCCATATGGCAAGCGGGAATTGAGTGGTGTAGTGTCTTCGTTTTGCGGCAATTCAACAGGTTCACCGTATACTTCGGAGGAACTCGAGTAGAACACTCGCTCCACTCCGGAATTTTTGCTCAGGTTTAAAATATTTGCGATACCGGTTAAATCATCCAACACCATCACAGGATTATCGAGTGTTCGCTGTACTCCAACGACCGCAGCATAATGAAACACCCAGTCAAACCGGGTAGAATAAAAAACTTCCGAAATATCCTTAAACGAATTAACATCGCATTTTATAAATTGGATATTATTATGTTTCCCTTCCGGCACGTGCAACAATGTTCCGGTCAGTAAATTATCCACCAATGTGATTCTGTATTCGGCCTTCTCCGAGAGCCTTTCGGCAAGAGAGCTGCCAATAAAGCCGGCACCACCCGTAATCAGAATCTTTCGGATTGGTTTCATGTCTGTGAATATAACAAAGACAAAAGATATTTACCATAACCGCTTTTCATTAAAGGCTCGGCTAACTTGCGCAGTTGATTCGCATCAATGAATCCCATTCGGTACGCCACCTCTTCGATGCAACCCACTTTAAGTCCTTGACGCTCTTCAATGATAGAAACATAGTTGGACGCCTGTAATAACGATTCATGCGTTCCGGTATCTAACCATGCTGTACCTCGATTTAAAATACTCACCTCTAACTTTCCGCGCTCAAGGTAGATTCGATTGATATCTGTGATTTCCAGTTCGCCACGAGGACTTGGTTTAAGATTGTGTGCCAATTCAATTACGCTGTTGTCGTAATAATAAATTCCCGGCACTGCAAAATTCGATTTCGGTTTCACCGGCTTCTCTTCTATTGTGATCGCCTTGCCGTTCGTGTCAAATTCAACAACACCGTATCGTTCCGGATCGTTGACGTGGTAAGCGAACACCATACCGCCGCCATTCTGCTCAACGCGTTCACGAGCAGTGGCTAGTGTTTTGGACAAATTAGAGCCGTGGAAAATATTATCACCCAAAATCAAAGCGGCATGATCAGCACCGACAAAGTCTGAGCCGATCGTAAATGCCTGAGCTAATCCTTTCGGTTCCGGTTGCACAGCGTAATGAAAACGTATGCCCAATTGTTCTCCTGTTCCTAGTAATTTTTCAAATAATGGCAAATCAACAGGAGTAGAAATAATTAAAATTTCTTTAATACCCGAAAGCATCAATGTGCTTAACGGATAATAAATCATGGGTTTATCAAAAACCGGCATCAATTGCTTACTCACTGCAAGCGTCAAAGGATGCAAACGTGTGCCGGATCCACCGGCGAGAATAATACCTTTCATGGATTAGTGTTGATTGTGTTGATCGGAATGAATAACCAGCTTGTCCGGATCTACATCTTCTTCTTCGTCGTAAATATCAATTAACGGCTCCTTAACCATCGCCTTGTGCGCATTGCGACGCTCCAGCGACAACAAAATACAAGGCAACAAAATCAAGTTGGTAGCTAATGAAACAATTAATGTAATTGACAATAAAACACCTAATGCCACTGTGCCGCCAAAACCGGAAAGCACGAAGATGGCGAAACCAAAGAACAAGATTACGTTCGTGTAAATCATACTCAATGCTGTTTCACGGATAGCAAACGAAACCGCCTTATGCTTTTGTGCTGCTGATAATTTGCGTAATTGATTGCGATATTCCGTTAAAATGTAAATCGTACCATCGGAAGCAATACCGAATGCGATGGAGAAAATCAAAATCGTACTTGATTTAAACGGCACACCCATGAAACCCATAATACCTGCTGTCATTACGAGTGGAATTAAGCACGGCAGCTTAGACAAAACAATAATCGCCACTGAACGGAACAACACCATTCCGATGAGTAAGATCAACACAATTGCGATCAACAAACTCACGAACAAGTGATGTAACAAGTAATCGAACGAACGTAAGAACATGAGCGAGTGTCCGGTCATATCAACTTTATATTGACTTGGTGGAAACAATGAATCAACCAACGGCTGAATTTGTGCTACAATTTTTTTCGCACTGTCCGAACCAACGTCCGCCATCTGAAAACTAACGCGTGTATATTGACGTGTAGAATCAATAAAGTTGTTCAGCTTCTGCTGCTGCCCACTAACAGTCTTGCTGTAATCGGCCAATGCTTTTAAATCAGCGCCGTTCGAAGGTAAACGATATGCTTTAGGACGTCCGTCTTTGTACGCTTGATATGAAAACTTCAACGCTTCAACAATGGATAACGGTTTCGAGAAGCCCGGCTTTGACATGATGATGCGTTGCAAAGAATCGATTCGATACAACACGTCACCGTCATTCTCAAATAATCCGTTTTTCTTTTTCGTATCAATGGCTACTTCAAAAGGCAAAATACCATTGAAGTGTTTTTCCATAAACTTCAAATCCACATAAACAGGTTCATCTTTCGGTAAATCATCAACTACATATCCTACAACACTGATAAACTTAAATCCAATTAAAGAAATCAGCGTAGCAACTGCTATGCCAATATAAATTTGTTTCCGCTTGTTGTGAACGAGATGATCGATGTAATCGATAATTTTATTGACACGCTTGCCACTCAGGTGATTCATTTGTTTCGCCTTAGGAGCCGGCAAATAGTAGAAGATGATCGGTGTTAAGACGATAGCGATCACATATGTCGTAAGTACATTAATGGCCGCAGTAACACCAAATTCTACCAACAAAGAACTATTAGTAAAATAGAACACTCCAAACCCGATAGCCGTGGTAACGTTCGCCAACAAATTCGACAAACCAACCTTCTGCACCATACGCGATAAGGCTTTGGTTTTGTTGCCATGTCGGGAAAGTTCCTCCTGATATTTATTGATGAGGAAAATACAATTCGGAATACCGATAATGACAATCAATGATGGAATTAAACCGGTTAATACCGTAATCTTATAACCCAACAAACCTATCGTTCCCAACGACCAAATAAGTCCGACAACAACTACAACCAACGAGAAAAATACTGCATTGAAATACCGGAAGAAGATGAACAGAATTACTGCAGTTACACCCAATGATAAAAACAAAAAGAACGCTGTTTCTCCTCCTATTTTGCGCATATACTCAGAACGTATCCAAGGCATACCACTATAATGTGCCGTAACGCCTGTCGTCTTTTCAAATTTTTCCGTGTTCTCACGAACAGCTTTAACAATATCGAGGCGCTTTTTACTGTTCAGATCTTTTTGCTTGAATGTGATAGCCATCAGCGTAACAGACGACTTTTTATTAATCAGCATTCCGTCGTAAAACGGCAAGCGATCGATTTGTTCCTTCAAGCTGTCCACTTCTTCCTGTGTATTAGGGCGCTGTTGCACTACCTGTCGAATATCAAAACGAAGCGAATCATCATTGCGCTCCATATTGTATAATCGCGCTGTGGACATTACGTCTTGCACGCCATCTATTTTGCGAATAGATTCCGTCAAGTCATACCAAGCCTGATATTGTTTCAACTTAAATATTCCCAGATCCTGATACGCAATCACCATAACGTTGCCGTCTTCACCATAACGCGCCTTGAACTCTTCGTATGCCAAATACATCGGATCATCTTTAGGCAACACACGCGCATACGTGTACGACAACTCTAACTTCGTGTACGCCTGCCAACCCATAAATGAGGTAAGCGCCAGCGTAACAACCAGGATGGAAATTTTATAGCGTAAAATAAAATGCGAAAGCTTCGCCCACATAAGTTTGAGATACTAGGATTGAAAAGACCAGGTAAAAGTAGGTATATTAATAGAATTCGCGATAACCTGACAACCCACAACTAGTGTATCTGCACACTGTTTCCTTAATACCTAAAGCCAAGTAATTATTATTTTTTTATCAAAATTGTGATCTCGTAAGTATTTTCTTAGTTTAGTAACTGCAAACTAATACAAACTTAATCTTATGAAGCACATTTATGCAAAACTTGCAACCGTCTTCGGGTTGCTGGTGTCATTGGGGTTATCGGAAGGTAATGCCCAGTGTAACAACACTATCCCCTACAGCAGTGCCAGTGTTGGAGGTACCATCTTCTGTCAGTATGCCGGTGAGTATGGAACTTGGAATGGTCTTAACGCCGGTACTGTATATCGGGTAACAAGTACCGTAACTACAGATTTCATGACTATCCGTTCGGGGAGTCCGGGCGGTACCGTAGTAGCTATGGGCGTTGGAGCTGTTTCGTTTACGGCGCCTACGACAACTACCTACTACATTCACGTTAGCGCAAACTGCCTTTGCGGTACGGCCAACGCGTGCAGAGATATTACTTTGTTGGCGAGTTCAGCATGTAACATGTTTAGCGCTTATGGCAGTGGTAATGCTCCAACAACATCTACGCCTGTGACACTAGCTTCTTGCGCTTTTGCTGGCGAGTATGCTACCATGTCTAGTACGGCTGCATTTACTGGCTATACCGCAACATCGACAGTTCCCTCCGATTATCTCACTATACGTCAAGGTACTCCTTCCGGTCCGGTTGTGGCAGCGGGAAATACGCCACTTAACTGGTATTCGACTGCTGCAGGAACATACTATGTGCATACCGCTGCCAATTCTTCCTGCGGAACTAATACAAACTGTCGTAATATTACTATGGCGCTTAATTCCTGCACCCCGCCGCCGCCGCCTGCTGCACCAGCCAACGACTTGTGCAGCAACGCTCAGGCGTTGTCTATTCCAAGTACCACTTCAGGAACAACTGTAAATGCCACTGTTGAATCTCCTGCGCCACCTACTTGTATTACAACTTATTCCCAGCCGGGGGTTTGGTATACCGTTGTAGGTAATGGGAATCGTTTAGGTGCAGATCTTTGTGCTACTAGTTGGGACTCCAAAATCTTTGTTTATACAGGAACATGCGGAGCATTGACTTGTGTAACAGGTAATGATGACGGCGGTCCGCTTTGCTCGTTTTCTTCATCTGCGTCTGTGCAGTGGTGCTCTCAACCGGGTGTTACCTATCGTATTTTGGTTACCGGATTTTCATCGGCCAGCGCATTTACGCTTACCATAAGCCAAACCTCTGTTCCGACGCCGTCTGCAAGTGCAACTCCTACTTCGGTATGTGCGGGACAGCCTGTTACTTTAACAGGAAGTGGCTCGTCAACTTATAATTGGAATCCGGGCAATTTGAACGGAGCTTCCGTTACGGTTAATCCGACTACTACTACCACATATACTGTTACCGGCACAGATGCAGCAACAGGATGCTCCAAAACAGCTACAACTTCGGTAGTTGTAAACCCAGCACCAACCATTACTGCTGCTGCTACCAATGCTTCATTCTGTGTTGGCGGCTCAACTACCTTAAACGCCACCGGCGGAACAAGCTATGTTTGGAATCCGGGTAACTTATCCGGATCAAGTGTTACTGTTTCTCCGACTACTTCTACCACGTATACAGTTACAGGTACGGGAGCGAATGGATGTACAGGTACGTCAACTGTTGCTGTTACGGTTAATCCATTACCAACTGTTAGTGCGGCAGCTGCTAACACAGCAATATGTATTGGCGGTTCAACTACATTAACCGGTGGTGGTGCAAGTACATACGTTTGGAATCCGGGCAACTTGTCGGGTTCGAACGTTACTGTAACTCCAACATCTTCTACTACATACACTGTAACAGGTACTAGCGCAAACGGATGTGTAAACACTGCAACTATTGCGCTTACTGTTAATTCATTACCAACTGTTACTGCCTCAGCGGCAGCTGGCACGATCTGTAGCGGAGCGACTGAAACCTTAACTGCAGGTGGAGCCTCAACTTATGCATGGAGTTCGGGCGGAAACGGATCAACTGAAACTGTGTCTCCAACCACAAATACTACATACACAGTAACCGGTACAGATGCCAATGGATGTGCAAACACCGCCACTGTCTCTGTAAACGTAAATCCATTGCCTACAGTTACCGCTACCGCAGCGGCAGGTGTAATTTGCGACGGTGCCACTGAGACTTTAACTGCTGGAGGAGCCTCTACCTATGCATGGAGTTCAGGCGGAACTGCTGCAACTGAAACTGTTACGCCAAACACCACTACTACATATACCGTAACAGGAACCGATGCAAACGGTTGCGTAAACACCGCAACAGTAACAGTTAACGTAAATGCTTTACCTGCTGTTACTGCATCAGCAATGATGGCGACTATCTGCGATGGCGGATCTGATACGCTGATGGCTTCAGGTGCGACTACATACGCTTGGAGTTCGGGTGGCAGTGCAGCAACAGAAACTGTTGCACCGAACACTTCTACCACTTATACTGTAACAGGAACCGATGTAAACGGGTGCGTAAATACAGCAACTGTAACAGTCAACGTAAACGCATTACCTACAGTTTCATTAGGTAGTGATGTGTCGCAGTGTGAGGGTACAGTAATATTAGATGCTCAAAATTCTGGTGCAATGTTTATGTGGAACGACAGCACAACTGCTCAAACATTGACAGTTGCTGCATCAGGCACATACTCTGTAATGGTTACTAATACTAACGGCTGTATGAATTCTGATACTATCAACGTTACGATTAACAGCAACCCAACTGTTGCTTTAGGTGCTGATTCGACGCAGTGCGGCGGAACAGTAACGTTGGATGCGCAAAACCAGGGGTCTTCTTTCGTATGGAGTGATAATTCAACCAGCCAAACTTTGGTTGCTTCTACTTCAGGAACTTACTATGTTGCTGTTACAGACGCTAACGGTTGCGTTGGTACTGATACCGTTAACGTAACCATCAACACTCTTCCAACTGTAACAGGTACTGCTTCTGCATCTACCGTGTGCGTGGATGATGCTGACGTTACATTGACAGGTGCTCCTGCAGGCGGTGCTTGGTCAGGTCCGGGTGTAACAGGAGCTAACTTCGATCCTTCTGTTGGTGCAGGTGCTCAGACATTAACCTACAACTTCACTGATGCTAACGGCTGTAGCGGTTCTGCAACAGTTACGGTAACTGTTGATGCATGCGTAGGTGTTGCTGAAAACACTTTAGCTGAAGGTGTAAATGTTTATCCAAACCCGAATAACGGCGTATTCACTTTAGCAATCAATGCTAACGTAGGAGACGTTATTATCGAAATGGTGGATATGCAAGGCCGAGTAGTGTATGCTGCTAACGAAAACAACGTGCAGACAGGATTCACAAAGCAGATCTCTTTAGAGACTCAGGCTTCCGGCTTGTACATCATCCGTGTAACAAGCGCTAATGAACAACACACTTTGCGTGTGAACGTTCAGAAGTAATTCAGTAATGATTTCCAAAGTTCTAACTTTGGAAATCATTATAACAAAAACGGCATCCTCAACGGGATGCCGTTTTTGTTTAGGATAAACCGCCTTGTTACGCTTAACTTTACCACATGCGCGCATGGTCTGTTGTACGAACGCTTTCTCCTTCACGATTGTGGAATGCCGGTAAAGTGTACGCGTCATTTTGGTATGCACGTCGCACCAAGAAGCCCGAACAATGGGGACTACCGTTTGCGTTAAGCATAGAACCCACCACATCCTGCAACCTGCGCTGTCCCGAATGTCCTAGCGGATTACGTTCGTTTTCGCGACCCACAGGCATGCTGCAACGCGAGAAATTTCATGAGCTGTTAGATCAATTTGCGCCGCACCTCATGTACCTCAACTTTTATTTTCAGGGCGAACCATATCTCAATCCGAATTTGCTGGAAATGGTGCATTACGCTCATCGTAAAAAAATCCTCACTTCCACATCTACCAACGCGCATTATCTGGATAGCGACAAAGCACGTGCTACCGTGCAATCCGGGCTCGACCGACTCATCATTTCCATTGACGGCACCACACAGGAAACCTATCAGGCTTATCGCATCGGCGGTAAACTCGACAAAGTGCTGGAAGGCACGCGCAACATCCTGCACTGGAAAAAACAATTAAAATCGAAAACGCCCCACGTGGTGTTTCAGTTTTTAGTAACCTCGTACAACGAGCACCAGGTAAAGGATGTACAGCTTATGGCGCATGAATTGGGCGTGGACGAAGTACATTTAAAAACCGCACAAGTGTACGATTTTGAAAACGGCAATGTGCTCATTCCCAATAACGACAAATACGCCCGTTATACGCGTAATGCAGAAGGGCGTTGGGTATTAAAAAACCAATTGGAAGACCATTGCTGGCGCATGTGGCACAGCTGCGTCATTACGTGGGACGGAGGCGTGGTGCCCTGCTGTTTCGATAAAGACGCACACCACCGTTTGGGCCAGTTAAACAACTTTACGTTAAAAGACATTTGGTTTAGTCCGCGCTACCGCAACTTCCGCATGCAGGTGCTTAACGGACGCGAGCAAATAGAAATTTGTAAAAACTGCTCCGAAGGTTCGCTGGTGTACGGGGAATAAGCAGTACCCGAACCTAAACGTTTGTAACCGTCTTAAAAGCCCGCTTTTCTTTTCTTTTGTGGCGTGTTGAAAACGCTGCTCACTCTATTATTCTTCTTCGTGTATGCGCTAGGCGTGTATGCCGATTCGTTGGTTGATCCTTTGCAATCACATGTGCTTTCTATACTGCATAAAGTAGAACAAGAAGAGCGATTCATGGGCACATGTCATCCCGATAGTTTGGTGCAATTGCCGTTTGGTATTGTAAAAGAAATTAATGAAACACGCTACATCATTGCTATTGACAGCGCCACCTTCCTGCCGGGACAAGCAAAGCTTAGTGCTTTCGCAGCTCTTGAATTACCGGGATCTACACAACGTATTTGTTTCGCAGCAAGAAACATCGCATTCAATCCGCAAGGTGTAATTCCGTCTCCTGCTACACGATTGTATTTAGTGAGCGAACATCGCATTCGATTGTCCAACGCGATACAACTAGTTCTGAAACCCGACAATCAAAATTTTGTGGAGTGGGACTGTAACGGATTTCAAGCGGTAAGTCTTAAAGGACATTTTGAATTTAATCCGGGAATAATTTATCCCGCGAATCCCAACGATAGCGTTGTGCGCGCATCCATGCAGGTTTATGTTAACGACTTACACAACCTCGTTGTACAAGCATCACTTCCTGCATTTAAAATTCGTGGTGTTGACGGATTTATTTTTAATATTCAAGACGCAACGGCCGATTTCAGTGAAACATTGAATGCTCCCGGAATGATGTTTCCTGTTGGATTCAACTTGTCCCCATACGGCAATCAAGTGCAACAATGGACAGGGTTTTATCTAAGAACATTATCTGTAACACTTCCTCCGCAATTTAATCGCAACGGACAACCACCAACTTTGAGTGCTCAACATTTACTCATCGATGACAGCGGTGTAAGCGGTATTTTCTCTGCCACTAATCTCTTTACGATGTCACAAGGAGATATGAGCGGTTGGGGATTTTCTGTTAACACCATTCAAGTTGGTTTATCATCCAATCAATTGAATGGTGCCGGATTTGGAGGTTATGTATGTCTACCGGTTTCCGATAGCGATTCGTTACAATACAGCGCATCAATGATAATTAATCCCACCACTAATCAAACGGAATATCAAATCAACATTTCTCCAACCCCACAATTTAAAACCGATGTATTATGCGGTACGCTTCATTTATATTCCAACTCAGCATTGAGTATCCAAGTAGTGAACAACAAATTTCGCCCGCAGGCCACACTGCATGGTAAATACACACTCAACCATTCAGCTGCAACAATTAAAGAACTTCCTTTCCAAAATGTTCTTGTAACCACACAAGCTCCCTACATAATGGGCGGCACTTTTGGTTTAGTCGGTAACCCTGACAGCACGAAGCTTAGTGGTTTCCGCATTACAATTTCGTCATTAGCATTGGTTGCAACTACACAACTAAAACCAATGTTGCAAGTAGGTGTTGGTGTCAACCTCGGGGATACAGCATCAATGTCGCTTGGTGTTAATGGAACCTTTTTCGTTACAACAGATACCACCAGTGAAAATGTTGCAGGCATAGGACGCAGAACGAAATTAAAATTCAATGGTATTCAAGTGAATCAAATTGGTGTCCAATATCAATCCGGACCTATCAAGTTAAATGGTGCTATTCAATTCTTGCAAAA
Source organism: Bacteroidia bacterium (assembly GCA_044344795.1). Classification (GTDB taxonomy): domain Bacteria; phylum Bacteroidota; class Bacteroidia; order Palsa-965; family Palsa-965. The sequence goes on along the minus strand of JBIJCF010000002.1, from coordinate 13,816 downwards.
TCATCAAGTGTATGGTAATGGCTTCAATGGTCAATTACAGATGAGCTTTAAACCATTGGATGCGCCGATCACCGCATCATGCTGGTTTGGCAACACCTCCGGTTATCGCTATTTCTATGTTGATGCTGCAGTTCCAATAACAATACCAATGGGGCACGTTGCAATTTACAGATTCATGGGTGGCGTTTATTACCACATGAGTCGCCCACCTGGAAGCACATTGGAAAGTCAACTGTATACATCTGCATTCGGGAATGCAGCGCAATATATCCCAAATGCTAATGTTGGATTAGGCGTGAAAGCCGGAGTAACGTTAGGAACACATACGGTTTCATCCGGATGCAACGGCGACGTTTCACTTGAATTATCATTTAACGCAAACGGGGGCTTGAACTTTATTCAAATGCAAGGTGATGTGTTTTTTATGGTCGATATTAATGATCGCATTACTAAACCACCTTCGCAAATTCCGGTGCGTGCATCAGCTATTTTGAATTACGATTTTAATAATGAAGCTTTCCACGCGGTTGCAGGATTTACGATGCAACTCCCAGGTGTTACATCGAACGGAAACCTTACGATGCACTTCGAACCGGGGCTATGGTACGTTTGGATAGGTCGACCTGCTCAACGCGTCAATGTGAATCTTGCCGGTATAGCGACGTTAAATTCTTATTGCCAATTCGGTACGCAAATCGATCCTATGCCGAACCCGCCGTCTAACGTAATGAACATTGTGCAATCGGCAGGGCTTATGAATACACGACAATTAAATGCGCTGAGTACCGGCAGTGGCGCTGCATTCGGTGCTTCATTGCAGTTTGGATCCAACGGAACATTTGGTGCAAATAACTTTAATGTGTACTACAATATTGGAGCCGGTGCAGGATTTGATGTTATGGTACTTCGATATGGACCTAATACGAGATGTCAAAACTCCAACGATCCAATAGGGTTCAGAGGCTGGTATGGACAAGGACAGATTTATGCGTGGCTAACCGGTGCGGTTGGATTAAGCGGAGAAGTGAGCGGTCAAAACTTTAATGTTACTATTCTTTCCTTATCGGCTGCTGCTCTGTTACAAGCACAATTACCGAATCCTTCATGGATGGGTGGAATTGTAGCATGCGATTACGACATACTTGGCGGTTTAGTCAGCGGACATGTAGACGTTTCATTTCAAGCCGGAAATCAATGCAATATCGTTCAGCAATAATTGCATTACTTACAATTTTTACAAATATGCTGCATGGCCAGGATATTGTAATACGCGCTTTCCATGCAGGAGATAGTGTAATCCTACGTTGGGCACCGAAGGATGAAGTAATTGCCAGAAAAGCAATTCAATTCGGATATATTATACAACGTTATACTTTGGAAGAATACTTTGATCTTACCCCTAACCAACTTGACCAATTTGAAAAAGTTCTAACACCAACATCTGTCAAACCAATTCCTGCGAACGACACAAATTGGCAGCACCTACGTAAAAATCCGATGAACGAGGTAGTGTATCGTTATCTGTACTCTACTAAAGGAAATGATCCCAAGTCGAAAGAAATAATATTCGGCTTAACATTAAAAGCTTGCGATCAAGATATTATTGCTGCGCAAGCAATGGGAGTTTACTTTGTTGACAAGCAAGTCACGAGAAATCAATCCTACGTATATAGAATTCGTATTGCCGAACCAAACACGAAGTCATCCGGCATTGTTACTGCAGATCAAAAAGCATCTATTCTGCCTAATATCACAAAGCCCGAAGCTAAATCAATGAACAAATCGGTTTTATTACGATTCTCTATTCAATCTACACGGACAGCCTATGCAGGCTATATTATCGAACGTTCTGAAGGAGATAGTTTACATTTTATTCGACTGAACGAACTTTTACTTTCGGTACTTCAAACTAAAGATGAACCGACCAAAGAATTTCTTATTTACAAGGACACTAACATTATTCATAACCGCACTTACTATTATCGTATCCGCGGTTATAGTTACTTTGGTTTAACGAACTCACCTTCACCGATGATAAAAGTTATACCCCAAAAAGAGTTTCTATGCTACCCTTCAATCGATAGTATATCTATAAATAAAGACAACATCAAAATTTTCCCGGGCATCAATTTATGTGAAGACTCCGGACGAATTAAAGCCTGTATAGTTTCTTATAGTTCCGCTTCGTCATCAAATTTCAAGATTCGCAGGGCATATACATATTATCGCTTCCCTGCCACTATTGATACAACAATTACTGGAAGTTGTTACGTTGCCCTGGGATACATTTCACAAAACAATGATACCATGTACTCTTATCCGCATCTCATTCAAACTGCAGATGAAACGCCACCGCCCGTTCCAACAGGGCTGCAGGGCAAAATAGATTCTTCCGGTATCGTGAAACTTATTTGGAAACCAATAGTTGCAGATGATTTACTGGGCTATCGCTTGTTTCGCATGAACTCGATTAAAGAAGAACCCGTAGAAATTATCAATACCATTATTACTTCAAATACATTTATCGACTCGATTACTATTAACACTTTAGAGCGAAATGTATATTACACCATTCGCTCTGTGGACAAACGCTACAACAACTCTGAATTTGCCACACCTTTGCGTTTGCAACGTCCTGACAAAATATCGCCCATTGCGCCTATCCCGAAATCAATAACACAAAATGATAGCGCCATAATTTTAAATTGGATACACGGCGACACTATTTGCCTTTCACAATACAGTTTACTTCGTAAAACCGAACGAGGTGCTTTACAATTAATCGTCGCAGATGCACGCTATTCAAGTGTATACACTGACACCAATATAACTGCGGATAGTACGTACTTCTATGTACTCCAACTGCGAGACAGTTCTGGAAACAAAAGTCAAGCCAATTTCACCCCAATTAAGTTTAGACCTCGCGTTGTTTCGGGTGTGAAAAATTTAAAGAGCACCATCAATCGAGAGGAGCGCGTAATTGTACTTGGCTGGGAACTTCCGGTTAACACTGTCGATCGTGTTATCATTAGCCGAACACGCAATAACCAACCACTTAAAACTATCGCTACGTTGAATGGTGGTGCTACTTTCTTTTCAGATAAAACGGCGTATCCGGGCAATACATGCACGTATCAAATTCGGTTTATTACTAAATCCGGTCAAACATCTCAGCCCACAACAATTACAGTGGAGTATTAATCTTCTCGGCACAATTCTTGCCATTCTTTTTACGTTTTTTATGGAAACCTTGTGGGCTGCGCATCGTAAAGGAAACTGCATTGCATGAAACGTTTAACAGTACTTGCCGTATTACTTACCGCTTACTTATCGGGGCAAAACCTGGTGGTAAATCCGTCGTTCGAGTCGGATCCGGAACCGCCTATACGTTTTTGGCCAACCGCTAACGTGCCGGGTACCGCCGTGGTGCAAGGTTGGGTTAGCCCTACACGTGCCACCGCCGACTACTTCAATTCCAAATATTCATTTATTGATAATGCGCCTATTCTCCTCGCCCGCTCCGGCGAAGGTCGCGCAGCGGTTATTTGCGGCTTGGGAAAACAATTGCCCGACTCCCGCAACTACAAAGAATATGTGCAAGGGGTGTTCAACGAAAAAATGGAAGCAGGCAAAACGTATAAGGTGTCGTTTTGGTGCGCCCTCGATCGTACTTCTTCCTTCACCGCTCCGGGAATCGGCGCTTACATCAGCTCCGAGCCGGTGCGCGAAAATACCAAAGATCGTTTGCGGGTAAAACCACAAATTCGTGTGAAGAAACGTATCGTAGCAGAAAACGGTTGGGTAAAAGTGGAAGGCACGTACACCGCAACAGGCGGAGAAGAATGGATTACCGTTGGCAGCTTTTCGGATACCGCCGTAATTGCCTTAAAACTTTTTAATCCTTACGAATATACGTTTGGCGTATCGGAACATGTGCGCCGCAATGCTTATGTGTATATTGATGATGTATGCGTAGCACCTTATGAAAAAGGGAAACCCTGCGATTGTGATGAACTGCAAATAGGAGCCGGTAAACAGCATTATTTGTTTTTGGTAGATCGCAGCGAGTCGATGGGCGAAGATGGAAAACTGAGTACGTTAAAAAATGAAATTGCAGCCTTCGCCGATAAGTTTAACGCGCACGACAGGGTGAGTTTAATTACGTTTTCCAACGGGCCGGAATTGCGTTTGCCTTTTTCCCGGTATCACGGTAAAAAAGATGTACAACACAGCATGAAACGTATGCGTCCGAAAGGCGGCACGAACGGTGATGCGGCGATACAGTTTACCGTGCAATATCTGGACACGATTATTACGCGCGAAGGTATTGGCAACTATCACCTGATTATTGCCACAGACGGCATGTTTGTATTATCGAAAAAAACGCGGGAAGAAGCGCAGCGGGTGTTGAGCGAAAAAGGTTGTTCTGTAGATGTATTGCATTACGGCAGTACCGAAAATAAATCGCTGATGGAATTAAGCACGGTGTATGCCAACAGCTCGTATCAAATGGCGAAGCCGGAAATGACTGCGGCGTTTTTCAATTCGGAAGTTGTTCAGACGGAAACCGAGAGTCAAAAAAAAGTGTTGCAATACACCAATATGAAAGAGGCTTACAAGTATGAATACAAGCCGCGTCAGGATTAAGGAATTAAACCGCGCAGTTGCAATTGATACGTTGATCCGTTCTCTTCATATTCTACCCACAACTGCAAATTAGCCAAACGAAGAATCTTGTATTCGTAATCACCGCGCGTGTTCCCGAAATACAATTTGGTTTTTGCATCGGCGAATTTCCATGTGCCGGCTTCATCGTACAGAATGGCCACGTTGGTTGTCCACGACTTCGTGTAAGTTTTGGTGTCGAAAATATTCAACTGAAAATTACGGTAATACGAAGTAAAATCGGTGGTGATATCGTTACCGTCTTTGAATACTTTGTCAATTACCCAAACGTTACAAGCGCGTTGAAATTTGGAACGCATGCTGAAGTTTGGTCCTTCTTCATAACGACTGCACGACACACCCGACACGAGCAGCAATGCCAGTAAACAAAACGCTCCTATTCTGATCATGGTTTAAAGTTACGAAGAAATTATACGGGCATAATCAATGAGAATGTGTGCGGTTGTCGCAAATTTTTCCATTGAAAATCAATTACTTAGAATCTTATGCATAAATTTCTTAGGTATTTTGCAACCTTACATCAGAATCTTAGGTATAATTGCACATGTATTCAAACGATCTTATACGGGGAACCTTGCGAACCATCATTCTAAAACTGTTGTCGGAGCAGGACAGCATGTACGGATATGAGATGACGCAATTGGTTCGTGAACGAACGAAAGACAAAATTGTAATCACGGAAGGAGCGCTCTACCCTTTGCTTCATCAGCTGGAAGCGGAAGGTGTGGTTACAACAGAATCGGTGAGTATAGGCAAACGTGTTCGGAAATACTACAAACTCACCAAGCCCGGAAAAAAAGTGGCGCGGGAAAAAATAAACGAGTTTGATGAATTCCTGCAAACGATGCAAATACTACTCGATTTAAAACCTATCTGATTCTGAACATGGAGCTCAGCGAAGAGCAGATAGCATTTATCCGCAGCGACCTGCAACAACGAGGGATTGTCGATTTCAATTTAGAAACCGACCTGCTCGATCACTTGTGTTGCATGGTCGAAGCGCGACCCGAAGAATCTTTTGATAACGCATACCGTGAGGTATTGAAAACATTTGGCGAGCACGAATTTGTTTCCATACAACGGGAAACTGAACAATTAATCGTACTTACAAAAAACAAAACTATGACAACGACACTTCGTATATCAGGCATTGGAGCTGCATTCTTTTTATTAGTCGGTTCTTTATTTAAAGTCATGCATTGGCCCGGTGCGGGCGCATCATTTATTCTTGGTGCATTTTTACTTGTGGTGCTCTTCTTACCCATCACGTTCATCATGCGCTACAAAACAGCAGATACGGGTAACAGAAGTATGTTGCTGAATATCATCGGCGCAGCGTGCGGCATTTTTCTCGCAGGTGGCATCACGTTTAAAATGTTTCACTGGCCGATGGCTAGCATTATGTACTACACAGGTATTGCCTTGTTGCTATTTGGCTATGTTCCGGTATATGTGATCAGTGTGTACAAAAATTCACTCAACAAAGTGAATGCGTTTTCAACCGTAATTTTAATTATTGCAGTTAGCGGAATTTTATTTTTAGCGAACAACGCCAACAGCGAGCGCGTGAATCAGGAATACCGCAACGCATTGATGACCGAACAACAACAAGCGCAAACACTTCAACTACGTGTTCAACAATTGGCGCAACAAGACAGTGTCCGAAAAACACAACTGGAGCAAGTGTTGCAAAACTGTGCAGTGATTCGTGCTGCTGAAGAAAAAATTGTCCTGGCGTTAGAAGGCACTGCTGCAGGTCAACCGGCTATAGGCAACATGGGCAACAGATCTGTTCCTATGGAAATACTGAACGGTAACGGACCAACATCGTTCACCGCAGTGTCTCAAGCAGCAGCAGCATCAGGCATTACGCTAAAGCAAGAAGATTGGATCGGGCTACCTTCCGGAATTTTATTGCAAAAAATGGCGCAGTTAAGAACGGAGATGTTGATTAAGAGTATTTAAGTTTTCAAGCGGTCTCGAAAATTCGAGACCGCTACTCTACATCCTCAATCCAATCACTAAAACATCATCGGTTTGTTGTTCATCTTGCCTCCAGTTACGATGCGAATAATCGAGAAATGCATATTGTTCTTCTCCGGTCATTTCCGAGGCGCTTAATAACAATTCCCGGAAACGTGTCTTGTTTAATTTCTTGTTGCGATCACCACCAAACTGATCTGCATAACCATCGGAAAATAGATACAACCAATCGCCCGGTTGTGCCTGCAAAACAGTTGTTGTAAAAAGCTTTCGTGTATCGTTATAAAATCCCAACGGATATTTGCACGCTGCAGTTTCGTATAACTGTCCATCACGCAACAACCACAAGGGACGCAACGCACCGGTAAAACGCACTTCTCCTGTTACTCGGTTGACTGCACACAAACCCACATCCATACCGTCAGGATATTGTTGGTGACCGTGTTCTTTATTCAAGGCGTCCATCAATTCTGCATCCAATGCATAAACTATTGCTGCGGGATCTGTCAATTTTTTATTCAGAAATACTTCTCTGAAAATAGAATGCGCAATCACCGACATCAATGCACCGGGAACGCCGTGTCCTGTACAATCTATAGCAGCTATGTATGTCACGTCACCAACTTCATGCAACCACCAAAAATCGCCGCTTACGATATCCTTCGGTTTGTAATACACAAATGCATCGTCGAATAAACGGTCTAGTCGTTCTGCATCAGGCAATATCGCAGACTGAATACGCTGCGCATAACGCAAACTCGCTTCAACTTCTTTATTGCGTGAGTCAAGCTCTTGAGTTTTCTGCAATAACTCTTCTTCCTGATGTTTACGATCTGTAATGTCGTAACCAATACCGATGAGCTTTCCATCTTTCGTTTTATTGGCACTCCACAAAATATGTTTGCGTCCGCCATAAGCAGTGCTCACACTTCTTTCAAAACCTGTCGCCAATGTATCACCTGCATTTATAGTATTTAAATGCTCCCGCACAGCGGCGCGTTCGAAGTCATGCGATCGTGTTTTTTCCAACCAACCTGCGCCCAATAATTGTTCCGGGGTGAAGCCGAGGATTTCCATCACCGAAGGACTTACATAATCAGCATGCAAAGCTTCATCCAGCACCACTACCAGTGTGCCTGTTTGTTCGAGTATATGTTCACTTATTGGTTTCATTACAACGCCAAATAATGATTCTTGCGAATCGATTGAAAAAGAAAATGGAATTTGGAAAGCGTGCCGGGTGTCCGATTACGAACGATTACCGGCCATCATAAAGCAACAGCCCCAGCGGCCAATAATGACGCTGCGGTTAGGCCAATACATGTATGTATTTACGTTGCTCATAATGAGTAATGAAAGACAAAGGAAGAAAAGACAATTGAGAAATGCAACAACTATTTGAAAACGTATTTCAAACAGTGTTGCATAATATGATGGGATACGAAACTAATTCACTTCAGGAAATACTAGCCTATGACAGGCCCTAACCACTTCTCCGCATCTTCATTGCTCATGCCCTTGCGTTGCGCGTAGTCGTGTACTTGTTCAGTATTAATTTTCCCGACACCGAAATAATGTGCGTCCTTGTGCGCGAAATACAACCCGCTCACCGCGGCTGTTGGCACCATTGCTTTACTCTCTGTTAAATGCAAACCGATTTTATTTTCAGCATCTAACAAACGGAACAGCGTGTCTTTCTCCGTGTGATCGGGCTGAGCAGGATATCCCGGAGCGGGGCGAATGCCATGATACATTTCCTTAATCAACTCTTCGTTATTGAAATGCTCCTCTTTAGCATAACCCCAAAACTCTTTACGCACACGCTCGTGCATACGTTCTGCCAATGCCTCTGCTAAACGATCGGCTAATGCTTTTAATAAAATGGCATTGTAATCGTCATGATTTTTTTCGAACTCAACAACCTTCTCATCCACGCCATATCCGGTACATACAGCGAAACCGCCAATATAATCGCGCTTACCTTTTGGAGCCAAAAAATCTGAAATCGCCACGTTATAATAACCTTCCGGCTTTTGTGTTTGCTGACGAATGGCATGAAACTTCGCAATTAAATTGCTGCGATCATCGTTCGCGTAAACTTCCATGTCGTCATCGTTCACCGTGTTCGCCGGCCAGAATCCGATCACCGCTTTTGCACTTAACCAACGTTCCTTCACAATTGCAGATAGCATGCGTTGTGCATCATCAAACAACTTACGTGCTTCAATGCCGCGTTCCGGATCGTCCAGAATTTTCGGATAACTGCCTTTCATTTCCCAACTGTGGAAAAACGGAGTCCAGTCGATATAAGGAACCAATTCCTCCAACGGATAATCTTCAAATACTTTTGTTCCCGTAAATGACGGCGTCGTGAATTGTGAGGCATCCCAATCTATCGGAAACTTATTGGCACGGGCTTGCTGCATACTGATGAACTTATTCTGCCCTTGTGCACGGGCATTGTGTTCACGTACTTTCGCATACTCATCTTTAACACCGGCTACAAAACTATCACGCTGATCTTTGGAAATTAACGAGCCTACCACCGGCACACTGCGCGATGCATCATTCACATGCACCACAGGATGCGAATAGTGCAGTTCTATTTTCACTGCGGTGTGTACTTTAGAAGTTGTAGCACCTCCAATTAACAAAGGAATGGTAAATCCTTGTCGCTCCATTTCCTTGGCAACGTGAACCATTTCATCCAAAGACGGCGTAATCAATCCGCTTAATCCGATGACGTCTACATTTTCTTTTCGCGCTGTTTCTAAAATCTTATCGGCCGGCACCATCACGCCCATGTCGATAATTTCATAATTATTACACGCTAAAACCACACCCACAATATTTTTACCGATATCGTGTACATCGCCTTTAACGGTTGCCATTAGTACTCTTCCGGCTGCCTTACTTTCACCTTGCACTTTTTCTGCTTCCAAAAACGGTGTTAAGTAGGCTACTGCCTTTTTCATCACACGAGCACTCTTCACAACTTGTGGCAAAAACATTTTTCCGGCACCGAATAAATCTCCTACCACATTCATTCCATCCATCAACGGACCTTCAATAACTTCCAATGAGCGCGCGTATAAGTTTCTGCACTCCTCCATGTCTTCATCGATGAAGTCGGTAATACCTTTCACCAATGAATGTGTTATGCGCTCTTTCACCGGCAACTTGCGCCATTCTTCATCCTTCACATTTTTTACTGAAGCTCCTTCGCCTTTTACTTTCTCCGCATAAGTAATCAAGCGCTCTGTGGCATCCTCACGACGATCCAACAATACGTCTTCTACCAATTCCAACAATTCCTTCGGAATCTCATCATACACGATCAACTGGGAAGGATTAACAATTCCCATATCCATGCCGTGTTGAATGCCGTGATACAAGAATGCCGCATGAATAGCTTCGCGCACATGATCATTACCACGGAAAGAGAAGCTTACATTACTTACACCGCCGCTCACTTTAGCATGAGGAAGGTTTTCTTTAATCCACTTTGTCGCTAAGAAAAAATCAAGCGCATTGCGGCGATGTTCATCCATACCCGTTGCAACCGGGAAAATATTCGGGTCGAAAATAATATCCGTTGCCGGGAAATGAACTTCATTCACCAACACATCGTAAGCGCGCTTACAAATTTCAATGCGACGCTCGTACGTATCTGCTTGTCCCTTTTCGTCAAATGCCATCACAATTACCGCCGCACCATATTTCTTGATCAACTTCGCCTGGCGAATAAATTCCGCTTCACCTTCTTTCAATGAAATTGAATTGACGATGGCCTTGCCTTGCACACACTTTAGTCCTGCTTCAATAACATGAAACTTGGAAGAGTCAAGCATGATCGGTACACGAGCGATGTCAGGTTCTGCTGCGATCAAATTCAAAAATCGTGTCATGGCAGCAACAGCATCCAACATGCCTTCATCCATGTTGATGTCAATGACTTGTGCTCCTCCTTCAACTTGATCGCGTGCAATAGCTAATGCTTCGTCGTATTTTTCTTCCTTAATTAATCGGGCGAATTTTTTCGAACCTGTTACATTGGTGCGTTCGCCTACGTTCATGAAATTACTTTCAGGTCGTAACGTCACAGGCTCAAGCCCCGACAACTTCATGTACGGCTCCAAGTAAGGAACGCTGCGAGGACGTTCACCGCGCGCCACCTCAGCGATACGACGAATGTGATCCGGCGTAGTTCCGCAGCAGCCTCCGATGATATTCACGAAATTACATTTCAAGAAATCGCGAATGTGCTCGCCCATTTGCTCCGGCGATTCATCGTATTCACCAAACTGATTCGGCAATCCTGCATTCGGATAACAACTCACATAAAACGGAGCATTATTCGCCAACTCTTCCAAAAACGGACGCATCTGCGGAGCGCCCAACGCGCAGTTCAATCCCACACTCAACAAATCAACGTGCGCAACAGAATTCAAAAATGCTTCCGTAGTTTGTCCCGACAATGTTCTTCCGCTGGCATCGGTAATTGTACCGGAAACCATCACCGGAATTTTCCTTCCCAGCTCTTCACACAACGTCTGCACGGCAAACAGAGCAGCTTTTGCATTGAGCGTATCGAAAATCGTTTCAATCAGAAACAAATCAACATCACCTTCTACCAATCCTTTGGCTTGTTCAAGATACGCTCCTACTAAATCATCAAACGAAATCGCACGAAAGCCCGGATCATTCACATCAGGCGATAAAGACGCCGTTCTGTTTGTTGGCCCAATAGCGCCTGCAACGTAACGCGGCTGTTGTGGCGTTTTTGCGTTAAATGCATCTGCAGCACGTCGTGCAATTTGTGCAGCAGCAACATTCATTTCATACGACAAACTTTCCATGTGATAGTCGGCCATAGAAATGCGTTGCGCATTGAACGTATTTGTTTCAATGATATCAGCACCTGCATCAAGATATTGACGATGTATTTCTTCTATGATGGCAGGCTGCGTGAGCACGAGTAAATCGTTATTGCCTTTCAGATCGTGCGGCCAGTCTTTGAAACGCTCGCCACGATAGTCGGCTTCCGTTAAATTATAACGTTGAATCATGGTGCCCATTGCACCGTCAATGATCAGTACTCGTTTTTCGAGTTGCGATTTGATGTCGTTCATAAACTATGTTCGCACATTGTGATAAAACAAAAAATCCCGCTTGCAAAGTCAAGAGGGATCGCGAATCAAATCGATTACTCATGACTTATCTATCTCCAAACGTGGAGTGCGAGTTGGCACCTTCCCTAAGGGGTTGCCAAGGCTTCAACGGGCGCTATCCCTCAGCCTTTCTTGATAAGCAATGTGAAAGAACAGGACAAAGATAATAATAAAGTGAATCTGTTATTTCCAGAGTGCCAGCAATTGACGAAATCCGCTCACGATTCGCTTACGGAAGAAAATCATGAGAATGATGTAAGGAATGATCATGAGGTAAATGATGCCGTCATTGATACCTGCACCCATATTCAAACCGCCATTATTGTTGGTTACCGTTGCCTTACACATAGAACATTGCGCTTGCGCGGATATGGCAAGAACAACAAAAGTGAAAGCAAGAATAAAGCGTTTCATAACACTACAAAGTTACGACGTTTATTTAACCGTAATAAGGTGAAATCATCCAATACACTACCGGCCCCGTTAAAGAAACATAAAGCCAGATCGGCCAAGTAATTTTCGATAATTTTTTGTGCGCGGCATACTCTCCCGTTAATCCGCGATATGCAGTAAAAAGAATGAACGGTAGAATGATCGCAGCCAGGAAAATATGTGTAATCAAGATGATGTAATAAAACATACGAACCGCGCTGACTGCGGCCAATTCTGCATCATCTACAATATCATCATGATTCACATCACCGAAACGTGTGTCGCCGCTTAACAAATGATGCGCAATGTAAGAGACCAAAAACAAGATGGACAATACCATAGCGCTCAACATTATCTTTTTGTGGAGCTCATAATTCTTGCCTTTAACAGCAACTAATGCCCAAACCAACAAAACCGCAACAGCAGAATTCAAAACTGCGTTGATCTTCGCAAAGATGTGGACATCAAAGCCAAGATCCACTTCCAGTTTTACTTTGCCCAGTACCACAACAGCAGCAAATACTACGAAACTGAACACCCAAATTAAAAGCTTTGCTTTAGGGTCGTTTTTGGATAAGGTTGGTTGTAACATGTTATTTCTCGTTTAACAGGAATCGAATATCTTGAATCAAGCTATCAACTGCAGTGCTGTCTGTTCCGGTATAATAACCGCGGATAATTCCATTACGATCAGTTAATACAAACTGGTCACTATGAATAAAATCTTCCGAATCGCCATTGCCGGGCTCAACAGGAAGAAAGTACCCGTGACGTGCGAGATCATACAAGTTCTTTTTCTTGCCGGTAACAAAATTCCACATAGCAGTGTCAGCTTGATATCCGAAAGCATATTCCTGCAGTGCTGCAACGGAATCGCTTTCGGGATCTACAGTATAAGAAACAATTCGAAAGTCTTTTTTGTTTTTAAAAGCGGCTTGAACACGCTCTAATTGTGACGACATTTTGGGGCAAATACCGCCGCATTCTGCAAAGAAAAAATCGCTGACCGTTACAACACCTTTCAAACGATCGGTTACAAAAACGCTTCCCGTGTGTGCCTGGAATGTATCTACCGGAATAGTATGATAATGCGGTTTCTCGGGCGTATGATCCGGCAAAGGATAATATTTCATCAAGCGTTCAACACCGCCCTTATTCGATACAACACCTGGATTTTCAGGATTTTCTGATCCGCATGAGACTAAGATGATCGAAATAGCGGCAGTACATAATACAAGAAGCTTCATGTGAAATTAGCGTCTCTGTTCAACTTTAGTTTCTTCGATGGTCTTCACCGATTCATCGCGGAACAACACATGTCGCAAATCTTCTTTCATTTTCTTGATGTCTGCTGCGTAACGAATATTGTAGTATCCTCTAATTCTTCCCATGCGATCAATCAACACCGCATCACTAAGTGTAGCGTAAGGCTTTTTACTTTGTGTCGGGTTGGGCAAAAAATATTGCCCGTCACGCATGGCCTGATATTCAGCAGGAGGCAAGACCAAAGTATATCCGGTATCCGTTCCTAAGCCCAATTGTCC